>CAZFIV010000019.1:0-35673 GCA_964519665.1 uncultured Myxococcales bacterium
GAGCGCCGATTCACTTGGTTCGCACTATTGTCGCTGGTTCTCACCCCGTCTGCTCGCCGCGCCGCCTTCGGCTTTCGTCGGTTGCGTATTCCCGATACGCGCCCTCCTCACGCGACGACCCGACGGGCCGATTCCGGCGCGACAACAGCACGCTCCAAGTGAATCGGCGCTCTAGGGCAGCGGAACCAAGCGGAAGAAGTGGGCGGTGCCCTTCGGTGGGTTGGGGAGCAGGGCGCCCTTCACCAGCGGTCCATGAATATAGATGGCAACCATCTTTCCGTTGGGCGACACGCTCCACAGCTCGGCGATGTCGGTGGGCGGGAACGGATACTTGCCTAGCTCGACGCGCTTGGTTCGACCGTCGAGGGTCAGCGTGACCGAAGGAGGCGTGGTCGCGAGCGATGCGGTCATTCTAAGGCCGCCGGGGACGGGGAGGCGACGGGTCGAGTAGCCGCCCTTGTCGAGGAAAGCTTTGATCTCCATGTCGGATTCTCGAGTGTCGGAGACTCGGCCCACGATCTCGGCGTCGGCGGGGCCGTCGGTCACCCACATGAACTGGCTGCCGGAGCCCGACAAGCTGGGCGCTTGGTATGCGAAGTGACTGCCGTCGCCAGAGAAACCCGCGAAGCCCACGGGGCCTTTGGTGGCCACTTGGGCACCCGATTCATCGCTGGTGACGGCGCCGCCGGGGATGGTGGGTTCGCCGTGCGCTGGTGGAGAGGGTGCCTCGTCGGTGCTGACTTTAGGGGGCTCGGAAAAGGTACAGCCGATGACCATCAGGCCACCCAGGCCCGAAAGGCCAAACGGAGCACCGAGCCGAACGACGGACCGAGAGAAGGTGGAGGCGGAACGCTGGGAACGCATCGAGGACATCTTATCACGCGACAGGAGCGCGGGCTCCCTGGGTCCGCCCAATGGGTGATTGTTCGTTCGGCAACAGGCTGCTAAGAGCACTCCGGGAGCCAGCTCCGATGCTGAAGCGTATCGCTAGTCGCGTTGAGACTGCCCGAGGGTTGACGGTCGGCCGACGGCTGTCATCGGTCGCCTTCTTGCTTTGCATCGTCCTGGGCACCGTCCTGGGGGTCGTTGGCGCCCGGCAGTACACCCTGCCGTGGGCTGCGGCGTTCGGTCTGTTCAGCTCGGGTATCATCCTCGGTTTGTTGGGCGCGCAGTTCTTTTACGAGCTCGAAGGGTGGCTCGAACAGCGAGGGCGCGACCTTGAGGCCGCAAAGATCTACTCCGCGCTTCGGGCCGGACGGCCGTCCCCCCGGCCGTTTACGCTGTACCTGCGGCCGTTCGCCTCGACCGACGAGATCGGCACCGACCATGACCGACTCGTGCCCATGCGTCCGGTGGCGGGCGGACCATCGGTCCTGGCCCTGGCCACCGACCGTCTCGAGTTCGAGGCCGAGGTTGAAAAGGCGCTGCGCCCCATCGGGCCGTTACTCGCGCTCGGTCAGCCGCTCGAGCACATGGGCGCGGGGCGCATCCGGGTCGACGATGACGAGTGGCGAGCAGCGGTCGCGCGCCTGATGGACGCCGCAACGCTCATCGTCCTGTTGCCGTCGTCTCGACCCGGCACGACGTGGGAAGTCAAAACGCTCCTGAGTGGAGGCCGCTTGGTCAAGACGATCGTCGTCGACCCGCCCGATGAGCTCGGGGTGCCCGACTCGGACTACGACCCCTCGGAGGAGTGGGCAGAAGTGCGTCGGGCCTTCGCTGCCGAGGGGTTCACCCTCCCACCCGATGATCCCGAGGGGTTGCTGTTGTACTTCGGCAATGCGAACACCCCGACCCGTTCGACCAAGATATCGATCCACGGCGAAAGCTCGGTTCGGGCCTTTGCTGCGGGCGTTCTGAACGAAATCGCGGCGCTACCGGCGTCGCCGGCCGCGTAGCCGGCCTGGAGGAGACCATGCGGGGATTGTCGAGCAACGTGCTGGCCGTGGCGGCGATGGGGCTGTCCACTCTGACGACCTACCTGACGTTCTTTGACGCGAGTTATCGGCTCACGACGGCCATCGCCGCCGCCCCGGTCACCTGGCAGACCGGGTCGAGTTACTCACCGGATCGAGGCCGCACGGCATCTTACGACTTCTTCGTTGCGCCTTCGGTGGTTCTGTCCAACCGAGGCACGCTGGCGGTGGTGCTCAGCGACGTCGAACTCGTGACGTCCAAGAGCCTCGACAAGTGTGACCCCACCGACGAAAAACCGCGAGCGCTCCATCGATTTCGAGGTCAGGAAGCGGCCTTGCCCGCGGTCATCGAGCCGGAGACCGTCAAACAGGTGGATTTCGAATTCTCGCTGAAGAAGGTCCGGGCCGAAGCCGACGAAGGTGGTCAGTTCGACATTCCGCCGACCAAACAACTCTTTTGTATTCGCTGGACGATCTTCGACCCGAACGGTCGTCGGCACGAACCGATGATCCCGGCGGTGACTCTCGACGTGAAGTACGAGATGGAGGGCGAGAAGAAGTATCCGACGGCGAAAGTCGAAAAGGACTTCCCGAAAGGCCCCAAGACCCTCGTGGCCCGCGGCGTTCTGTAGTTCGCAAGTCCTCCGATCGGGACACCCCGACCGCTGGATCCTTTCGTTCTTTCGAAAGAAGGGGCATGCTGAGCGGGATGACAGACCGTTCGGCGTTGCTGTTCGCTATCGCCGCCATCGGCGCGTGCGCAACTCATAAGCACCCGGGTCCATTTCCCCACCCGGAAGTGCTTTCAT
Organism: uncultured Myxococcales bacterium; assembly: GCA_964519665.1. Lineage (GTDB taxonomy): Bacteria > Myxococcota > Kuafuiibacteriia > Kuafuiibacteriales > Kuafuiibacteriaceae > JANQQN01. The sequence goes on from CAZFIV010000019.1 coordinate 2,726, forward strand.
CGATCGCGGCCCGCGCTCGGCCGACCATCGAGAGCTCCAAATTCGGAGTTGTCTCCGAGTTCACAGTATCGGGCCCGTTCCCCGAGGGGTGGTCCCCGACCTCTCCCCTTGGAGATCTGCTCGGTGATGTACTGGTGAGCAGCTTGCCCAATGATAAGCATCGAGCCACCGCCGCGGGTCAGTGCGTAGCACGCTCGGTCCTTCCGTACGTGATGCAAGCGGGGAAGAATCCGCCATCGCCGCTCTTTGAGTATATTCAAGCGCGGTGTCGAGCGGTGTGGGTGGGGGGAGGCTCGAGTTTCTTCATCAGTAAGGGCGGCGGCAAGATGACCTTCGAAGAACGGGTCGAGGGTTTGAAGCCCCCCCTCGTCGAGGCCATTCGGCGGGTCGCCGAGGGCCCGGGCCCGGTCGAGTATGGTTTGGCGGCGGTCGGCGACGAAGAACGGGTGGTGGCGATGCTGGTGTATGGCGGCCAGAAGGCCGTGATCGACGGCGTCGAGCGCAGCGAAGACGGTGGTCGGTTCACCATTCGCGGACGGCTGCTCGTCGCGTCGGAGCGGGTCGTCGCCAAAGTCAATCGAGGTCCGGTCGGGGTCGATACCTGTCGAATCGACCCCGACATCCCGCTTCCGTCGTTCGTCGCGACATGCTCGGCGACCGTTGCCGACGATGAAGCGTGGCTGGATATCGGTGCTTTTTCCCCCAATCGGTTTCTCGCCGAACGGGTCGCCAGTCTGCTGATCTCGCCGAGCGGTCAGGCGCCGTCCGTGTATCGATCGCCTCGGCAGACTGCTGGCAGCGGGGCTCTGGCGTCGGGCCAGGATCTCGAGCTGCGCATCCTGGCGGTGGTCGATGACCTGCGCCGGCAGGCCGGCCTGCAACCGTTGCAGCTCGATCGACCCCAGTCCGCGGTCGCTGCGAGTCTCGCTGCGCACTACTTCGCCAGTGCCTACGGCGTCGAGAATCGCGACGAGCTCGAGCGAATCGCGTTGGGGGTTCGGGCCGGCTGGAGCATCAAAGGGTCGGTCCGTTACGGGGCGTTCACGTCCGCGATGACCGCGCGAACCCTCGACCCCACCTATCTGGCCGCGGCGCTGATCGCGCGGCCCTTCAGCCGCGAGGTGTTGATCGACCCCGACGTGACGCGCATCGCCATTGCCGGCATCTGGCAGCCCAAGGACGAGGTGGCCGGGGTCGTCGTGTCGACGTACGCGATGTTCGACGGCATGAGCAAGGACGCGCTCACCGAGACGGCCTGGACGGATCTGGTCGCCCAGCGAGAGGCTCGAGGCCGGCCGGTGCCCCGCCGGTGGAAGGCACTCGCCGCGGAACGAGCTGCGGTGGCAGAGGCGGTCATTCAAGACTCGCTTACGACCGAGGCGGCGCTGCACCGGCTGTCCAACGCGTACGCCACGGAGACCGGCATGCCGCTGAGGGGGTTCTGGATCGAGGCGAATCGCCTCGATGATCTTCCGTGGCCTCGCGAGCTGCTGATGGAGCCAGCGCCGGTTCTCGACCTCGTCGGCGCGTATCGGCAGCCCGACGGCGAGCCGTGGAGTCGGTTCGTGGTCTTGGTGCTGCTGAAAGGTACGTCCCAGGTCGCCCACATCGACTCGAATCGTTGATGCCGCGGCTACGCCGTCGCGCGTCATGCGCTCCGCGGCGGGATGGGGTGGCATGGAACACTGTGTGCCAGGGGGCTTGCACGTAGGCGGCACGCAGCCCAAGAGAAAGTATGTGGTGGCTATTGGATCGAACCCTGGTCGACCGAGTGGTGAAGATCGCGGCCGAGACGGCGCCGCTTCCCCGTTCGGAGCTGGTGGGCGTACTCTGCACCTTCACCAAACGTCCCCTCGCGGTCGATTCCGTCGACCCCTCGGCCGTGCGCTTTGCGTTAGCGGCTCTGCACCGGGCGGCCGAAACGCAGCCTAGCGTGGCGCCTCTTTTGGCCTACGTCGAGCGCGCGGTCTTCGAGTCCGCCGCTTTCTACTCTTTTCTCACGGGGATCGAGGTCGAGCGGGCGGCGGCCGATGTGGAGCTCATCGCGGCTCAGTTGGTGTTGGTCGCGCCCGTGTCCAAACGAGCCGGCGGCGCGATCCTCGGAAAGTCCTCCGACCGCGAGCCCGAGGCCGCGGAGCAGCCGAGGGCCGAGAGGCTCGAAACGCCGGTCCCCTCGGGAGGGGAGTGGTTCGAGCATCGAATTCGCGCCGTCGTTCCGATCCTCCAAGCGATGGCGATGATTCGTTCGGCGGACTCGATGGCCGAGCTGGCCAGCGACAAGACCAGTATTGCCCAGGCGATCCGAGCATTTGTCGCCGGGGACACCTGGCCCCATTCCTGAGCGAACCTCGGCTGACCCACCGAACCCCTTGGAGGCTGTGGGCAGCACGGTGTCCGGCGCCGCGTGACCGCGGCCACGATCCCCCGGCCGGGTCGAATGCCTTCTATCAGCGGCTGCTAGAGTCGCCGCATGCGTCATCGAGTTTTTCGCGTGGCCTATCGTGCCACCTATCCTGCCACGTATCCTGCAGTTGGGCTTGCGGCCGTCGTCGCGGTCGCCGGATGTGCGGGGTCGAAGCCCGAGGTAACGTCGTCGATTTCCGCCCCCGGGTCGTCGACGACCATTCGCCTGGCTGATCTCGACAGCCCCTACGTTGACCAACAGGGGACGACTTGGGTCGCCCAATACGTCGTGGTGAAGACGTCGACGGCCTCGGGGCGGAGGCGGTGGGTCGTGACCGGCGCGAGCCCTTCGTTGAAGAGCCAGACCGTCTCCGGTATCAAGCGGACTCTCCGGTTGCTGCCATCAGCACCCCCGGAGGCCGACCGGTCACCGAAGTCGGTCGCGGTGGCGTCGCAACCGATGGAGGATTATCCGGCGTGGGTGACGGCGGGCAGCGGCGCCTACTTTACGCGCGAAGGGGCCCAGGTGCTCGTCGGCGTTGGGGCCAAGGGTGGCATCAAGCAGCCCGAGCTCGCGCTTGCGGCGGCTCGGAGTTCGGCGGCCGCTGAGTTGCACCGGGTCATTCAGACCATCCTGGCGTCGATGAGCAAGGACTACTCGTCGTCGGTAGCGACCGGTGACCTGTCCGGGCCGACGACGAACGAACAGATGGTCGAGCAGGCGATCCGGACCTTCGCCCTGTCGTCGGGTGCTTCTTTGAAGGCCCGGGGGCGCGCATCAGCCAACTCGACCACGGTGTTGGGGCTCATGGCGCCGAAAATGTCATCGGAGTCCGAAACCTACGCTCGGATTGAAGAGTCCGGCTTCCGCTACGTTTCGGTCGCTCCCTTGTCCACCTTTTCCATCGATGTCGATACCGCTTCCTACGCCAACGTGCGGCGTTTCTTGGGCGACGGCCGACTTCCCCCGGCCGACGCGGTTCGGATCGAAGAGCTGGTCAACTACTTCGACTACCAAGATCCGGTCCCCGATGCCGAAACCCCATTCTCGATCAACGTGGAGCTCGCCCCGTCACCGTGGTCGAAGGGGCGCCGACTGGCCCGCATCGGGCTCAAGACGAAGCCGTTGTCTCGACCCGAACGGGTGAAGAGCAACCTTGTCTTTCTGATCGACGTTTCCGGCTCGATGCAGCGGCCGAATAAGCTCCCCCTTCTCCAGCGGGCGATGCGGATGCTGGTCCGGAACCTGAATCCCGAGGACCGCGTGGCGGTCGTCGTGTATGCCGGCGCCTCCGGGCTGGTGCTCCCGTCGACTCGGGTCGCCGAACGGCAGGTCATCATGGACAAGATCGCCGCCCTTCGAGCCGGAGGTTCGACCAACGGAGGGGCCGGGATTCAGCTGGCCTACTCGGTGGCGCAACAGAACTTCATCCCGGACGGCATCAACCGAATCGTGCTGGCCACCGACGGCGACTTCAACGTCGGCACGACCAGTCGGGCCGAGCTGACTCGGCTCATTGAAGAAAAGGCCAAAACTGGGGTCTTTCTGACCGTGCTGGGCTTCGGTCGAGGCAACTACAACGACGCGACCCTCGAGAGCCTCGCCGACCACGGCAACGGAAACTACGGATATGTCGACCGCATCGAAGAGGCGCGCCGGCTGCTCGTGGAGCAGGCGGGGGCTACGCTGGTGACGGTCGCCAAGGACGTCAAGATCCAGGTCGAGTTCAATCCGGCCCGCGTCGGCGCGTATCGCCTATTGGGGTACGAGAATCGGCGCCTCGACGCCGAGGACTTCGAGGACGACACGAAAGACGCGGGCGAAATCGGTGCCGGTCATACGGTCACCGCGCTTTACGAGCTGGTGCCCCCCGAAGAGATGGCGAGTCTCCCCGCCGAGCCCGAGCTCAAGTATCGGCGTCCATCGGCGGCCGCCGTCGATGCGTATCCCGAAATCATGACCGTTCGGGTCCGGTACAAGGAGCCGACCTCGGACACCAGCGAGCGCATCGACGTACCGATCATCGATCCGGGCCAACGGCTCACCTCGGCCTCCCCACACTTTCGATTCGCGGCGGCGGTCGCGGGCTTCGGGATGTTGCTGCGGGACTCGCCACACAAAGGCGACCTCACCTATCCGCAGGTCTTGGATTTGGCGGAGGCGGGGCTCGACGAGGACCCGTACGGCCACCGCGCCGAGTTCGTCGATTTGGTTCGACGAGCGCAGGCCCTCGCGGGCTCCGCATCCGAGCGCTAACCGGCCACGCTCCTGAGCGCGGCGCCGATCGCTGGTGCGACCCGGCCGAAGCCCCACGGAATCGCGTAGGCCGGATTCGACAAGAGCGCCGACCGACCGGACGCATCGATGAAGGGGGTCCCGAACACCAGCACGACGTAAACGGCCAGCGCCGGCATCACCAAGGCGGTGCTCAGCCACCGCAGGGGCCCCCAGGCCGGCTGCGGGCGGCTCTGGGCCCGACGGTACGCTTCGCCGGCCGCCATGCGAGCGGGAAACTGGGTGCCCAGCAAGACGAGGGCGAACAGAGTGGGGGCGTGGTCGGGCTCGATGAAAATCCGCAGCACGAACACCGGTAAGGTGGCAACGTAGGTCACCAGGACCGCGACCATCCAGCTCAGAGGGGCGCGACCGATCAGCGTCCGTACCGAACGGAGCTCGAAGGCGGCCGAGAGTCGGTTCTCCGCCGCCAGCCGAGCTTGCAGAAACGGCAGCCAGCCCAGCACCACTGCTGACGCGATCGCCGAGCCGAGGGCCAACGGGAGACCGAAGGGGGCCGCGGCTTGGCCGATCGCCAACAGGAGGGATGGCGGTCCGAGCCAGATCAGCGCTGCGATCGTTGCGCGCAGGGCCAGCTTGGCCGCCGTGACCGGCTGAAGCTCGTCCCGGAGCGCCCGAAAAGGAGCGAGAAGCCGAGCTCGTGCGTCGAGGGGCTCCACCTTCGGTCCTCGCCGCCAGAGCTGCCGCGCCAACCACCACAGATGGCCGGGCGGCCAGGCGTAGTCGAGAAGTCGCCCCCCTCGATACGCGGCCAAGCCGAGATGCAGGACCGTGATCGCTGATACGACCGTGGCGATCGTTCGTACGGCTGCGGTGCTCGGGCTGGTCGGGTCGATGATGGCGGCGTCGGCGGCGAGGCCCCACAACACGGTCAGGAGAAGCATCCACGGCGTTGCGCCGACCAGGAGCGCTCCCAACCGAGGTGCCACCGAGAAGAGTCGAAGGGTGTCGGCCATCGATTCGCCGCGCGCTCGGCGTCCTTCAATGAGCAACAGATAGCCGAACACGACACCGCCCACGATCGGCAGTCCGGCTACGCGAGCGGCCAGCACCAACAGGGCGGCCGCGCCTACCAGCCCTAATCCGAGTTGCGGGGCCCGGTCCAACATCCTCACGTTCGCTTCTTTCGGCCGTGGGGTCACAACAGCCTCCGGATCGGGGTGCCGGCGCTGAGCCGCAAGGGGCGACCCGCGGCGGTGGTCAGCTCGTCTTCGGGGTCGACCGAGAGCGCGGTCAGCACGGTCGCGGTCAGGTCTTCGACCGGCACGGGGTCGGTCGGCGCTCGACGACGCCCTTCGGGATCGGTACCGCCGACGACCCGGCCGGGCCGGATGCCACCGCCGCCCACGATGCACGAGAACCCATGCGGCCAGTGGTCCCGGCCTTCCAGCAGATTGAGTTGGGGCGTTCGCCCGAACTCACCGATAGCCAGGACAACCGTCGAGCGCAGCAAGTCACGAGTCGCGAGGTCGTCTACCAACGACGCGAACGCCGGGTCGAGGACCCGGGCCGCCTCTTCATGGGCCTCGTGAACGGCGGTGTGCGCGTCGAAGCCGGGCAGGGTGACTTCCACCGCCGGCACTCCCCGCTCGATCAGGCGACGGGTGACCAGGCAGGCGGCGCCGAACGGATGGCGTCCATACCGGTCTCGCGTCGCGGCCGGTTCATCGTCGAGGCGGAACGCAGCCACGTCGGGCGAGCGCATCATTCGGAAGGCCCGTTCGACTGTATCGAGGTGGCGGGTGCGGTCGACCGCCAGCTCGCGGCGGTGACGGAAGGCCGACGAAACGACCGTCAGCGCATCCCTTCGGCGCCGCTGGCGGTCAGGATCGTCGATGCGGCAGGTCAGGTTGCCGACGGTCGCGCCCGGTTCCGACACCTTGAAGGCGTCGAATTCCGCCCCCAGGTAGCCTCCCCATGCGGGCCACTGCCCCACCCCGAGCGACACGTGGGACGGAATCTCGAGACTGCGGTTGGGGCGTTTATGCGCGACCACCGCAGTGAGCGATGGGTGGTCGGCGGTGGGGTCGGGTCGATAGCCGGTCTTCAAATAGCGGGTCGCCCGCTCGTGGTCGCCCTCCATCGACACCAAGGATCGGATCACCGACAGGCGGTGCATCTGTTGGGCCAGCCGCGGATAGCCCGCCGCGAACCGAACGCCCTCGATACGCGTCTCGACGGTCGGCCGATGGCCTCGAGCCATCAGGCGGGGATGCGGGTCCCAGGTTTCGAGCTGGCTCGGCCCCCCCGACAGCCACAAGACGATCAACGACTTGCCGGCGGGTTGGGCGCCGACCGACCGTGGCCAGATCGCGGTCAGTCCGAGGCCCGCCGCGAATCGAAGGACCTCGCGGCGGGTTGGGCTCAGTGGTTCCATGAAAACTCCGGTGAGTTGACCAAGGCCCACGCGATGTCTTCGAGCCGGCGGGCGCGTTCGTCGCCGGCGGTCCGCGCGAGCAACGGCAGAAAGCGCGCCTTCTCGTGAGAGCTCGGCCGCCGCGTGAGAAAGGTGAGGTATGTGGCCTCGAGGCACGCTTCATCGCTGCCGGAGAAACCGGCGAGGCGGCGGATCGAGCCGAACGGCTGATCATCGATGAGCTCCTGGAAGAGCTTTCCGTTCATCCGCAGGAGGGCTTGCGGAATCGTGCCTGACTGCTGCTCCAGCTCGTCGGCTCCTCGGTCGCCGTACTCTCGGACGAAGTCTCGCTCCCGGATCAGGCGTACCCCCCGTACGAGCCAATGGCTGTCCCGATCGATGGTGCGGATGGAGGCCGCCTGGAGCAAAGCGCCCACGACCTGTTCCGGACGCAGTCGGGTCAGCGGAAAGACCGCCCTCGCCGACGCGGGCGGGTCGCTTCCGTCGGAGGCCATCGAAGCCTGACGGAAGTGGCGAGTGGCAACGATGTTTCGAACTAGCCGGCGAAGGTCGTAGTCGTGGTCGCGGAAGTCGTCGCCAAGAATGTCCAGAACATCGCGCTTCGTCGGATCGGGGTCGGGCAGGTCGTCGACCGGGGCCCGGAACGGGCGCCCGAACAACAGCGCCCACGTTCGGTTGACCGTCGCCCGCGTGAATCGGGCGTTGTCGGGATGAGTGATCCACCCCGCGAGTCGTCTTCGGGGGCGGCCGGTCGCGGGCATCCACTCGGCGCCGAACGGGACCTCGGCGGTCGTCGTCGACGTGGGGCCGGTATCGCGGACGCCCCCCGGGCCGAGCTGGGTCTGCGCGTAGAACGCGGCGAGGTGGGCGAATTGATCCTGAGTCCAAACGTCATACGGATGGTCGTGGCACTCGGCGCAGTCGATCCGTTGGCCGAGAAAGCTGCGGACCGTCCGGCTCGTGAGGGCCGCTCGGTCCACTCGGCCGTCGACGATCGTGTGGGTCACGAAGTTGGTCGACGGGCGCCCCGTCCACAGCCCTTCATCCGCTACCATCGCCCGCACGATGTCGTCGTAGGGGCGTCGGTCCCGAAGCTGCGTCCGAAGCCAAGCGACGAAACGATCCCGTCGAAACACCAAGAAGGGCGCTCGTTCGGTACCGACGTAGGCTCGAGCCCAACGCTCGGCGAAGTATGCCGAGAAGCGGTCGTCGTCGAGCAGACGTCGAGCCCACCGGTCGAGGCGCCTCGGGCCTCGGTCCGCTTCGAAGGTTCGGATCTCTTCGAGGGACGGGATGGTCCCGTGTAGGGCCAAGGAGAGGCGCCGCAAAACGGTCAAGTCGTCCGCGGGGTCAGCCGGCCGGACCCCCTTGCGGGTCCAACCAGCCTCGATTCGTGCGTCGACCGCGCGGACCGCCCCGATGGCCCTGCTGGTGGCCGGCACCGACCCCCGCGCTTTCGGGCTCGAGGCCCTCAGGGAGGGGCGCCCGAGGCTCCACACGCCGATGGTCAGCAGGGTCGCCCAGACCGCTCCTTCTTTTAGGCTCTGCATCTGAAGACGCCCTCCGATTAGACCGAACAACGGGCGGCGAAGAGGAAGCCAAGTTTTGGGGGCCTTGGTTGCCCCGGGGATAACCCTGAAACGTAGACCCGGTCATCCGGGAGGAGGCCGGGCCCTCGACCGCTTTCGAGTCATGGCGTTTTCGGGTCTGATCACGCCATGGCGGACCTCATCCTACCTGACGATGACGGCACCTACATCGTCCGAATCTTTGTGTCGTCGACCTTTCTCGACATGCAACGGGAGCGCGACACGCTGGTCCGCCGGACGTTTCCGGCGCTGCGGGCGCGGTTTCGGGCCCGCGGCATCGAGGTGTTGGAGGTCGACCTTCGGTGGGGCATCACTCAACAGCAGGCCGAAAGTGGCGCGACGCTTTCGATCTGCCTAGCTGAGATCGATCGATGTCGCCCCTACTTCATCGGTCTGATCGGCGAGCGATACGGCTGGATTCCGCCGACCGATCTACTCACGGCGGAGGTGAGGTCGGCGTTTCCGGCGGCGGCGACCGGCATGGGGCGCAGCATGACCGAGCTCGAGGTCTTGCACGCGATATCTCGAGACCCCGCGGCGGTGCAGAACGCCCTGTTCTTCATGCGCGACCCCGCCTGGGTCGAGACGCTGCCGGAGGCGGAGCGAACGGTGTACGTGACGGCGGACCCGACGGCTCGGGCCAAGCACGCCGATTTCAAGGCGCAGATCCGGGCGAGCGGGGCCCAGATCATTGAGTACGGGGGCCCGGAAGCCTTCGGGCCAGCGGTGGAAGCCGCCCTGGGCGGGCTTCTCGATGCTCGGTTTCCGGCCATCGAAGCGCCGGACCCGTTTGTGAAGGACGGTCGGCTGCACGAGGCGTACGCGCGCGAGCGGCGAGGCATTCACGTGGGCGCCGGCTCCGCCATCGAGGCGCTCGACGCATGGGCGTTCGAATCCTCGGCCAGACCGGTGGTGGTGACCGGGCCATCGGGCAGTGGCAAGAGCACCTTGCTCGTCAACTGGCTGCACGCACGACGTTTAACGAAGCCGCAGGACTGGGTGTTCGCGCACTACTTGGGCGCCTCTCCGGATAGCGCGGATCCCCAGCTGCTGCTGCGGCGCCTGTGGGAATATCTCAATCGGGTGACTGGGCGCGAGGTGCCGGTGCCGTCGCTCGATCGCCCCCTCATGGACGTTGCCGCGGGTCTGGCGGAACGGCTGTCCGAGGCCGCGTTAGAGGCGGCCGAACGAGGGATCAGCCTGGTGATCGCCCTCGATGGGCTGGACAAGCTCACCAGCGAAGCCAACCTGCGGTGGCTGCCGAGGACGCTCCCGCCCCCCGTCCGAATTCTCGCGTCGAGTCTCGAGGGCGAGGCGCTCGACGCGACATTGGATCGAGGATGGACGCGCGTCGATGTGCCGCCGCTCGGGCGGGACCACGCGGCGCTCCTGATCGAACGCCTGCTCGCGGCCTGGGGCCGGAGCCTGTCCCCGGAGCGAATCGACCGGATCCTCGCTCACCCACTGGCGACCAATCCGCTCTTCGTAAAGAGCGTGCTCGAGGAGCTTCGGTATTCGGCGACCCACGCTCGATTGGACGACCGAATCGACTTCTATCTCCGCGCCGACGACATGCCGGATCTGTTCGCGCGTCTCCTGCAGCGGTTGGAGCAAGACCTCGGACGAGATGCGACGGCCGCCCTGCTCAAACCGGTATGGGTCAGCCGGTCGGGCCTCGAAGAGGCCGACATCATCGAAGTCTCCAAGGTGCCTCCGCTGGTTTGGGCGGCGCTTCGGAACGGTCTGGGGAACAGTATCCGCAACCAGCGAGGTCGGATCACGTTCGGGCACGACTTTCTTCGTCGGGCGGTCGAGGAGCGCTATCTGTCCGGGGATGAGCACAAGAAACAGGCCCACCTCGACCTCGCCCAGCACTATCGGTCGGCGCCCGTCGACCCTCGGTGGGCGGAGGAGTATCCGTATCAGCTGCGCGCGGCGCAGGCGTGGGGACCGTTGAAGGCGCTGCTCACTGACCTCGACCGCATCGAGACGCTCCGGACGCGGGGCGATGTCGAGCTGTTGGGTTACTGGCTCCCGCTGTCGGAGCGGGGGCACATGCCGGAGTGGCTCCTGGCCGACGCGTTCTTCGCTCGCGTCGACGTCGACCGCGAGTGGTCCGACTCGGAGATCGACCTCGCGTTTGCTCTGGAGTCGTTCTTCGACGTCGCCGGTGCGCGAGGGGCGGGCGCTGAGCGCCTGGATCGCGCCTGCTTGGCTGCATGCCAACGGCGCTACGGAGCCCGCCATCGGCGGACCCTCGATAGCCAGAGTCGACTCGCCGAGACCCTGTTAGCCCGAGGCGACCTACGGGGGGCGCGAGATCTATGGAGCTCGGTGCTCGACGCCCAGACCGTGAGCCTGGGGGCCGAGCACGAAGATACTCTGTCGACGCTGAACAACCTCGCGCAGGCCGAAAAGGCGATGGGACGACTGACGGAGGCTCAGTCTCTCCAAGAACGGGCCTTAGAGGCGGAGACCCGGGTCTTGGGGGCCGACCACGCCTCGACGCTCACCAGCCAAAACAACCTCGCCGATCTGCTCGCGGAGCGGGGTGACCTCGAGGGCGCCGAAGCGTTGTTCGAACGGGTCCACGCGGCGACTTCCCGGCTCCTGGGCCCCGAGCATCCAAACACGTTGGCCACCGCTCACAACCTGGCCGGAGTGGTCGCGGCGAGGGGCAACCGGGCGCGAGCCCTCGAGCTCGAGCGCAAGGTTCTGGACGTCCGAGTGCGCTTGCTGGGCCCCGAGCATCCGACGACGCTGACCAGCGTCAACAACGTTGCCGTCAACCTGCTCGCCCTCGGTGACCTCGAGGGTGCCGAAGCGCTGCAGGCCCGGGTGACCGAAGCCATCAAGCGCCAGGCGGGGCCCGATCACCCGGATACGCTGGTTGCGCTCAACAACCTCGCCCAGATGCTGGACGACCGAGGCCGATCGGTCGAAGCGCTCGCCTTGTTCCAAGAAGCGCACGAAGGCGCCGAGCGGACTCTGGGACCCGAGCATCCGTCGACGCTCACGATCCTGGGCAATCTGGCTTCGGCGCTGCGGGACCGCGGCGACGGGGCCGAGGCCCGTCGCTATCAGGAGCGCATCGTCGACGTTCGTCGGCGTAGGTTCGGAGGCGATCACCCGCAGACGTTGGTCGCGCTGAACAATCTCGCCCACACGCTGCTGTCGTTGGGCGAGCCGGCAGCAGCGGTGGAGCTCGCGGAAGAAGCGGCTTCGGTCAGCGCCGCCCGGTTGGGGCTGGAACATCCGGACACGCTGAATAGCCACCACAATCTGGCCGGCGCGCTCATGGCGCGCGGACAGAGTGAGCGGGCGATCGCGATTTTCGAACGCATCTTGGCCTCGCGAACCGAGCGCCTGGGGCCGGACCACCCGGATACGCTCAACACGCTTTCGAGCGTCGCCCACGCTCGGCAAGCGGTCGGCGACCTGGCCGCCGCGGTTCAGCTTCGACGGAAGGTGTACGACGGCTACACGCGCCGTCTGGGGGGCGTGCACGCAGATACGCTGTCGGCAGGGGCCGGGCTCGCCGGCGCCCTCACCGCGGCTGGAGAGCTGACCGAGGCTCGGGATCTGCTGGAGCGAGCTCGGGATACCGCGGCCGAAAACCTGGGGGCGAACCACCCGACGACCCTCGCGGTGGCGACAGTCTTGGCTTCAACCCTGAAAGCGGCCGGCGAGCTCTCCCCGGCGCTACAGATCGAAGAGCGCACGTACTCGGTGCGGCGAGACCGCTTCGGACCTCAGCATCCCGATACGCTGCTGGCCCGCAACAACCTGGCCCAGACGCTGCACTCCAATGGTGCTTACGCCGTCGCCGAGCCCCACTTCGTGGAGTTGCTGGCGGCTCGGGAGCGGATGAACGGTCCGGAGCACCCCGACACGCTGGTCACCGTGGTCAATCTGGCCCAGACCCGAAAAGGGCTCGGTGATATCGAGGGAGCGCTCCGCTTGGAAGAACGCGCCTTGGAGGCGCTTCGTCGCCGGCTCGGAGAGGCGCATCCTCTCACGTTGACGGCCATGAGCAATCTGGTCGGGACGCACCGCTTTCGGGGCGACCTAACGTCGGCCGAGGCGCTCGAAACTCGAGTCCTGAGAGTTCGGCGCCGAGTTCTCGGGCCGGAGCACCCCGATACCCTGCGCAGTCTCAACGTTCTCGGCGAGATCTACCACGCGCTGGGTGACCTAGAGAGTGCGGTCGCATGTCTCGAGCTGGCGACCGAGGGCCGTCGAGCCACGCTCGGTGCTCACCACCCCGATGCGCTGACCAGTCAGCTGAGTCTCGGGGCGGTCGTATGGACGCGGGGCGACCTCGAACGAGCCCACACGCTCATGCACGAAGCGCACGGGGTTAGCCTCCAACACTGGGGAGCCGACCATGCGCTCACCGTCCACGCGGCGCGGGCACTCGAGGCGCTGAAGATCGCCCGAACGACTTCGAACCCCGAACCGGCGGACCGCGCCTAACGAACGATCGTTTCCACTGAACAGCTCTTGTCGAATGGGCACCGCGCGCTCCATGGTGAGGGCATGAATCGAAATCAGATTGTTGTCATCATCACCGTGAGCCTCGCGGCCCTCGCGTTGGGAGTGTTTGCGGGTGGCTGCACCCAGGAGACGCAGAATCGAATCAGCCGGTCGATTCAGAACTGGACGGGCACGAACGGCGTGCTCGAAATCGTCAGCGGCGGCAAGGTCGTGAAGCGGTTCCTCGAGATCGACAAGCTTTCGACCGCCGTAGGAACGGACGACAAGGCGACGCGTCCGTATCGCTTCGGGTATGGGGTGCTCGACGAGAATCTCAATGGGGTGAGAGACGAAGGCGAACGCCAGGTCTACTTCGAGGTCTCGGACTTCGGAACACCTTACATCTTTTACGGTTCGCCCCGCTGACGACCTGGGTGGAGTGGAGCGCTTGCGGCCGCTCCGCCACTTGTGCCCTCGGATCCCGAGGGCATGCAATGCTCACCCATCAATGGTTCGTAGGCTTCGTGAGAATCATCGAGTCGCGGATCGAGAACTCGGGGAATGAAAGGATTGGAAAGAAGCCTTGCACGCTTGCGCCAAATCCGTCAGTTTGCCTCCCGTCGGGGAGCTCAATATGCAGAAGTATGATGTCAAAACTCGCTTAACGCGGGCCCGTCGTGGGGTGCCCCGGTTGACGATGTTCTTGGCTGCGATCATCGTGAACGGCTGCGCGAGCACTTCCGCAACCGGGCCCGAAGGATCCGAGCCCCCGGAAGTCAAAGAGATATGGGTGAAGCATCATCTGGTGCCGTGCCGTACTTGGCAGGGGCAGAGCTATTGTTATTCGGTCTCCGACCGGCAAGATGGGCCGTGGAAAGCGGCGAATATCAGCCTCCAGCACTTCCATTATCAATGGGGATACACATACCAGTTGATGGTTCTTCCCACCGAGCTGAGTCGTGATGTCCTGCAAGTCATCAAGATCAAGAGGAAGGTTCCGGTCGACCTGGGGACGGAGTTCGAGTTCACGGTCGATTCGCAGCCTGGCTTGCGCAGGCACGTCGCGCTCAGCGACGGAGTCGGTCAGATTCTGATGGGTCCGGCCTTCACGTGTTCGAGCCGCGAGCTCTGCGAAGATATCGAAAGCCAGCTTTCGGACGACAAGCCATTCGTCGTGAAGTTCGCTTACGGCGTGAATGGCATGCGCGCAGTCGGGCTGGTCGCCCCGAGTGCGCCGGTAGAGGTAGAAGTCGTCGAACCGGGGGTCGAGATCGCGGACGCGACCAACGACCGGATCGCGGACCGGGCGGCCGCCAATGAAGGCGGTACGGGCCTCACTGGCGCAGCAGGGCCGGCGGGCGCGATCGACGGAGCGGCGACCATCGCTACCGACATGACCGCGGCGACGGCGACGACGAGCGCTATGACCACCATCGCTGCCTCCACCGAGCTCGTGCAAACCGCCACCACGACCCATACGGTGGCTGCCCTCGTGTCTTTGACCGCCACGACGGCCGAGGGGGCCGCGGCACCGGTATCTCAGACCGCCACGACCTCTTTGGCGCAATAACCCCGACTCCGCAGTTGTCGACCGACCGAGCCGGTGCGCTCTTGTGCTGCGGCTCGGCCCGATTTCATACAAGCTTGGGTAATCGATTTGGCGTCGGTCGTCCCGCTGCCTCGGTCGGCGTCGGCGACCGGATGTGGTATGGGCAGGCCACGCTCGCTGCCGCCCGAGAGAGTCCATATGCTGAGTCGTTGCTTCGTTGCGTTGAGCGCCGGTCTCATGGCCGGTCTGGGGACGGGGTGCTTCGGTCTCGACCCGATCGATGTCGATGTGCCGGCCGAGGTCTCGGCCGCGGGCGTCGTGCTGCTGAACGATGATGACCAGGTCGTCGAGGGGTCCTCCTTGGTTCCGTGGGCGTCGAGCCTTCCGGTGTTTGCCCCGGCGCAGGAAAGGTCGTTGGTCCTCGGTTTTACCGACCGCCAACTCGCCCCGTTTCCGAATCTGGTTGGGTCACCCGAACGGCTGGAGGCCGCGGCGAGCTGTAGCAACCGTCTGCCGGCGCCGGCCTTCGCCGCGTTTCTGACCGCCGACGGCCTGACCCCGACCGATCCGCGGACAGTGCCCGCCGTGACCTCGATGACCGTCCGCAGCACTTGTTCGGCGCCTCAGCCCGGCGAGGGTTGGCATGTCGACGTGTCGTGTTTCAATGAGTTGTGCAGGGCACCGATCACGGGTTTTGGCGAGTGCTCGGTAAGTTTCGATCTGTCGTCCTGCGGAGGCGTCGGCAACGTCGACGTAACGATCGATGCAGACGGCCAGGCGTGCGCCGAAGTCACGGGCGCGCCGCAGAGTTGCGAGCAGGTATCCGACCCGTACTCCACCGCGACGCTCCAGTGTGGCACTCGAGGCGCAATCGGCAGCTGTACGATTCACATCTACCGAGATGCCCGTGAGCGGCCTCCGCCGTTCGTAGCGACGAAGAAGCAGTGGGCCGACCGCGTACCGATGGAGCCCAGCTTCCTCGATCGCCGGGAATGGGTCGGTTCGCGCAACCTACGCTCGGGATACGCGTTGGCGATGACCTTGCTCGATGGCGCAGTGGTGATTTCCGGTCCGGCCGACCCCGAGCGAGGTTGCTCGACCGAACCGGGCTTCTTCTACTTCGTCGATACGGAGACCCTCGATCGGATTCGTGAGGTTCAGGGACTTCCGTGTGTCGAAGCGATCGTGGCCGACGACAACGGCGACACATTCGTCGCGGTATACCTCGGTGCTTCGGGGTGGCGGATCGGTCGGTTCAATCAGAACGGAGAGATGTTGCTAGGGCGCGCGGTCGGCGATGCGATCCGAAACGAGGTCTTGCCCATGTCGCCCGTGCCATACTGGCGGGCGCAAGCCCTTTTGAAGCCTCCGTTCTCCGATGAGCTATGGCTGGTGATGTACGATGGTCGGGACGATGGCCAGCGGCCGGGGGTGGCGGTGATTCGACTCAACCGGAGCACGCTGTCGGAAGTGGCTGTCGACGAACTCTCTTCGTGGTCCCGCAGCTACGAGGCGGTCATGGTTGGGCCACGGCAATTCTCCCTTATTGGGCAGAGCAACTTCCTCGTTGGATGGTTCTCTTCAGGAGAAGAGTTTCCCGACTTTCAAGTGTCTGTGCTGGCGGAGGACGAAGTTCGGAACGTCCTATATTCGATCTTGCCCATCACGCCCGACCGACTCGTCGTTTCAGCCCGAGGGCGCGTTCCGGCCCTTGTCGTCAGCAAGTTTGGGGAGCTGAAGCCGATCGTCCACCCGGCTGGGCAACCGGTCCAGGCGATCATGCGTCTCGCCGAATGGGACGGTCCCATTAAGCTCGGCCTGGGGATGGAGACGACCATCGAGCCCCGCCGAGAGGCGGTCGCCATGCTGATGGATACCGATCATGATCGATTCTTGCCAGGCGTATGGAAAATCGGGGACGGGATGCCGGGATTCGTCGCAACGGATATTCGGGGGCGGCACTTCGTCCTGCTGCCGTGGTCCGCAGAGATCGTCCGGATCGACCCGTTGCCCTGACGGCCAACTTCCGTCATCAGTCACCCGGTCGACCGGTTTCGCGAAAGGGTGCGCGATATACTCCGCGGCGCCCGCGTTCGCCGGCGGTACCGAGACCGCACCCGCGCATTTGGTCTTTCACCGCTAAATGGAATCGGATCCAGCCTCGGGTTGGGGAGGCCGTACGGTCGTCGGGCTCGTCGACCACGTTGCCGGTCCGACTTTTCAGGTTTATCGTGCTCTCCGCAGCCTCGCTGGTCGTCAATTGACCGTAGCGAACGCCCGCAACGCGAGCTCGTGATGCGGCTGCTCCACCACGACATGTCCGTACGGAAAAGTATTGGATGCTTCTCTATGGCGGGACGGTCACGACCGATGGCCAACGTTGCCAAACGACCCTCGCGGAGCGGTCCAACGGTCCGGGCTCCCCAATTCGGCGCGTCAGGTTTGCGCGTCGAAACAAATATGATAACGCGCTCACGCAACCCGGGCCGTCCGCGTAGCGACCTCAGCGGTCGGCCCTCAACCTGGGGCTTGAACCACATGAACAGCAAACTTGGCAGTATCGGTTGTGCAATTCTGCTTGCCTGCGGCGCTGGCGCTTGCGGCGACGATGACGAAACTTCGAGCGCGGTGGTTGAGCTCTTCGTGAAGCTCCCATCGGGCACCCGGTATCCGGAAGGCATCACCACCAATCCGGCGACGAACTCGATTTACGTCGCGACCTTCGACTTCTTCGTTGATGCGAATACCGTTCTCTTCAGCAACAAGCTCCTCCGGTACGACGTCGATGGTACCCTCGAGGCGCAGATTGACTTCGGGGCTTCAGCGCTGCTGGGCATCCAGTACAACCCAGCCGACGACAAGATCTACATTGCCAACTGGTCCGAAGAGAAGGTCCAGCGCGTGCCGGCTGACTTCGATGCCAACACGCCGGTCGAGGACGTCGCCAACATCCCGGAGATCGGGCCCCCTCTCGACCGGACGCTGGACAATCCCGACGGAACGGAAGACCTCATCGGCTTCGGCCGACCCGGGATGGATACCGATCGGGTGAAGCCGTCGCCGAACGTCCCCATCTTCGACAGCGCCGGCGACCTCTACGTATCGGACTCCTTCCAAGGGGCGGTCTTCAAGGTGACCGATCCCGTTGGATGCGCGGCGCCCTGCAACGTCGAGACCCTCACGCACGATCCGTTCCTCGCCACCGCAGGATTTCCTGCCTTTGGCGCCAATGGCTTGGCGTTCAACGACGACGAGACCGAGCTCCTGATCTGCAACACCGGTGACGACCGGATCATGAGGCTCAACATCGCGGACGGCTCGTTGGAGGAGTTCACCCAAAGCGTCGATGGCTGTGACGGCTTCGTTCGTGACCCTCTCGGCCGGCTGTGGATAGCAGCCAATCAGGGCGACGAAATGGTGCGCATCAATAGCCAAGGTCAGGTCGTCGAGAAACTTGGTTCGTTCGAAGGTATCGACTCCACGGACGACTCGCCGATCGGGCTTTTGTTTCCGACCAACGCGGCGTTCATTGGCAACACGATGTACATCGCCAACCTGGCCCAGTTCTATACACCCGCCGAGTTGGACGAGGTCGAAGAGCTCATCTTTACCTTTACGATCTCCCGGGTGACTCTCGATTTCTGATGGACCGAGAGCCAACATGATCGCCCACATGCTCTTCACGCCGCGAGCGAGCGTTCGCGGCTCGGCTATGCCCGCCCGAAATGCCGCCTTGCGGCCTTGCCATCGCCCTGCTGGCCCCGCTCGCGTCTGCGACGTCGAGACGTCCCGGGTGGCTTGGAACTTCTGCCGCCGAGGACTCGTTGGGGTCGTCGGCGCGATCGTGCTGTCGGTCGTCGGATGTGGTGGTAGCTCGGATTCGGGTCTCTCGGAGTCGACGGGGCCCCAGTGTCCCGGCGGGCGGCGTCTGGATACGAGCAACCCTCTTCTGTTCGGAGGTGTCTTTACGTTGAGCTTCGGCGCGTCCGTCGAGGTCGAGAAGGTGGCCGCGCCTCAGATGCAGGTCTTCGCCAGTGAGGTGAATCGAAACTGCGGCCTGTTCATTGATGGTGAAGGGCGCGGTCAAGCGGTCGAGGTGCAGATCCTCGACTCGCTCGACCAGGCGAGCTTCGCTCGGCAGGCCGTCATCGAGCTTCTTCCCAGACCTCAGAACGAGCGCCGAGCGAGCTTGATCGTCGGGGCCGGCGGCTCGGAGCCCACGGTTCCGGCCGTCTCGCGCGCCGTCAGCCACGTGGTCGAAGACTCGGCGGGCAACGAGATTCCGACGCCCGTTCCCTTCGGGATCAACTTTGCATTGGCGGACTCGTTGTCGGGATGCACGGCGGAGCAGCTCGCGGAGCCCCAAGTGATGAAGTCACGAGGGCCCGCCTACAAACGGGACGGGACAGAGTGTTTCGAACACCAGGGGATGGTTCTCCGCACGTCCGGAACCTCCAGGCAGCTCGGTCAGACCGCCGCCCGCTGGATGGCGACCGACGACGACTTGCGGTCGATTACGACCGCCGCTCTGATGGTCCGCGATGACGGGCAGCGGGGATTCGGCATCGCGACGTCGGATGGATTCGATATTACGTTTACGGCCAACGGGGGCACGGTTCTGAACAAGGTCGACTTTCCGCAAAATGCCGCTCCCGAAGTTCTGCGTGACGAGATCATCGAACTCGTGGCCACCGACCCCGAGATCATCGTCGGCGTCTTTCGTTTGGGCGAGCTGAGGGCGTTTTTGCAGGCATGGGTAGCTCTCGACGAAGACCCCACCTTCGATAAGCCCCCGCGCTGGGAGACCGTTCGCTTCCTCAATCTCGGAACTTTGTTCGACAACTATTCAGACGCGGGCCCTCGAGCGAGACGCATTCTGAGTACGCGGGCGATCGGTATTACTCAAAACGAAGACCGGGATTTCGTTGGTTACCAGCGATGGGTCGAGGCGAGTCGACTGTTCGACCCGAATTTCATGCCGACCGCCCACCCCGAGCCTAAAACCTACGATCTGCTGATGATCTGGACGCTAGCGATGGTCAAAGCGGGTACCACCGACGGACCGGCAATGGCGGCCGAAGTTTCCGACATCGTCAATCCCCCGGGCACGGTCTTCTATCCTGGACAGTTCAACGAAGCGCGCAATGCGCTCTTGGCGGGTGAAGACATCGACTACGAGTGTGCGTTCGGAGCGTGCGACTTCGATGAGACCACCCGGCAGCCCCTCGAGGTGCCGTTCCTGGTGTGGAAGACCGAACTTACAGGGGAGCCAGTCGTTGTCGATGACACCCTGGTGTGGACGCGTGAAGTCAACTGAAATACTTGCCTTGAGATTTGCGCTGGGCGCGGCCGTACTGGCGGTCGGCGGGCCTGCGGTGGCCCAGGCCGATCGTCCGACTTCGACCTCGACCTCATCCGAGACTCTGGCCGTGCCGGTCGATGATGAGGAACTTCTGGCTGATGAGCTCTTCGAGTTCGAAGAGCTCGATCTGGGCGACCTTCTCGAAACGTCGGTGGTCACGGCGACGAAGTTCGCGCTCAGTGAACGCGATGCTCCGGCCATCATCACGGTGATCGACAAGGACGAGATCCGACAAGCGGGCTACCGGTCAGTGGCAGAGGCGCTGCAGTCGAGCCCGGGTCTGGTGGTGAACACCGACCACGTGATCTACAACGTCGGCGTCCGGGGTATCAACGGCGGTATTCGGAGCGGTAGCCGTCACCTCAAGCTTCTGGTCAACGGACAGGCCATCGCTTACCGTCCCGATGCTCAGCTGTTCTTGGGGCCGGAGCTCATACCGATCTCGGTGATCGAGCGAATCGAGGTCATTCGCGGCCCCGCCTCGTCTCTGTACGGCGTCAACGCTTTTCTCGGCGTCATCAATATCATCACCCGCAAGCCGAGTGAGTTCCAGAACACGCTCGTGCGCGGTGAGATTGGGACCATCGAAGAAGGCTTGAGCGGGGCGGTGAGCGCGGTCGCGGCCCACGAAGACGATCGCATCGGTTTACTGATCGCCGGGTCTGCGAGCCGATACGACCGGTCGGGGTTGCGGTTGCCGGCGAGCTCACCCGATTTCGCCGACTACGGCGACGATCTGTTCAGCGAAGACGACATCGCTCAGCCGGTGTCGTTCTACGGGCAGCTGAGCTACGACCTTCGTGACTACGGCGTGATCATCATCGAGGGTAACTATCAGCAGCTCGATAGCCGAGCGGAGTGGGTCGACACGGGAGCCTTGAGCCACATATCGGAGACCGATATTCGACAGGGATATGTTCGGGCCGCCTATCGATACAACACCGAGTCGTTCGCCTTCCGGCTGTTGGGCTCGTACGGGCGCGGAGGGCCCGGCGCGGACGACGTGATCGCTCCGACCATCAATGGGCAGCCGACCGGCTTCTTGGTCGAGCGCGATTTGGGCTTCGACAGTTACAACGTGGTGGCGGAGGCTCAGTACAATCTGTCCCGAAGTTCGGCGATCGTCGGGGTCGAGTACGACGTGGACCAAGAAGACCTGCGTCGCAACTTGTTCGTGTCTCGCGACACGGGGCAGACGCTCGAAGGGCAAGACTTCGGGGAAGAGACTTTTACTGATTTCGGTGTATACGCTCAGGTGTTGTTCGGTGAGGTCAAGGGCCTCAATCTGAGCGGCAATATTCGCTTCGATACCAGTAATCGATTCGGTGAGTTCTTTAACTATCGTCTCGCCGCCGCTTATCGCATCAGCGATGAATTCTACGTGAAGGCGCTATCGGGAAGCTCCTTTCGTGTTCCGTCACCCGAGCAGCTGTACGCAACGCCGGTGCGGGCGGGAGGGGTTCAGGGCTCACTTTCTGCGCGAGAGCCGTTCACGCTCCCCGCTCAGAAGGCGCTCATTCAAGAGCTCCAGGTCGGGTACTCGTCAACATATCTTTCGGCGACGCTGGACGGCTACATCATGAACGTCAGTGACCGAATCGAGTTTATTCGACGGGGTGGCGATCTTCAGATTCCGAATCTCTCCGACTCCTTGACGATCGGCGGTGAGTTGTCGCTCGAATTCAACTATCCCGGTCTTTTCGATTTGATCGACCTGCGGCTTCGGGGTGCAGCGTCTTATCAGAACACCGATGTGTCGCTCGACGGCAGCTTTACCCCGCGTGAGCGCGAGCTCGCGACGTTAAATGAGCTCTATCCGGATTGGTCGTTCAACGGGATGCTCAATGTGGCCATGCCGGCCTGGTATTTGAATCTCAATGTCCGCATCAACGCGCTCACCGAACGACCGGAGTCGCAGAGCAACCAGGACATCGGGCGGCCGATCGCGGGTGACCCGCTGCGCTTCATTCCTACTTCGTGGCCGGTGTACGTGACGGTGTCCTCCTTGAATCTCTTCATCTTCGAGAAGAAAGAGACGCTCGTTCAGCTGATCGTGAATGATGTCTTCGAGACCCAGTCCGAAGAACCTGGGTTCAATGGGATCAACATCCCCGCTCTCGGCCGACGCTTCTTCGTCGTCGTTTCGCAGGAGTTGTAAAGTCATGGCATCTCGAAACGTAGTCGCTTGGCTCCTCCTGCTCGCGACGCTCTTGCCCACCGGTTGTTTGGATGACTCGTCGGAGCCGGCGGAGGATCTTCCGGCGTTCACCGGATCCCCATATTCGATCGGGGCGCTCATCTGCGTGAGTGGGGCGACGGCCGGCAACGCCCCCGATCTCGAGCGAGCCGTGATCCTCGCGGCGGAGTTCGTCAATGGGTCCTCGCGCGCGTTTCCCGACTCTGCCCCCGACCAGATTCCTTGTCGTCTCAATGGAACGTGCGGCGTTCGGGTGGGGCGCGATGCCGACGGGATGGTTCTGCGCGGGAAGCTCGAAGTCGTGGTGGCCAACACCGAAGATCGCCCAGACCGAGCGGTGGCGGCCGGACGTCGGCTCGTCGAACAAGAGAGCGTGCGCGTGTTGCTCGGGCCCTGCAGCGCCGAGACCATGAACGAGCTCTTCGCGCAGGTGACGGGAACCGAGTCACTGCTCATCACCCCGGTGGTAACCGCCGACGCGATCTCCGACCTTCCCGACCGGACCGAAGCCGAGATCGAAGCCGGCGAGCCGGGGTGGGTTTTTCGGACGGTCGTACCCGACTACCTGCTTACCCAGACGCTCGGGATCGCCGCCCAGAACGCGCTTCAGCCCCCGCCGTTCATTCATGGAACCGACCAGACGAGCCGCGAGTGTCAAGATACGGCCGAATGTGGTGACCTCGGGCCCGATTTTCGCTGTCTGACTTCGATCGAAGACGCGGAACCGGAGCGTGAGTTCCTGCCTCCCTTGGATGTAGCCTGCGCGGGCCCGCAAGATACTTCGTGCGACTTGTTCGGGGCGAACTTTCAGTGTCGGGCGCAGGCGGCGGGCTTCCGGTGTCAGCAGTTCCGGTCGCGTCAGTTTTGCACGCGGGTCCCCGCTTCGAAGACGGCCCTCATCTTGTATCCGGAGACGGCGGACGGTGAGCGCCTACGGGCTCGGTTGAATACCTTCTGGACCGAACGGGAGCAGCTCTCGGTGATCGCGGAGACCGGTTATAACCCGGCCGAGCCGTCGTCCTATCCGAGCCGTCTTCGCGAGATGTTCCGAGATGCCGAGCGCAACTTCAGCGCCCTCAGAACCCAAGGGGTGCTCGAGTCAGACTATCCCTTCGAAGATAGTGTGGTATTCTTGTTCGCCGATGCCACCGACGGAGGTCTATTCTTGCAGGAGTGGTCTGCGCTCGGGGACTCACTGCAGATCGAGGGCGCCGACAACGTCTTTTGGGCCGGCCTGAACCCGCTTCGAAGCGCCTTGTTGACGAACCAGCTGCCCTACCAGGCGTTGAGAAACCTGCACGTGATCGATCCGGCAGCGCTCGATGTGAACAGCGGAGCGTCCTTCGAGAAGTTGTTCGAGCGCCGTTGGGGTGAGGCCCCGAGCGAATTTTCGGGTAACATTTTCGACGCGGCGCTGCTGGTGGCCCTGGCGCTCGAACGCGCGGGAGTGGAGCTACAAGGACCGGGCGCCGTTGGCCCTCCGAGCCCCGCCGCCATCAAGAGTGCACTGCCGCGGGTCGCCACCGGTTGCAACCTGACGGTGCTCGACGAGGATTGCGAGGACGTGTTGGGCTTTTCGCCCGACGCGGTTCCGTTCGAAGACTATGCGGATGCTGTTCAGGCCATCGCCGCCGGGCAAGACCTCCAGCTGATCGGAAGCACCGGCGATCTCAGCTTCAGCCCGGCGGGTGACCGCTCGGGAACCGTGCAACTATACAAGGTCGAACGAGATGGCGAACGAGGCCGTTTCTTCTTCCTCGACAGCCTGACCCCCGAAACGTTCGGCATTAACTTGGAGCAGTAGCGCGGCCGGGTTGCCGCCGAGACATCGATATGTCGTGAGTCGGCGCCCCAAGCGCCTCCTTGAGGCGACCGGGGAAACATGTAAGTCGCGCCCATGTGGGTCTGACGGAGCCGTAACGAAGAATTCTCGCTTGTCGGTCCGAACGCGGTACTGGACATGGTATGAGCCAGAGTGTCGGAGGCAAAGTTGACCCGACCGGACCCGAACATGAGACCGCGTGAGGACCACACCTCCACCGAGGCCGATCAACAGCCGGGTGCTCAGCCGGCGTCTGCGGTCGAGGGGGCGGGCTGGGACGTCGAGGTGCCGAACGCCAAGCTTGATCCGCCGGGGGCGCCGGCTTCGGTCGACCCGATATCGGAGGGGGCCGAGCCGCCGTTAGAGGGCGAGGCAGGGGCGCCCAAGAAGCAGGACGTGCGGGTCGACTTCGCTCGCGACTTGGAGCGGGAGCTTCGCGCCGCCGACGCCGAGCTCGCAACGGATGCTCCTCAGGGCGCAGGAGACAGCGTTGCTCCCGCCTCCGACCGGGCCGCGGTCGACGCTCCGGTGTCGGTAGCCTCGGTCGGTTCGTCCGAGTGGGACATCGGCCCCTCGCCCCCAGGCGAGCCCGTACCGGGCGAAGACGAGGCCGCACGGACCGACGGTGCATCTAGCAGTGAACCTGATGACGCCGCCATCGGCGGTCCACCACCTCACGGAACGAGTGGCTCGAGCGCCGCCGACCCGCTGTCATCGCGGTCGCTCGAGCGTTCACCGCCGGAGGCCACGCGACGCGACGAAGCCGAAGGGGCCCCCATCCAACCGGCTGGCCGGCGGTTCAAGCACTCCGAAATCCTGGGCGGCAAGTACCGGCTGGAGCGGAGCTTGGCTCGAGGGGGAATGGGCTGGGTGTACCTGGCGACTCAGCTTCCACTGGGTCGCCGAGTTGCGGTTAAGGTCGTGATGCCGCAGGTTGGCGACCAGACTTTCCGCCAGCGTTTCCTGCTCGAAGCCTCGATCTGCGCGAAGTTGTCGCATCCGAATATCGTTACGATCTACGACTTCGGGCAGACCAAGGAAGGCGACGTGTACATGGCGATGGAGTATCTCCAAGGCCGGTCCCTCGCTCGAACAATGGTGCAGGAGAGGCGCCTCGACCCCGACCGGGCGAGTCGGCTGGTGTTTCAGATCGCCCGCGCCCTTCGTGCCGCTCACCGCGCCGGGGTCGTGCATCGCGACCTGAAGCCCGCCAACGTGATGCTGCTGCCCGACAGCGACGAGGGCGACCGATTCGAACGGGTGAAGGTCGTCGACTTCGGACTGGCGAAACTCTACGAGTCGCCGAATTCGCCCGAGTTGACCCGAGCCGGCATGATGCTCGGCTCCCCCCGGTACATGTCGCCGGAACAGATACGCAATCGAGGGGTGGATCCTCGCACCGACATCTACTCCCTCGGCATCATCTTTTATCTGATGTTAACGGGTCGACCGCCTTTCGACGGTGAGAGCTCCAACGAGATCTTGACGCAGCACCTCCGAGACCCGGTTCCCCCGATGCATCTGGGCACCACCGGGGTCGTCGTAGAGCTGGAGAGCATCATCCGTCGCTGCCTCGAGAAGAGGCCGGAAGACCGATTCCAGACCATCGATGAGTTGTTGACGGAGTTGAAGCTGGCCTATCGGCAAATCGGGGACCACTCGGGGACCGACATCGACCTACGCTCCGCCCCGGTGTCCGCGTCGCAGGCCAGCGCCGCTCACGCACTGTCGATGCCTATCGGGGGGGGGATGGTGGCCGATTCCAGCTCCTCCCGGCCGATTCCAGACAATACCGAACACCGCTTCTCGACGGCCATCGTTGACGGCGCAGCGGGCCGAGGGCAGCTTTGGTGGGCCGTCGCGCTGGTTTTGACCTCCGTCATCGGGACGCTGGTTTTTTGGGCGCTCATCCTAGAGTAGACCGCGGACATCGCCATGACCTCGATGGGAGCACCGAACACCTCACCTCCGTGGCTGGCGATCGGTGTGGTGACCGCTCTGGCGATCGTGGCGGCCAATCTCGCCGGCTATCTGTTGTATCGGGCCGCGCAGGATGGCTCGGGTCGATCAGAGATAGCGGCCAGTGATGCGGGCGACTCGGTCGCCAGTGAGGCCGAGTCGTCGCTGACCTCGTTGGCCGTCGAACAGCGGGAGCAGGGTGTTCGTGCGCTCCGGTCCGGCGAGTATGTCAAAGCGATCGCCTCGTTCGAAGCCGCTCTCAACCTCGACCAAAGCGTGGCGGATGCGGCTATCCTGCTCGACGTCGCTCGGCGTTTGCGCAACGCCGAGGCGCGATCTGGGGCTGAAGGCGCAGATTCCGCGGGCACCAAGAGCAAGGCGGCGGTTCGTCGCTTGGTTCGCCGAGCGGATGACCGAAGACGGGAGGCCGAAAAAGAAAAGCCAGCGCTCCTGCTGGTGTCGACCGTTCCCGACCGAATCCTCATCGAAATCGACGGGCGGCCGGTCGAGCTATCTCCGGCTCGTCTCGAGCTCGACCCGGGGCGCCATCGCGTCCGGCTTCGCCGAGGAAAGCGCGTTCTCTACGAAGACACCCTCAACCTGAAAGCGGGCGTGACGACCCCGGTCGATAGAGACTTCTCGGAGGAGCTGGCTTCACCGCCACCGCAAGCCCTTCGGGTCGACGCCGTCGATGGGGCATCGGATGCCGGCGAGGAACGGGTCGCGGCCGACGTGCGGCCAGCCGAGCCCCCGCCGCCTCCGGCGGAGGCCGAACCGGTCGCCCTCGCGCCACCCACCGGACCGCCGAGGCTAGTGGTGTATTGGCCGGCGAGCTCGGCTGAAGATCTGCAAGAGGTCTTGTCAGCGGAGGCCAGCGGGGTACGAGTGCAGGTCGTTACGTCCGAGGCCGAATTGAAGTCCGCTTTGCGCACCCGGCCCGAAGGCGTGCTCGCGAGAGCATCGGCGCTCAATCGCCACGGACTGCAGGCACGCCTGACGGCGACGAATGGGGTGAGCGATTATGTCGCGGCGTCATTGGGTCAAGAAATCAGTCGGGGTGAGCTTTCGAGAGTGACCGTCGGTATCGTCGACGAGCTCGGCCGAAGAAGGACGCCGATATTCGTATCGCGGCTGTTGGGCACCGAGCAGCTCCCTACCCTTCGTCGGGTGAAAAAGGTTGAAGGGCTTCTGCAGCTGTTGCAGTTTTCGATGGCGGGCGCGGTCATTCTTCGGGAAAGCGAGCTCGATACGCTGCGGGCGCGTACCCAGCAGAAGGTCTATTCTATTCCTCTGAATGGAGCCTCGGAAGGTCTCGCGGTAGCCGTGGTCGATGGTGACCGGGGCGCGCGCATCGAAGAGGTCGTTCTGGGCATGGGAACAGGTACGAGAAAGGCTTTGGGGGTCGATTCGTGGACTCGATAATGCGATGGGCAGCCGGCGTCGGAGTGCTATATGGATTGTGTCTCCTGGTGTCTTGTGCGTCAGGTTCCGGCGGGTTCGGCCCAGAACGGCTGCGAATCGAGCGTCGGGCGGATGGTCCGAACATCTTGATCTTGATGCCGGAGTCGATGTCGGCCCAGCAGGCCTACCAAGGACTCAACGAAGAGTTGGGGCGCGACTATAATCTCATTCCCCATGTCGTCGATTCGGAGCTCGCTACGTCGGAGCTGGTAGAGCTCATCGAGCGCGACACGCCCCGTGCGTTGGTGCTGATGAACAACAAGGTCTTGCGGGTGTATCGGCGATACCGAGCGATCGCGCCCCCGAGGCAGCGAGACATACCGGCGGTCGCCGTCCTGACCTCGTTCCTTCGCGAGACCGCTGGCGGCCTCGATAACCTGACGGGCATCGTCTACGAGGTCCCGCTCGTCACCAGTCTGGTCAACCTGCGCGCGATTCTCGACCAACCGATTCAGCGGATCGGGGTGGTCTATCGCCCGTTGTTCAAGGACTTCGTGGAAGAACAGCGCAAGATGAGCAGCACGGAGGGTTTTCAGCTCATCCCGATCGCCGTCTCTGGCGATGATGAGTTCGAGGTACGACGGGCTCTCACCAAACTGACCCGGCGCGTGGATGCGATTTGGGTCTTGAACGACAATCGCTTGCTCAAACGAAACATGCTGCTCGAAGGCTGGTTGCCCGGTTTGGCCGGCAATCGCGCTCCGGTCATCGTCAACGCTCGCTCGCTCGTATCGCGCGAGGTTTCTTTCGGGACATTTGCGGTCATCCCAGACCATCGGGCGCTGGGAGTGCAGGCGGCTCAGTTGATATCGAACCTCGCCGAAAACGAGTGGCAGGTTTCGGCCGCGGGGCAGTTCGAGTATCCGATCTCCGTCCAAAAAGTGCTCGACATGAAATTCGCCCGCCGAAACCTCGAGCTCAAGCCAGGCCAGCTCGAGACCATCGATCAACTCGTCGAGTAGAACCTTCAGGGCAGTGCGCTTCAGCAATCGGGTTTCATCGAGTCCCCAAGGGTGCCACCAACGCCACGGCGCCGATGTGGCCGTCAAGGTAGCCTTCGAGCTCTACCTTCCGGCCATTCTTTCATTTGCCGTTTCGATGAAGAAACGCGTGAATGGACGCCGACTCCGATATCCCCGTCGACAGCAACGTGACCATCATCGCTGCCAGGTGTGGGGAATTGGCCTCAGGGCGTCAAAGGGTCCTTCTTCTGCTCCAATATGGGGATGCCAAGAGCGCTCCGTGGGCCAGCGTGTCTTCACCTGAGAGTGATGGTAGGCACGTTTGCTGCGGTCCAAGGTCGTGCTACGGACCGCTCATGGTCAATCCGTACCAGTCACCACAGTCGACGCCATCGCCTCTTCAGCAGTTCCCGCGGCCCGGTACGTGCCCGTCGTGCGGGTCGACGCGGTTTACGAAGGTCGGCTTTACATGGTGGGGTGGCGTCTTGGGGCCATCGATCTTGAGCCATGTGAAGTGTGACGACTGCGGAACCACGTTCAATTCGAAGAGCGGCAAATCGAACCAGACCGGCATCGTCATCTACAGCATCACGCTCTTCGTCATCGTCCTGGCATTGTACGCGGCGATCGGTACTCTGTAGTCGAGCGCTATTGGACTTTGAACGGGATACGAATCTCGCCCACTGTCGCTTTCGATTCTGCTGAAACGATCTGAGCGACGAAGTCGATTTCTTCCAGGTCTCGATCGACGTTCTCGAAGTACAAGAATCCGGTGATTTTGCCCTGCGGTTCAAGGACACCTTCGGGAAGAGCTTTGACGATCATGTCACTGGTGGGCAATCGAAGCCGATTCATGGCCGGGTGATAAGCGCCGTAGTATATGCCGTCGAGCGCGAAGCCGCCGCGGACCCGTGGGAAGGCAGGAAAGAAGCGCCACTGATAGGGTGCGATGACAAAGCCGCTGACCGGAAAGTTGTAGTTGAGCCGGTCGACTTGGGAGCCCTTGATGTCGAACGGGGGCAGCGCGTGGAATTGGCGACCGTCTTTCGCGCGGAGAATGAACTCGTTGTAGCGCAGCCGGATCGACTCGGAGTGCTGATTGTCGATCTTGATGAGGAGGGGCGTGACTTTGGTCAGGTTTGAGGGGACCCCTGACCAAGCGTTGGGTTTGACCTCGACGTCGACGCTGGTGGACTCTCCGTTACTGCTGGTCTTGACCTTCGCGAGCGAAGAATCACCCTTCAATGGCACCAAAGAACCGCGAAGGGCGCATGACGAGCCCAGCATGAGGAAGCTACACCCCAGGATTAACCGTTGCCATCGTAGTTCGCGCGTCATCTTCACGGCTGCTACACTCGCTGGCCGGACACTATTCCTCAACCCGTCGTCGTCACCCTTTTCGAGATAGCTCGAGGGCCCGAGCGAGAGGAACGGATGGAGCTCGGTATCTCGAGACGGTCGACGGCTCGTAGTTGGGGAAAGGCAGCGGCCCAGATTCCCGTGATCAGCAACGTGCCGATGCCTCCGAGGGCGGCCGCGCGGACGGTGCCAAACCATCCGGCCGTCACGCCTGATTCGAACTCGCCGAGTTCGTTACTGGCACCGATGAAAACCATATTGACGGCGGACACTCGGCCTCGGAGGCCATCCGGCGTGTGGAGCTGAATGAGGCTTTGGCGAACGATGACGCTGACCATGTCGGCTGCGCCCATGCAGATCAACGCCACGATCGACAGCCAGAACGCTTTGGATAAGGCGAAGACGATCGTGCACGCGCCGAAGAGTGCGACACCGATGAGCAGCTTCGCGCCCGCTCGTCGCTCGAGGGGCCACCGAGCGAGAATCACCGCCATCAAGAGAGCTCCGACCGCGGGAGCACTTCGCATGAGCCCGTAGCCGAAGGTCCCTGCGTGAAGAATATCCTTGGCGTAAACCGGTAGCAACGCGACGCTCCCGCCGAGCAACACCGCGCACAGGTCGAGTCCGATTGCGCCGAGCAGGATGCGGTTGTCGGCGACGAACCTCAAGCCGCCCAGCAAGCGCGCCAGCCCGGGCTCGCCGGGTTCGGGGACAAAGGGGCGAGGTCGGGTTGCGTACACCAAGCCGGCGGCCACCAGCGAGAGGCCGCCGGCCAGCAGGAACGCTTGGGACGAGCCGACGGTGGCGATCAGAAGGCCTCCCAAAGCCGGTCCGCTGATCGTGGCCGTCTGAAAAGCGGTCGATGAGAGGGCGACGGCACGGGGCAGGCCATCCTTGGTGACAAGGTTGGGCAGGAGGCTGGCGCCAGCGCTCCAGGCGAAGGCCCGGGTGGCGCCCAGCCCCACCAAGACGCCGTAGATCGGCGTGACATCCGCGCCTTCGCGCATCGACAGCAGCGCCAGGGTCGTTGCGCCCAAAGCATAGAGCACCCGGCTGACGGTCAACGTCAGGCGTCGGTTGTGTCGATCGGCGAACCCCCCGGCGTACAGCGAGAGCGCGGCCAACGGCAGGAACTGGGCGAGTCCGACCCAGGCGAGACTGAAGACCTCGTTGGTGCGCTCGTACACTTCCCATGCGATGGTCGCGCTCTGGATCTGGATGCCCAGCGCGCCGGCGAAGCGCGCGGCGAGGTATAGCGTGAGGTTTCGACGGGGGTTCAAGCCCGTGTCATCGGCCACAGAGGGGCCCTATGTGCTCCTGCGATCGCCGACAAGCTTCATTCGACGGAGTGTCGATTTGGCGCTCCTGCGACGGCGCCCGCGCGGTGGGACGACCCGGTGGTCGGCTGCTCATCCGGCTGGTCGTCGGCGCCTGGCGAACGGTGAAAGTTGGGCGTTCGCTTTTCGATGAATGCGGCGAGACCCTCCGAGAAGTCGTCCCGGTCGATCAAACGCTGTTGGATTTGGCGTTCGACCTCCAGCTGCTCCGGCAGCGTATTTTCGGCCGCCATATCCAGGGCGGACATCGTCATCCGGGCGGCTTCCGATGATAGGGCCGCCATCTGATGGGCGATGCGCGTGGCCTCGCGCATCAACGCTTCATCGGGGACACACTTCCAGATCAGTCCCCACTCGGCTGCTATCTCGGCGGGCAGCGGATCGCCGGTAAGAGCCAAGCCCCGAGCTCTCGCTCGGCCCAAGTAATGGGAAAGGAACCAGGTCGAGCCCATATCCGGCACGATCGCCAGTTTAGGGGTGAAGACTTGGATAAACCGGGCGGAGCGAGCGGCGACCACGATATCGGCGGCCAAGGCGAGACCGACGCCTCCTCCCGCCGCGACCCCATTGACCGCGGACACGACGGGCTTCGGAAGCTCGTCGATCTGCTGGACAACCCGATTGAAGTGGCTGGTCATTCGCTCGGCCACGATCATGCCTCGCGTCTTTCCAGGGGTGGGTTCGGTATCGACGTCCAGCAGGTCGGCACCGGCGCAGAATCCCCGCCCCGCGCCCGTGATGATCAGAGCTCGGATCGTCTCGTCTTCGCGGACGCCGGCGAGCACCTCGAGGACTTCACTCAAGAGCCCGACGTTGAGCACATTGAGGCTCGCGGGGCGGTTGAGGGTCAGAACGGCGATCGGACCTTCGGCCGCGTAGGTACAAAACGACAGGGTCATAGGATGGTTCCTTCCTGAGCGTCGCGGATGCCGGCCTCGGCGAGGCCCACGAGCGAGACGAGGTCCAAAGATGTTAGCGCAAACCGGGTTCCCGAGTGGATCTCCCACCGATTGAGCCGCGGCGCGGTAACGGGTTCTTACGCGGTGGATGTAGGCTTGCGCGCGAGTCATGCCTGGTTCAGAACTCCGGCATGACTGGCGACAGTGGCCATCGTAGGGATGGACGATTTCCCCCCGACCCACGCGAGACGGGCGCCTCTGAGGCCGACGACGTCGAGCGGCCAACATCTTCGGATGTTCAGGATCCGTGGGCGAGAGTAGGACGGCACAAGCACAAGCGAACGCACGGCGTCGCGTCGCAAGTCGTCCCGGGCCAAGCAGCGAGCGGTGGCTTTGCCGGTCAACCCGGTCGACCTGGTGAACCTGAACAAAGGGGCGCTTCGGCTCCGATGGGGGCGGGCAATGTCGCGCCCCAACCGCCTTCGGGTGGTCATGGTCCACACGGAGGGGGTTATGCCCAGCGCCCGGGCCCGTTTCCCGGGCCTGCGGGGCCGGCGCCCGGGCCTTACGGCGGGGTCGCCGCCGCGCCTTCCGCGGCGGCCGGCGCCGCACCCGGACCGTACGCCGGCAGCGCGCCCGGCGCTGCTCATCCGGGCGGCGGTTCACCGTACGGTGGACCGCCCGGCGGCGGCTACGCACCGGCGGGGGCTTCGAGCGGCCCGATGCCTGGCCCGTACGGTATGCCCGGCGGCGGCTACGCACCGGCGGGGGCTTCGAGCGGCCCGATGCCTGGCCCGCACGGTGCGCCCGGCGGCGGCTACGCACCGGCGGGGGCTTCGAGCGGTCCGATGCCTGGCCCGCACGGTGCGCCCGGCGGCGGCTACGCACCGGCGGGGGCTT
>CAZFIV010000019.1:35773-91377 GCA_964519665.1 uncultured Myxococcales bacterium
CGATGCCTGGCCCGCACGGTGCGCCCGGCGGCGGCTACGCACCGGCGGGGGCTTCAAGCGGCCCGATGCCTGGCCCGTACGGTGCGCCCGGCGCATCCTACGGCGCGCCGTATCAGCAGCCGGCGCAGCCTGGCGCCATGACGGGCCCCCTCGGGCGGTTAGTGGTGCACACCGGGTTTTTCCCGCTGATGTGGCTTCTGTTCTTCGTGAATACCGTCATCACGATCAACGGCCAGCGTTCGGTGCGACCCTGGGGCTCCTCGGTCTTCGACCTGCCGGCGGGCGACTATCAGGTGAGCATAGCGTTCAACTACCTGTTCGGCCCGGCCGGCCCGGCGCGACGGACGGTTCGGATTCATCCGGGGCACGCGACCCGCCTCAGCTATTCAGCGCCCTGGTTGGTTTTTCTCGACGGCTCGATGAGAGAGTCGCCGCCCTATCCCGACCACCAGCTCCAGGCGCCTCGGTGACCCGGTCATGAGGGAGTACCGACAAACCCGATTTCAACGTCCGCCGGCGGCGACCGAGATCCTACTGATCCGTCATGGCGAGTCCGAGGCAGCGCGGGAGGGCGCGCCGTTTCCCTTGATCGACGGGCAGGGTGATCCGGCCCTGCATCCGAACGGTCGACAACAAGCGGAACGGATCGCCGCTCGTCTGCGTAGCGAGCCAATAGCGGCGGTCTACGCGACTTCGTTGCGCCGAACGGTCGAGACCGCGGCCCCTCTCTGTCGCGAGCTCGGTTTGACGCCCCAGGTGGAAGCTGGCCTGCGGGAGGTCCATCTCGGACAGTGGGAAGGCGGTGTGTTTCGAGCGAAAGCAGCCAACCGGGATCCCTTGTACCTGCAGGTGTTTCGAGAGCAGCGGTGGGATCTCATTCCCGGGGCCGAATCGAGAGACTCGGTGCACCACCGCGTTCGCCAGAGCCTCGGCCGGATCGTGGCCCGCCACCCCGACCAGCTCGTAGTCGCCGTGGTGCACGGCGGAATCATCGGGCACATTTTGGCTTACGCGACGGAGTCGAAGCCGTTCGCCTTCATCGGCGCAGACAACGGCTCGATCAGCAGCATCGTGGTGGATGGAGGGCGGACCATCGTGCGCCGTTTCAACGACACGACCCATCTGATGACCACCGGGTCCCCGTGATGTGGCTCGGCCCGAATTAGTGAGCGTGGTCGGGTTCGCCGGGCAGAGCGATGGGTGCGGCGTCGTCAGGGTTGAGGATCGCCTGGTCCTGCGGAAAGTGGGCCGAGAACTCGAACAGGTCGGGGCGACGGTCGAGTCGCTGGGTCACGCTTCCCGCCGACCGTGAGCGATAGAGATCCTTGATATCGAGGTCAGCGACCAGCATGGTCTCCACGTTGCTGTCGGCTTCGGCGTGAATGCCGTCCCTCGCAAACTCGAAGTCGCTCGGCGAGAGGATCGCCGCCTGCCCATAGTGAATGTCCATCGCTGGAACGCTCGGCAGATTGCCCACGATACCTGCCGTCACGACGAAGACCTGGTTTTCAATGGCCCGAGCGTGAGAGCAGTAGCGGACTCGCGCGTGCCCCTGTCGGTCATCGGTGCAGTAAGGAACGAAGATGATCTCCGCGCCCCGATCGGTGAGGTATCGGGCCGCTTCCGGGAATTCTGCATCGTAGCAGACGAGGACGCCGATCTTTGCTTTCGCGGTCGGAATCACGGCGAGCTCGCTTCCGCCTTCGATGCCCCAAAAACGCTTCTCCGAGGGTGTGATGTGGAGCTTGGGCTGGTAAACGACCCGACCATCCGGAAAGACGACCGGCGCGACATTGTACAACGTGCCCTCGCGTCGCATCGGATGGGTACCGCCGATGATGAACAGTCCGTAGCGTTCCGCGAGACCCTTCAGAAGGCCGATGTACCGGTCCTCGAGCTCGCTTAGTTCGGCGATACCGTCGCGGGCTGGAAGGTCCTTCATCGATTCCTGGGAAAGCAGCTGCATGCTCGTGAATTCTGGGAACACGACGAAGTCGGCTCGATACTCGGACGCCGATTCAACGAAATAGGATATCTGCGCGGCAAACTCGTCGAAGCTCGTGACCTTTCGAACCTGATACTGGACGGCGGCGACCCGAACTTTCTGTTGGTCGGTACCGCTCGCCTGAAAATCGGGATTCATCCATTCGATAAATGTCGCGTGGTTCTTGCTCTGCGGGTCCTGGATATAGTTGCGCAGGACCCCGCGAGGGACGAAGCCCTCTCGCAGCTGGAAGCTGAGGACGAGGTCCTTGAGCTGCCCCTGTTCGACCAGGCGTACGTATTGTTCGGGGGTCATCTCGTTCGCGTAGGGAGCATAGCCATGAATTCGGCCCCCGCAGACGATGCGCCGCAGGTTGAGCTGCCGGCACAATCGACGTCGCTCCTCGTAGAGGCGGTGGCCGATCCCGGTCCCTCGCCACTTTGGATGGACGTACACGTCCGCTCCGTAGAGGGTGTCCCCCTCGGGGGCATGGTTGTGGAAGTACCCGCCGTCCGTGATGCCTGCGTAGGTATGAGATCGGTACGGATCGGCGCCGAGGTCGACGATCAGGGTGGCGATCGCCCCGACCAGCTGGCCCTCGACCTCGATGACAATCTGGCCTTCCGGAAAGACGCGTTGGTGGTTGATCAGGTGCGCCTTCTTCCAGACGACGTCCTGTTCGGCCATCGAGGGGAAGCACTCTTTGTTGAGCTGAACCAGGGTCGGGACGTCTTCAAGGGTGGCCAGCCGGGTCCGTCCTCGACCCTGGGGCGTGTCAAACGCGCTGAGTTCCATGCGCTCACCATCGGTTTCGGCGGCGACGCACGTCAACACTGCGCCGACGGGTCGAAGATACCGAAGCAGCGTCAATGGTCCGGTTCGAGGCCCGCAGGCGGAGCCTATAAAGATTTCGAACAGGGCGACTAGGCTTTTTCCTCTGTCTCGATGAAGGGAATATCACGGGGTTCCAGATCGGGCGGATACGCCCCCGACGATTCCGTCAACTTGGGCGGAATAGGAGCGCCCGGCTCGAGGACATGGACGTTGTGCCTCCGATCTTCTCCCCCGACCCGAACCGTGCTCGGCTTCCAGATTTCGTCTTCGCCCTCGCCGCCGTCGTATGAATTAGCACCCTCGTTATCGACCAGAACGTCGTCGTCGGCACCACCCAAGAGGTCATCGTCCCCCAGGCCGCCGAAGAGGTAGTCGATACCGTCGCCCCCTCGGATGGTGTCGTTGCCTTCGCCGCCGTACAGGCGGTCATCTTCATCACCGCCCTCGATTTCGTCGTTGCCCGCCTCGCCAAAGATGACGTCGTCGCCCGCGCCGCCGATCAGCTCGTCGTCTCCGGCTCCGCCTCGAATGTAGTCTCGGCTATCACCACCGACCACGAGGTCGTCGCCGTCGCCGGCGTCGATCTGGTTCCGTCCACTGCGGCCGTAGATGCGATCGTCGCCGGCCCCGCCGAGGATGAAGCTTCGGCCCCCGCCGCCCACGATGATGTCGTCGCCTTCACCCCCGTCGAGGTGGTGATTCTGGGTGACTTCGGGGGCCACCCAGATTTGGTCATTTCCTTTACCGGCCCGAATCGTCAGGTTTTCGGCCTGCTTCGCGGTGAGGCGGTAGCTTTCTCCATTGATCGTGACGATCACGCCCTGACGACCGCGCTCGTCTGTCTCGCTGTCAGGATCGACGTCGACGGTGATGACGTCATCCTCATTGGT
Source organism: uncultured Myxococcales bacterium (assembly GCA_964519665.1). Classification (GTDB taxonomy): domain Bacteria; phylum Myxococcota; class Kuafuiibacteriia; order Kuafuiibacteriales; family Kuafuiibacteriaceae; genus JANQQN01. Next base: position 39,482 of record CAZFIV010000019.1, read on the forward strand.
ACCAACGACGACGACTTCGCCGTTGCGGCCGACGACGACGCTGCCCTTGGGTCCGGTCACCCACGTGGTTCCGCGCTCTTCTACCGTGTACTCGGTCAGGTCTTGAATCTCCTCGGCCATCTCGGCGGGTCGAGCCGGAATCGTTCTTCGAGCGGGGTCGCGGCGATCCTCACGGGACCGCTCCGAGCCGTCTGCGGGTCCGTCGTCCCTGTCTTCATGGCCGGGAGGGGTCTCACCGTCGTCATCGGTCTGCGAGGTCGTCGTTATGCCCAACTCCCGCGCCATACCCTCGACGAGGGCCTCCGCATCAGCTTGGGGATTCTCTCCGTCATAGCCGTCGGTCTGTTGGATGATACCGGCGAGACGGCGGGTGAATTCGGCTCGGCGTTCCGGGTCTCGAAGCGCGGCCGCCACCGCCTCCCCTTCCGCCCCCAACCCGCGAATGAAGTCCGCACCTCTATTTTGAAGATACGCCTCACGCTCTCCGGAGAGAGTCGGAGCGTTCTGAAAGATGCCTCGAAACCAGTCGGCGATCCGCTGCCAGAAGTTCGGCCGTCCCGGCGTATCCTGCGCGAGGGTCTGCGTCACGCCGATGGCGCCGTCCACGGCTTCGCGATCGGCTTGCTGGGGCCTGAAGACCGCGTCGGTGAGCTCCGCAATCTTCTGCAGATGTGGATTGTCGTGCTCAATGGTGGCCGGGTCGTCGGACTCGATGCGCTCGAGGGTTTCCGCGCGGGCGATCGCGGTGTAAAGGGCGTCCCACTCGGCGCCTTCGATCGTGTCATGGCCATCTTCGCCCGCTTGTTGCTGGTTGGCGCTCCGTGCGAGCCGATACAGCTCCGGGTTGGTATCCTGGAGCTGCCGCCAGTTCATCTGCTTGCCGTCGACGGCATCCAAGAACCGTCGTTTGCTGATTGCGCTTGTCACAACTCACCGCAATCCAAAGGTTGTGCCAGCGCTCCGGAGGCTCTGCTTTACATGGCCGCGAAAGGGTACCGAGCGACGCCGTTCCTAAGGATGGAGGGTTTGGGCCCGCCCGGAGCGAGATGCAGCGGTTGCGCGACCGGCGGCTGCAAACGCTGCGCTTCAGGCATTCACTCGCTTACAACCGCCTGAAACCATTAGCTCACCGACCCGGACCGGCAAGCGCCCGCCGGGCGGCACCGGAGGAGCCGCTCGCGGACGATGACATCACAGGGGGTCTGGGATGCACGGTCGTGTGGCACCCAATCTCGACCAGGTGACGCCAATCGGGAGATGCTCCGGTGGCCTGGCCGTCGAGAGCAACACCGGCAGGTCGGCCAACGCGATGCTCATGAGCGTGGTTCCGGCAGCGCTTTGCCTTCCTCGACCTTCCGTAGTGCTTTGCGGTACTGGGCGGCCACCTGACCGACGATGAAGCGCTGAGGGAGCAGTCGGACAAAGTATCCGCCGAATCGATTCACCAGGCCGGGGGCGCGAAGATAGCGACGCCGTCGAAACGCGTCGACCGCATCCCGCGCACACGGGTCGACGGGCATCAACCAACTTTTGAGTGGAACGAAGCGCTCACCGGAGGTCATCTCGGTTTGAATGCCGCCCGGCACAAACGTAGTCATCGAGACTTTGCGACCCTTGAGCTCATGATGCAGGCCGGTGCCGTAGTTCACCAGGAACGCTTTCGTACCCGAGTACGCGGTCTGGTACGGCACCGGCGTCAAACCGGCCATACTCGAAACAATCATGATGCCGCCGTGCTCGCCGCTGGCCTCGATGTGGGGGATGAGCTTCGTCGTCAACCGAACGACCGCCGTGACGTTGGTGGCGAGCATCTGTTCGAAGCGGTCCCAGCTCAACTCTTCATACCGGCCGAAGTGGGTGACGCCCGCGTTCAGAACCGCCCCGTAGAGCGTGCGCCCGGCCGTGGCTTCTTCGAACGCGCGGTCGACCTGGTCGAGCTTCGAGAGGTCAGCCACGACGATCGCCGTCTCGACCTTTGATTCTTCTAAAGATGCGGCGAGGGCTTCGAGGCGGTCGCGGCGGCGAGCCACGAGTACGACCTTCGCGCCGTGGGTCTTGCCCAGGAGTTCAGCGATGTGAAGTCCGAGACCCGACGACGCGCCGGTGACCAAAACCCACTTGTTTCGGAAGTTCATCATCGCTGGCTATCTCGATCCGTTCAGTTGTATCCGCCGGCCCGAAGACCCTGCCGTAGCTGAGCGAGCGCCTGATGGAGGACCCGATCCAGGAGTTCGAGCTCGGCTCGCGTGGCTTCCCGGGCCAGCTGGACACTCAGGTTCATGTTCTGCTGCTCATCCAGTTGCACGGATACCGATCGTAGGAGGCCCTCGGGGAGATGAGGTCGAGCGATGGCCGCGAGGGATTGCGACAACGCGAAATCCATCGAGCCACACCCGCACGAGCCGCCTTGTTCGATCGCGTTCAAGTGGCTGCGGCCAATGAGCGCGTCGGGATGCGACGGCGGGAGCAACCGCAGCGCTTCTTGCAGCTTGGCCTTGGCGGTTTCGAGGGCGCCATTGTGCTGCACATGAATGCCCTCCGCCAGCAGGCTGCGACCGAGGGTCTCGGCGTCGTCGGAGTGACGCGCCGCCGCCGTTGCGTCCGCGAAAACCGACGCTGCCTCCGGTCGCTGCTGCTCGGCCAAGAACAAGGCGAAGTTGCGGAGCACCGACGACCGCTTCGCGGCGTCGCCCAGCTCGTTGGCGCGGTCGATGGCTTGTCGATAGAGCTCCTCGGCCTCCGAAGGCTGCCCCGTTTCGCTCTTGGTGAGGGCCAGCGCGAGCAAGGCGTCGACCCCGCGGGCCGGCTGGCCTTGGACCTCGAACGCGCTCACCAGCCAGCGATACGCACCTTCTCGGGCTTCGTGAAGGTCGCCCTGGCGAGCGACATCCGCCATAGCGGCGACCACATGAACGACCATCGGCGCGTCTAGCCCTCGGCGCTCCACGACGAAGTGTCGAAGCTTGGCGAGGACACTGAAGTACTTCGCGGGATCGAGGGTTCGGCCGGCTCGCTCGAGCGCCGTGTGCACCATGGCATCGAAGAGCTCGTCGGGTAGGCCTGAGCTCTGCGCAAACGCGCCTTCGCGTCCGGTCGCGGCCAGGATCTCCGCGCGAAGGGCCAACGTTTCGGCCACTCGGTGGTGTCCAGCGTCCCAGAGAATCCTGAGCGCCTGATCCGCGGCCTGCAGGGCCTCTTCGAATTTACCACGCGCGAGGAGGGCGTCGGCTAGCGATTCGAGGCCATAGGCGATGCCGGGATGATCGGCCGGATAGAAACGAGCACGCTCGGCGGCGCCTCGCTGAAGCGTGGACTCGGCCTCCTCCAAACGCCCCGCGCGCAAGAGGAGCTCGCCCAAGTTCATGATGTACGTGAGGCGGTCCTTCTGGGCGGTGTCGTCTCCGTTGGCCTCGACATCGCAGGCGCTCCGCATCGCGTCGATGCCTCGACTCAAGTCGCCGCAGGCCAGGATGACGCAGGCCAGCTCGTACAACGCGGCAGCATGGCCGGGGCTGTTGACGCCAGACGAATCCCCCGCGACCTGCGCGGCCTCGACCATCATGGATTCCGCCGCGACCCCCTGACCCTCGCGGACCAGCGCGAGGGCGCGGTTCATCGATTCGGATGGTTCGCTGCTCACACCCAACCCGTAGCACATGAAGGCCTCGAGTTCAGGCCGAGCTCACTTCGGTCGGCACATCGACGGCCAGCCCTCGACCATTGCGTCGACGGTTCGTTGGTCGTCGGCGCACTGGGGGGTGAACGCGTAGAAGAGGGTCCCTCCCTTGATGCGATTGAGCACTTCCGGGGCCTTCTGCGATGTGAAGGCCGGACACCCGTAAGAGCGGCCCATGATGGCCTGAACGTCGTTGTACCAGGCGCCGTGCATGACGATCCCGCGGGTTCGTGCGTGCTCGTTGAGGCCCGGGCTCAGGCCATCGAGTCGAAGACCGTTGAAGCGCTGCCGGTCGTCGAGAAAAGGCCATTCACGCACTCGCCGCCCCCGGAACCGACGGAATCCGGTGTGCTTTCGAGACCGGTAGAGCTCCGCCGTCCTGAAGAACCCAGGTCGGGTCATGCCCCGCCGATTACCCTTGTAGTGACACCGATCAAGCATGCCGTCGTGGTTCGGATCACCCCATCGCACCCGCCCTTGATGGCCGGAGCCGTGGGAGACTTTTTCGACGATCACGACCCCGGTTTCGAGGTTCAGCATATAAAAGCGGGGCCGGTTCGATCGCTGGCCGTAATCGGCGATCGAGACCCAGTCGTGGCGCGGAAAGACCCGCTGATGCTCGCGGAAAAAAGAGAGCACTTGCCGAAGCGGCTTCGCGGGAACGCCCGCGCGACGAAACGCTTCGAAGTGCGTGCAAGGGTCAACGCCCGAAGCGCTCAAGAGGGTCAAGCCAATCAGGTCGAACGTCATGGGCCGAACGGCACTGTAGCTCGGTCCCGACCCTACGGCCACCGTGAGGGCGCCAACCGTGCCCGGCGCCGAAATCCGTTCTTCAATCGCTGGCGGGCCGATAGCCGATTCGAAAACCTCCCCAGTGTCGGCCGCGAACGTAGATCGGCGCCGAGACGTCCTTCATCAAGACGTGCTCCCCTCCCATGTCGCGGCGATACGTTTGCACCAGCGACGGTTTGGTGCTCTGACCGGCAGCCAGACCTACTCGGTCGTTGAAGATGCGACGGTTCCGACAATGCGCGGCATTCCAGATCGGGTCCGGGCCCTGAGGTTTCGAGTACTTCGCGTTGTGGGTGGGAAGATACCCGTTCACGTCTACCGCGGCGCAGAACACGATGCGTTGATCCGAGTCGAGCAGGCTTTCTTGCAGCGACGGCAGGACTCGGTCGGCGAAGTTCGTGAACTGGGTCGTGAACTGCTCGGGATGGGAGCCATGAATGAGCTGGTAGTGATGGTCGAAGAGCTCGGGCTCGGATATCTCGCCGGTCTCCAGTGCGGCTTCAAACCGAGCGGCGATCGCAGTGGCGGTCTCGATGGCCTTCATGACGATCGGCGCATCACCCCGGTTCAGTCCGAGCTCGCCGACCGTCGCTACGAGGCGCTCTGAAATCGCCATGAGGCTATTGGCGCGATCGCGCGCCGCCCCGAGGGACTCACCGGAGGCTGAGACGTCCTGTGCCGCCGAGCCGAGCAGCTCGTCGAGCTCCGTACACCGAGACTCGATTCTTCGATTGCCCTCGGCGATGGTCTTGGTGCGCTCGTTCATCAGGTGCAGGCCGCCGTGAACCGACGTCACGAGCTCGCTGATGGTCACCGCTCCTTGCTCGACCTTCCGCGCGGTTTCGGCATTGCGGCGGCCGAGGCCGGCCAACTCGCCAGCTGTATCGAGTAGCTGTTGCAGCGTATTTCCGATGAGTTGCGTGGATTGGCTCGTCTGCCGAGCGAGCTCTTTGACCTCGGAGGCCACCACGGCAAACCCGCGTCCGGCGTCGCCCGCCCGGGCCGCTTCGATCGACGCGTTGAGGGCGAGAAGGTTGGTCTGAGCGGCGATTCCGTCGATCTCCCGCGCTACCCGGGCCACCTGTGCAAGTGCGGCCTGAAGACCGGACGTCGCTTCTCCGGCCTCGGCCACGCCGGCGGTCAAAGACCGGATTTCCCCGAGCGCAGCTTTGACCTGTTCATCGGACAAGTCGACCTGCTCCCGCATGCGCTCGACTTGCTCCGAAGCGTCGCCGGCGCCGTGAGCGATGGCTTCGGTCTCCAGAGCGACGCCCCGAGAAGTCATTTTGAGCGCCTGCATTCGGTTGGCTTGGCTTTGGACCCGCTCCGCGAGGTCGCCCAAGTCGGCGACGATGTCGACGATTTCGCAACCGACTTCGTCGGTCAGCCGAGTCAATCGAGGGGCGTCGGGCGGTGGCGACTCCGCGGCGGGCCGCGGCGAACGAGCGTCCGTCGAGGTTTGTTGATGAAGCTGCACAGCGCGTGTCTTCGGCCTCAAGGTTAGTCAGTTGAGTGGGCAGGTTCGACGAAGTACGAAAACAGCAGCGGGGTTGCTCGGATCGGAGGATACGCTCCCATCCAGGCCCCGCGCTCAGGGCTCGGCATCGGGACGAACGGACTGCGGCCGCCAAGTCGACGTCCGATCTCGGGCGGAGACGATCAGATTGCGGGGTGTCAAAGTGTCCGGGCAGAAGGCCGCTAGCGACACTTCGTAGCCTTGTCTTGTTAGGAAGAGGGCAATATCCAGCACGAGCCACATTTCGAGGGCTCGACGAAACGCCAACCTGGCCAGATTGAGCCGCTCGAATCGGTATCGTAGGCTGCCGCCGAGCGCTTCGAGGCCGGCCCAATCGATGGCGGCTGGGAATTCGAAGCCATCCCGGCGGGCGAGCGCGCGGCACCAGTCGGGGAACGAAAGGCAGGCCCACGTCCGCGGGATCGAGGCGAGGGGAGCGGTTGCCGGTCGCCCGGTGTGTTCTTCGCGCGCTACCTTGTATGCGAGCTTCCAGGCCAGCTGTTGCCGACGCCATCGCTGGTGCCGGCGCCTTCCGGTCCGCATATCGGTCACCGCAAGACGCAGTGCCAACCGGTCCGGAGCCAGCTCGGCTTCGATGTTCAACGCCTGGTAAACGGGGCGTTGGGTTCGATCGTAGCAACAAGGTGCCAAGTCGAGCGCCGGAACGGGAGCCTCCGCAACGTGCTCGAGCAGTCGAAGATGCAGGTCGCCACAGGCGTGGAGGGCGACGACGTGGCGGTTGGGTACTTCGGCCGACCTGGATAAGGCCAGCACGTCGAGACACCGAAACTCCTGTCGTGAACCGGTGCGGTCGGCCAGAGCTCGACCGGCCGAGCAGAGGTCAGCGTTCCACTCGACGCTCCGAACGGATCGCCCGCTCTGGTGCGCCAGCCATCGGCCCAGATGACCCTTGCCGGCGCACCATTCGAGCCACGGATGACCGCCGACGCCGGCGTTCGACACCGCGGACGCGAAGGCTTCGACTTGCGCGCGTTTGGCGCCGGGCACGTGGGCGAAGAACCGATCGGGGCCGGCGGGCGGGCGAAGGAAACGGGGCACTTCGCACAATTCGGAAAGGCGCGGGATGGCCGGCATCCAATCGCTCAGCCAGCGCTGCAGAGCACCGGGATCAGTCGACAGTCGCACGACGCTTTCGTGACGTAGGGCGAGGAGCGCATCCCGAAGTGCGGGCCGTTCTTGGGTCCAGGCCGGCGTCTCTTCATGAAATGGCGAGCGGCGCCAAAATTCGTCGTGGTCCGACAATAAGGCCTGCAACGACAATAAACGTTGCAAGAGCGCGTCCGCTGACTGGACGGGTGCTCGGGACGAATCGCGACTCGACACCATCGATCGCCTAGGCTGGGTGAACGACTCGGCTAGCCCGGAATCCGGCGCCGAATGCCTAGGAGCCTCCGCGCGGACGGGCGACGGAGCGTGCGACGACGAAACCCGCCCACGACATGGCAGCAGCGGTTGCGGCGGCCAGCAGCCACGCGCCGTTGTTCGCAGGGGGAAAACGCGGCGCACCGGCGGCCGTTTGGACCAGCCCGTATGCGGTGACGGCGACGAAGCCTATGATCACCGCTTTGAGCGACGCTCGACGCGTCCGTCCCCCGACACCGAACCGCCGTAAGACCCGCGATTGGACGTAGAGCACCTGAATCGCGTGCAGCGGAAGACCGTGGGGAAACTTGAGCACGCCCGCCGCTCCCAACGTACCCGGGTCCCGGCCGGCGGCGATGTTCGCCTCGCCCATCCAGGTGATCATCCCCCCGAGCAGGCACGCGATCACCAAGAACACCATCCCGGCCCGAGCGGCGAGCGCATCGTCCGAGGCAAAATCCAAAGGCCCGAGTGCGCGAACCGTGATCTCCAAAATGATGATCGACGCGATGATGATGAGCGCGGTCATCGCCATGGAGATGGCCTCATCGACCGGCGTCGCATGGTTGAAATGGGACGGAACGCCCCGCGCATGCTGAAGGTCGATCAACCCGACCTCAATGACCAAGGCCAGGGCCAGGGTGCCGTACAGAAGGCCGTCCACAGTACGACGAGGAAGGCCAGCGAGCACCCAGCGCAACGACAGCAGAGTGATCCCCGTCGACAAGCCGAACAGTATCGGTTTGCGCGTCGAAACCGGCCCTTCCCACGGGCCGCCCACGACGCCATGAACAGCGGCGTAGAGTACGCCGCTGGCGACAAGGAGTATCCCCGCCCACCCGACCGACCGCACGCCCATGGCCACCCTCTGCGCCACGTCTTCGCTCCGTTCGGTAAGCGTCGTCAGCCCCACGCTTGACCGATCGACGAATATGCGACCCCGCCGTCGACGGCGATCGTCTCGCCGACGACATAGTCGCCGGCGCTGGAGGCGAGGTAGATCGCCGCGCCGGCCATATCTTCCGGCTTACCGATGCGCTGGGCCGGCACGAGCTTGCCGACGGCATCGCCGGCGTCCCGGGCGGCCCGGTTCATCTCGGATGCAAAGGCGCCGGGCGCGATGCCGCTGACAGCGATGTTCTCGGTGATCAAACGGGCTGCCATTCTGCGAGTGAGGTGAATGACCGCCGCCTTCGAAGCTTGGTATGAATAGGTCTCCCAGGGATTGATGCGGACCCCATCGATCGACGCGATGTTGATGACTTTCGAGGGGCGCTCGGGCGTCGCTGCTTTTCGCAAGGCATCATGCAGCGCCTGGGTCAAGAAGAACAGGGACTTGACGTTGAGATCCATGACCTTGTCCCACCCCTTCTCGGGAAACGTGTCGAACGGCTCGCCCCAGGCGGCGCCCGCGTTGTTCACCAAGACATCGAGACGTTCTTCGTGCTCGAGGTACTGTTGGGCCAGCCCGTGGACGCCATCCATCGTCGAAATGTCCTGAGGCAGCGCAGTGCAGGTGCCGGTCGCTTCGGAGTCGGACGAGAGTTCCCGAGCGGTCGCCTCGCAGACCTCGGCCTTCCGCGCCGATATGTATACTTTTGCTCCGTTGGCCACGAAGCCCTCCGCGATCATTCGACCGATGCCCCGCGAGCCCCCGGTGATCAGGGCCGTTCTTCCCTCGATTGAAAACAAATTCTTCACGTTGACTCCTGAGCCTAAACCTGACGCTCGGCGTACGAAATGGTCGACTCACGTCGAGTCGATTCGGCGACGGGGGGCCGCTTGCCGAACAAGAACTGAAAAGGAATGTGCACGCGCGTGGACCACGCCGCCTCGTTGTGCTGCGCCGCCGGAAAAGCGAGGTACGAGTAGTCGACACCTTCCTGGTAACCTCGGTGGGCCAACGCAGTGCGCATGCTCCGGTTGACCTCGAAATTGTCGTTCGGCCAGCCCGTGTCGAGATAGACCCTCAAGGGTCGAGGCGATTCCGACATGACGCGCTGTATAAGGTCGTCTTGGTATCCGAACGTGCTAGAGAGGCATGCGGCGCCCCCGAACACGTCGGGCCGCGTCCATCCGAGGTAAAAAGATACGACGCCCCCCAGCGACGAGCCCATGACGGCCGTCGAACGCGCCTCGGGGAGGGTTCGATACTCCGCATCGACCGTGGGCTTGAGTGTCTCGATCAAGAAGCGCCCGTAGGCTTCGTACCCCGGCTGCGTGTAGTCGGTCATGCGCTCATTGGGGTAGATGCCGACGACGATGATGCGGTCGACCAGGTTCATCTGGTGGAGCAGGCCCAGCGTCTCCGGGATCCTCCAGTGAACGCCCCCGAACGCCTCCTGGGGAAAGAACAGATTCTGGCCGTCCTGCATATAGAGGACCGGATACCGCTTGATCTTGTTTTCGTGGTACCCCGGTGGATAGAAGATGCGGTAATCGTGGGCGGAGTTGGTCTCCGCGCTGCTGAGGGTCTTCCGATCGCAGACGCTGCAACCCTGGTCTTCTCTGAAGTGCGGATAGATATGATAGGCCGTCGTGGCCTCCGAGACCACGAGGTAATTGTGCCCCACCGACCACCGCTCCTGACCCTCTTCGTAAAGGACGGGCTTGTAGTACATAAAGGAGGCGGTCACTTCGACTTCGAACGTATGCACGACGCCGTCGCTCGTGACCCGGAGGGGCCGAACGTCGCCGTACCAGTCGTCGGAGGTCCGCAGAACGATATCGCCCGCCGGAGGCGCGTAGTGGACGTGGATGGTGATCACCATGGCCGTTACCGAGGATGCATCCGACCATGGGGAGTCTCCGTCAAGTCCGTCAACCCTACGATGTGCTTCGTCGCTTCAACGGTGGCGGTCGACGACGGTCCCCGCCGACCAAGGACTTGATGGTCCGGCGTGCGCCGGTCCGGCCAACTGTGCTATCAATCGCGCATTATGGGTGACCACGATATCGCGACAAATCTCGACGAATCGCGTCGCAGAACCTTCACCCGTGCATTGCTCGACGACTTGCACACTCTCGAGGGGCTTCTAGAGCGTCGACAGTTTGAAACGGGCATTCGCCGGATCGGAGCGGAGCAGGAGATGTTCTTGGTCTCCTCGGGCATGCGACCGGCACCGATCGCGATGAGCATTCTCGCTGAAGCATCCGACCCTCGGCTAACGACAGAGCTTGCCCGGTTCAATTTGGAGGCTAATTTGCCGCCTCTGCCTTTGGGAGGAGACTGCCTTCGTCGGATGCATGAATCGATCGACGATGTCTTGTCGGTCGTCCGCCGCTACGCGAACGCCCACGACTGTGACGTCCTGCTCGCGGGCATCTTGCCAACTCTCCGAAAGGAAGATCTCGGACTCGAGAACATGACCCCCAATCCGCGATACTACGCGCTGAACGACGCGATGGTCTCCGAGCGAGGTGGGCAGTTCGAAGTGTTGATTCGAGGGCTCGATGAACTACGAATCAACCATGACAATGTCATGCTCGAGTCTTGCAATACGTCTTTTCAGCTTCACCTTCAGGTCGATCCGGATGAGTTCGCGACGATGTACAATCGGGCGCAGGCGATCACCGCGCCTCTGTTGGCCGCCGCCGTCAACTCACCGACCCTGTTGAAACGACGACTGTGGTCCGAGACTCGCGTCGCCCTGTTCCAGACCTCTGTCGACAGCCGCAATCTCAAGCAGCAAGAGTCAGGACATCGACCTCGCGTATTCTTCGGCGACGCATGGATCAATAACTCGGTGCTCGACGTCTTTCGTGACAATATATCCCACTTTCGAGTCGTCATCGTCGGTTCCGATGAGCCCGAATCATCGTGGGAAGCGGTGAGGGAAGGACGAATGCCGAAGCTATCGGCCTTGTCGCTTCACAGCGGAACCATCTACCGCTGGAACCGCGCCTGTTATGGCATGAAGGATGGGGTTGCCCACCTGAGGATAGAGAACCGGGTTCTTCCTTCGGGGCCTACGGTGCTCGACGAGATGGCCAACGCGGCCTTCTACTTTGGGATGATGCATGGCCTCGACGATGCCGTCGGTGAACTCGAGCGTGAGATGCGGTTCGACGATGCGAAGGCCAACTTCTTCGCCGCGGCTCGGCACGGGCTCGACGCTCAACTCCGCTGGCTGGGCGGCAAGTGCTACCCAGCGACCCGACTGATCCTCGACGAGCTTCTCCCGATCGCTCGGGCGGGCCTTGCCAAAGCCAACGTTGACTCGGCGGACATCGACCTCTACTTGGGTACGCTGGAGGCCCGCGTCGAAACAGAGCGTACCGGCACCCGCTGGGTCTACGACTCGCTCGCCCATATGCAGTCCGATAAACAGGCGCCTGAGGTTCGATTCCGCGCTATCACCGACGCGATGATGCGCAATCAACGGTCGGGTGACCCCGTTCACAGCTGGCCTCTGGCCGAAGTCAGCGAGGGCGCCGAGGCGTGGCGACAGAGCTTTGCGACCGCCGGGCAGATGATGTCGACCCAGCCTTTTTCAGTGCGGCCTGAAGACATCCTGGACTTGGCGGCGAACATCATGGACTGGAACCAGGTGCGGCATGTTCCCGTCGAAGACGATGAAGGAAAGCTGGTCGGCTTGGTTTCCCATCGTGCGATTCTGCGCGCCTATGCACGGGGTAAACAGGCGCGACAGAATGAAATCTTGGTTCGCGATGTCATGCGCGAACGGCCGGTGACCGCGGTGCTCGATACGCCGACGGTCGACGTCATTCACCTCATGCGAAGTCATCGGGTCAGTTGCTTGCCGGTGGTCGGCGCGAACGATCGGCTGGTCGGTCTGGTCACGGAGGCCGACCTCATGGCGGTGGCTTCGCGTCTGCTCGAGAAATTTCTGCGTCCTGACGAAGCGGCCAAGACTTCTTCTTCCTCGACGACCGCGGCGCCGGATGCGCTCGCCTCGTCCTGAACATGACTCCGCCCCCACGATCATATTCGGCCCCCCGCATTCTCGGCACTGTCGAAGGTACGGCAGGCGGCCCGGCGCTCGTGCTGCTGTGTGGTGTGCATGGCAACGAGCCGGCGGGCTGTCGGGCCGCACAAGCCGTCCTCGCCGAGCTGAGGGAGGCGAGGATCCCGTTTCAGGGGCGTTTGCTGGTGGTCATCGGCAATCGAACGGCGCTCACCGAGGGCCGCCGGTTCATCGATCACGACTTGAACCGACACTGGACTCCGGACCGAGTCCGTCGGGTTCGAAACACGCCCAAGGCGCGCTTGTTCAATGAGGATCTCGAGAAGAGAGAGTTGCTCGATCTCTTCGAGCCGATGCTCCATAGCGCTCGCGACCCGGTCGTGTTCCTCGACTTGCACAGCACCTCCGGGCCCGGTGTGCCCTTCGTCTGTATGGCCGATGTCATCCGCAATCGTCGTTTCGGCTTCGCCGTGCACGTTCCGGTGGTGCTCGGTCTCGAGGAGAAACTACCGAATACGATGCTGGGCTACCTGACCGACCTCGGCCACGTAGGGATCGCCATCGAAGGCGGCCAGCACGAGGCACCCGACACCGAGCGAAACCTTCGGGCGGCCATCTGGTCGGTGCTGACGGTGGCCGGCGCAGTCGAGGCGTCCGATGTTCCGGAATTCGATTCGATGCAGCGGCATCTTCAGAAGGCCTCGGCCGACATCCCGCAAGTGACTGAGATTCTTCATCGGCATCGCTGCACCGATGGCGATGGGTTCGTGATGGAGCCCGGTTTTCGCAGCTTCGAGGCTGTCGAAGCGGGTGAGCTGGTGGCCACCGATCATCGCGGCGCGATTCGGACGCCGGTCGCCGGCTTGATGATGCTCCCGCGTTACCAAGGGCAGGGCGAAGACGGCTACTTTCTCGCTCGGGCGGTGCGGCCGTTCTGGCTGGCGGTCTCCGCTCAAGCCCGACGACTGGGAACGGACCGGCTGATCTCGAGTCTGCCGGGAGTCGAACGGCATCCCGAACGACCCGACCACTTCCAGGTCGATTTGCGCGTGGCCCGATACCAGGTCGTCAACATCTTTCACTTGCTGGGGTTTCGTCGGGAGACCAATGAAGGCGGCCGACTGGTCTTCTCCCGCCGGCGGCCTGATGAATGGGGGCCGATGGGGTTGCCTCCGCTCGAAGCGCTGGAAGCCAACCGGTAAGCCGCGGTCGTCTATTCGGCGTAAAGGGCGACCTTCTCGGCGGCGATATCGGCCAGGCGCCGGGTTTCGTCCCAGTCGGGGTGGCGAATGATGAAGAAGCCGTCGCTCAGCAGCGTCGCCCTCCAGTTGCGGCGCACAGACCCTACGGGTAGCAGCCGTTCTTCCACCAGCCAGCGGCCGGCATGCGAACGGATCGTCTCGACGCCATCGATCCTCTGTATCCGGCCTTGGCCGACGGCGCGTTTGAAGACGATGGCCGCGTTATACAAGCGCTTGGTCGGCGCCTGGAATGAGTGCCAGCACACCGCCCGTGCCCACTCTCGAAACAGGTCGATGTCGCAGGTGTAGTTCATCTGGTCGACGAGATGAGCGCCTCCTGGACGAGCCCCGATCTCGCCGAAGACGGCCTCGCCCCCTTCGGTCAGGAACCATTCCATGTGTGTAAAGCCGTCATGCATGTGCAGTGCGTCCAGCACCCGACGTCCGAGCTCGATCCCCGCTTGCAGGTGGGGTTGCGTCATGTCCCGAACGGTGATGATGACCGGGCTGAGAGATTCGTTGGAGCGCGCGATCAGCGGTCGGGGCAGATACTCGGCAACGTTCTCGAATGCCGGCCGACCTTCGATGCAAACGGTGTCGAACGTGAATTCGCGACCATCGATGAACTCCTCGACGCTCACCTCGGGCACGTGGAGGACCGCCTTGAGGATCCGTTCGAGCTCCGACGCCGAGTCGATGCGGTAAGTGTCAGCGCTGCCGGCTCCCGCGATCGGCTTGACGATCAACGGGTACCCCAGCTCTTCCGCCGCCGCGCGGACCTCCCGCACGGTTCGGCAGCGATGAGCGTAGGGGACCCGTAACCCCGCTGCGGCTACCCGTTGCTTCATTACTTGTTTGTCGCGAAATCCGAGTGCGACGTCATACGTCATGCCCGGTATTCCCCACCGTTCACGCATTCGGGCCGCCAGCAGGATAAGGGGCTCCCAATTCGTAAGAATCCGGTCCACCCGGTGACCGCGCAGCCAGCGGGCCGTTTCGTTCAGCACGGCGCCTTCATCGATGATCCGCGGCACCGCCAAGTATCCGTGCAAGTAGCGGGCGATGTCCCGCGGAAGCGCGGTCTTGGGCGTGTCACCAACGCCGAAGACACGCGCGCCGACCTGCGCGAGGCCTCGAACATACTGAGGCATTTCGGGTGGATACGTCGGGGCTAAGAACAGGACGTCGATGACCCGACACTCTATCCGACGGATGGGTTTTGTCCACCGTCGATAGCTTCATGCGGCCGCGTCGGGTAGCCATGAATCATGCGCAATGTCGTCTTTGTAGCGCCCTTTCCGGCGGAAGCCACGCTTCGGTTTCTGCGGGCCGCGCGCCGACTCGAGGGGATTCGCCTGCTGGGCGTCGCTCATACGCCGCCGACCGGCGACGATGGTCAGCTCTTCGACTTCATCGCCCGCGTCGAGGACCCGCTCAGCGCTACGGCGATGGCGGCCGCGATAGAGGGACTGCAGCGCCGCTTTGGCCCGATCTCCCGAATCCTGGGGATCCTCGAGCACATCCAAGTGCAGCTGGCGCAGCTGCGAGCCCGTTTCGGCGTCGAGGGCTTGTCGTTGGAGGCCGCCGAGAGGTTTAGAGACAAGACTCGGATGAAAGCGGCCCTTCAGGCGGCGGGGCTACCCACCGCTCGATTTCGGCTGCTCGAGACGATGCAGGACGCGCGGGACTTCGTCCGGGAGGTCGGTCTACCGATCATCCTCAAACCCCCGGCGGGCATGGGCTGCAAGGCGACCTTCCGAATTACTCGATCCGAGCAGCTCGAGCCCGCGGTGAGGGCTCTCGCGCCCGGACCCCACGAGACTCTGCTCGCGGAAGAGCTGGTGGTTGGTCAGGAGCATAGTATGGAATCGGTCACCGTGGGCGGTGACGTGAAGATGCTGTCGCTGACCGAGTACTCGCCCACCCCTCTCGAGGTCGTCGAAAACCCGTGGATTCAGTGGTGCGTGGTCGCGCCTCGGTACATCGATGGATCGGAGTACGAAGAAATCAAGCGCATCGGGACGGAAGCGGTGCGGGCGCTCGGTCTGCGGTCCGGGCTGACGCATATGGAGTGGTTCCGTCGGCCCGATGGGAGCTTGGCGGTCGGGGAGATCGCCGCCCGTCCGCCCGGAGCCAACATCGTTCGTCTCACCGGTTTGGCGCACGACACCAGCATGTATCGGGCCTGGGCTCGGGCCGAGATCGACGACGTCTTCGAAGGGCCCTGGCCGCGTCGCTACGCGACTGGTGCTGCGTTCTTGCGAGGGGTTGGGCAGGGACGGGTCATCGGCGTCGACGGAGTCGCAAAGATCCATGCCGAGCTTGGATCCATTGTCGTCGAAGCCAAGCTCCCGCCCCTGGGCGCAGTCAAGAGCGCTTCGTACGAGGGCGATGGGTACGTACTGGTTCGTCATCCGGACACGGACGTGGTGCGTGAAGGCCTGCGCCGAGTAATCGAGACCATTCGAGTCTATTACGGTTGACCTGTCAGGGGCACCGTGATGCCTCGATTGGGCAGGTGAACGCCATGCGAATTGCCTTCGTGACTTCCGAAATCGCACCCTTTGCCAAAGTTGGAGGGCTTGCAGACGTGGGTGGAGCGCTTCCGGTCGAGCTGCATCGGCGCGGTCACGAAGTCCTGGTCATCGCTCCGTTGTATCGGCGCTCCCGTCAAGGCGGTTTCGCCTTCGAGCCCGTGGCGGGTCTCGAGCGCATCCCTCTCAACTTCGGTCCCTATCGAGCGCACTTCGGTTTGGCGACGGCCGTGCTGCCGCAGTCCGACCTGAAAGTCTATTTCGTCGACAACCCCGCGCTGTACGACCGTGAAGGCATCTACACCGAAGACGCCGACGAGCATCTGCGGTACATCGCGTTGTGTTACGCCGCGTTGGCGGTGTGTCAGCACATGGGCTTCTCACCCGACATCGTGCACGCGAACGACTGGCAGACCGCCTTGCTACCGCTGATTCTCAAGGCTCGCGTCGCCTGGGACCGACAGCGATTCGAGAAGACGAAGAGTGTCCTCACGATTCACAACCTTGCCCACCAAGGGGTGTTCGGGGCTCAAGTACTCCCCGACACCGGCCTCGCGGACTCGGCGCACCTGTTCCACCAAGACCAGCTGAACGAGGGCATCATCAATCTCATGCTGACGGGCATCTTATATGCGACCGCAGTAACGACGGTGAGCCCGACGTATTCGCGAGAGATCCAGCGCGACGACACCGGTGGCATGCTGGCTTCGTTCCTCAGAGCTCGAAGCAGCACGGTTGTCGGCATTCTCAACGGCATCGGGGCTGATGAGTGGAATCCGGAGACCGACGCCGAGATCGACCAGAACTATTCCATCGACACTCTGGATCGAAAGGAAGCCAACAAGCGCGACCTCCTTCGGCAAGTCAAATTGCCATACGTTCCGAACCTCCCGGTGGCGGGAATGGTCTCCCGCCTGACGTACCAAAAAGGGCTCGAGCTGGTCTTCGGGGCGCTGCCACCGTTGCTCAAGGACGGTCGCCTTCAGTTGGTCGTATTGGGCAGTGGCGCGAGTTCGTATGAACGGCACTTCCAGGCGCTGCAACACCAATTCCCAAAGCAGGTTTGCTTCTATCGCGGATTCTCGAATCGGCTGGCCCACCTGATCGAGGCGGGGGCCGATATGTTCTTGATGCCATCCCGCTTCGAGCCGTGTGGGCTCAACCAGCTGTACAGCTTGCGGTATGGCACCGTTCCGGTCGTTCGACGGACCGGCGGGCTGGCCGATACCGTCATCCCCTTCAATCCCACCACCGGCCAGGGGACGGGTTTCGTGTTCGAACAGCTGTCAAGCACGAGTCTATACGGAGCGATTCGGCAGGCGCTCGCCGTGTGGCCGAACCGTCCTGCATGGCGTCAGCTGCAGATCAACGGTATGCGCCAAGATTACACGTGGGCTCGACAAGTGGTCGCGTACGAGGAGCTCTATCGTCGGGTTGTGGATCTCTGAGGGGCCCAATCTCGGCGTCGGCGGTCGGAGTACCGCCAGTGACGAACTAACGCGTCCAGTCCGCTAGATACAGCGGCAGCTTCTCTCTCCAGGTGATCCAATCGTGGTCCCATTGAGGGCCCCACGGGTCGACGCGGTTCGGGATTCCGTGGGAACCCAGCACATGCGCCAGATGCCAGCTATCCCCGATGTTTTCCCATCGGCCTTCCCCGCAGCCGATCACGATGAACCGGCGCCGAAGGAGCTCGAGACGCGGCCCGTTGATCGAGGGCACGAAGTTCAGTGGCGAGGCATGCCAGTAATCTTCGGTAGTCCGATTGGCCCCGATCAGCCGTAGCAGGTCATAGCTGCCGCTCATGGCGAGCGCTCGGGTGAAGACGTCGGGAAACCGGCAGATCATGGCGACGCTATGAAAGGCACCGATCGAAGCGCCCGTTACCCAGATCGGAATGTCTTCGGTCCGGCAGTCGACCCGTATCGCGGGCACGACCTCGTGGCGGATGAACAACTGAAACTGGTTCATCAGCCACATGCGGTGTTCGAGGCTGACGTGGGAAGAAAACAGGCTTCGGCCGGCAACACTATCGACGGAGTAGACTTTGATCCGCC
Organism: uncultured Myxococcales bacterium; assembly: GCA_964519665.1. Taxonomy (GTDB): domain Bacteria; phylum Myxococcota; class Kuafuiibacteriia; order Kuafuiibacteriales; family Kuafuiibacteriaceae; genus JANQQN01. The sequence goes on from CAZFIV010000019.1 coordinate 57,609, forward strand.
CCTGAGCGAGCAGGGGACTCAGGACCCGGATCATCAAGAAACGGTCGATTTCCTCGGCGTCGCCCCCGGCGGTCGGTAGGACGAGGACCGGCTGCCCGTAGACGCCCCATCGGGCGACGGTCACGTCGGTCTGCAGTCGGTCTGAATACCAGCGGTCCTTAAGAAACATGGGCGCTCTCCTGAGCATCCTGACTACGCCAGTCCTGGATACGCTCCCAGAAGAACTCGGTGAAGAGGTCCACTTCGTGGCTCGGGTACATCGAGGCCGTCTTTTCTCGGATCGCTAGTTTCGCTTCTTTGCTCCCAAAGAAGTTATGGGCGACCTCGTCGAGATGAGGCAGATGCTCGGCGCAGAAAGCGTCGAACCGTTCGGTCTCCAAACGTTCGTCTGCGATCGCGGCGTAGGCGTCGAGCTTCTCGGTGAAGCTGCGGTCGCTATCAGCGATTTCGAAGAAGGGTTCCCAGTTCAGGTTGACCGCCATCTTTCGGCGGGTGGCGGCGCAAAAGACGCTCCATCGAACGTAGGCTTTCACCAGCCACGGAAAGTGGAAGTGCAGCGACGTGACCTGCGAGTCGGGACACGGATTCGCGAAGTCGATCGGATGCCAAACGCCTTCCCGGCGCAAGGATTCTGCGCTGTTGAACTCCCAGCCGAAGAACGTGTTGATCGTGAGGGTGAGCTTTCGGAGGTGCTCAGCGTCGGCCTGTCCTACGAAGTCTGTTTCGGTTGTGTATCGGTCGTGAAGGGGTTTTCTAGGGTCGTAGTGGACGAGCCGGGTTTGCGGCCCGAACCCGATGCAGCGGACGAAGCAGTCGTAGGGGTGCACGGCTGCCTGGACGTGCATGACTTCGGTCCCGCTCTCCTCGTAACCTCGTCGCAGCTCCGCCTCGGAGGTCGCTCTTCGAACCGAGCGCCATCCCCCGCCGTCGTAAGGCTTCAAAAAGACGGGGTACCCCATGACCTCGCCGGGCTTGGCGATGTCGAAGAGCTTCGCGTACCGCTGAAGGGTGGAATTGAGGTCGGGGGTGGTTCGATACGACTTCGGAGGCAGCATCCAGGTGTCGGGGATGGGCATGCCCAACCGCATCATCGCGCAGTAGGAGGTGTGTTTCTCCATCGACTGCAGCGACCACGGGTTGTTGAAGACGTACAGATTGTTGAGCAGGACCGCCTTCTTAATCCACTCGCGACTCGTGTGATACCAATGGGTGAGGCGGTCGATGACCAGGTCGTATTTGACCGGTTGTTTGAGATCGAAGGGCTCGATACTGATGCGCTCGACCTCGAACCGGATGGTCTCGTCGCCGAGCTCGATGTTGAGGTCGAGGTCGCGGATCAAAGCCTCGTAGCAGGTGGGCCAGCATAGGTCCGCTCCGAGCGACAGACCTATTTTACGTGTGGATTGCATGTGATAGTACTCATTCGTAGATCATCATCAGCGGTCCAGGGAAGAGCCAGGATAGTCCTTCTCGCAGTCGGTCGCGCCAGTTTTCCCAATTATGTCCATCGCGGGCTTCAACGAGTTTCGCCTCGTGCCCCGCTTCTTGGAGCAGCGGCAGGAGCGAGCGATTCTCGTAGATCAGCGACTCATAGATGCCGCAGCTCAGGAAGATGCGTTCGCTGATGAGGGGGCGCTCGGCCCGGAACTTGTTCATGAAGGTCACGACCGGGTCGAAAACGGGGCCTCGGTGGTTTCGCTCCCCGATGTCGGTGAAGGCGAAGGAGCCGGACTGTAGAAACAGCCGTCCGAAGAACCGACGATGGCGCCAGGCCGTCGCCAAAGAGGCCACGGCGCCGAAGCTCGCGCCCATCAGACACCGCGAGCCGGGGTCGCCTCGAAGGGGCAGGGTCGATTCGAGGTGGGGAACGAGCTCTTCGCACACATACCGCGCGTGGGTGTCGCATGCGGCGTACTCGACGAGCCGATCGGGCGAGTCGATGAACGCGACGATGAGGCTCGGGATTTCATGGTCGGCGATCAGATTGTCGAGCACGATCCCCAGGCCGGAGTAACGAAGATAGTCGGTTCCGTCGTGGACGACCAACAGCGGGTATCGCTGGGACCGACGGAACTTGGCCGGCAGGTAGAGCTGACCGCCGCGAGGCTCCCCGAAGGCCTCGGATTGGATTTCCAACGGGCTGAAAGTGCCGCCATCGGTGTCCGGATTATGTTTAGTCCAAGGGGGGACCTCGTAGCCCTCGCCTTGTAGCACCGAGTTCGCGCCGTACGGATCTCGGGCGAAGTAGGGGTTCAGAGGATCTCGAATCCACTCGCTGTGGCCGGACCGAACGATCTCCAGCTTGTACTCGACGCGCGACTTCGGTGGGATCTGAAGCGTTCGATACCAAAGGTTGGTGTTGGGAAGTCGAGCCAGAGGCTGGGCAGACTCGAGCCCAAAGATGAAATGGCGCAGTTTGACCTCGTCAGCGTCCCCGCGCCACACGAAGGTGGCGGACGGACCCTCGACAATCGGGAATTCGTGGGCATCGACCCACGCATCCACCTGGCTCTGGTCCGGCGACTGATCGATCAGGGTTTGAATGGCAAGCTTCTTCATGGCTGTCTGAAGGGGCCGATACGGCCATCGGAATGGAGCTCGAATATGCCGGACGTGCGCGTGACTTGACCGTCCTGCCAGGTCAGGGCCGAACCGGCGGTCAACGCGAACGATCGGCGGGGTCGAAAGCGCGACGCAAAGACTTCGACCCGTTTGCGGTCGGCGCTCAGCCGCTTCTCGGGTTCGGGCAGCACGACGAGCCCGGGGATGAGGCCGAGCCCTTCGCTCAGGATCTCCGCGGCCCCCGAGCCTTGCGGGGGGTCGTCGTGGTACAGGACGATCCGATCCGACACCGCCATGGCGCCGGCCGACCAGGCGAACAAGACGTGGTCGTGGAGCGCATCCGCCAGCCCGAAAAAGAGCAAACGATTGTAGATGGTGGCGACATGGCCGCCGGAGATCGCGACCGATGAGCAGCGCTCGAGGATCGACCGAATCTCGTCGCGGTGTCGTGCCACCGGGTCGCGTTGGCCGGGTTTCAATTCATCTTCGAAGCGGGCATGAATCTCTCGACAACACTCGATGTGGTACTCATCGAGTCGTTGTAGAGCAGCGAGGGAAGCCGCCTCTTCCTCCTCTCGAACGTCTCGAGGAGCGCTTCGGCTCTGAATAATCCGGTGGGCGGCGAGCTCATGTTGGAGCCGGATCCGGTAGAAATCCTGCTTGTGACGCAACAGGCGTTGCCGCCGATGGGTCGCCTCCGCGAGCTCGGGATCGTGGTCGAAGACCTCCTGCTTTCGCCGGCGGAGCTGAAGGTTGATCAGCTCGGCATCGAAGAGTTCACGTAGACCGTCGTCTTCGTCCTCACGCTCTCGCAAGCCGCAAGTGATGGCGGCGATGGGACCTTCTCGGTGCAGGCCAGCGATCTCGGGGGCCAGCGGCACGTTCGGCCGCTGCGTCCCCATAAGAACAGCCGTTCGAATCGGTGGGCTCATGTATCGCGCCGAGCCTGCCGCTTTCGCAGGTCGACGACCAGTGGGCGGTCGCTCTAACCGGCCCGAACACGAATGGTTTGCCCAATCGTGTCCATCATCCGGCCCAGCTCGTCGTAGTCAGGATGGCGCATCTGGATCCAGGCGTTGGCCATATAGCCGGCGGCAACCGGCTGCGTGGGCGTGCCGGGGGGAGGCAGATGGGCGTTCAGCACCCACTGTCCGAAGCGCGCCTGCATCTCGTCGACCCCCTCGTATCCGCGAATGTGCCCGTCGGCCTCGGGTCGAAGGGCGATGATTCCGGACGAGAACCGGCGAGACAGCTTCTGACTCGGACGATGGTGGACAACCGCCATCGCCCACTCGCGATATATGTCGAAGTCATTGGCGGCCTGGTAGAGGTCCCACGCGCCGACGCCGGGGGGCCGGCATCCGATCTCGCTGAACTTGAGCCCTTTCGGCCCGAAGAACCACTCCATGTGGGTCGGGCTGGTGTCGATGCCCAAGGCCTCGATCACCTTTCGGCCCATGACTTTGAGCTCGTCGTAGCTCGAGGCGTCGCTTCGGTTGGTCAGAATGAACCGGGGGCTGATCCAACGAGTTCGCATGGCGTGCAAGACGTTCGGCTCGTAGTGGCAAATGAATTCGTGCACGACCTTTCCGCCGATGGTGATCGTGTCCCAAAAACCCTCGTGCCCTTCGATGAACTCCTCGACGGCGACGCTGGCGCCCTCGAAGACGGCGCATGCCTGCAGGGCGCGCTCGAGCTCGGCCATCGACGCACACCGGTGGGTACCCGAAGCGCCGGCGCCGTCGCGGGGCTTGACGATGATCGGGAATCCGACGCGTTGGGCGAAATCGCGAATCTCTTGAGGGTCCGTCGACCCTATCGACTGCGCGCACGGGATGCCGGCCTGGCGCAGGGTCTCTTTCATGGCCGGCTTATCGCGACATAGGAACGTGGTTTCGACGCTGGTACCCGGAATCCCGCAGGCCTGACGCACTTTGGCCGCGCACATGACGTGTGCCTCGACCACCGCTTCGAGGCGGTCGACCCGGACCCGCTGCTGGAGCCAGCGTACGACCCGTTCGACCTGCGCGGGATCGGTCACGTTGTCGACCTGCTCGTAGTGGGTCAGCCAGCTTTGCAGCTCGGGGCCGAGCGATGACTTGGGCCGCTCGCCGATCCCGGTCACCCGGGCCCCGACGGCGTGCAGCCCTCGCACAAAGGCGCGTTGATTCGCCGGGAAACTGGGTTCTAGAAAGACGACGTCGACTGGCACGGTGACAACCTACTCTGGATCTGGAACAGATGACTGCGAACTGCAACCCATCTCGGGTTCCGCGGGGACTTGTTGTATAGCCAATCGTTGGCTCTCGCGGAGGCTAAAGCGATGCCCAAGAAGACGTTCAAGCTCGACGAGCAGACCGTCGTCCTTCCTCGCGGCACCAAGGTCGTTCTGCGGACCGACGTAGGGGGCGCGGATGGATACCTGCACAAGGAAGCATCGCTGGCCGTCGTCCGCGACGTGTCCCATCATACCTACTTCCTCGAAACGCCCTCCGGGCGGCAGCTGACCGCCCAACGAGACCAAATCACGGTGCAGCGCGAGGACCTGCTGGCGGACCTGGGTCGCCGCCAATGGGAGTACCGCAAGCTCCAGGACGAAGTCATTTACGCGTCGGTCGTGGGCAGCCAGGCGTGGGGACTGGCCGACGATTCATCCGATGAGGACGTCCGCGGCTGCTTCGTGGCACCGTTCGAGGAGGCTTCGGGCCTGTGGGATATGCCCGATGACCTCGTCGATCCATCGACCGACGCGTCCTACTGGGAGGTGGACAAGTTCGTGGAGCAGGCGCTCCGGGGCGACGCGAACACCCTCGAGACGCTGTGGTCGCCGCTGCACGTTCGGGTCGAACCGCTGGGCCGCACGCTCCTCGAACAACGGCGAATGTTCGTGTCGATGAACGTCCTGGGGAGCTTCGGCCGGTATGCCCAGAGTCAGTTCAAGAAGATCGAGCGTTCCTTGAAACGCGATGAGGCGGTGCGGTCGTTCATCGACGGAGCCGACCGGGGAGGCGTGCAAGATGTGTCCGCCGCGGCGGCCGGGCTGAGGTCTTACGGTATCGCCAAAACCGATGCGGAGGCGAAGAAAGAAGTGCAGGCTGTCTGTCGCTCGCTCTTCGACCGAGGACTGATCGGGGGGGCGGATTTCGATTCACTCCTCGAGGCGGTCGCCGAGGGGCGACGGGCGGAGCTCGTGCCGACCGTGTACCGGCCGAAGAACGCGTACAACCTCTTGCGGCTCCTTCACTCCTGCGTGTCGTGGCTGCGGACGGCCGAGCCCTTGATTCGAGTAGAGGGACCGCTGCGGGATCGATTGCTGGCGATCAAGGCGCAACGGATCCCTATCGAGGACGTGGTCGCGGAGGCCAAGGCGGTGGCCGACACCCTCGACGACGAGGCCTCGAGGTCGGCTCTTCCCGAACGCCCCGACTATGATGCTGCCGACCGCTACCTGAAGCTCTGCCGGCGGGAGGCGGCCCGGAGGGCCTTCGGCATCGAGAGTGGCCAGAGCGGTGGTGTCGGCCGAGGTACCCGCGGACCGGGCCTCGATGCGTCGGACGGCGTCGACGACTGGACGCCCGAGCTTTTCGCGGAGGCTCTCCCACCCGACGTCGATATCCCGGCGCTGCGCAGATTCCTGATGAAGTACCTGGAGGTCGACAGTGAGCTTCGGCTTGCCATCGTGTGGATCGCTCTTACGGGATCCCACGCCTACGGCTTTCCGTCCCCGGATAGCGATCTCGATCTCAAGGGGGTTTTCGTAGCTTCGGCGGACCGTATGTTGGGTTTAAAGGAACCGAAAACGAGCGTCGACTACCTAGACGTATGGGAAGGTCGAGAGCTCGACCTGACCCTCAACGAGCTCGGGAAGTGTGCGGCGCTTCTGCTGCAAGGCAATGGAAATCTCGTCGAACGATTCTTGGGGCCGTTTCGAGTCGTTACCACACCACTCGGCCATCGGCTGGCCGAGCTCGCGCGAGGTGCGCTCTCGAAACGAGTGGCGCGCCACTACCAGGGGTTCTTCAAAGGCATGAGGCGGGAGTCCGACCTCGAAGCCCGGGCGGGAGGCCGGCGCGCGAAGACCTTGCTGTACGCGTACCGAGTAGCGCTCACCGGCGCGCATCTCCTTCGAACCGGAGAGCTCGTCACTGACGTGCGCGTTCTTGCGGAGATGATGCGCTTGCCGGCGGTCCACGAGCTCGTCGAGCGCAAGAAGCAGGCAGAGAAACAGACGCTCGGCGAACATGAAGTTTCCGGTCACCTGGCCGAAATGGAACGCCTCGAGACAAAACTCGCCGATGCGCTCGAAGGCAGCGTGCTGCCCGACGAACCGCGGAATGAAGCCCAGATGGAGCGCTTCGTGGTCGACAAACGCCTGGATCTCATGGCGCTGACCCAGGGCGAGCGCTCTGTGCGGCGGCGATTGTGATCTGAAGCAACGCCGCGCGGGTCAATCCCGCGACGATAGCTTCCCAGTGGCCCGTCGGCCCGTCGGCCTGTCGGCCCGTCGGCCCGTCGGCCCGGTCAGGCTTGGGGGCGATTTCGCTGGACAACCAAATTTGTTGCGGGGGGCCCAAGATAGTACGATACCCGGGGTGTGGGACGTCGGCGCCGACTTCCCATTGAGGAGTGACGATGAAGCGACGTGACATTGTGCTGGCAGCGATGTCGCAGCAGGAGACGCGCCGGTTTACGCCCGTGCAGCTCCAGAAGCTGTTCTTTCTGTTGGATCAGGAAGCCAGTGAGTTGATGGATGGGCCGAAGTTCGAGTTCAGGCCCTACAACTACGGTCCGTTCGATGCTGCGGTGTACGAACAACTCGAGAGCCTCGCGCAAGAGGGCCTCGCTACGATAGCCGGCCCGCATCGTTTCCGCGAGTACGCCCTGACCACCGACGGGGTCAAAGAGGGAAAGGCTGTCGCGAAGCGTTTACCACCCCGTCTAGTCGAATATATGGGCGAGGTCACCGAGTTCGTGCGCCGCTTGTCGTTCGCAGAGCTCGTGTCGGCCATATACAACAACTACCCCCAAATGAAGACCAACAGCGTCTTCGTCGACTGACGCATCGTGACCATCCTTGTCGGTATCAGGTGCACCGACGGCGTCGTGGTGGGAACCGATAGTGCGGCGACGTTCAGCGACGGCTCGAAGAGGACGATAGAGCAGCCGGTCGACTACAAGCTGACCATCATCAACGCGAGGATCATCGTGGCCATCACCGGTGAAATCGGGATGGGCCAGCGGTTCTTGAATGTGGTCCGGCGGTCCGCCGATGAACCCGACGGAATCCTGGCCAAGGGCCGGTTCGACGCCACCAAGACGCTGAGTCGGCTCATGCTGGCGGACTGGCGGGAGTCGGGGGTGAGCCGTCCGCTCGGGCTTGGCGCCCTGGTCGCCTTTCAATCCGTGGAGGGCCCAGTCCTCGCCCAGTACAATACGACGACATTTCAACCGGAGCTCAAGGATGAAGGTCTGTGGTTCGCTTCAATGGGGTCTGGGCAAATGATCTGCGACCCCTTTCTCGCCCTGTTGCGCCGGACGTTGTTCCGGGACGGCGAGCAGCCCAATGTCAACGAAGGCGTGTTTCTGGTGACATGGGCCCTGCACCAAGCGATCGAGCTGAATCCGGGCGGAATCGGGGGCGACATGCGGGTCGCGGTCCTGACCCGGTCCGGCGGCGCCCAATTCGAAGAGCTATCGGAACATCGCGAGAACGTCGAGGCGGCCGAGAGACATCTCGGCGCTTACCGCGACATGTTGCGGCGGCAGTCAGCCGACGCCCCGGCTATCCCGAGGCTACGGAAGTAGGTCGCCGCGGCGTTCGAAGAGCCTCCAGGAACGCGCTGGGGTTCAGACCCTGCACGGAGAACTCCTAGGCGTCTGTTGTCGACCATTGACGATGACCGCCGCGAGTCAATCTGACTCGGTAGACGGCGCGGCAGTGTCCCGCAAGAGTCGGTTCGGTCCCGGACGTCGACGGCCGAGCCCTGCCGCGACGTCGCCGAAGAGCTCGGACAGTCGCTGGCGGAAGCCGGACACCGGGCGAGCGTCCTCGAATTCTTCGACCGTTGGGCCTGTCGCGACTCCTCGACGACCCTCGCCACCATATCTTTGCTGCTGCAGGCGATCGCTGACGCGCTGGCGCAGCAGCGCGTTTTCGTCCGTCGATGGTGACCCTGTCGTTCGGCGAGAGATACGAGGAACTCGGCCGCAGACCGTACTTTGCCCAGACGATGAAGAAGGTGCGCCTCGCCTACCGAAACCGCGCCGTCCACTGCGAGGGCGACTTCGGCGCTAACCGCTATCAGCGCCTGGTCGGTCTGGTGTTCGGGGCCGAAAGCGTCGGTGAGTGGGTCTGTCGTGGTCCCAGCTGGGAGGCCCCTGATCCTCGACGAGGTTTGGTAGAGCATCACGTGTGGGCCGACTATCAAGCCAAGTCGTTCAAAGGTTTAATGGCGTCATGAGACCTCGACGAACGACGGTGGGGGCGTTCGAGATCGATGTGTTTTCCGATTGGCGTCTGACCGAAGAACCGCAGAACGATGCCGCCGCGCTGACCCGAAACTGTGGGAAGGTCGCGGTCACCGTCCACAACTTAGGGGTGGAGCTGGTGCACGCCCCGTCGATCCGCGGTCGACTCGAGGCGGCCTCCGACCGGGTGCTCCTCGGGAGCATGAACGGCTCGTACGGCTCGAACGGTCGTCGACAGGCCGAACCGGTCGTCCACTGGCAACCGCCAGGCGACGTCTATGCGAGAACCATTCTTTACGACCCACAGGAAGACTGTGTGCATGATCAGGTCGCGACCCGGGTCGGTAGCACGTATGCGACGATCCTTGTGAAGGTATCGACCGCTGCCGAGCCGGTAGCCCTCCAGGAACTCGTGTTCGTCCTGCGGAGGCTCCGGGTCCGAGGCGGACTGGTGTCGACGAGCATCCGTATCGATGATGCGGTCCGGGTGTTTAGAGAAACGATCGGTCCTCAACTGGCCGCCGAGATTCCGGAGCTTCTCCTCAGCGCTCAGACGGGGGGCGATGTCGTGAGCTCCGGCGATGATCGTCGGGGCTCCGTGCAGGCCGCCGAGCTGGATTACCCGCCGCTTCGGATCGACGCCGGGTACATGCTGGACTATCCAGACCCCGGTCAGGTGAGCATCTTGGTCTTCGCCTGCTGGCCCTCCAGCCGGCTGCACTCGGTGGTGGCGGAGGTCGTCCGCGCGAAGAGCCCGACCGAGCTGAGTCGTGAAGCGCAAGCTATCCGTCGTCATGTCGAGGCTTACTTGCTGGGGCCGTACATTGCCGGGCATCGCGCGCGGCCCCGGCCCGACCTGTACCTCGTTGTTTGCATTGACGAAGCCGACGAGCAAGTCGCTTGGTTCTCCGTGCAGGCGAAGGACATCGCCCGGCTGACTCGGGACTACGGAAAGGATGTGTTCGATTTCTGCCAGCGCCATCAAGGATGGTTGCCCAACCGACGGTCACCGTCCGGATGTGACGCGCTCGCCGCCGCCGAGCGGTCGATGAGCCAGGGCCAGCTGGATGATGCCCTCTCTCATTTGGCGTCCGTCAATGCTCCGGTTGAGCCCCCAATCATGGTGGCGCTGACGTGTGCCGCGCTCGAGCTCGGTCGCCAGAATCGGCGGTCGGGTCGCATCCCTGCTAGCTCCGAGGCGTTTCGGCGCGCGCTCGAGTTTGTTGAGCGAAGTTCGGTCGAGTCGAAACGTCTGCTTCCCCTAATCGAGGATGAGCTGAAGAAGAACGAGGTGATCGCCGCGTCGCCGCCGCAGTGGGCTCCGTTGCTCTTGCGACCGGACGAAGTCGACCCTACCGTCCCCTTGAACGACCGGCAGGTTGTCGATGCGTTGAGCATCCATAACCGGCTGCTGGGGCCGACGCACGAGGGCACGATTTCGTGGACGGTCGAAGCGGCCCGGCGACAAGGCCGATCCGGGCGGCCCGAGATGGGCCTCAAAATGCTGCAAGACGCGGCCCTCGTCGTTCGGGACACCCGTGCGCCGGAGGGTCCACCGTACGCCAGCCTCCTGTTCGAGCTCGCGGCGTGCTCGATGGCGCAGGGCGAGCCAGGCTCCGCGGCGCAGCTCGCGGCCGAATCCGCTCGGATCTTCGACGCCACGCCCGGCTGGAGTCGCTGGGATCTGGTCTCCGCACTCGCGCTCGAGGGCGACGCGCTCCTCGAGAACTTCGAATTCCGGTCTGGGCTACAACGGTACGAACGAGCGTGGCAGGTCGCCAACGAGATTGCGCACTTTTCGGAGAGCACAGCCGAGCTCGCTCAAACGCTCAGCTCGATTTATGAGTCGATGGACCGACTCGCGCTCGCCCTTCACTATCAGCGCCAGGCTCATGGCATCTATTCGGCGCTCGGCTCAGACTTCGTTTTGGCACACGGCATCTGTAGTCTGCAGATCGCCCGACTCATCGGAATGAGCGGTGACTTCCGGCAAGCTCGTCCGTTTGCCCACGAAGGATTGAAGGCTATCGAGCGAGCGGACGGTCCGATCGAGGCCGCCCGAGCCTACGTCGAAGTTGCCGACCTCGTCGCCAACGAGCAGCACACTGAGCGGACGTGGGCCGAGGCGTTAGGTCGCATTTTCAACTGGGCGGTCGATACCGACGACTCGGCCGGCCTCATCGAGATCTTGCCGCAGGTGGCGGAAGCAGCGCGGCAAAGCCGAAAGACCCACTGGTTGCGGCCGCGGGTGGCCCGCCTGCTAGAGGCCGTGCTGGAGGACGGAAGCGAAGAGCTCCGCGGAGTCATCAACGGTCCGTTGTTGTTGCTCGCCTTCGATGCCGTGTCGACCGACAAGGTCCTTGCGTCGGTCGCGGCCGGCAACGAGTCGCCGGACGACGTCGTGGCGCTCGGACGCGCTCAGTCGGCGTATCGACGAGGTCAGGTCGCCGAGGCCTTTTTGATCGCCGCCGAGGGCCTTCAAGCCGCGTTCGCGCGGCCTCGAGCCGCCTTCGCGGAGCCGGGATTGCACGCTTGGACGACCGAAGTCGCTGACAGGCTTCGAGGTATCCTGTTCGCTGCCCTCGAAGAGTTGCCGGACCCGTTCGACGAACGGGCTTACGCCGCGGTGGCGACAGGTAAAGGGCTGCTGTTCGAATCCGAACTCCGGGTGCACGGTGCTCGGCAACGGTCCGAGGCGGCTCGACTGTTTGAAGAGCACGATCACCTGTCGGGGATGCTCCGACGAGCGATGGGCCAACGAGACAACGTCTCCGAACACCAATTCGATGCCCAGATCAAAATGCTGACCGAACGAAGGTCGCTCATCGAAGGAGAGATCGCGCGTTACGTCAGCGAGACTCCGGGTGCTGCTTTCGTCGACATCGATGCGCTTCGCGCCTCGCTGGGCCCGGACGACGCCGTGGTCGATTTCTACAAGTACGCCGTCCCCGATGGTGGCCCCGACGAACACGCGGTGTTCGCGTTCGTCGTGCGTCCGGGCTCGGTGGTCCGAGCCGTCGACTACGGCTCGTCCGAGCAGCTCGAGGCCGCCATCGAGCGATGGCGCGCGGCCGTGCTCGATGACGCCGAGCGCTCCGAAGTCGATGGGTGTACCCGAGCCGTTCTGGCGCAACTATGGGAGCCGCTCATCGACGCGGTCGCCGGTGCCACCCGGATCTACTGGTGTCCGGAAGGGGCGATAGGGCGGCTGCCCATCGGGTCGTTGCGCGATTCCATCGAAGGTACGGCCCTGGTCGATAGGCGAGCCTTTGTCTGGATGGGTACGCCCCGCGACGTGCTGTCGACCCGCCGACCGGGCCCGAGCCAGCCCACGCCGAGTTGCTTGCTTCTGGGTGACGTCGACTACGATTCGGCGTCGAATCACCATGCTACGACCGCTTCGCCCCGACCTTCGGTTCAATATGGGGCCTCTCGGGCGGGCAATGAGCACTTCGGTCGACTGCCCGCCACCGCCGATGAGGTCAATGACGTCGAGACGTTGTTCAGGGCCAGCTTCGTCGACGGCCAAGTCGATCGACTCACCGCTCGTCATGCTTCCGTGGCCGGTCTTCGAGACGCGGCCGCCGGCAAGACGTATCTGCATCTAGCCACCCACGCGTTCTGGGCGGGACCCGTATCGTCTGACGCGTGGGCCAGCGGTGGTGCGATGAGAGCAGGTTTGGTGCTCGCGGGCGTCAATTCGGCCGAGGACAACCCTTTTTTCGACGACGGTATGATGACCGCGAACGAGCTCGGGCAACTCGACCTCACTGCGTGTCGCCTGGTGACGCTCTCCGGTTGCGTCACGACGCTCGGTACGGAGGTGCCTGGCGAAGGATTCTTCGGACTGGCTCGTGCGGCTCGGGTGGCGGGGGCCGAAGCCACGCTGTCGAGCTTATGGGAGGTCCCCGACGACCAGACTCGATACTTCATGAAGAGGTACTACGAGTACCTCTGGGCGCAATCGCGATGCCCCGCGGATGCTCTTCGTGAGGCCCAACTCGACGCGATGCACGATGCGGTACCCGGTATCCATAGTATGAGAGGATGGGCCGGCTGGGTCCTGAGCGGTCGACCGGTTTGATCGAACGCCGGCCTCGAAGGGCGGCGATACGGCGCGGGGGATCGCCGCGGCATTCAGGGGCGGACCGCGAGCACGAAGTGGCTTTGGATCACTGTCGGTGGTCGTCTTCGTGGAGCCAACGATCCGACGTGGCGTGGGTTCCGAATCTGGGGGCGGCGTTCCCCCGAGGATCTGTCCCCTCCTCGGTAGTGGTAGAAGTCTGACACGCTCATTCGATCGGCACGAGTCTCGCCATCGGGGTCGCAGAGAAGTTGGAAAGAAAGGCACTGTCCGGCTCGGATACATCCGGAGCACGAGCCGAAAGGACGGAGGCAAAGCTTACGCCCGGTAGATTGTCGGTTCTCGATCCGCTAGGGTCCGGTCACGGCATTTCCACATCGAGGTGTCGCACATCAGGAACCGCGGGAGAGGCAACCCTGCCCGCCGAGCAAGAAGAGGATCACATGGACAAGATCAGGGCGACGTTCGAGATTCTGATTGGACTATCCGCCGTCGATGGTGAGGTCGACGCCCGCGAACTCGAGGTGGTCGCGGAATTCCTCAATGCGCATGTCGGTCAGGTAGACTTTGATCCCAATCAGGCGATCAAAGACCTCATCTCGCTGACCCCGGCCGGCCTGATCGAACAGGTGGCCTTTGCGGCGGCGACGATCAAGGCGTCCTGCAGCCCTTCAGAGCGGTTGACGATCATGAAGTTTGGCCTCGAGTTGATCGCGGCCGACGGGGTTCTCGATGAGAACGAAAAGACGCTCTTCAACATCTTGGCGGAGGCGTGGGGTATCGATCTCGCTCAGTTTATCCAGAACATGAAGAGCTAGGCGACGAGCTCTCTGCGCCGGCAACGGGAGCCGGCGGCAGAGAGCTCACGGCCCGAAGGCGAGATCAAGGGGTGAGCTTTTCAAGGCGAGCAGGCACCCACTTGTGCCACGGCGTTCCGACGAACGCGTCGCGATCTTCGAGTGCGGTGAGCTCATTGGGGGCGATGCCGCCACCGCCATCGGGCCGGGCACCAATGCCGGTGCCGTTAGGGAGCGACACGTGGCCGGCGCGCATCATGTCGGAGACCTCGACCGACACCTCGGCTTCGCCTCGCTTCGTGGCCAAACGAACGCGGTCGCCGGTTACGACGCCGAGCTGAGCCGCATCGGTCGGACCGATGCGCAGAGCTCCCATCATGTCTTTCTTTCGCCAGTCCGGATTGCGGAAGATCGTATTGGCGGTGAACGAACGCCGCTCTCCGGCCGACAGAACGAATGGAAACGCGGTATCGGTCGCGCTCGGATCTTCGTTGGATAGCTCGGCGACCGCTTCGAGCAGGTCGGGCAATGCCAGCTCGATACGATGCTCCGGCTTCGTCACGCGACCTTGTACTTGAGACCAGTCGTCGATCGCGAACACCACCCCGGCGGGGCTCTCGAGCAGTCGCTCAAAAAGGGCGTTGGCCGCCGCGACCGGGCCTCCACCGAATCCGGCCCGCTCCAACGTCGCACCGTCGGTCATCGCGCGTCTGGCAATGGCGCCCCAGACGGCGGCTCCTTCGGCGAGGCCGTCCGGCAGCATCGGCCCCAAAACCCGATACAGAAGAACGGGCGCCACGGGGCTAAGGCGCTTGTCGCTCATAACCGTCATCGCGAACAGTTGACCGAAGGTGTCCATGTTCTGTTCGGCCGCCGCCCTGAGGGGAGCGATATCGTCGGGCGTAACGACGCCCAACGCCTCGACCAGGCGCGCGTGGATCTCGGCTTCGGACAGGACGCCCTCGGGAGGCGCAAAGAGTGGCTGCCGGAGGTGAAAGTAGTTCTCGGGAAACTCGAAATTGAAAAAAGTAGCTTCCGCCTTTTCGAACTGAGTGGGCGTGGGCAGCACGTAGTGGGCGTGGCGCGCCGTTTCGGTCATGGCGATATCGATCACCACCACGAGCTCGAGCGCGTCGAGGCCTTCTCGGAACTTCTTGCTGTCGGCTAGGCTGTGGGCTGGATTGGCAGCCTCGATCAACATGGCGCGGTAACGGTCGGGATGGTCGGACAGGATCTCTTCCGCGATCACGTTGCAAGGCACCATGCCGCCGACGATACGGGCGCCGGCCACCGGGCTCCGGTGAGTGCTCTCCCGGCCATTGAATACGTTGACCATCGGGCTCGGAACAAAATGGCTTCCGCGCTTGCCGAAGTTTCCGGTGAACAGCCACAGAAAGCGATGCAGGTAGCTGACCACCGTCGAGTGACGGTTCATCTGCACGCCGAGGTCCTCGAAGGAGGCGACGCTCTCCGCCTGAGCGATCACTCGGGCGGTCTGGCGCACCAACGCTTCGTCGACGCCGCAGCGCCGGCTGAAGTCGGCGATGGATACCGTTTGCAAGATATCTTTCACCGAGTCGAAACCGCGAGTGTGGGCGGAAATGAAGCCGTGGTCGACCAGGTCTTCTTCGATGATGACGGCCGCCAGTGCCGCCAGGAGCCACGCATCCGTGCCCGGGCGGACAGCGAGGTGGATGTCGGCCAGGGCCGCCGTTTCGCTTCGACGCGGGTCGACCACGATCAACGTACGGTCCGGGTCGCGGGCCATTTCCTTGAGCGTCACCCGAGCCCGGGCGATCGAATGCGATTGCCACGGATTCTTGCCGATGAACAGGCCCACCTGGCAGTGCTCGAAGTCGGCGCGCGTCATCGTGCCCATCATTCGGTCGGCAACCCAGAACTCGCCGGTCTTCTCTTGGGCGAGGGCGCTGGAGCGAAATCGGGAACCGAGCACCCGTCGGGTGGCCGCCGCGTAGGCGCCGGGCAGATGATTCCCCTGACCTCCGCCGCCGTAATAGAAGATCTTATCGCCGCCGTAAGTATCGCGAATGGCGGCGAACCGCGCCGCGATGTCTCGAATCGCGGTGTCCCAGTCGACAGGTTCGAAGGTGCCGTCGGGCTTGCGGCGCATGGGCTGCGTCAGGCGGTCTTTGTGGTTTTGGTAGTAGTCGAGTCGATGGGGCTTCTCGCACGCGTAGCCCTGAGAAGACGGATGGTCCTTGTCGCCGCGGATCTTCACGAGATGGCGCCCCCCGTCGCCGCCCAGTTGTACCTCGATGCCGCAGTTGCACTCACAAAGGATGCAGGCCGTCTTCTTCCACGTCATGGATCGCTGGTTCGCATGATTTGGTCTTGTTAAGCAACCGGACTCGAGCCCAAAAGACGTTGTGCGCCGTCGTCTCGACGACCAGCGTCGAAGGCAACGACGGGCCGGTTTGCAGTCTATGTTGCACTCGATGACCGTGGTGAGTTCTTCAACCGTCGAACGGGTGAGTGGCGCGGACAGGGCGTAATGCGATGGGTTGTCCTTCCGGCGAGGGTGAACTTGTGGTTACCCGCCGAGTCGAGCAGAATTGGCGGCAGACCGCGCCATTAGTCGTGGCTGAGGTAATGCATGGGACCACTACACGGAATCAAGATCGTAGAAATCGTCGGGATTGGGCCAGGCCCCTTCGCGGGTATGTTGCTGGCCGATATGGGCGCCGAGGTACTGGCGATCGATCGCCCGGGGCCGAAGGCCCTGGGCGATATCGAGCGGGACGTCACGATACGCGGAAAGACCGTCATCGAGCTGAACCTCAAAGATGACGAAGACAAGGCCCGCGCCAAGGAGCTGATCGCCGAGGCCGATGCGTTGATCGAAGGCGGCCGGCCGGGCGTGATGGAGCGGCTCGGACTCGGGCCCAACGTCTGTTTGGCTCTCAATCCTCGACTCGTTTATGGGCGGATGACAGGTTGGGGGCAAGACGGTCCGCTCGCCCAGGCGGCCGGCCACGATCTCAACTACATCGCTTTGTCGGGGGCCTTGTATTCGCTGGGGGTGGCGGGCTCGCCGCAACCGATTCCGCTGAATCTCGTGGGCGACTATGGCGGTGGCGCAATGTTCCTGGCCTTCGGCGTTGTCTGCGGTCTGCTCGAAGCGCGGCAGTCCGGACAAGGACAGGTCGTCGACGCCTCGATGGTCGAGGGCTCTTCGCTGCTGATGTCGATTTTCCACTCGCTCCGGGCCAGCGGAGCGTGGAACGACGAGCGCGGCAAAAACTTCCTCGATGGCGGCGCGCACTTTTACGGCGTCTTCGAAACTTCGGACGGTAAGTACGTCTCGTTTGGGGCCATCGAGCCACAGTTTATGATGGAGTTTATTCGTCTGACCGGTCTTGACGAGCGCTGGATGCAGCAGCACATGAATCCCGGTTCGTGGCCGGAGCTCAAACAAGAACTGACGACCTTGTTCCGGAAAAGGACCCGTGACGAATGGTGTCAGCTGCTCGAAGGCACCGATAGTTGCTTCGCGCCCGTGTTGCCGTTCTGGGAAGCTCACCAGCACGCGCACAACCGGCATCGGGGTAGCTTCATCGAAGTCGACGGAGTCATACAGCCGGGCCCGGCGCCGAAGTTTTCGAGAACAGTGCCGGTCGTGAAGAACGCCAAGCCCATCCGGCTCAACGAGTAGGGTCTGCGCAGCCGACCCGCGGGCTACGGGGAGGGCCTCCGGCGTATCGGCGCCCTGGTGGATCCACACGTGCTCGATGCCCGCCTCGGCGGCGGCCTCGACCCAGGCAGCGGTCTGGGCCTTCGGCACCTCGATGATCACGCCCTGCACGGGCTGCGGCAAAGAGGCCAAGTCGGGGAAGGTCGGATCACCGTCGATATCGTCGGTCGACGGATCGACCGGGAAGACCACCGCGCCCTTCGTCTTGAGGTGGTTCCGGGGAACGATACCGACGTCGCCGAGGATGGGCCCATAGCTCCTTTTTCAAGAAATCGCCGCGGCATGAATCAAGCGCCCGGGCGATGTCGCCTTGGTCGGCGAGGGCTACGACATGCGGCTGAATCGCGAGACGTTCGTCATCTTGACTTCACTGGCTATGATCGCCTGCGGCGATTCGAACGGAACCTCTCCGGGACCGGACTCGAAGGTGACCCGGGACGCTGGTTTCGAGGCGCCCAATCCGGATTCTGGGTTTGTGAGCGTGGACTCCGGTACCGGCCTCGATGCCGGGGCATCTCTGGACGCTGGGCATGAGCGGGACGCTGGCGAGTCACAGGACGCCCGGGTCGACTCAGGTTGCTGGTTACCTGAAGCGGACGGCCCGGGGGCTGGATACAGCGGGCCCGAGCCGATGGCCTACTACACCTTCGACGAGATACATCGGGCCGGCTCCACGGTCATCGACGTGGTGGGGACGGCTGACATGGAGGCCAACGCCGCCGTTTCGTTCGACGCCCCTGGCCCGGTCGGCCAGGCCATGCGACTCGACGGCCGGGAGTCCATCGCGACGTCGACAACCGCGAAGACCGATGCGTTCAGCGTAAGCCTGTGGGTGCGACCCGCGAGCTGGCCGAGCTTGGAGAGGACGATGATTCTCAACCAGGGGATTGGTTCCGAACCCTGGACCGGCTGGGGCGTTGCGATCCGGCCGTCGGGCCAGCTGGCGGCGTTCGTGGAAGGTGGCGGGGGCCCCGAGCGGGAGTACGTCGCCGATGCGCCACGATGCGTCGACATCGACACGTGGGTTCATCTCGCCGCCACCATGGACGGCTCCACGCTCCG
Organism: uncultured Myxococcales bacterium; assembly: GCA_964519665.1. GTDB lineage: Bacteria > Myxococcota > Kuafuiibacteriia > Kuafuiibacteriales > Kuafuiibacteriaceae > JANQQN01. The sequence goes on from CAZFIV010000019.1 coordinate 76,294, forward strand.
ACTGTACGCAAACGGACGTTTCGCAGCTTCTGTAGCAGCCCCCGTTCCAGCCATCGCTTTTGGAGACCTCGGGTTCGTGCTCGGGTGGCACAGCTACTACGAGGACTTCTACTTCGACGGCGACGTCGACGAGGTGGCCCTCTGGAGCGAAGTGCTCGGGACCGACGACATCCGAGAGATCTACTTCTCAGGCAGGGACGGTATCTACTTTACGACCCCGGTTCGCGGCGCCGAATAGCAGCGCATGCCGAACAGGCCGTCGCCGAATTCAATACCATGAAGAAGTGGGGTGCGGCGGCCGTGGGCTCTCGAAGCTATCGAGTCTCATCCCACGAGGGGGCGAGGGACCTGCTCGCGGTCGACGCAGTCGCCGAACAGCAGGACCGTAAAGAGTCCATCGAGGGTGGTACCGGTTCGATAGACAAATATCGCTTCGTTGTTCGGTCGGTCTTCCAGGGCGATGCCGCCCGGGAAGTCGACGGAGACCGTTTCATAGCCGGTACCTGAAACGACAAACATGCCTCCCTTATCTTGGCCGTCTGCGGACCGCATGGCGGCTCGAAAGACGAAGCTCCAGGCCAGGTCGTTGAGGCCGGTCTTGCTCACGCCGGAGTTGACCAGGGGGGACAAGATCGTCTTTCGAACCAGGAACAAGGTGTCCTCTGGGCACCCGAATCGATCGGGCAAGCTCGCCGAGCGCAGGTCACCCACCCGAGGGACGTCGATCTGGTGACGAACAATGTGGGAAGGCGTGTTGGGCAGCGCAAGGCCGTATCCTTGACCTTGGGAAGCGCTCGCGCACGCTGACAAGGCGCACCCGGCGACGATGACGAGGTCGCAGACTCTTCGCATGATGGTGGATTAGCGCGAGGGGGTCTTCGAGACTAGGGGGCCCGAAAGCGCCGGGTGGCGAGCGCGACGATCCACCACCCGGCAACGGTGATACCGATCAAGGCGACTGGTCCGGTGAGTACGATGGTCCCCCGCAGGCTTTCGGGGAAGGCGGTGGTGCCCGGGCCGTCGAGGAGAGAACCCGCGGCGATGTACAGCGCAAAGCCCATTCGCCACAGATGCCGGGCGATGCGGTGGGCGGGGTTGCGGCCTCGCAACACGAAATAGGTGAGGTCGCCCATGAGGGCCACGGCCGCCACTGTTGCAAAGAAGAAGTAGGGTTCGGCGCCGAAGCCGTCTTTGAGGCCCGAAGGATGGGCCTGGGCTTCGAGGCCGAAGCACACCGACGCGGCCACCAAGCCCGTCACCAACAACGCGCTCAGGACTTCGAAGAGCCCGACCCGACCCGGCGTCCTTTGGAGCGTGGCGTACGAGGACACCACCAAGTAGACCGTGAAGATCCCGGCGATGACGGTGATGGCCTGAGGTATCTGAAGCGCGTATACCGCCCCCCCGCCTCCGGTGATGACCATCGACCCGACGAACACCTGGCCGGCCTTTCGATGCAGCTTCGAGCCTTTGGTCGCGAACAGCGCGATGACGCCGGATAGAAAGGCCACGGTGCCGGCGATGACGTGAGTGATGATGAGCAGTGACACGATCGGTACTCCTTCAGTGCGGGGTATGCACTACATAAGACCCTATCAAGCCCGGGTTCGCCGGGCGTCCGGCCACGTCCAAACGGACGGATCCGGTGTCCGTGCCGTCCTTGTCGGACACCAATCGCAAGTCCATAGGGTCTGCTGTATTGCGTTTGCCTGGAGCGCAGGGGGAGTCTAGGGCGGATGGCCTACGCAATTGGATGCACGACTCTCGGAGCGATCGGCTTCGCGCTCAGCCTGCTCGCGACGCAGCGCTCCGACCGGACGTCGTCTCCTCTGGTGGCCTTCCTGTTGGCGGCGGCGGTGCTGGTGGCCCAACGGGTCGCCGTGACGCTCGGAGCCAGCGCCCAAGCCCTGGTGATGGTCGCGAGCCTGCCCGCGGCCTTTCTGCTGGGGCCGACCCTTTGGTTCTACGTGGGGCGCCTGACCGGCCGCCCGGATCCCGGTCGCCGCGCCTTCGCTTCGCATCTATTGGTTCCAGGTGCGGCAGCGGTCGTCGCCCTCGGGTTTGCCTTCCTGTCGGCGTCCGACCGGACGACGATGCTGGTGCGGGGTGACTTGCCCGAAGGGGGCCTTGCCGCGGGGCTGGCCTTGGCGACGTTCGTCCTCGTTGTGTTGTGGGCGCCTCACTCCGGCCTATATCTGTTCGGGTGCCTCCGGAGCTTGGTTCGGCATCGCAACCGCCTCGAGCAAGTATTCGCGAGCACCGGCGCGAAGGAGCGAAGCTGGCTGAGGGTCTTGGCGGTCGCCCTGTTTGCTGTTTGGCTGACCGCGACGGCCGCCTTGCTGTCCGACAACCTGCTCGGCGGTCCGATGGTCGGCGCGGCCGTCCCCGCTTTGATGGGCTTGATGATGATCTGGTGCCTAGCGCTATGGGCGCTCCGCTGCCGGCCGAAGCCGCAGCCCCAGCGCACGACGGGCGCTCCGGCCAAGTATGGGCGGTCGGCGTTGAGCGACGCTCGAGCGGCCCGGCTGGTTCGCAAGATCGACGCCGTCATGGTGGAAGAGCGCTTGTTTATGGACCCCGATCTGAATCTGTCCGATCTCGCCGGGCGGCTCGGCGCTACGCGCAATCACGTTTCGCAGGCTCTCAACGGCGTGCTCGGCGAGACTTTCTTCGATTATGTTCACCGCTACCGGATCGAAGCGGCCAGGCAGCAACTCATCGAGGGACAGAAGACCGTCCTCGAGATCGCCACCGAAGTCGGTTTTCACGCCCGCTCGTCCTTCTATACGGCTTTCAAGAAGGTCGTGGGCATGACGCCCAGCGAGTTCCGCAAGAAAGGCGGATGAAGCTCGAGGAGCGCCGCCGGCTCAACGGACCGGGACTGTCGGCGGGCGGTCCGAGGCCGTGAAGGCTTAGTTGCAACTGCAGCCGGCGGCCGCGGCCAGCGGGTCGGCCAGCGTACTGGGAATGCAGGCCGAGTCGTCGAACGGCAAGAGCGCCGCCGCCTCGGCGCTGCAGTCCGAGCAGCACACGTACGGCTCGCCGCAGCCTCCGGCCGCGCAGCCCTCGATCGTGCAGAAGCCACCTTGGTCGGCGCTCAAGCACAGTGCCGCGTCGAACTCCGAACAATCCGTATCTTCCGCGCACGGGGTTCCGGTGCCGTCCGCGAGCACGGGGAGCGTCGGCTGCTCCGGATCCTCGGACTCTCCCCCGCGCGGGGTCGTCCGCTGGTAGGAGTTCTGCAGCTCGTCTTGCACGACGGTCGCGAACTCCTGCACCTCGAGGATCAGATCCTCGGCCAGCGTTCGGCTGGCCTAGGTCCACCCCTCAGGCAGCGCGAGGCGGGATCCCAGGTCCGCGAGGTCTTCGACCTGAAGCTCCGGATCGACGATCTGCGACAGGGACTGCATCACGTAGACCGAGCCGTCGGGCGCCGTGAGCTCATAGACCTCCGTCCCGGCATCGTACGTGAAGCGTGAGGTCCGAATGACCGTGCCCTCCTCATAAGGAGTCTGTGTCTGGCCGGGGCTCGCCACGACCGTGGCGATGAAGCGCATCTCCAGGTCTCCGAAGCGCTGCCGTTCGAGGGCGCGCGGTCCGCTCGACAGGACGATGGAGCTCAGCAAGCCGATCCTCGGTCCGTTCAGGGCGACCTGGGCCGCGCCGGTCTCCGCTTGGATGGCGTCCGGGTCGAGCGCCGCCCATGCGTCGGGGTCGCAGTCGCTGATGTTCTGGGTACCCCAGACCTCGACCTCGAACTCACCTCCGTTGGCCCGCGCGAGGAGGACCTCGCAGTAGCGAGGGCCGATATCGAAGCGGACGGGCTCGGCGGCGAAAGCCTCCACGAGCCGAGTCGCGATGTCGACCCCTTGGTCATCTTGCAGGAAGTGGCTCGCTTCAGGCAGCCGCACGTGCGGCATGCCGGTCGAGCCCGGCACCGAGAGCAGCAGATCGTTCTGCGTTTCACACGAGCCGAGCTGGCCGGGGTCGTTCGCCGCCCAGATGGTGGTGAACGGCTTCTCGAACGCGCTCAGCCCCTCCCACGCTGCTTGGGTCGCGCCGGGGACGTCGTTGATCAGCGACGGGAACACGCGCGGGCCGGCCATGTAGATCCGGCTCGGGAACGGCGCATCGTAGGCCGCCTCTTCGTCGGCCGGCAAATCGAACCAGGTCATGGCTTCGAGGGTCTCCGAAGGACGGAACGACTCCCCGGTCATCGCGTATTCGATCCATTCGCCGAAGTCCTGGTTTGTCGGCTGAAGCAGGTCGCACCCGTCGTAGAACGGCTGCTGCTGGGGCGGAATGCCGGCGTAAGGAGCGGGGAGGTCTGCGATCGCGTCCGGATCCTCGACCGGCGGGAACAGCTGGACGCCCGCGGGGAAGACCGGGAGCGCCCCGTCGCCGACGGCGATGCGCGCGAACCACGCGGGGTGGAGGCCGGCGACTCGCAGCCCGACCACGCTTCCCCAGTCCTGAACGAAGAGGTTGATGTCGCGCAGCTCGAGCGCCTCGATGAACGCCTCGAGCCGCTCGTTGTGGAGCAGGTAGCTGTACGACTCGAGGTCGACCGGCTTGTCGGAGCGCCCCATGCCGAGGTGATCCATGGCGATGGTGCGGTAGCCGGCGTCCGCGAGCACCGGAATCATCTTTCGGTACAGGTACGACCACGACGGCTGCCCGTGCAGCAACAGCACGACCGGGCCGTCGGCCGGCCCCTCCTCGACGTAGGCTTGGCGCAGCCCGTCGATCTCGACGTACTTGGGCACGAAGTCCCAGCCGGGCAGCGAAGCGAAGCACGCGTCCGGCGTTCGGACGAAGGCGACGCCGTCGGGCGTCGTCCGAACCTCGGCCTCGGCTTCGCAGGTGCTCGCCGACGTGTTGGCCGCCTGCTCGTCTTCGCAGCCGAACGGAGCGATGAGGCATAGGAGGATGAAGGGTAGGTTGCGTTGGAGGCGCATTCGATTCCTTTCGTGGACGCGTCGTGTCTTCCGTCGAAGTCCTGCCGTGGGGAACCCGACGTCGCGACGTGCGATGCACAAAGTTCCGTTGCGAAGTGTTGCGCTCACCTTGTGGTCCGCATCCCAGACCCGGGCACGGCGGGCGGTCCGTCGGGGGCGGGGGGCGGTCCGAGGCAGTGGCGATTCGGTTACGACCGGGATGACTTTTTGCGCCCTTCGCGACGACCTATTCGTCCCGCTCCGAGCGGGGGCGCGTGGTCTATGGACCGAACGCTCCAGCCGTTATAGACCCCAGGCGTCCGACGGACGGTCATCCTATTCACTCGGCGGCAAACGCCCTCCACCTGACGGGAGTGGTCATGCTTATGCGTATACGAACAATGGTCGGTTGTGCTCTCGGCGAATCGAAAGCGGCTCGTGGTCTCTCGATGAACGATCGAATCGCCTATTTGGTGCTGGTCGGCTTCATCGTCTCGCTGGCGCCTAGCGCGCGGGCCCAAGACGGCGAAGACTTTTTCGGGTGTGGTCCCACCCAAGACAGCGCTCGAGAGGCGCTGGCCAAGAACATCGGGTCTCGGGTCGAGTCTGCGTACGAAGACCTGATGACGGTCGAGGGAGAAAAAGAGACTCAGCGCATCACCGCGTCCGTCAATGTGCAGAGCCAGCTCGACCTGCGCGGCATCCGGATGAATCGCCAAGACGACGGAACGTACTGTGCGTTCCAGTCCCCGGAGCCTCTTCGGCAGGTGTTCGAGTCGGCGCTCAAGCTGGTCTTCGACAGCTGCGACCCCCAAGCGGACAATTTCGAGGAGCGCCTGAGTCAGTGCCGGCGGCAGGTGACGACGGCGAAGACGCTCTTCGCGCTGTTCCGAGCTCCGGGGGCGGCGAGCAGCGAAGAGTTCTCACGGCTTTTTGATCGGAGCACGGCCATCGAGGCGGCAGCGGCGAGAGCGCTCCATCAATCGGTCACGTTCACCGTCGCATCCGACGGGCGTTACGACCGCGACAAATCGGTGGTCGTAGTCGACGAAGCCTCGTACGGTTTGGGCGAGGCGATCCCGCTCGCCGCCGGCAGCATCGACTACGCGATCCAAGTACCGGGCTACTGCCCTATCCGGGGTCGCCTCCGACTGAAAAAGGGCACTGAACGGGTGCCGGTGGACGAGCGAGTCTCGCACGACCTTTCGGACGCCACATTTCCGGTCATAGTTTTCGTTTCGAGCGAACGGGGGGCTCTGTTCGTTGACGGCAAACCATCGAGCCTCAGTCAACAGAACCGCGTCGATCGCTGCTCGGGCACGCTGCCCTGGAGGTTCAACGCGGCGGACGGTCAAGTGTTAGACGGCGAGGTCGACCTCGAGCCCGGCCAAGAAGAGACCGAAGAGATCGTCGTATCCGACCGCAAGTTCCTGGCTCGAATGTCGAAGGCCTGGGACGAGCGGACGGCGGTCATGTTCCGGTACGGCGGCGGAGTGCCGCTGCGGAGCAACATCGACACGAATTGGGTGCAGACGGTTCAGGTCGACTACATGGCCGTCTACGGCCCCATTCGCTACGGCGGTGGTATTCTGTACGGCTACGCGGGGCCGAAAGACCACCAATTCGAGGGCTACCTCAAGCTCGTGGCGCAGGTGACACGGGTCGGCGACTACCCGCTACACATCGGCAGCAATCTCGCCTTCATCCCGTACATCGGCGTGGAAGGCGGTTTGGGCTATCACGGCCTGCGTCCGGAGGACACGCGCACCCGCGGTGACTTCGGGAGTGTCACGGAGTCGATCATCGTGTTTCGCGGGGTGCTCGGGACGTCGTTGACCCTGAACGAGCGGTTCTCGTTGGTAGCCGAGTACAATTGGGCCTTCGTGACGCACGAGCGCCGAATGGGCCTCAGCCTTGGTCTCGCGGTGCTCTTCTGACGTTGCGCCCGCGGCTCATCCTTGGATGAAGGCGAGCCGGTCAGCGTTTGACCACGTCCGGTCCTCATCGTCAGCCGCGACGAAGATCTCCGACACGCGTTGCATCCCCTCCTCGCAGGCCTGCACGCGCGGAATGCGCATCGGTCGACGCAGCCGTTGGTCGTTGAGACGAGCGAAGGACAACTCAAATGGCTCGACCCGATACCCATGGCCAGCTTCTCCACATTGAAGGGGTCCAGCCCAACGATGAAGATATTTCTTGTTTCCGACATCTGGTTCCCTCCGCTTGTTGGAGCCGGTGGGAATCGAGCCGGGACAAGACGCCGCCCGCAGCCTATCCGTCAAATCCGTTGCCCGAGCCGCGACCATGCACGAAGGTCGCCGCATGACTCTAACCATCGCCGAGGCACAGCGACACTTTCGTCGACCTAGGGGGTATCTGAACTCGGCCAGCATTGGCCTTCCGCCGCGGGCCGTCGTCGACGCACTTCGGAGCACGATCGACCAGTGGGAAACCGGACGTTTGACCGCCCCGCAGTTCGACGCTTTCGTCGACGAGGCACGGCGCTGCTTCGCGGACATCGTCGACGTTCTACCGACCGGGGTCGCCATCAACGCCAACGTTTCGAGCTTGGTCGGTCTCGTCGTGTCCTCTTTGCCGGCGGGCGCGGAAGTCGTCTGCGTGGAGAACGACTTCACTTCGCTTCTGTTCCCCATTCTCGAGTCGGCCCAGGCGAACGATGTCCGAGTGAAAGAAGTCCCCCTCGATGCCGTAGCGGATGCGGTCAGCTCATCGACGACTCTGCTGGCCGTCAGCGCCGTCCAATCCGCCGACGGTCGACGGGCCGACTTCGACGCAATCAACGCCGCCGCCCGCCAGCATGGCGCGGCCACCTTGATCGATGCGACGCAGGCCATCGGCTGGCTGCCGTTCGACGCAAAGCGCTTCGACTACGTCGTCGCCGCCGGCTACAAGTGGCTGGTCTCGCCCCGAGGGGTGGCCTTCATGACGGTTCGCCCCGAGCGGCTCGATGCCCTACGCCCTCGCGCCGCCGGCTGGTACGCGGGCGAGGACATCTGGTCGTCCGTGTACGGGTCGCCGCTGCGGCTCGCCTCGACGGCGAGAAAGCTCGATGTCTCTCCCGCGTGGTTCAGTTGGGTAGGCGCGGCGTCGGCGCTCGCGTTCATCCAACAAGTCGGCGTCGAATCCATCTACGAACACAATCGCGCCCTGGCGCGCGCGTTCACCGACGCGATGGCCCTCCCTTCATCGGATTCCGCGATCGTGAGCGTGCCGATCTCGGGGGCGGCCGACGCGCTTCGAGCTCAGGGTATCGTGGTCAGCGAGCGCAACGGAGCCACCCGGCTGTCCTTTCACCTGTACAACACCCTCGACGACGTTCACCTCGCGGTCGAGGCCATCAAAGCCTCGGCCAGCACCCAGCGGTTCGCCGTTGCCCGAACTTTATGACGAACCAAGAGAACGCCCTTCAACTCGAGGGCTTCGAAGAGCTAAAGGCCGACTTTATGAAGTCCGAGGCTTTCCACGAGATGGCCAAGGCACACTTTCTCGAAGGTGAAGCCAAAGGACGCCTCGAGGGCGAGCGCGCCGGTGAAGCCGCAGTGCCTCTGAGGCAGGTGACGCGGCGTTTTGGCGAGGTCCCGGAGGACGCTCAAGCCCGCATTCGCGGCGCCACCAGCGACCAGCTGCTTCGTTGGGCCGACCGCGTGCTCGACGCCCCCACCCTCGCCGCGGTTTTCGCCAAAGACAGCTGACCAGGGCGGCGGCCCTGACAGGGCAGCGGTGCTCTGGTACACAGCCGGCGTGCCAACGAGGAGCGAAACGTCATGACCGCCCTGTTTCTAAGTCATTCGAGTAAAGACGATCCGCTGGCGACGGCCTTTGGAGCGTGGCTTCGCCAAAACGAGGTGGAGGCGTTCATCGACCACGAGAACATCTCGGGCGGGGCGAAATGGGCGGACGCGCTTCGCGAATCGGCGGGGGCGTGCCGGGTGGTGTCGTGCCTGATCACCGACCACTGGCTCGCGTCCGCGGAGTGCTTCAACGAGTTTTTGTCCGCGTGGTACATGGGCAAGCGCATCCTTCCCCTGTTCGCTCGGACAGGGGCGCCGGTGTCGGACGAGGCCGGCGACCGTCTGCGTCGGGTGTGCGCCGAAGACCAAGGCATCGACCTGTCGCCCCTGTTCGACGGGGCAGGGGGGCTCGACTTCTCGAAGAACGAAGCTCATACGGCGGCGCTCAAGCAAGCGCTTCGCGCGGCGGGGGCGATGGCCCGGGTGGGCCTCGACCCGTACGCGTTCGACATCGACAAGACCGTTCGGCCGACGCCGTTTCCGGGGTTGGCGTCGTTTGGCGACGAGGACGCGGACGCCGCCATTTTCTTTGGCCGCAGCCGCGAGCTGGCCGGCACCCTGGAGATTCTGCGCGAGAACCGGGCCAAACCATCCCCCGAACCGCTGGTGATCTTGGGGGCGTCGGGGTCGGGCAAGTCGTCGCTGCTGAAGGCCGGCATCATCCCGCGCTTGCGTCGCGAAGCGCCAGCGTGGATTCCGCTTCGGGCCTTCCGACCCGGCGCCGACCCGCTGCTGAACTTCGCCGAAGCGATCACGAAGACGCTGGCCGACTTCGGTCAGACCGAAGCCCACGGCGCGCTGAAGCGGGACTTGTTCGAGACGTGGTCGAAGGCCCCTCGGACGGCCGACGGCCTGACCGCGGAGGGCCGAGCGATGGTGCAGGCGCGGCTGGACGCCGAGGGGCACCGGCTGCGCCAAGCCGCGGCCCGGCCCGCCGCGACGCTGTTGATCAGCGTGGACCAGGGCGAAGAGATCGCGCGGTCCGAAGGCGACAGCGGCGACGCGTTGGCCGACTACCTGCGCGCGGCGACGCGCAGCGAGGTGGATGCAAGCGGAACGCGCGCAGCGAGCGAAGCGAGCGAAGCGGGGCGGTCGCGATTCATTCGCGACCGGGACCCCGTGGACTGGCATTTGGTGTTCACCACCCGCACCGACAGCTTTGCGGAGCTTCAAAGCCATCCGCGTTTTCAGAGCCTCGAAGTGCGGGGCTACGACCTGCGGGCGCTGCCGGTGTTTCACTTCGACGACGTGGTCGATGAGCCGGCCAAGCGGTACGGGGTGGAGGTGGCGCCGGAGCTGATCGACGCGCTCGTGGAAGATGCGCCCCAGCGCGACGCGTTGCCGCTGCTGGCGTTTGCGCTGGACCGGCTGTGGGCGCAATTCGCGGCGGCGGGCAAGCTGACCGAGCGGGACTATCGGTCGATGGGGGGCATCCAGGGGCTCATCGAGGACGCGGCGGAGCGGGCGCTGCTGGGACTGACCGCCGATGTCCCGCGGCCGGCGGGCATCGGCCGCAAGGGCGCGGACAATCTGGGGGCCCGAACGTTCGTGCCGGCGCTGGTCGACGTGAACGAGCAGGGGGAGTACATCCGCCGGGTCGCGAGCTGGTCGACGTTCGACGAGGAGAGCCAAGCGCTGCTGGACCGGTTCGCCGAGTGGCGGCTGGTGGTGAAGAAGGCCGACACGCAGACGGTGGAGGTCGCGCACGAAGCGCTGTTCCGAAAGTGGGGGCGGCTTCAAGGGTGGCTGGAGCCGGAGCGGGCGCGGCTCGAGGCGCTGCGGGGCCTGTTGGCGGCGGCGGCGGCGTGGGACCGGCGCGGGCGGAGCCCGGATGACCTCACGCACTTCGGCCCTCGGCTGCGCGAAGCGACGAAGCTGCGCACGCTGGCTCGTTTCGGCGAGCACCTGACGGCGACGGAGACGGCGTACCTGGACGCCTGCCAGGCGCAGGAGCGGCGCCAGAAGAACCGAGTGCGGACCGCCGTCGCCTCGGCGGTGGCGGCGTTGGCCCTATTCGCCGTGATGTGGACGTATCGGGACGAGGTGACGGCGCAGTGGCGGTGGTGGACGGTGATCCGTCCGTTCATCGCGGTCGAAGTGACCCCGTTTGTATTGCCCGCGGATAAAGAGCGCGGCTTGAAGCATGGCGACACATTCCGGGAGTGCCGGGAGCACTGCCCCGAGATGGTGGTGGTCCGGGGGGGCTCGTTCGAGATGGGCGACGAGGCCGGAAAGTACAAGCAAATGCTCCCGCGCCGAACGTACAAGCAAATGCTCCCGCGCCATCCGGTGACCATCGCCCAGCCGTTCGCGGTGGGGCGCACCGAAGTGACATTCGACGAGTGGGCGCTGTGCGTCGAGTATGGCAACTGCAATGAGGTGTCGGACTCCGGATTCGGCAAGGGACGGCGGCCGGTCATCAACGTGACGTGGGCCGACGCGCAGACGTACGTGCGTTGGCTCTCCGGCGTGACCGGTCAGCGCTACCGGCTGCTCACGGACGCTGAGTGGGAGTACGTGGCGCGCGCGGGAACGGACACTGCCTATTCGTGGGGCGGTGAAATCGGCACGAACCGGGCGAATTGCAAAGGCTGCGGCAGCGAGTGGGACGGCAAGTCCACGGCCCCGGTGGCGTCGTTCGAAGCCAATGCGTTCGGTCTGTACGACGTTCACGGCAACGTGTGGGAATGGGTCGAGGACTGCTGGCACGAGACTTATGACGGCGCGCCAGCCGACGGCACCGCATGGCTAAATTCCGACCAGGCAGATTGTTCCAAAGCCGTGATCCGCGGCGGCTCGTGGCTCAACGCTCCGTATCGCGTTCGGTCCGCCATCCGGTTCAGGGTCGCGCGCGGCGACCAGAACTACGACCTCGGCTTTCGTATCGCCCGGACGCTTTCCGACCGATAGGTCGCAAATGCGAAAGTCACAGCCGAGCTTCGGTGTCCTGGGCGCTAGGTTCGGCGCTGGGTTGTCGGAAAGCTTACCCCTTTAACCATATCCCCTTTACCCCCTGTGAGCGCGGAGGCCGAGCGGACCTAAGCGTTTCGAGGCGCATCCTCTGACGCCGGCGAAGCCGGCGCGATGATATTTTTCGCCATGGCCAAGAAAAACCCTGACAACGCCCGCCGGACCGGTCCCGCGCTCGAAGCGATGTACCGATTCATCCTGTGGCTCGTGCCGACCGTCGAGAGGTTTCCCCGTCGCCAGAAGTTCCTACTTGGCGACCGAATGCAGTCCACCGCGCTCGACGTGCTCGAGCGCCTCATCGAAGCGACCTATACCCGCAATCGAAGGCCGATGCTCCTGGCCGCGAATGTCGGGCTCGAGAAGCTTCGGGTGCTTCAGAGGATGGCCCATGACTTTCACTTCCTTGATACTCGGCGGTATGAACATGGTAGCCGACGCATCGACGAAGTGGGTCGCCTGGTCGGTGGCTGGATGAAGGTGGATAGCTCAACAGATGGGACGAAGACGGGGCGCGAAGCCGATCCACGACCTCTTTGACGGCATAGCCAGCTTCGAGGCCCTGCGCCGAGCTGCGCTGCGGGCGGTCCGCGCAAAGCGCAAGACGCCCGGCGCGGCCGCGTTCATGGCGAACCTCGAAACGCATTGCCTCGACCTCGACCGCCGGCTGCAAGACCGCATTCGGCGTCCGGGCGGGTATGTCGTTCGGTGGATTAAAGACCCCAATCCCCGCCGCATCTCGGCGGCGCCGTTCACCGACCGCGTCGTGCATCACGCGCTGTGCGGCGTCGTCGAGCCGCTCTTCGAGCGCGGCTTCATCGACGACAGCTACGCCAACCGCAAGGGCTTCGGTACCCACAAGGCCGTCCGCCGGTACGAGCACTTTCGCCATAGGTCGAAGTTTGTCCTGCGCGCCGACATTTATCGCTACTTCCCCGCGATCGACCACGCCGTGCTCAAGGCCGACCTGCGCCGCCGTGTCGGTTGCGCCGACACCCTGTGGCTGCTCGACACCATCATCGACGGCTCCAACCCCCAGGAGCCGGTGAACACCCACTACCCCGGCGACGACCTGTTCACACCCTTCACGCGGCGCCGCGGCTTGCCTATCGGCAACCTCACGAGCCAGTTCTTCGCCGGTCTATGCGCAGACCGGTGCAAGCCGTAGGCGCGCAGCGAGCGGAGCGAGCGAAGGTGGGCGGCGCGATTCACTCGCGCCGGGACCCACTGGATGGACCATTTCGTGGTCGAGGTCCTCCGGCCGAAGGGCTACCTGCGGTACGTTGACGACTTTGCGCTCTTCGACGACGACGCCAGGCGGCTCGCCGAAATGCGACAGCGGCTGGCCGGCTTTCTCGGGACGCGACGCCTGTCGCTGCACCCCAGGAAGACCGAAGTCGTCTCCACCCGGAAGCCGGCGCAGTTCCTGGGCTACGAGCTGTGGCCGCACGGTATTCGTCGGCTACCGGCCGACAACGTCCGGCGATTCGGCAACCGTTTGCGCAGCCTGCGGGACCGCTGGCGGGCGGGGACAGTGACGGAGGAAGAGGTGCGCCAGCGCATCCAGGCATGGATTGCGCACGCGGAGCAGGCGCACACGCTGGGGCAAGCCGAAGGCGCGCAGCGACCGAAGGGAGCGTAGAGGGGCCGGTGCGATTCACTCGCACCGGGGCCCCAAGTCCCGGCGCGCGCTGTTCGCCGGCGGATGGTTCGCGCCCCGCATGGTGCCCCGCGAGGCTTTGACCCGCGTGCAACGCCGGAGTACGTCCGACCTGTGAGCGTACAGGTACGCATCACCATGACCGACCTCACGCCGTGGTCCGCGGCGGCTCGTGGAACAACGAACCGAATAACGTTCGGTCCGCCATCCGGAACAGGAACGCGCGCGACAACCAGAACAACAACCTCGGCTTTCGTATCGCCCGCACGCTTCGAGTCAGAGGCCGAAGCCTCACGGGGCTTCGGCGCGCACGGGAAGCGTCCAAGGTCGGTCATGCGTAGAACAGGCAGCGCCGCGCGGCGCTGATCCTCGATGTGCCCGCGCCCGTCTTGGCTTCGAAAGGGGCGACGGGCGCGGGCCGCCTTTTTGCGGGCGGCCCGTCGGCGATGGCGACGGCCGTCGTTCTTCGACCGGCCGCTTCGATTCCGTCGGCGGTGACCCGTCAACAATCCACGAACAGGTTCTTACACCGCGGCGAGATCGCGGTTCTTGAGGGCTATGCTCCGCGGAGAGTTCCTGTATCCTCCGCCCCGACCGCCAGCGGTCGGGGTGAAGGCGATGACGGCGCTGTTTCTCAGTCATTCGAGCAAAGACGACACGCACGCGAGCGCATTGGGGGCGTGGTTCAAAGCGAACGAGGTGCCCGAGGTCTTCATCGACCACGAGAGCATTCCAGGGGCGACCAGCTGGGCCGATGCGCTGCGCGACAAGCTCGGCGCCAGCCGAGTAGTGGCCTGCCTCGTGACCGAGAACTGGCTCGCCTCCGACGAGTGCAACAGCGAGTTTCTGGCCGCCTGGTACATGGGTAAACGCATCCTTCCGCTCTTCGCGCGGGCGGCGGTCACGCCCCTCGACGACCGCGCAAGCAAACGGCTGGCCCGCATCTCCGCCGAGTTACAGGGGCTCGATGTGGCGCCGTACTTCGATGCCGCGGGCGGCTTCGACATCACGAACGACGAAGCCGCGGCGTCGGCCCTTCGGAAGGCGCTGCGGGCCGCGGGGGCGGTGTCGGGCGTGGGCCTCGACCCGTACGCGTTCGAGATCGACCGCGACCTTCGGCCCATGCCCTTTCCGGGCCTCGCGTCGTTCGGCGACGAGGACGCCGACGCCGCCTTGTTCTTCGGGCGCAGCCGGGCCCTGGTCGACACGTTGCAGGCCTTGCGCTCGATCCGCGCCGCGCCGGTCGAGACGAGCGATGACGAACCCGATGACGCCGGTGCGCCAACACATCATGCGCATCCCGCCATGGCACATCCCGCGGGGGCGCATCCTGCTGAGGCACATGCCGATGGTGCGCATGCCGATGCTGCGCATGCCGATGGTGCGCATGCCGATGGTGCGCACGCCGCTGGGGCGCACGCCGCTGGGGCGCATGCCGCTGGGGCGCATGCCGCTGGGGCGCATGCCGCTGGGGCGCATGCCGATGGGGCGCATCCTGCCGGGACGCATGCCGATGGGGCGCATCCCGCGGGGGCGCGGTCCGCGAACGACGGAGAGCGAGATGACGAGAGCGCGCCGAGACCTCCGGCGCGTCTCGTTCGTCCCCGTCTTCCGAGGGCCCGAAAGCCCCCGTTGGTGATCTTGGGCGCGTCGGGGGCGGGCAAGTCGTCGCTCATGAAGGCCGGCGTCATCCCGCGCTTACGGCGCG
>CAZFIV010000019.1:91477-94412 GCA_964519665.1 uncultured Myxococcales bacterium
GGGGCGGGCAAGTCGTCGCTCATGAAGGCCGGCGTCATCCCGCGCTTACGGCGCGAGGCGCCGGCGTGGATTCCGCTGCGGGCCTTTCGGCCCGGCGCCGACCCGCTCCTCAACTTCGCGCAGGCGGTCACCCAGACGCTCGAAGACTTCGGCGTCAAAGAGGCCCATGGCACGCTCCGCCGCGACCTGCTGGCGGTCTGGCAAGGCGCGTCGCGCGACGCCGAGACCCGCGCGCTCACCGAAGCCGGCTGGCAGGCGCTGCGTCGCCGCATCGACATCGAAGGGCAGCGCCTGCGCACCCAGGCGCACCGGCCCGAAGCCACGCTGCTGCTCAGCGTCGACCAGGGCGAAGAGCTCGCGCGATCCGAAGGCGATAGCGGCGACGCGTTCGCCGATTACTTGCGGGCGGCGCTCGCTTCAACCGATGTCCAGTGGCAGATGGTGCTGACCGTCCGCAGCGATAGCTTCGGCGAGCTTCAGGGCCACCCCCGCTTTCGGGGCCTCGAATTCAAGGTCTATGACCTTCGTCCACTGCCGGTCTTCCGGTTTGACAACGTGATCGAAGAGCCGGCGCGGCGTTACGGCATTCAGGTCGACCCCGAGCTGGCCGATGCCCTGGCGGGGGATGCGCCCGAGCAAGACGCCTTGCCCCTGCTCGCGTTCGCCCTGCAGCAGCTGTGGGAACAGTTTCACAGATCGGGCAAGCTCACCGCAAAGGACTACGAGTCGATGGACGGGCTCAAGGGCCTGATCCGGGATGCCGCCGAGCGAGCCCTGTTCGACCTGCTGCCTGGCGATCCCCTCCTCACCGGTAGTGGCGTGCGAAAGTCGGCGGATGCGCTGGGGGCGCGCACCTTCGTGCCGGCGCTGGTCGACCTGAACGACAAGGGCGAGGTCATCCGCCGCGAAGCGGAGTGGGAGAAGTTCGACGGGGATAGCCAAGCTCTCTTACTGCGGTTCGAGCGGTGGCGCCTGGTGGTGAAAAAGACGGACGAGGGCAGGGTCGAAGTGGCCCACGAAGCGCTGCTTCGCACCTGGGACCGGCTCTCGACGTGGCTCGACCCGGAACGCGAGCGGCTCGAGGCCCTCCGCGGGCTGAAGGCCGCCGCCCGCACCTGGCTCGTGCGCGGGCAGACCGAAGGCGACCTGGTGCACTTCGACGAACGCTTGCGAGAAG
Organism: uncultured Myxococcales bacterium; assembly: GCA_964519665.1. Lineage (GTDB taxonomy): Bacteria > Myxococcota > Kuafuiibacteriia > Kuafuiibacteriales > Kuafuiibacteriaceae > JANQQN01. Next base: position 92,655 of record CAZFIV010000019.1, read on the forward strand.
CGGCGGCGCTACCGGCATTGCCCCGCTACGGCGAGCAGCTCGTCGAGGATGACCGCCGCTACCTCGAGGCGTGCGAAAAGGCCGAGGCCACCCGACGAGGGGCGCAGCGCCGACAGCGGTGGATCGTCATTGCTTTGGTCGCGACGGTGGTCTTGGCGACGATGGCGTTCGTCTTTCGAAAGCCGCTGGACACTGCGTGGACCTCGCGCGCGTTCTGGATGTACGCCCAATCTGGCGCGACGCTGAAGCCGGGCGATGTTTTTCAAGACTGTGACTCTTCGTTGACCCCGCCGCTCTGCCCGAAGATGGTCGTTGTCCCTCGTTGCGTCCCCAAGATGGGTTGCGATTTCGAGATGGGCGAAGGGGAAGACCGACACCCCGTCAGCATCGCCGAGCCGTTTGCTATGGGCCAAACCGAGGTGACCTTCGACGAGTGGCAGGTCTGCGTCGAGCGAGGCCCTTGTCAGCCCAAGGATGATGCAGGTTGGGGTGAGGGCCGCCGGCCGATCATCTACGTCAGCCACCGCGATGCGGCTGAATATGCGGCGTGGCTGTCGGAGATGACGGGCAAGGCGTATCGCCTGCCTTCTGAGGCCGAATGGGAGTACGCCGCCCGAGCCGGTACAACCACACGTTACTCTTGGGGCGACGACGTCGGCACGAACCGGGCGAATTGCGACGGCTGCGGCAGCGAATGGGACGACGAGTCCACCGCGCCGGTGGCTTCGTTCGAGCCCAACGAATTCGGTTTGTACGATGTTCACGGCAACGTTTGGGAATGGGTCGAGGACTGCTGGCACGCGACTTACGACGGCGCGCCAACCGACGGCAGTGCTTGGCTTAATTCCGACCAGACAGATTGTTCCAAAGCCGTGGTCCGCGGCGGCTCGTGGTACGGCGAACCGAATAGCGTTCGGTCCGCCTTCCGGTACGGGATCGCGCGCGACGGCCAGGACGACAGCCTCGGCTTTCGTATCGCCCGGACGCTTTCCGACCGGTAGGTCGCAAATGTTTGTTATCACAGCCGCCCTGCAGTATCCCGGAGGCTGGGTTCGGCGCTGGGTGGTCGGAAAGCTTACCCCTTTAACCTTATCCCCTTTACCCCCTGTCAGCAGGGCGGTCGATCGGCCTGAGCGTTTCGAGGCGCACCCTCTGACGCCGGCGAAGCCGGCGCGCTGATTTTTCGCCATGCCCGCTAAAAACCCTTATAAGGCCGGACTGGGTCCTGCGAAGCGATGACCGATTCATGCTGTGCGAACGCGGCAGCCGGCGCGCCGTTTCGGCGAGGACCCTGAGAACGTTCAAGCCCGCATCCGCGGCCCCAACAGCGAGCCGCTGCTCCGATGGGGCCGACCGCGTCCTCGCCGCCCCCACCCTCGCCGCCGTTTTCGCCAAAGACCGCAGACGCGGTCGACTCGGTCGCCGTCACGCAGCACGGCGAGACGAGATACCCAAGGGCGCCATGCCCGCTCGCTCGGCATGACTGAACACCAAAGCGCGCCATGCAAGCTCGCCTGTCATGACCGAATACCAAAAGGCGCCATGCCCGCTCGCTCGGCATGACTGAATACCAAAGGGCGGCACGCAAGCGCGCTTGGCATGACTGAATACCGAAGCGAGCCAGCAAGCTCGCCTGTCATGACCGAATAGCGAAGAACGCCATGCCGAACCGAAATCAGCGCGGCCGTCCGATGGTCGCCGCAGCGTTTCCAATGCAGTCATGGCGTCATGACGAAGCCTCGAACCGCATGGCACCTG
>CAZFIV010000020.1:0-85732 GCA_964519665.1 uncultured Myxococcales bacterium
CGTCGTTTTCGTCGTATTTTTCTTCTTCGTTGAAGAAGTCGAGCTCGTCGTATAAGTCGACCGCCACGAAGGCGATGTTTGCTAATAAGGCGACCGCGGCGAAGAAGACGACCGCCGCGAAGGCGAGCTCAACGACTAGGGCGACCGCGGCGAAGAAGACGATCGCTGCGAAGGCGAGCTCGGCAAAGAAAGCGAGTGCGACGAAGAAAGCGGCTGCGACAAAGAAGACGGTTGCTGCAAGGGCGTCGGGTCCGGCGCGCGCTGCGACGAAGGCGAGCGACGCGAAGCGGGTCGGTTCGGCAAAGGCGGTTTCGTCCCGAAAGGCCGCCGCCACCGAGTCCGCGCTCTCCAAGACGGCGCCGGCATCGGATCGAAAGAAAGTGGCTTCGAAGGAACGGATCGCGAAGGCCGTCCGCGGCGCGACGGCGAAACAGCGACCGGCGTCGGACGATGTGCGCCCTCCGCGCAAGCGCAAGCCCGATATTCCGAAGCCCCCTCGGCCGGAGCGCAGTCCACGCCCGCGGGATCAACGTCCGCAGCCCGTTGAAGAGTCGGCGCTCATGGCCCAGCCGCTGGTCCCCGAATCAACCGAACCGGCCGTCGGGCTGGGCGAGATGACCCTTTCGGAGGCGATCATCGGCGTTGTGAAAAACGCGACCGAACAGGTCATGGCCGTGGCGCAGGCGCTGGACGACCTCCAGCGTGACGCCGACACCCAACTTGAAGCCCTGTATCAAGACGAAGAGAGCACCGCCTTCGAAGAACTCGAGCCCGATGACGTCCCGGAGCCGGTTCAGGACGACCAGATTGTGGCCGAAACGATCGCCGCTGCTGACGTGGTGGCTTCGGCCGTGGAGGCGACTATCGAGGAGGTTTCGAAGTCCAACGAGCCGCCCCCGCTTCCGGCGTCGATGCTGAAAGAGGTGCCCGAGGATCCTCACCCGAAGAACGGAAAGCCTGATTTTTCGCTCGTCGAGGAGGACCCAGCCCACCCTGACGCGGGAGCGACGGCCGACTTGTCCTGAGCATCGGGATTCGGTCGGTCGTCGGTACGCGCCAGACTCATTTGCTCTGCCATCACTGAGCGTCCCAAGGAAGCGGTATCGGTCTACGAGCCTTCGGAGGCGCCGCCAGGCGCCGTTGGCAAGACATCATGCCAGGCTCGCCGCCCGTCGGCTCTGCTGAGCCTTCCACCATTTCAGCCATCGCTGCCGCGCCTCTTCTCGCCGCCGCCGAGGGGCAGCCCCGTCGAAGCCGAGATCAATCCCGGTGACCGCGCTCAGTTCCTCGGAAGCACTGATGCGCAAATCCTCGTCGCGAGCTCCCAGACCATCCAAGAGCCATTCGATCCGTGATCGATGCTGGTTCTTGCTCCACCATGTTCGCCACTTTCGGGCCGACGACCCTAGCCGATTCTTCGTGATTTCGGCCAGTGCGTCGAGGACGACGTCTTGCAGGTTGCGGTCCTTTCTCTCGAGGATCGCGATCAATTGCGGAACCGCCGACACATCCCGGAACAGACCGATCAAGTATGCAGCGTGGCGCTGAGCGCCGACTGGCGCCGCCGATAGGCGACCGTGCAGGTGGTCGAGGACCAGCTGATAGTCGCGGTGGTCCCGATACGAAAACAAGGTTCGAGCCGCCAGCATACAGATGCGCGACTCTTCATCGTTCAATCGTTGAATCAGCTTAGGGATCGCGGCGGGCACGTACACGGCGGCGTAAAAATAGATCGCAAAGAAGCGGCGGAGCGGGTCGCGATCATCGAGCTGGTCGGCCACCAACCGGTGCGATTCAGCGCCCATCCGTTCCAACAGGGCGAGCAGAACGCCGCATTTTGCGAAAGCGGGCAGCTGAACACCGGGAACGAACGGGTCGACCTCCAGTACGCCCGGAAAGCGCGCCATAATGGCGGGAAGCGCTGCGGTCCCATGCTTGAGAAGCGTTTCGGCCGCCAATGCCCGCTGATGAGGTTCCGTGGAGACCAGGGCCTCCACAACGGGGACGTAGCCGGTCTCGTTCGGGGCCGAGGTCTCGATGGATGGCGCGGCGTCGATGAGCGCCTCGAGGTCGAGGTGCTGGTCGTCGTCTTCTTCGGCCAGGACCGGCAGGGGCGCCGGCAAGGCCCTCGCCGGATAAGAGCGGCGGGTCATCGGGACCTGATGTGTGAGGGGGACCGGCCGATGAAATCCACTGTCAGGGTCAGGAAGCTCGGATCGTTGAACCACCTCGGGAGGGAGCGGTTTGGGCTTGGTCACTTCCGACGAGGCTCGAATCCAGGCTTCCGTGCTCAGGTCGGGCACCGTCGCGTCCTCCCGCAACGAGCCGCGGAGAGTCTCGGCTATGGGGTCCGGTTCCGACGTGCCCGCGCTCATCCCAGGTTCGTCCACGATCGTCGAGTTAGGTCCGACCAAAGGAGCGCTCACCGGCGCCCACTCGTCCCAACTTTCGGCGTCCACAGACGCCCAGCCGGCTTCAACGCCCGTCTCGGGGCTCCGCTCGAGCCGGTCGTCATTCTCGACGGGTCGCCGCTCGGATGGCGGTCCGCGGAGGATACGGCGGGTAGGTTCCTCACTGGGCTCACCCAAAACGCCGAAGAGATCGGACTCGTCGGCGCTGTCTGCGACGACCGCGGCCCGAAACTCTGCGGCGTCGAATCGACCGTCGTCGAGCGTGGGGAGAGCGGCCGCGTCTCGGGTATGAGAGTGAGGGCGAGGGACGATGGGTGACTCCGGCTGCAGCGAAGACTCGGGTCCTACGGCCCGTGCGGGTGCAAACGGATCGCTGGCGAGCTCGAGGCCCACTTGAACGTGGTTGATGAAGAGCGTGAGGTCGGTCGCCAAGCGCTGCGACAGCATCCCCTCTTCGTTGTCACCATACAGAAGTGCCGATACGTGTCCATGGGTGCGGACGGGGAGGATCAGCACCGAGCGCGGGGGGGAGCGCTGAAGCTGGGCGATGAGTTGGTTTTGCACCGGATCTGACGGAAGAGGGCCGAGGTGGTGCGCGTGCGTCCGACAAACCACGCTAAACGCGGACTCCTCTTGGAGTTCGAACGCTACCGAAGTGAGGCGTTCGGCCAGCGGGCCCTGGGCCACCCATCCGCGCAGGACAGCTTGGTCGACGCGCAGCAGCGCTACGAATGGAAGCCACTGAGCCGCATACCGGACTGCGATGTGGGCGATTTCGTCAGGCGATGATGCTGCATTGATGGAGGTGACCGCGTCGGCGAAGGAAAAGACCGGTTCGACCGTTTCGACGGACGCGGTCGATGGGGGCGATACACTCCGGGCGGGATTGGCTTTCTTTCCGACCGGGTCGGAAACCCGCCCATAGCGCTCCAGGAGGGCTTGAAATCGTTCTCCGGGTCGGGCGCCGTACAGGATTTGCAAACGCTCTCGCACCCGAAACTCGGGCGCTAAAACGGGATGGATGGGTCGTTCGAATCGCTCGCCGAGGTGCTGGAGCGCTTCGAGGTCGGCGGGGGCTGGCGATAGGACACGGAGGCTTCGGGTCGAGCATTCGAGAGGTGCGAGCACGTGCTTCTTTGCCCACTCCACTGGGAAGGCGGCGGCCGTTTCGGGATCGGTTTCGTCGGCGAGCATCGACCGGGTCGCTGCCTCCAGGCCGTAGGTTTCGGCCAGGTGATAGCATAGCGTCTCCTCGTCGATCAGTTGGAGCTCCAGCAGGCAGGTATCGAGGGCGCCACCCATCAACACCAGCCGGTCGATCGCTTCGTTCGCCGCTGACCGAGTGATCAGCCCCTTTTGCACCAGACGATGGGTGAGCCGCTCCGGCATGCGCGTTCCCTGTTCAATGTCTTGTTTCAGACATATGCCCGAGTGCCAACCCGCGTGTCGAGTGGGCGGTTTCAGGGGTCTACAGCTCACCAGGTCAAGCTGAGAGCTCAAAGCGATGGCCCCAGTCGACAGTCAAACAGTCGAGCGTTGGGAGGGTGCGGAGCTACGCGCCCCCTTCGACCGTGGCGAGAAGGCCGTCGAGCATCCGCGCGATCTCGTCGGCCGCGGCGCGTCGGATCCGGGAGACTTGAATCGCTGCATGGCTGCTCCGGTCGTCTCGGCGCGCGTCGGGCTCAACGGCCACGAGTGGGCCAACCGGCAACTCGCGCACCAGGGGATCGGGTACGAGGCCCTCGACAACGGCTTCTTCGCCTGCGACGACGCGGAGACGCTTCAGACGATCTGCGATAGCTTCAGCGCCGGGCACATCGAGACGTTCTTTCGCAAGTGGCTCCGCCGATTGCCGCACCCATTCACGGCCGAGGACCGCAAGGCGGATTTCAGGTACGAGCTGTCGATCCTCCAGCACCCACCCCCCTCAGGAGGGCCTGGAACGCCTGCGAAAAGGAACTCGAAAAAGATCGTGGCGCAGGCCCGACTTGCGGCCTGATCCGACTGTTGGCTAGCACCTGATGAAGGCAGGCCCCTGCGGTGGACCGGAGCGCCCAAAGTCGGCTTCTTTGTCACGTTTCGCTCGGAGCAATTCTCCTAGTGAGCAACGCTGCCGGTCACGATGAGCTTCGAGCGGGACGGGTCGAGACGGCCCATGAACCTAACCTCGCGCAAACGAGTCATCAGCGGATGCCAGCGCAGGCGCAACGACTCCAGAGTTCGAAGACTAGCACGGTGTTCGGGACCGATATTGGCGGCCGCGAAGGCGGCGTCGATGGCTCGAGGATAGAAAGCCAGGTCTACAAACGGAGCTCCATGCGTGCCTTGCCCCGGTGCTGTCGGCGGGAGGGCTCCGAGTCGCCGAACGCCGGCTGACGTCATGCCCCGCCCCATGCCAAGAATTAACAAGTGATCAAAAACCTGCGCTTTGAACGGGCTTCCGTGAACCTCGGCTTTGAGGCGAGGGCGGACCAGGGCCGGGGCCCCCGGGGGTCCCGAGGTTCGGTCTCGGGACAGGCTGCGTGGAAGGTCGCGGTTGAGTTCCCGGGACAGATGTTCGGAGAGACTGGCTTGAACCTGGTCGGCGTGCGGTCCGGAGGTGATTCCGACCGCCAGCGCGGACGGGAACACAAAGCTCCAAAAGGTGCCGTCCCCCGTAGCCTGCGTCGAACCCGCGCTCTTCGACAACGCGCAGAGGGGATCGAGACCCATGGCCAGCAGGCCGAAGTCCCCGGTCAATGATCCACCAGGCGGATGCCAACCCAGGCTCAATGCCGTGCTCTCCAGCAACTGCGGGTTCAGATGGGCCACGGCGCGCATCAGGGCGGGCGTCCGAGTCCATCGAGTGATCGTTTCTTCACGGTCGCGCTGCGGAAGCCACCAGCTCAGGGTCGTCTGCCCGGCTGGCGTCAAGGTCGCCTGCACTTGCAACTCCATCCCGCCAGGGCGGCGATAGAAGCCAGCGGCCAGCCCATCAGTAAGACGCGCTGCGTGTCGAATTTTCTTCCGCATCTTGGCAGCGTGGGCGAGGGCCGCCTGGCGGCGCTGTGGCTCGGCGAAACGACTCGCGCGGGCTTCCCACTCGGTGACGAACTGGGCCAACCGCGGTGCTAGCTTCTTGGTATCACCGACGACGAGTAGATGCGCGCCTCGTGGCATCTCCGCGAGGGACCGCTGCAGGGCCGTCGTCGTGCCGCTTCGGCTTCCAAGGAGGGGCTCACGGAAGGCCACGAAGCGCCGCAGGCTGCGAACTGGATCTCCCGACGCGGGCGCCGAAAGTTGGCACAGTGCGTAGGAGCGCCGCGCCAAACAGGTCATCGGCCATTGGCCTTGGGGGCCGACGACGGTCGCCAATTCGCCCCCGATCTCGAGTCGCTGGCGATCATCGCGCCCCACCCGAACCAGCCACCTTTCGAACTGGGGCCGGTCGACCAACTCGAAAGCGGCGATGACGACTCGTGATTCGAGGTCGGGGACCACGATGAGGGGACCTTGAGGATCGATGCCGGCATCGACGAGGCCTTCGTTGCTGAGCAGGTCGACCATGGCTCCGATATGAGCGTCGGAGCTCGGAAGCAGGCCGGCGACACTGGCGAGCCTGTTCTTGACGCGGCGCCGGAGTTGTTCCCGCAGTCCGCCCAGACCCCACTCGGGGTGAAGCTGAACCAAGACTCGGTCGAGATGGTCGAGATCGGTCAGGAGGTCGACGATCCGGGGCGCGATGAAGAAAGCGGCTGCATCCGCTGGCATCAGGTCGGCAAGCCGTTTGGTCTTCATCGGCGGTCGCGGCACCGACATCGAGACTGGCTTATTCCCTTCCTGAGCGTCCGTTTCGGCGGGCGTTATCGACAACGCAACCGCGATCGAGGTCACGGTGGTCATCGGACCGACGAACCCCGGTCGTTCATGTCGTCGGACAGGTCGGTGTCGCGTCATCGTCACGGCGTCGTGTGCTCCTCACGTGGGATTGTGACCCTGCGGCACAGGCCGGCGCGCGCCCTCGGCACGCCCTCGGTTGCAACTTCTGTCCCTGCACCGACATTCCGTACTGTTCGAATCAGCGGTTCCTGTTGGTACGCTGTATGCGTCAAGATTTCCACAATGAATCCTCGTCATCGATGGGTGATCGCCGTGGTGCTCGGTTTTGCGGTCGGGGCGGCGCCTCGAATGGCCGAGGCCAAGGGAACCCTGTTCATCATCGAGGCCCAGGGAGGTTTCGGAGAGTCCGCCTACTCCGGGGGTGGGCCGAGCGTCGGATATGGGGTGTCCGCTGGCGTCACGCTCAAGTTCACTACGTTTCCGGTCCGCTGGTACCTGCTGGGGACGGTCTTGGCGCGGGACACGTCGATCGAAGGTCGCCACGAGGGCATCGGGTTCGAGGCCGACCGAAACGAGCTCGACATCTTCTTTGCCCAACGCACCGTGATACCCGTCTGGAGGTTCGTGCGGGTCTACTTCGAGACGGGATTGGGGACCCGATTGATGTCCCAAGAGGTTCGCCGGCAAGAGATGCTCGGCACCTTGACGGAGTCCTCGGACCAGCTGTTGCTGGTTCTCGGAGTGGGAATGCAGGCAAGATTGACCGAGCATTTCTCCATCGGAATTCGGGGCGAGATCACCCCATTGGATGTCGCTCCCGACGTTACGGCGTTCGCCGCCGACCTCGAGCCGGAGTCCAACCGGCTGTCGTTGTTCGGTCAGTTTGGTGTCCACTTTTGAGGGATTGGAGGGCCAGCATGGCATCTGTTCCACCCGTCCCCAGAGTCGCCGCGGTCCTCGTGGTGGCCTCGATATGGGGAGCCGCCATCGGCTGCGAGTCGGCGCGCGAGGTGGAGGTCGAGATGGTGCTCCGTCGAGGTCTCTGCTCCTCGGATGCGTGTGGTGATGCCATTTCCGGCACCGGGCTTATCTACAGCTCGGATGGTGACGAGTTCACGAGTGCCGTCGACCGAACGTTGTATTCCGAAGCACGCACCAGCTCCGGCACCTTGGTGCTGTTCGAGGTCGACTTCCAGGGTTCGCGGGTCGAAGACGTCCGCTATCGCGAGTTGCTACGGGCCAAGGTGGTCTACGTTGGGAATGTCGACCCCACCTTTCGGGCCACGTCTGACGGCTGGAACTTCGACCTCGACATCAGCGACGGCAGTCTGCTCCGAGGCGACATCACCGTGGAGGGCGGCACGATCCGGGTGCTCGGTGTCCCGGATATCGAGGAAGTGGCTCGAATCAATGGCACGGTTGAGGTGCAGGGAGGCTGTGGAGGCGATGTCGACATCGACGGTCGTGCCCCCCCGGATGTGCCGCCCGCGCCGCCGCCGCTGCCGCCATCGCCCGGCCCTTCCGAACCGACGGATCCCGAAGCCTCGGTGTCTGAAACGAGCGGGTGCTCGGGTGACTCGGTCGAAGACGAAGACTCGGGGGGCGGATGCGCCGGCGATGACTCCGATGACAGCGGTGGGGGGTGTTCGGGTGATGATAGCGCCGACTCTGATGGAACCGGCTGCGGTGGCGACTCGAGCGACGGCGGGGGAGGTTGCGGGGGCGATTCCAGTGACGGCGGCGGGGGCTGCGGCGGAGACAGCGGCAGCGATGGCTGCAGCGGAGACGGGTGTGACTCGACGGGGCGGACCGCTTTTACCCTTCGCGCGGCCTGCGGCAGCTTTCGATTCACCTGGCCGCTGTGGGTCGTCGCGGTCATCAACCGTGTGATGCGGTGGCGATGCGGTCGGCGCTACCGCGCCGAGCGGGCGTGACCCGACCCGGCGACCACGCATGAGGTTCCGGTGAGTCTATCGTGAAGGGCGGATCTCCGGCGGTCGACGATGAACCAAAGATAACTCGAGATGCCGAGGACGGTCGTCAGGAGGCCGATCACCTGCCGAATGATGACCTGGGTCCAGCCGGGGCGCTCCCCGGTCCAGTTGTTGACGAGGACGAGACCGGTCAACAGCTTACCGAAGCTGCGCCCTGCGAGGCCGTGCGGAACGCATCCCAGAACCAGGACGGCGACCGAGGTCAAGATGAGGGGGACGGTGAGGTGGCCCTCGAAAAGGGCGCGCCCGATATCGTCGGGCTCCCAAGGTCGGATGCTCTGCGCGCGTTCGCCGAACCACCCCTCCCGAATCGGAAAGATGATGAGCGATGCGATCACGCCTCCGTCGACGAGGGTCGCCACCAGGCGCCGCCACAGCGGGGCAGCTGAGAACACGATTTCTCGATTGGCGGATGTTCGCGCTGGCGCAGATTTGCGGGCGGTATCAGCCGTCTTCTTGGTCGCGCTTGCGGCGCCCGTTTGCTGGGAGGAGATGAAGCGGCCAGTCATGTCGGGATCCGTTTCTGCGGGGGCCTTTCGAAGCCGTCCGGCTCGCGCGGCAAGGGACCCGCCCTGCTCGGGGGGCGTCTGAGGATTCGAACCGGCGTTGGCGCGGTCGAACCTGAGTCCGGCCAGCTCTCCGGGGGCCGCCACGGTTTCATTCACGGTGCTCGCAGCGCTGGCGGCGGGTGCGCCGTGAACGCTCGGATTGCTCATCCGGGGGTCACCGATGGTGGGCGCATCATCGAGGGTTGGGCCGTCGAGCTGGTGGCGGCTCGCCGCGTCCGCCGGCTGGCGGACCAGTCGTACGGTCTCGGCATTGCCATCGCCGGCGCGAGCGGCATGAAGGCGAGCCCTTCGGCTCAGGTGCGGTGTTTCGATGGCGACGCCGGACCCCGCGGCATGCTCGGTCAAGTCCGTGTCGCGCCGGCGTAACTGCGGCGAATGGGTCGAGTCGGGCCACTGGGGGCTGGCGGACGCGCCGCGCGGGGTGAGCTTGGGTGAGCCCCCAACGGAGCTCGAATCCCAAGGAGAGGTGCGGGGACGGGGCGGAGGCTGGGGCGGCGGAACGGCGTCGTTCAACGAAGGTGCCCGAGGGCGCGCTGGGGCCTCGCTTGCCGCACGCGCCGACGCGCCTCCCTGCGTTGATGCGGTCCGCCGGGTAGTGCTCGCCTGGCTGCGAGCGGGCTGGGGGTTGGCCTGGCTGCGAGCGGGCTGGGGGCCGGCTTGGCTGCGAGCGGGCTGGGGGTTGGCCTGGCTGCGTGCGGGCTGGCTGCGAGCGGGCTGGGGGTTGGCCTGGCTGCGAGCGGGCTGGGGGTTGGCCTGGCTGCGTGCGGGCTGAGGGCGGGCCTGGCCGCCGGGACCTGGACTGGGGGCGGGATTGGGCGCCAGATCAGGGGCGGCGCGAGGGTCGGCGCGGCGCGGAGGGGCGGCGCGGCGCGGAGATGCGGCGCGGCGAGGCGGCAATCGAGGCGCTCCGGCCGGGTCCGCCGGCCCACGCCGTGGTCGAGGATGGGGTGTCCCGGGGTCGGGCGCCAAGGCATGACCGCAGTGGGTGCATTGGGTCGCGTGGCCAGGATTCGGTGTGCCGCACTCCGGACAGAACATGGTGGTCGGCCGCATCCTACGTAAAGCCTCGCGACCCGTCGACCGTTGGTGGTCAGGCCGACACGGCATCGAACGGGCGGCGAGACACCTTCGGGCCCCGGGGTCTACCGGCCCGGTCGAACTGCGTCGACCGGTTCAGTTCTCTAGTGGTCACGCGCGTGTTATCCGCGGTCAGTGGACCGGGTGGAGTACCTAGTTGTCGGCGCCGGAGTGAGTGGCTTGTCCTTCGCCAACTGGCTGCGGGCCGAGGCGACGGCGCGAGGACGCTCGCCCCCCCAGATCTTGATTCTCGAGGCCGACGTCGAACCGGGTGGCTACTGTAAAACGGTCAAGCGGGATGGTTTTGTCTGGGACTACTCGGGTCACTTTTTTCACTTCAAGGATCCGACCATCGAGGCGTGGCTTCGCGCTCGAATGCCGGGTCAAGAGATCGTTACGGTCGATAAGCGGGCCTACATCCGGTTCGCAGGGCTCGACATCGATTTTCCGTTTCAGAAGAACATTCACCAGCTCGCCCGGACCGATTTCATCGACTGCCTCGTCGACCTCTACTTCCGGACATCGGACGCACCTGCGGGCGGACGAGCAGGGCCGCACTCAGGGCCGGACTCGTTCAAGGCAATGCTGTATCAGCGATTCGGTCGTTCGATCGCGGAGAAATTCCTCATTCCGTACAACGAGAAGCTGTACGCGTGTGACCTCGACCACCTCGACGCGGATGCCATGGGACGTTTTTTTCCTTACGCCGACGTCGACGACATCATCCGCAACATGCGGCAGGCGGACAACCGAAGCTACAACAGCACGTTCACGTACCCGGCGGGAGGAGCGATCGAGTACATTCGGGCCCTGCTGCACGACCTGCCGGACGACACCATCAGCTTCGGTGAGCGACTCGAATCCGTCGACCTGCGTCGCCAGGTTGTTCGCACCAATCGTCGACAACTACAGTTTCGGCGTCTGATCTCTTCCGCGCCGCTCGATCAGCTCGCCCGGGCATGTGGGGTCGACCACGATGCAGCGCAGTTCAGCTGGAACAAGGTGCTGGTCTTCAATCTGGGCTTCGATCGGAAAGGCAGCGACAAACCCCACTGGATGTACTTTCCTGAACGGGAGTTCTGCTTCTACCGCGTTGGGTGGTACGACAACATTATGGGCACCGACCGCATGAGTCTCTACGTCGAGGTCGGCGCCGACAAGACTGCGGTCTTCGACGTGGAGCGGGAGCGCGAACGGGTGCTCGATGGCCTCGGCCGCGCAGGGATCGTGGACGGCCACGAGCTCGTCAGCTGGCACAGCGTCGTTCTCGACCCCGCCTACGTCCATATCAATCGCGGGGCGCAGGCCGAGCAGCGCAGACTTACGCCGGCCCTCAACGCAGCAGGCGTCTATCCCGTCGGTCGATACGGTGGATGGACGTACTGTTCCATTGAAGACAACATGCTTCAGACGCGGGCGCTGGCGAGCGCGTTCGGGCCGCTGCTTTAGCGGCGAGCGTCGCTAGGTCTCCAAAAGTACGGACAGCGGTTCGACGGGCGGCGGTTCGACAGGCGCATCCGGAATCCACGCGCGCCAGACCGATGGAATCGGAGCGTTGAAGTTCAGCTCGGCGCCGGACCGGGGGTGAACGACGGCCAACCGAACCGAGTGGAGGAGAAGGTGTTTGGGCCTAGGCGTGCCGCGGTCGCGAACTTCGCGGCTCCAAGCCTTGTTGGCCGCGAAATCGCCGTACTTGTCGTCCATGAGCACCGGATGCCCGATGCTAGCGAGATGACGTCGGATCTGGTGTTGGCGCCCGGTCTGGATGACCACCTGCACAATGCTGACTTTCCCCTCGACGATGGGGGCCACATCGGACCTCGCGTCCTGCATTCGCCCATCTCTCGCCAGAAGCGGGGTCTCGATCCGGCGAGGCTCTCTGAGCCGGCCCACGACGGCGGCCCAATACCATTTCGTCGCGGATGGCCAGAGCGCTTGAAGAGTGTTGAGGAGTTCGACCGCCTTGAGGATCAGAAGAACGCCGCTGGTGCCTCGGTCGAGGCGGTGACCGAGGTGCAGGTCGACCGGACCGTCGTATGCATCCACCAGCACGCTAAGCAGATCGCGTCCTTTCGTATCGGCACCAGGGTGCACCGCGAGGCCCGCAGGCTTGTCGACAACCAAGAGGTCGTCATCTTCCGCAATGACTTGGACCTTTCGCAGTCTCTCTTGACGAAGCCGTAGTTCGGTCATTGCGGCATGGCGGGTTCAGAGCCTTGGGGCTCGGTCGGACATCGTGAGCTTCGTAATACGTAGCTGAAGGTCGGCCAGGCGATCGTCGAGGTCTTCGAGGTCCGATTCGAGGCGTTCGATGTCTCGACGGGTAGGCAAATCCAGCATCGACAATAGGCGATCCGCATTTCGGTCTATGGCCCGCCGAGCGTCCAGCGAGGAATGAAGGGTACTCTGAACGACGCGAAAGACCCCGTCGCTTGCCAGGAGCCGCGAGGTCCAGTGCCTCAGAGTATTCCCACGGAAGAACGACATCGAGACTCGACCGTCCTTGAATCCTGAACACGTTCTGCGTCAACCCCGCAGACGCGAAACCGACTTCAGAATCGACCCATTAGGGTTGATTTGACGACACTTGCGTTTACGTAGAAGTTTGGGCGTGAGATGGCTTGTTGCGTAAGGTGACGGTGGACGGCCCCGAGCACATCTGGGACCGGCAGTTGGTCCTGGTGACCGGCAAAGGTGGAGTCGGCAAGACTACGGTGGCCGCAGCCCTCGCGCTTGCCGCTCAGAGGGCCGGCAAGAGCGTCTTGTTGGGCGAAGTCACGCCGGACGCTAAGGAACGCTCCAACCTGCTCGGTTTGTTCGGCCAACCAAAACCCCGAGGTGAGGCTCCCGTTCAACTCATCGAAGGCCTCGATGGTGTTCGGGTCACCCCTACGGCAGGGCACCGCTTGTTCATGCGGGCAGCACTGAGGGTGGGCATGGTCGCTGATGCTGCGATGCGCTCCGCCGCCTTGAACCGCTTTCTGACCGCTGCCCCCGCCTTTCCGGAGATCGGCACCCTCTATCAGCTGGTCCACCTGCTGCGAGCTGAGCGATGGGACCACATCATCCTCGATCTCCCGGCGACCGGTCACGCGTTGGGCCTCGCTTCCCTTCCGCGGACGGTCCTGCGGATCGTGCCGATAGGCACGATCGGAGACGCGATACGCGAGGGGCTGGATGCGATGACCGACCCCCAACGCGGCGGTGCAGTCGTGGTGACTCTTCCCGAAGATATGCCGGTGACCGAGTCTCTGGAGCTGATCGACGGCCTTCGGGGCCTCTCGGTGCCGATTCGCGCCATGGTCTTGAACCAGATGCCCCCGGTCGTCTTCACCGAGGATGAACGTTACGCGGTCGCCGACCATCTCGCTGGTCGTCATGACGATGCACCCACTTTGCTCGGGAGCCGCGAGTTCCGTCGGCTGCAGCGTGCGTTGGCTGCACGGGAGCGATTCCGAGCCGAATCTCCCCTGGGCATTCCAAGGTCGGAGGTCGAGCTGCTCGACGGCTCCCCTCCAGCTCGGGTTGTCGAAAAGCTGGCCGATCACTTTCTTGGCACCTTCGATCGCGAGGCGACGGAGGGTGCCGCGTGAAGCTGCGCGATGTCGTGGCCCAGAAAAGGGTCATCGTTTGCTGCGGCGCGGGCGGGGTCGGCAAGACGACGACCTCGGCGGCGCTGGCCCTTTCGGCAGCCCGGCTGGGTCGCCACGCTTTAGTGTTGACCATCGATCCCGCGCGAAGACTCGCGCAGGCTCTGGGAATCCCGCCCACCGGGAAAGAGCCCGTTGGCATCGACCGAGCCGTTTTGGCGGCCAAAGGGGTTGAGATGCCCGAGGACGGGTCGCTGCACGCTTGGATGCTCGACCCCAAAGTGGTGCTCGAAGGGGTCGTCGACCGCTTCGCACCGAGCGCGGAAGATGCGGAAAGGATCCGAGGCTCTCGCTTGTATCAAGCGCTCGGCGAGATCGTGGCTGGCCTTCAGGAGTACACGGCCGCCGAAGCTTTGTACGCCTTCGAGCAGGAAGGACGATACGACCTCATCATTCTGGACACGCCGCCATCCCGCAACGCGCTCGACTTTCTCGATGCGCCGCGGCGGCTGGCTCGTTTTCTTGATGAGCGGACGCTGGCGATCTTCGCGCCCGACCCGAACAAGAAGCTGGGTGCGGTGATGCGGGCTGCATCGTCGCTGGTGTCGACCGCGCTGAGCCGAACCTTCGGAGCGCAGTTCGCCGCCGAGCTGCAGTCCTTCTTGGGTGCCTTCGGCAAGCTGTTCGACAAGATGCGGCTGCATGCGGACGGGGTCCGGACTTTGCTGCGATCCGAAAAGTCGGCGTTCTTGGTCGTGGCCAGTCCCGATGAAGCGGCTCTGTCCGAAGCCGTGTACTTCAAGGGACGGATCAAAGACCTGGGGCTCACCACCGAGGGCTTCATCCTCAATCGCAGCTATGCGTCCGAGCAGCCGCTCGAACATCCGTCCGAGCTCCAGCGTCGGCTTGGTCCGCACGACCCGGAGAGCCTGGCGCGGGCCTTGGCGAAGATGGGGCCGCTAGCGGAGGTCGAGCAGGCACGGATTCGGCAGGATCGAGCGTTGTTGGACGAGTTGCGCCACGAAGGCCAAGAAACCGGTCAGGGCGCTCTCGCGCTGCCGTTTCTCGACGAGGTGGTCGACGACATCCCAGCGCTGCGGGTCCTGAGCGACTACATCCTGGCCGCCTACTGACAGCGGGCATACTGACCCAATGACTCAAGCAAATCCCATTGAGGGCGCAGAGCGCGAACTCTACCTGCAGCACGTGTCGCAATTCGTGGGGCCCATCGGGGGCATCATAAGCATCGCACCCGTCGCACCCGGTCTTCCGCCGATCGACCTCGTGCACGTGGTCCCGACCGAAGCCAAGCCGTGGCACGTCGTGGTCACTCTTGGCATGAGCGGCACGGCCATGGCGACGCCGGAAAGCCTGCCTGACGAGCCCAGATTCGCCGAACTCGTGATCGGCTTGCCGCCGGACTGGCCCTTGGAAGGGCCCGCCATGGCCCGCCCCGCCGCTCGATGGCCTTTGCGACTCTTGGCGACCCTGGCGTCGTTCCCGGCCGCGTCCGGGCAGTGGCTATCGGTCGGACACACCATTCCCAACGGCCAACCTCCCCAACCGTACGTGGAAGGGGTCGGCTTTTGCTGTGCGATGCTCGCGCCGCCCATCACGCTCCTGCCCGAGTTCCGAACGCTCCGCTGCACCGCGGACAAGGAAGTGGTCTTCTACGGCGTCGTCCCCCTTTTCGAGCGGGAGATGGAACTCAAGGTTGCGGAAGGCACTCGGGCGCTGCTCGATAGGTTCGACCAACACGAAGTGTGCGAGATCGTCGATGTCCACCGTCGCTCCGTCGCGGGCACGCTGATCGAGATGCTCGACGACCGTAACGACTGAGCGTCTGACTGAAGCGATGCCCGAGCTTCCCGAAGTCGAGTTTGGTCGCAAAGTTGCGGAGAACGCCCTCGGTGGACGCCAGATCGTGTCCGTCGAGCTCGCTCACGACCCTATCGTCTTCGACGGCGTGCCCGCTGCCGAGTTCCAACGGACGCTCGAAGGCGCCAAGGTCGTGGCGGTCCATCGTCGAGGCAAGCACCTATGGTTCGAGCTCGATCGGCGTCCCTGGCCAACCTTCCACTTCGGCATGACCGGTGCGTTTCGAGTCCCCGACGCCGACCCACTGGTGCTCGAAGGTTCCGCTCGTTCGCCCGACCGTAGGTGGCCGCCTCGCTTCGCCAAGATCCGGATGACGAGCGGAGACGGTCGTGAGCTGGCGATGACCAACGCCCGCCGCTTGGGGCGGATAAGGCTTCGAGAAGACCCCGCCAACGAGCCCCCGATCGGCGACCTCGGATTCGACCCACTCACCGAGATGCCTCGACTGCCGGACTTTCGGGCCCGGTTCGCCCGCCGACGAGGCATCCTCAAAGGGCTCCTGCTCGACCAGACCTTTGCGGCAGGCGTCGGCAACTGGATCGCCGACGAGGTCCTCTATCAAGCGCGCCTCGATCCCCGGCGTAGAACGTCGACGCTGACCGACAGCGAAGTTCGGGCCCTGCACGAAGCGCTCAAGAAGGTCGTTCGCCGGTCCGTGTCAGTCGACGCCGACAAGGACCGGTTCCCGGCCTCTTGGCTGTTCCACCATCGTTGGGGAAAAGGCGCCGACGCGCGCATGCGGGACGGCGCGCAGATTCGCTTTCTGACCATCGCCGGGCGGACCACGGCGTGGGTTCCCAGTCGACAACGCTGATCGAACGACAAGCCGGTACGACAATCCCGTTACCGTAGTCCGGTAACAGTAGTCCCGTTGCGGGGGGTGTATCGGGAAGAGGTAAGGAGTGCGTCCCTGACCGCGCAATCCCGCCCTTCGTCGGACAGGTTGACATGATAATTTCTGGGGAAGACCACTCGCCATCGATTCGGAATCCTCAAGTCAGGCCACCCGTCGCTAGTCGAGGACGCCGTCCAACGCTCGACCGGTCGCTAAATAGGCAAGATCGCACTGCGTTTGCCGCACTACAGAGCCCTAGGGTTGAATCCTCACGGGCGGCTTCATGAAGCGTAGATTGCTCACGAGTTGATTCCCTGCCGGTCTAACCGTCCGAATCGACTTGGCGCCTATCACTCGTTCGGATAGGACACCTGTCAACAAGACAACCGGCCTACCTGCGCCCCGTGGCAAGTGAGGCTGGTCCTGGTTCGTTGCGTCCTCTGCTGTCGCGACGAATACGTTGTAACGCGCTGAAGGGGTCAAGATGGGCTTTCGGTTTCCTCCATGGACCAACCACATCCGCGCGCTGATCGCTCTGGGGGCGATCGGCGCCGGCGTGTATGTATTTTTGATAATCAACTTCGGCTTTTCGCCGCGCGCCACGGACCGCAACTACCAGCCGGTCCAACCCGTGCCGTTCAGCCACCGGCTGCACTCGGGCGAGCTCGGGATGGACTGCCGGTACTGCCACAATTCCGTCGAACGGCAGATGCACTCGCCGATCCCGCCGACCGAGACGTGCATCGGCTGCCACAACAAGATCCACACTCAAAGCGTGAAGCTCCAGGTCGTTCGAGATAGCTGGGAGAACGACACGCCTATCCCGTGGGCTCGGGTCCACGACCTTCCCGACTACTCCTACTTTAACCACAGCGCTCACGTCCTCAAGGGTGTCGGATGCGCGAGCTGCCACGGCCGCGTCGATCAAATGGAGGTCGTCTATCAATATTCGTCGCTGAGCATGGGATGGTGTCTTCAATGTCACCGCAATCCGGAGCCCAACCTCAGACCTCTCGACAAGATTACGCAGATGGATTGGCAGCAGGAAAGCCCGGAGCAGGGAGCGCGTCTGAAGGCCGAGTACAACGTCAACCCGAACGACAACTGCTCCACTTGCCACCGGTGAACCGACATGAGCGAAAAGAAATATTGGCGCACGCTTCAGGAACTCGAACAAGACCCCGAGTTCGAAGAGTTTCTCCGGAAAGAGTTCGTAGACGTCGACTACGACCGGCCCGGTTCTACGAACCGACGTCGGTTCATGCAGCTGATGGGTGCTTCGTTCGCCCTGGCTGGCGCATCCGCTTGCCGCTGGGAGGCCGAAAACTTTGCCCCCTACACGCGGCGCCCTCAGGGCCTAGAACCGGGCGCGATCAAATACTTTGCATCCGTCATGGACGTGGCGGGCACCGCCATCCCGGTGAAAGTCGCGAGCTACGACAATCGTCCGTACAAGATCGAGCCCAACGAGCAGCACCCGTTCAGTCGGGGCGGCACCGACGCGTACGCACAGGCGAGCATCCTTACGATGTTCGACCCGGACCGCAGTCAGCAGGTCTACAAGGGCGGCGAGGTCAGTGACCGCAAGGCGTTCGAGGCAGCGCTCGGGGAGATCGCTGCGAAGGCCAAGCGTGCGAGCGGCAAGGGGGTGGTCGTACTGTCCGGCGAGAGCTCGTCGCCGAGCATGGCAGCGCTTCGGATGAAGCTGCTTGCCGACATGCCGCAGGCAAAATGGGTGGAGTACGAATCACTCAGTCGCGACAACGCCCGCGAAGGCGCTCGCCTCGCATTCGGCCAGGTAGCGCGAACCCACTACGACCTCTCCAAGGCCGATGTCATCGTGGCGTTGGGGGCCGACCTTTTTGGGGATCACCCGGCGAAACTGAAGCACGCTCGGGACTGGGCCGCGGGTCGCCGCCCCGACAAGTCGGACGGGCACGGCGACCACGACGACGTGTACATGAACCGATTGTACGTCTTGGAGACGCGGTTCACGACGACGGGAGCCTCTGCCGACCACCGGCTTCCTGTCCGGGCGGAACAGATGCTGGCGCTGGCGCTCGCCCTGGAGGCCGCCGTCGAGAAGGACGGAAAAGTCGAGGGTCTCGAGTTCGCTCACAAGATTCTGTCCGACGAGAAGGTCAAGAAGATGGTGAGTGCGGTCGCCAAAGACCTCGTGCACCACCGAGGCAAGTCGGTGGTCGCGGTCGGCCACCAACAGGACCCGGCCGTGCACGCGGTCGTTCACCGGCTGAACGCTGCACTGTCCAACGTGGGCAGCACCATCCAGTACACTGAAGAACCGAACCCTGACCGACCCGTGCACGGCACGGCGATAGCCGACCTCGTGCGGGACATGAACGCGGACCAGGTCAAAACGCTCTTCGTGCTCGGCGGCAATCCCGCCTACGACGCGCCCGGCGACCTGGATTTCGCGGCGGCCATGGAAAAAGTCGAGACCACCGTTCACTTCGGTCTCTACCGCGATAAGACCGCCAAGCTGTCGACTTGGCATGTGCCGGCGACCCACTTCCTCGAGACTTGGGGCGATGCACGGACCTGGGACGGCCTGGTCACCATTCAGCAGCCGCTGATCGCGCCGCTGTACGACAGCTCGATGGCTATCATCGAAATGCTCCTCGTGCTGGCCGGGATCGAGGACTCACCCGACAAGTTCGTGCGCGCCACCGCCATGGGCATCCGAAGCCAGATGTCGGCGGCTACGGACGAAACCGCGGCCGCTGGCGGGAAGACCGAGACGGTCGAAGCAGGCCCCGCGGTAGCCGCTCCCACCGATGACCAAGAGCTCGCGGAGGCTCAGGAGCGGCTTACCGGGTTCCTTGGCGACGACATGGTCTGGCGCAAGTCGGTCGCTCAGGGCTTTGTGGACGCGACCGGTTATCCGACCATCAGTCTGCAAGTTCGAGGCTTCTCGGCCCCGACGCCCGCCGAGCGGGTCTTCAAGCGCGGCGAAGACCTCGAAAACAGCGAGCTCGAAGTCTTCTTCTACGATGATGGAAAGGTGCACGACGGCCGCTTCGCCAACAACGGATGGCTCCAGGAAACGCCGGACTTCACGACCAAGCTGACGTGGGACAACGCCGCGATTCTCTCGCCGGGAACGGCTCGACGATTCGGCGTCACCGATCAGGACATGATTCGGGTCAGCCTCGGTGAGAAGTCCATCGAGCTTCCCGTTTACATCATGCCGGGCCAGGCGCCGGGCTCGATCGCCATCGCGGTCGGCTACGGTCGCCCAGAGGCGGGCGCCGTGGGCGGCAGCATGTACTGGCAGGTCGACACAACCGGCTTCGACGTTCAACCGTTGCGGACCGCGGTCGCCCCCTTCCAGACGGTCGGTGCCTCCATTGAAAAGACAGGCGGGACCTACAAGCTGGCCTCGACGCAAACGCACTGGTCCATCGATACTTCGGGTCTGGAAGCGATCATGAAGCGAGTCCCTGAGCTTGCTCGGGCGGGAACCATCGAGGAGTACAAGAAGGCGTGTGAGGAGCACTCGCTCAAGGAGCAGCGCCACGCCTTCTTCCATGATATTCACACGCCCCCTCTTCTGTCGCTGTTCCCCGAGTTCGAGTGGAAAGATGGGTACCAGTGGGGGATGACCATCGACCTCGGCAAGTGCACCGGCTGCAATGCCTGCGTCGTATCCTGTACTTCGGAGAATAACGTTCCGATCGTCGGCAAAGAGCAGGTGCTCGTCGGGCGCGAAATGCACTGGCTACGCATCGACCGCTACTTCACAGGCGAAGCCGAAGACCCGACGATTTCGACGCAGCCGGTTGCTTGCGTGCACTGTCAAAATGCGCCCTGCGAGCAGGTCTGCCCGGTCGCGGCCACCGTTCACGACGAGGAAGGCACCAACAACATGGTGTACAACCGGTGCATCGGGACCCGCTACTGCGCAAACAACTGCCCCTACAAGGTGCGACGGTTTAACTACTACAACTACCACATCGACCTGACCGAAGAGAAAAACAAGGTTCAGTGGCTGGCGCACAACCCCGACGTGACCGTTCGGTTCCGCGGGGTCATGGAAAAGTGCAGCTACTGCTTCCAGCGCATCTCGTATGCAAAAACGGAGGCCCGTAAAGAGGGTCGGACCGTACGCGGCGACGAGATCAAGTCGGCATGCCAGACCGCTTGCCCGACCGACGCTATCACTTTCGGCAACATCAACGACCCGACGAGCACGGTCGCGAAGCTTCAGAAGAAGCCTCGTAGCTATGCGATGCTGGCGGAGCTCAACATCAAGCCCCGCACCGAATACCTGGCGCGAATCACTAACCCCAGCGAAGACCTGACGCCGAAGAAGGAAGGGGAGGCCGAAGGCCATGGCCATCATTGATCAAGAGATCGACAACACCGTTCAGGGGTCGCGGACCAAGCAACAACTGATCACCGGTGAACGGTCATTTCACGACATCACCGAGGCGGTGGCGTCGATCACGGAAGTCAAGCGTTCGCACCGCAACTGGTGGATCGCGTTCGTCATCTCGGCGTCGCTGGCAGGGATGTTCGTCATTAACATCGGTTACCTGTTCTGGACGGGCACCGGTATCTGGGGGAACAACAACCCGGTTGGCTGGGGTTGGCCCATCGTCAACTTCGTTTTCTGGGTCGGTATCGGGCACGCGGGAACTCTGATCTCTGCGATTCTGTTCCTCCTTCGCCAAGATTGGCGGACCTCGATCAATCGCTTCGCCGAGGCGATGACGATCTTCGCGGTGGTTTGTGCGCTGACCTTTCCGGGCATCCACATTGGTCGCCCCTGGCTGCCATACTGGCTGTTCCCGCTGCCCAACCAGATGCTGATGTGGCCCAACTTCCGAAGCCCGCTCCTGTGGGACGTCTTCGCGGTTGGCACGTACGGACTCATCTCGCTGCTGTTTTGGTACTTCGGCTTGATTCCCGACCTCGCGACTCTGCGTGACCGCTCGAAGACGGCCATCCGAAAGGTGGCCTACGGCATCTTCTCGATGGGGTGGACTGGCTCCGCTCGGCACTGGCACCGTTACGAGCGCGCCTACCTGATTCTGGCCGCTCTCGCGACTCCGCTGGTGCTGTCGGTTCACTCGGTCGTTTCGTTCGACTTCGCAACCTCGCAGCTGCCGGGATGGCACACCACCATTTTCCCGCCTTACTTCGTTGCCGGCGCCATCTTCTCCGGCTTCGCGATGGTGGTCACGCTAGCGGTTCCGGCCCGGGAAGCGTTCGGCCTGAAGCACATCATTACGCTCCGGCACCTTGACAACATGAACAAGGTCATCCTCGTCACCGGGATGATGGTCGGTTACGCGTACGCGATGGAGTTCTTCGTCGCCTGGTACGGTGCGAACCAATACGAGGGCTTCGCGTTCATCAACCGGGCTTTCGGTCCCTATTGGTGGGCCTACTGGACGATGGTCACCTGCAACGTGATCAGTCCCCAGCTGTTCTGGTTCAAGAAAATCCGTACGACGCCGTGGATGATGGTTGTCGTATCGATCTTCGTGAACATCGGTATGTGGTTCGAGCGCTTCGTCATCACCGTGACTTCGCTCCACCGCGACTTCCTGCCCTCTTCTTGGGGCTACTTCACTGCGACCCCGTTCGACATCATGTTGTTCGTGGGGAGCTTCGGCTTGTTCATGACCTTGTTCCTGCTCTTTCTCCGGTGGCTGCCTTGCGTCGCCATCGCGGAAGTGAAGGCCATCCTGCCGCAAGCACACGCGCACGACGACCACCACGACGAACACGCCGCCGCGGGTGGCGAAGCGCCGCCCGCTCCGGCGATGGCAGCGCCGACGAAGTGAGGATTCGGAAGCGATGAGTCACGACAACGGACACGAAAACGGCAACGGCAACGGCAACGGCAGTCTGCCCGAGTACGGCCTACTCGCTCAGTACGAGGATGTATCGAGCTTGATGAAGGCTGCCAAAGTGGTGCGCGACGCCGGCTATGAGAGCTGGGACTGTCACTCGCCATTTCCGGTTCACGGAATCGACCCAGCCATGGGGATCCAGCGCACGCGCCTTCCCTACATCATCATGGGCATGGGGATGCTGGGAACGTGCACGGCGCTGGTCATGCAATGGTGGATGAACGCGGTCGACTACCCGTTCATCATTTCGGGGAAGCCGTACTGGTCAGTGCCGGCCAACATCCCCATCGCCTTCGAGCTCACGGTTCTGTTCGCGGGGGTCACCGCCTTCATCGCGACGTTGGCGATGAACGGGCTGCCGCGGTACCACCATCCGCTCTTCAACAGCGACCGTTTCGCGGCGGCCACGGACGACAAGTTCTTCATTGCCATCGAAGCGAACGACCCAAAGTACGATGCCGCTGGCACTCGGGAGCTCCTACAAGCGACGGGTGCAACGGCCATCGAGAGCGTGGTTGACGATTCCAAGGTGAACTCCGGACTGCCAAAGTTCTTGGTCTACGCGGGCGTCGTCGCCTTCGTGGCAGGCTTCATTCCGCTCGGGTTCATCGCCACCATGTGGTACGAACGCAGCCCCCGGCCGCGCATCCACCCGAACCCCAACATGGACTTCCAAGAGAAGTTCAAGACCCAGACCTCTAACCCGATGACCCATATCTTCAAGGACGGGCGGTCCATGCGGCCTCAGGTTGCGGGCACCGTCGCGACGGAGCAGGTGGAGGCCGACAGCCACTACTACCGCGGCATGACCGACGAGGGTCAATGGGCGCGAGGTTTTCCCGGTATTTTCACGAGCGACGAGGAGGGCAACAAGCTCGGAGCGGAAATGCTGAAGAAGAAGGTGGAGCGGGGGCAAGAGCGGTACAAGATCTACTGCGCGCCATGTCACGGCCTGGCCGGATACGGTAACGGGCTGGTTCACCAGCGCGCCGCTTCGCTTCAACAGGGGCTGTGGATACAGCCGAGTTCACTCCATCAGGATTACCTTCGGGAGCAACCCGAGGGGAAGCTGTTCAACACCATTACTTGGGGCATCCGCAGTATGCCGGCATACGGTTACGCGATTCCGGTCGACGACCGGTGGGCGATTATTGCTTACGTTCGCGCCCTGCAGCGGAGCCAGTTGGCCGAAGTAAAGGACGTGCCGGAGGCCGAGCGCGACGACCAGCGCTGAGGGACGACAACAATGCAGCACAAGCCAGTCGAACTCGACGCAAGCGACCCGCAATTCACTTGGGATGGCGCTCCGAAACTGATGATCGGCGCCTTTATTGTTGGCGTGGTGGCCTTGTTGGCCGCCGCCGGCCTCGGCTCCACGTACAACGACCATTTCGCCGCGTTCCTGCACAGCTATCACGTGGCGTTTCTGTACTTCCTGGCCATCAGCCTGGGGTGCCTATTCTTCATTACCTTCCACCACCTCATTCGCGCTGAATGGGGTGTGGTGGTGCGCAGGCTCTTCGAGTTTGGCGCGGCGACCATGCCGGTCATGCTCGTACTCTCTCTACCGGTCGTCCTTCCGGCCCTTTTTGGGTCAGACGGGCTCTTTCTCTGGGTCAACGCCGAGGTGGTCGCCGGTGACCATCTGCTCGCCCACAAGACGCCCTACTTGAACGTGACGTTCTTCCTGATCCGGGTCGTCATCTACTTCGGCGTATGGATCGCGATGTCGCGGTTCTTCGTCGGGATGTCGATGCAGCAGGACAAGAGCGGGGACGATAGCCTCACCGACCGTGCACAGTGGTATTCGGGCCCGATCATGATAGCGTTCGCCCTGACGATCACGTTTGCGGCGGTGGATTTCATCATGAGCCTGGAGCCCCACTGGTACTCGACCATCATTGGGGTATATCTGTTCGCGGCCTCGGTGCTCTCGTCGATGGCGGCGATGATCCTGTTCGCAAAGTTTCTACAAAGCCGCGGCAAGGCGAAGGTCATCTCGATCGACCACTACCATGACCTCGGTAAGTTCCTCTTCGCGTTCACGCTCTTTTGGGCCTACATCGCGTTCTCCCAGTACATGCTGATCTGGTACGCGAACATTCCAGAGGGTACGATCTGGTATCAGCACCGGCAGCACGGTCAGTGGATCCCATTTGCGTTCTTGCTGTTGTTCGGACATTTCGCCGTACCGTTCGTCGGGCTCATCTCCCGTAACTTCAAGCGAGCCACGAACCTGCTCGCGATGTGGGCCGGCTGGATGCTGCTGATGCACTGGGTCGACATGTTTTATCTCGTGATGCCGTCCATTTACGAGCTCTATGAGGTGCACCACCTCTACGAATCGAAGGAAGCTATGCACGAGGCTGTGAATACACTTCCCATTACTTTGCTCGACCCGCTGTGCTTGATCGGCGTTGGCGGAATCTTCGTGGGAGCTCTCGCGATGGCCATGCGCGGCGCATTCCTGGTGCCGATGAAGGATCCGAGGCTTGCCGAATCGCTGGCTCATGAGGTTCCCTGATGCTGTTGAGGAACATGAGATGAATGAGAATCGAGACGATATCGATACCGCTCAGATCGTGACCGTAGCGTTCGGTGGTGCTTTTTTCATCGCGGCGTTCATCCTGTTCGTGCAGGCATGGTTCTTCTCGGTTCAGTACGAAGACGACGCCTCGAAGCAGACCAAGCCGCTGGCTCGCGTTCGGTACGAGCAGGAGCAGGAAGCCAAACTGCAGGACACCATCGCGACGGCGAAAAACGCGGTCGTTACGCAATTGCATCAGTAGAGCGACGCGTTACGATGGTCGTATGACCATCCGGCCGTCGCCTCTTCTCCCACGAGCACTGATCACTTCCGTTGTCGCAAGTCTTCTTGCCGCAGGCTCCGGGGCTGCTTTGGGCCAGGCAGACCCTGGCGGCGAGTCTTCGGCGGTGCGCAAAGAGGCCCTGCCGAAGGAACTGGAAGGCGTCGGGGTGACCGAGAGGCTTGGAGCTGTCGTTCCACCCGACCTGGTGTTCACCGACAGCGAAGGTCGAGAGGTCAGGCTTGCATCTTTTTTCGACGGGAAGAAGCCGACCCTACTCACCCTCAATTACTCTGACTGCCCAATGCTCTGCAGCTTGCAGCTCAATGCCCTCGTGGAAGCCTTGCAAGAGATGCAGTGGACACTCGGCGACGAGTACCAAGTGGTGACCGTGAGCCTCGATCCGTCGGAAGCCGTCGAGCGGGCTGCTGCTACCAAGAAGCGCTACCTCGACCAGTATAGTGAAAACGCTGATCCCCAAGGCTGGCATTTTCTCGTCGGACCGGAAGAGAACATCCGTGCGTTGGCCGACGCGGTGGGGTTTGGTTATCGCTATAGTGAAACTCGGCAGGAGTACCTGCACCAAGCGGCGATCGTCGTATTGAGTCCGAGCGGCTCCGTTTCTCGATATCTCTACGGCTTGTTGTATTCCCCACAGACCGTCCGGTTGTCGATGGTCGAAGCGTCTGAGGGCAAACAAGTCTCGACGCTCGACGCAATAGTACTCTATTGCTTTTACTATGATCCGAAATCGGGTAGCTATACGCCCGTGGTCCGCAACATCATGAAGGTGGGCGGAGCTGTGACGGTGCTGCTGCTCGCGCTTTTCGTAGGGGCTGGCTTCACCGCGAACCGGCGAAGAAGAGCCGATGGAGTGAAGACCGCCGATGGAGTCGCCTAGATGTGGATGACCGCTGAACCGACCTTTTGGATGCCTAGCGCGGCAGCAACCCAAGCTGCAGACGTCGACTGGCTCTACTATTTTCTGTACTACGTTTCCCTCGCCAGCTTCCTGGTCATCATGGCCGCGCTGGTTTACTTCGTCTTCAAGTTCCGCGCGAAGAGCCGCGGCGAGCGCGCCCGGTCGCCAGGCGGCCACAATACGCTCCTCGAGGTCAGCTGGACAATTCCGCCGGCGATCGTCTCGGTGATCGTCTTCGTCATGGGGGCGAAGGCGTATATCGATATGAAGAGCCCGCCGCCGGACGCGGTCGAGATCCGGGTCATTGGCAAGAGCTGGAACTGGGAATTCTACTATCCCGGCTCGAGCCAGAAGGAGACCGTTCTCCACGTGCCGCCGAATCGACCGGTGCGCTTGCTGATGACGTCGAACGACGTGCTGCACTCGTTCTTCGTACCCGCGTTCCGCATCAAGCAGGACGTCGTTCCGGGCCGGTATACTGAAGTTTGGTTTCAAGCGACCGAGAGTGGCGAACACCAGATCTACTGCACCGAATACTGCGGGACGAACCACTCGGCGATGGTCGCCAAGGTCAAGGTTTATGAGACCGAGACGACCTATGACGAATGGCTTCAGGGCCGACGTCGAATCATCGACCAGGGTCTGCCGCCCGAACAGGCCGGCGAAAAGCTGTTTGCCGTGAACGGTTGCAACGGCTGCCACAGCGTAGACGGCTCCGCGAAGGTTGGCCCAACTCTGAAAGGCAACTGGGGCGTCGAGCGCGTATTCACAGACGGCACCAAGGCTGTGGTGGATGAGAACTACCTGCGGACCTCCATTCTCAATCCGACCGGTCAAATTGTTCAGGGATACCCGCCCGTGATGCCCGCCTTCAAGGGTGTGCTCGACGACCGGGAAATCGACGCGCTCATCGCGTACATGAAGACCCTCAAGGAGTAATCGAACGATGACGGCCGACGCGACGACTTTGCAAGGAGTGCGTGATGACTACATCACGCATACCAAGGGGCTCCTGGGATGGCTGGTGACCCTCGACCACAAACGCATCGGGATTCTGTACTTCTTCGCAACGACGTTCGCCCTCATTCTGGGCGGGGTCTTCGCGCTGATCGTCCGCCTGGAGCTACTGACGCCCGGGAAAGACATTATCGGACCCGACGCTTACAATCGAATGTTCACCCTGCACGGGGCGGTAATGGTCTTTCTGTTTATCATCCCTGCGATTCCCGCATCCATCGGGAACTTCGTCATCCCGCTGATGCTGGGGGTGAAGGACGTCGCCTTTCCGCGCCTCAACCTGGCTAGTTTTTATATTTGGGTGGTCGGCGCTCTGTTCCTGGTCGTGTCCATGTACGTGGGCGCGATCGACACGGGTTGGACGTTCTACACGCCCTACAGCTCGGACCCGACCAAGGGTAGTCAGGGCTCGGTGATGCTATCCGCGATGGGGGTGTTCATCCTGGGTTTCAGCTCGATCTTTACCGGGATCAACTTCATCGCCACCATCAATACGATGCGACCCCGGAACATGGGGTGGTTCAAGATGCCTCTATTTCTGTGGGCCATGTACTCAACCAGCATCATTCAAGTGCTGGCGACGCCAGTGTTGGCCATCACGGTTCTTCTGCTTACCGTGGAGCGTGCGTTCCGGTTGGGCATCTTCGACCCGGCACTCGGCGGTGACCCAGTGCTGTTCCAGCACTTCTTCTGGTTTTACTCACACCCGGCTGTATACATCATGGTGCTTCCCGCAATGGGCGTCATCTCCGAGGTGATCGCGGTCTTCAGCCGCCGCCGGATTTTTGGCTACTCGTTCATTGCGATGAGCTCGCTGGCGATCGCCTTTCTTGGTTTCCTTGTCTGGGGCCACCACATGTTTACTTCGGGTCAGAGCGCGCTCGCCGGTGTCATCTTCTCGGCGCTGACATTCTCGGTCGCGATCCCGTCGGCCATCAAGGTGTTCAACTGGTTGGCGACCCTCTACAACGGATCGATCCGGCTCGACGTGCCGATGCTCTACGCGTTCAGCTTCATCTGGCTATTCTCGATCGGCGGACTCACCGGATTGTTCCTGGGAACCCTGGCCGTCGACGTGCACCTACACGACACGTATTTCGTGGTCGCTCACTTCCACTATGTCATGGTGGGTGGTACCCTCATGGCGCTCCTCGCGGGGCTCTACTACTGGTGGCCGAAGTTCTTTGGACGGATGTACAACGAGACGCTGGCGAGGGTGGGTTGCCTGCTGACCTTCATAGGGTTCAACATCACTTTCTTCCCTCAGTTCGTGATGGGCAGCCAAGGCATGCCGAGGCGCTACTACACCTACCTCGATGAGTTCCAGACGTACCACCAGGTCTCGACGGTCGGTGCGATGATCCTAGGTATTGGTATCCTTTTCGCCTTCGGTGTTCTTATGGTCGCCATGTTCTCGGGGAGGAAAGCGGCCGCGAATCCTTGGGGCGCCAACACACTCGAATGGCACTGCGCATCGCCGCCGCCCCACGATAACTTCGCCGTTCAACCCGACGGGCTCGACCCCTACGACTATTCTCAGCTCGAATACGACCAAGAAACCGACGGTTTTGTTGTGACCGGCGCTTCGAGGCCCAAGGAGGGGAATCGTGACCACCATTGATTCGGTCGCCGATGCGCACCACGGCGACCATCACCACGATCCCACGCTGGCGCACCATTTCCGGGATCACCAGCATCAGTTCGATACCGGCAAGATCGGTATCTGGCTGTTTCTCGGCCAGGAACTGCTATTCTTCGGGGGGCTCTTCTGCGCGTACGCAATTTACCGTGGCATGCACCCGGAGATCTTCGTTGAGGGTTCAAAGTTTCTGAATACTCAGCTGGGGGCGATCAATACATGTGTCCTGTTGTTCAGCTCCCTGACCGCGGCCTGGTCGGTGCGCTGCGCTCAGCTCGGGCAGAAAAAGGGGCTCTATATCGCCATTCTGCTTACCATTGTGTGCGCCTTCGGGTTCTTGGGCATCAAGTACGTCGAGTACTCGCACAAGTTCGAGGAAGGTATTTTCTGGGGTGCTTCATTCGATCCAAAACTTCACGCTTTGGAAGCAGCTGAGATCACCCCGGGTACGGTTCCGTTCCCCGACCACCACGGTCATGTAAGCGAAGAGGCGGTTGCCGCATCTCGGTTGCGACCCAACCTGCACACTTTCTTCAGTATTTATTTCGTGATGACCGGCCTTCACGGGCTCCACGTCATCGCCGGAATCGTCGCCTACCTGTGGTTACTACAGCGCATTTACGCGGGCTCAATCTCGCAAGATAACTACGGTCCCGTCGACTTCGTGGCCTTGTATTGGCACCTGGTCGACTTGGTGTGGATCTATCTCTTCCCGCTTTTGTATCTGATTTGAGAGGTCGACCGATGGCTCACGATTCACACTCCGAGGCCCACGAGCATCACGCCCTTCCCGTGCCGCTGCTAGTCGGGTGCTGGGGTGGCCTCATGCTCCTCACCGGAATCACTGTCTGGACGGCTCAGAATCTAGACCTGGGCCAGTTCAATCTTGTTCTGGCGATGGTCATCGCTACCGCGAAGGCTACGTTGGTACTCACTATCTTCATGCACCTAGCCTTCGAGAAGGGCTTCAACTTCATGATTTTCGCCATCTCGGTCATGGCGGTGATCCTTTTCGTGACGATTCTGTTCATCGATGTGCAGCAGTATCAGCCCGGCATACAGCAGAAACTCAGCGACATCACTCAGGCTTCGGCCAACGCCGAAGCGGCGGCCGCAGCGACCTCTGAGCCGTCATCCGCTGACGCGTCGTCCGGAGCCGAAGATCATGACGACGAGGCGCCCGAAGACCACGGCGAAAAAGCCGCAGAGGGCGATGCAGAGTCCGATCATCATTGACCTCGCTAACTATCCGGGTCGCCTCCCTCAGCCTATGTGAGCTTGGGCGAGCAATGGGTTGAGCCCACCGAGGACCGCCGCGCCGTACTTGGCGGCTCGATCGGCGGCCTCTAACGGACCGCAGCCGGCCGCCATGAAGTACACGAAGGCGCCCGCGAAGCTGTCTCCCGCGCCGTATGCCCCACCCACTACGTGACCGACCGTGGGCGCCTCGAAGCGGGCGCTGCCGGTAGCGGTTTCGATCACGCCTCCTCGGTCGCCCTCGGTCATCACGATCGCCTTGGGCGCGGGGTCATAGTCTGCCAGCACGCTCTTTTCGCGTGGGTCCGCATTGCTGCCGATAATGACGTCGAGGGGGACGCCGCAGTCACGGATGGCGGCCCGCCGCCTTGCAGTCACCACCGACACTCGGGCCGCCCTCGCGCGAGCGAGCAGCCTGGGATCTTGGGCCGTGAAGTACACCGCGTCGAGCTCCTGGAGGATTTCCCACGGAAGCGCGTCGCTAGCGCGCGGATGAAGCGGAGGACCGACAACGATGATCGTTCGCTCTCCGAAATCGTCGATCATGACGATATCCCGGGTGTGGGGCTCGGGTCGGCGTACAGCGTGAATGCTCGCGTTCGTGGTCTCGAGAGCGGAGCGTACCTCGTCTCCCGCCTGGTCGCTGCCAATGGCGGTGAAGAGGTGGACCTCGCAGTCACTCTTGGTGAGCTGGTAGAACGTGATTCCTCCACCGCCGCCCGGAAACCACTGCGATTCTTCGAGATGGGCGATGTCACCAGCTCTGGGAACGGTTTCGACTCGACCAAGCGTCACGTGCTCGACATGTCCGATGACGCCAACGCGAAGGCGGCTCATTGCACTCATTGGGGCTACAATACGAACATAATCGCGTACATCACCACCCAACAAACGCTCACGAAGTGCCAGTAGTATCCCCAGAGCCGGACCTGAACGGCATCCCGCGAGCTGAATCGGCCCGCCTGAACACCGATTGACAGGATGACGACCGCTATGACGCCGACCAGCAGGTGGATCGCGTGAAACGCGGCGAGGCCGTAGAGCAGAGCGGCGTACAGCGATTCACCCAGGTAGATGTTCAAGCTCGCGGCCTGACGAGCCAGCAATAGCTGTAGCAGCAGGAAGATTGCGCCAAGGTTCGCCGTAGCCAGGAGCAGGAGCCGGAATCGCTGCCGGCGGCCTCGGTCCAGCGCCCTGACGGCCCCGTGATAGGTCACGCTGCTGAGCAGAGCCACCGCGGTGTTGATGCTCGACAGCGTCAATGGCGGCCTCGCCAACCCCGTCGGCGGCCACGCGGGCATGGACGCGCGTAGCCAGGCGTACAAGACGAACAAGGCGCCGAAGGCCATACCCAAAGAAACGAGGAAGAGCACCGTCCCAAGCACGGAACGTTGATTCATGCGATCCTGTTCGGACCGAGGCCGCGAGGAAGTCATCTAAGTGTACCCTCATTGTGGAGAATCCGTAACGCGCCGTCGAGCTCGACACTTTGGATGAATTCCGTTCGCCTTGAATCAACAACGTTGCAACAGCGTTGATCCCTAAGGCTGAAGGGCCTTTACCCGAACGGTCTAGGACTTGCCTCCAATGAAACCATATCCACTCGTCGCCGATGGCCGAGTTGCCCACCCGTGACCCTTGCGAACGGGAAAGTAGCAATTCTAGCGGTAGAGGGTTACGTGCATGTAACGATGTCCGATGCTTGTGCGACCTAAGCATGCCCTGTACGCGTGGTTCGAGCGCGCAATCACCGTGGCACCCGCGTTGCAGGAC
The DNA here is from genome assembly GCA_964519665.1 of uncultured Myxococcales bacterium. GTDB lineage: Bacteria > Myxococcota > Kuafuiibacteriia > Kuafuiibacteriales > Kuafuiibacteriaceae > JANQQN01. Next base: position 31,471 of record CAZFIV010000020.1, read on the forward strand.
GGGGCTCTGCCGGCCGCCGATTCCAGGCTGGCTCGACGGGAGAGCCCGCAAGCATGCAGTCAGAAACCTTTACCTACGACGATGACATCACCAGGAAGTTTACCACCTTTACCGTAATCTGGGGTTTGGTGGCCACGCTTGCGGGGTTACTGATTGCCCTGCAACTTGCCTTCCCTGACCTCAGCTTCAATCAGCCCTATCTAACCTTCGGCCGACTACGGCCTCTGCATACGAACGCCGCGATCTTCGCCTTTGCTGGAAACGCCATCTTCGCTGGTGTCTACTACTCTACACAGCGCCTTCTCAAAGCGCGCATGTACAGTGATCTACTGAGTCGAATCCATTTGTGGGGTTGGCAACTCATTATCGTGGCTGCGGCGATCACCCTACCTATGGGAATCACTCAGTCGAAGGAATACGCCGAGCTCGAGTGGCCCATCGACCTGGCCGTCGCCGTGGTCTGGCTGGTCTTCGCGTTCAACTTCTTCGGTACCATCGCCAAGCGCCGAGAGCGGCACATGTACGTCGCCATCTGGTTCTACATCGCCACCATCATTGCGATCACCGTGCTGTACGTCTTCAACAATCTCGCCCTGCCAGTCTTCGCGATGAAGAGCTACAGCCTCTATGCGGGCGTTCAGGATGCCTTCATGCAGTGGTGGTACGGCCACAACGCGGTCGCGTTCTTCCTGACGACGCCGTTCTTGGGCCTGATGTACTACTTCCTTCCAAAGGCGGCTGGGCGCCCGGTCTTCTCGTACCGGCTCTCGATCCTGCACTTCTGGTCGCTCGTCTTCATCTACATCTGGGCCGGTCCACATCACCTGCACTACACGGCCCTGCCGGAGTGGGCCTCCTCGCTCGGAATGATCTTCAGCATCATGTTGTGGATGCCCTCGTGGGGCGGCATGATCAATGGCCTGCTTACGCTCCGCGGGGCTTGGGACCGGGTCGCCAAAGACCCCATCCTCAAGTTCCTCACCGTCGGGGTCACGTTCTACGGGATGTCGACCTTCGAGGGCCCCATGCTGTCGATCAAGACGGTCAACGCCCTGTCGCACTACACCGACTGGACGATCGCCCACGTGCACTCTGGCGCTCTCGGCTGGAACGGCTTCATCGCGTTCGGTATGATTTACTGGCTCGCCCCCCGTCTCTTTCAGACCAAGCTGTGGAGCGAGAAGCTCGCCGAGCTCCACTTCTGGTTGGGGACGGTCGGCATCCTTCTGTACATCGTCTCCATCTACACCGCAGGGATCACGCAGGGTCTGATGTGGCGCGCGTTCGACGATACCGGTCGCCTCGCATACCCAGACTTCATCGAGACGGTGACTCGCCTGCTGCCGATGTACTATGTCCGCGCGGTCGGTGGCGCACTCTATGTCATCGGGATTGTCTTGATGCTCATCAACTATGTGATGACGTGGGCGAATCGACCGAAGAAGTACGAGCCCGCAACCTTCAGCGCCCCGCCGCTTGCCCCCACCTACACGGGTCAGCAGCCCGAGCCCATGAAGGGTGGCCTGTTCGGCATGTTCGCGTACTTTACGGGCGGCCGATGGCACCGGATTTGGGAGCGTAAGCCGGTCGTCTTTACCGTGTGGACGACGGTTGCGGTGGTGGTGGCCTCTCTCTTCGAGATCATCCCGACCTTCCTGATCGAATCGAACGTACCCACCATCGCCGCGGTCAAGCCGTATACTCCGCTCGAACTCTATGGCCGGGATATCTACGTCGCGGAGGGTTGTTACAACTGCCACTCGCAGATGGTGCGACCCATCCGGATGGAGACGGTCCGCTACGGAGAATACTCCAAGCCGGGTGAGTTCATCTACGACCGACCCTTCCAGTGGGGCTCGCGACGAATCGGGCCCGACCTTGCTCGTGAAGGTACCGGCAAACTGAGACGAACCCACCTATGGCATGTTCGCCACTTCCGCAACCCGCGGAACATGGTCGAAACGTCTCTGATGCCCGCATACCCGTGGCTCGAGCGGAACGAAATCGACTATGCATCTATTCAGCCTCGAATCGATGCCATGGTGATGTTGGGAACACCCTACGGCGGGGTGAAAGCGACCGCCGACGATGGCCGGGAGCTTACCGCGATCCAGCATGCGTTGGAGATGGCCGAGATGCAGGCCGACGAGATCGCGAACAAGATCATGGCCGACGGTGGCAAAGACCTCCACAACACTGACGTCATCGCCCTCATCGCGTACCTGCAGCGACTGGGTACCGATCTTGAAAAAGAGTCCCAACAGACCGACGGCGATAAGCCGGTGGCGACGCGATAGGAGCAGTCATGCGTTTGAGTGAACTCATGAGTAATATTGGGAGCGTCGACCTGGCGTTTTACCCCCAGGTCGCGCTCATCATCTTCTTGGTAGTCTTCGTGGGTGTCGTGGCCCAGGTCGTGTCTAGAAAGAAGAGTGAAGACTACCAGCGAGCGGCCGAGCTGCCGCTCGAGGATTGAGGTACCGAATCATGGCTAAAGTGACCGACGAACTTCTTGATCATGAGTACGATGGTATTCGGGAATTCGACAATCCTACCCCCGCATGGTGGAACTGGATCTTCTTCCTGAGCTTCGTGTTCTCGGTGGCCTACTTTGCGTACTACCATATGTGGTCCGGGCCCGGGATCTACGACGATTACCGAGCCGATATGAAGGTGTATACGGAGGCCCGCGAAGAGCGAGAGCGCAAGGAGCTCGCCGGCATGTCGGAGGAGAAGCTGCAGGCGCTTCTGGGCGACGAGATCGCGGTCGCGGCTGGACTCGAGGTCTACGCGGCTCGATGCCAGGCATGTCACGCCGAACAAGGAAAAGGCAGCATTGGCCCGAACCTTACGGACGCCTATTGGATCCATGGAGATGCGTCGTTGTCTGCCATCCGCAAGGTCGTCGCCGAAGGGGTTCTGAGTAAGGGCATGCCGCCCTGGAAAGACCTCTTGTCTCCGAAGGAGCTGATGCAGGTCGTGGTGTACGTAGGAACGCTTCGCAACCTCAACGTCGAAGGCGGAAAGGCTCAGCAAGGCGAACTGGTCGGAAGCAAAGCGGAGAACGCGGAGCTCTAAGCAGGGGCCGTCTGGAATCGGGGGTCGAGACCTCGGCCCTCGATTTCAGGCACTGACCAGTATGGCAGCTGTCGGAGAGGGGTCGAAGCCCTCGCACACCCAAGACGCAGGGAGACTCGTGATGGACCAACGGTACGAAGGAAACGTGCTCACAACCCTCCGAGACGATGGTTCTCGGATTTGGATGCGTCCCAAGCTCTCGCTGGGGCGGTTTCTCAACCGCCGGCGAATTCTCGGCTACGCTCTGATCTTTCTCTTTCTCGTCCTTCCGTTCGTGAAGGTGGGCGGCCACCCGGCCCTGCTCTTCGATGTTCTGTCTCGTCGATTCCACTTCTTCGGGGTGACTTTCCACCCCACGGATACAGTTCTGCTGATGTTCCTGATGCTCAGCATCTTCCTGGGTATCTTCTGGATCACCGCCCTGTTCGGTCGTGTATGGTGCGGTTGGGGGTGCCCCCAAACCGTCTACATGGAGCTGCTGTTTCGTCCGATCGAACGGCTGATCGAAGGCGGGCCCAGCCGACAGCGGCAGCTAGATGGCAAGACCTTCAGCGGGCGCCGCTGGTTCAAGTATGGCGTCTTCCTGCTGATCGCTTTCATCCTCGGCAATCAATTCCTCGCCTACTTCGTTGGTTGGGAGCGTCTGGCCGTATGGATGACCGAACCCCCCACCGACCACCTCGGTGGCTTCAGCGTCATGGCGGTTACGACGGCCCTGGTCTTCTTCGATTTCGGATATTTCCGCGAGCAGATGTGCACGGTCATTTGCCCGTACGCCCGATTCCAGTCGGCCCTTCTCGACCGCCAATCCCTGATCGTGGGCTATGACAAGCTCCGGGGAGAAGCGCGCCGCAAGATCAAGGCGCGCAAGGCGAATGACAATAGCGGCGACTGCATCGATTGCCGAGCGTGCGTGACGACTTGCCCCACCGGCATCGACATTCGCGACGGCCTTCAGCTGGAGTGCATTGCTTGCACCCAGTGCATCGATGCGTGCGACACCATCATGGATAAGGTCGGCAAGCCCCGGGGCCTCATTCGCCTATCGTCGCAGCACAACCTCGAGACCAAAGAGCCCACTCGCATCCTTCGTCCACGGGTCATCCTTTATCCGCTCGCGATTTCGCTCTTTCTCGGCGTGCTGGTCTTCATGGTGAGCACCAAGGCGGAGGCTGATGTCATGATTCTGCGGGTCAATCAGCCGTTTACGCTCTTGGACGACGGGGAGGTCCGCAACCTGGCTCGGGTCAAGATCGTGAATCGAACGGAAGAGAAGCGAACCTACAACGTCGAAGTGGTCGGTCTCGAAGAGCACAAGCTCGTGTCGCCCTTCCCGGTGACCTTGGAAGGCGGCAAGCAGATGGTGACGCCGGTGTTCATCGACCTGCCTAGCACGGCCTTTCAGGATGGAAAGCGTGAGGTCGAGATCGTCGTGACCGACGACCATGGATTCCGGTCGGCTCGCACTTACAAACTGCAAGGGCCCGACTGAAATCGGACGGCTCAACGCGCAAGACCCCTAGCTCGGGAGGTTCGGAGAAGACGATGTTCAAGGATGGAAAGTGGTTCCCGTACCTGCTGGTGACGATCCTGGTGGCGTCGGTCGGCGGAAACATCTACATGGTGATGATTGCCACCGATGACCCCGGTTTCGCCGTCGAGGAGAACTACTACCAGCAAGCGGTTGAGTGGGACCGGCTCCAGGCTGAACGCGCAGCCAGCGACGCCCTCGGCTGGAACGTGGTCGTCGACGCTCGACACGAAGAACTTCGGATCCAGCTGACCGACCGGCTCGGACGACCGATCGAAGAGGCGGACGTCGACGTAGAGGCGTTCGCGAATGCGCGAGCTCGCCACCGGATTCGCGGGCGGATGGTCGAAATGGGGCGAGGCGTTTACGTCCTCGAGCGGTCGTTCGAGCGATCGGGAATCTGGGAGTATCGACTAGCGGCGGTTCGTGGCGAAGAGCGCTTCCTGCACACCACGCAGCAGGAGTTGCCGTGAACGAGCTGATGCTTACGGTGGCCGTGGCGAGCTTTCTGGGCAGCCTTCATTGCGTCGGGATGTGCGGTGGCTTCGTCGCGTTCTATGCGTCGAACGACCGCTGGGACCATCGAGCCGGCGTCGACCCACACGCCGCTCTTTGGGGTGCGCACGCCGCTTACAACCTTGGTCGCTTGGCCGCGTACCTCGGTTTGGGAGCGGCAGCGGGGGCATTGGGAGCGGCGCTCAACCTCGCCGGCAACGCCGCGGGCATTTCCCGCCTGGCCGCCGTCGTGTGCGGAGGCTTGATCGTCCTGTGGGGGGCGACCATGTTGGCCACCGCCGCCGGCTACCGTCCGGCCCAGCTCGCTCTCCCGTCCTGGTTGAATGCTGGCCTCGGTAGAGTGCTCGTCCGCCTGCGCCAGGCCCCGGCCGCGGTGAGAGCGGGGGTGCTGGGCGTTTCGTCCGCGCTTCTGCCGTGCGGCTGGTTGTACGCTTTCGCGGGCACCGCGGCCGGAACTGGAAGCCCGGATCTCGGGGCCGCGGTCATGTTCGCTTTCTGGATGGGTACCGTTCCGGCCATGTTGTCGCTCGGACTCGGTGTTCACCGGCTAGGACGGTGGGTAGGTCCTCGGCTCGGCGTATTGATGCCGGCCACGCTCATCGTGATCGGGATTCTGACGGTCGTTCAGCGCGGGTTCGAGGGTGAGGGAGTCTTCGCCTTTGGGGGCGGGTCGTGATCGCGCCCGCCTCTCGGACGACGCCCGTCGCGTGCGACCACTGCGGTCTCCCGGTGCCATCGGGGCTGATTCGGCCAGAGGCGGAGCATCAGTTTTGCTGTATCGGCTGCCAAACGGTCTTCGAGGTTATTCACGCCGAGGGTTTCGAGGCTTATTACGCGCTTCGTGATTCTATGCCCGAGCAGGCGATCGAGGCCCACTCGCACACCTACGAAGAGTTCGACGACCCGGCATTCAAGAAGCAGTACTGCACCGAACGGCCCGATGGACTGCTGGCGACCGAGCTCTACCTCGAAGGCGTACACTGTTCTGCCTGCCTATGGCTGATCGAGAAGTCGCTGGCTCGGGAAGATGGCGTTGCCGAGGCCAGCCTCAACTTCGCCCGGGCGCGACTGTCGCTGTTGTGGCAGCCGGACGTGCAGCCGTTGTCGGTCATCGCGCGACGGCTGGCGGCGCTGGGCTACTCGCCCCACCCGGCTCGGGGCGGAACAGAAGACGTGAAACGAGCCGAGGAACGCCGAATGTTCATCCGGATCGGCGTCGCCGGCGCGGCCGCGGGAAACGTGATGCTCATGGCCTTCGCGCTATACGGTGGTTCGTTTAGCGGGATGGATGAATCTCATCGGCAGTTCTTTCGATATTTGAGTCTGCTGGCGGCACTGCCCGCGGTCCTGTACTCCGCGGCGCCGTTCTTTCGGAGCGCTTGGGCGGGCTTGCGGGCACACGTGCTGCACATGGACCTGCCGATCTCCATCGGCATTTCGGCGGGCTTTCTGGGAGGCATGGTCAACACGATTCGGGGTACGGGTGAGGTCTACTTCGATTCCGTTACCGCTTTGGTCTTTCTGCTCCTGGTAGGACGCCTGCTGCAGCTTCGACAGCAGCGCCACGCCGCCGAGAGCTCGGAGCTGCTGTACGCGCTGACGCCGTCCTCCGCGCGTCGGCTCGACGCCGATGGCGTGGCCCATCGCGTGCCGCTGGAAGCGTTGCAGGTCGGGGATCGGCTCGAGGTCCATTCCGGCGAACGCATTCCCACCGACGGAATCGTCCTCGAGGGCTTGTCTTCGGTCGATATGTCGCTGCTGTCGGGCGAGAGCATGCCGGTCGCAGTTCGGAGAGATGAGCCAGTGTGGGGCGGAACGACCAACCTTCAGGACATGATCACGATCCGGGTGACGCAGCCGATCCAAGCGTCTCGGGTTGGCAAAATCGCGGACATGGTAGCATCCGCGGCCCAGAGTCGAGCACCGGTGGTCCAGCTCGCGGATCGGGTTGCAGGGTACTTCGTGGCGGTGGTCCTCGGTCTGGCTCTCATCACCTTGGCGTTTTGGGCCTGGACGGCGCCCGGTTCGGCGTTGGACCACGCCGTTGCTTTGCTGATCGTCAGCTGCCCGTGCGCGCTAGGGTTGGCCACACCGCTCGCGATGACCGCGGCGATCGGAAAGGCCGCGCGCCGCGGTATCTTGGCTCGTTCAGGGGCCGCGCTGGAGACGCTCGGTGGTTTAGCCGGAGGCACCCTGTTCTTCGACAAGACCGGCACTCTGACCCACGGTCGAATGGACGTGGCCAAGAACGAGGGGCCGGCCTGGGTGTGGCCCCTGGTCGCGGCTGCGGAAGAAGGCTCCACCCATCCCGTCGGGCGCGCGTTGCGCAGAGCTTTTTCAGATCCGGCGGGTCCGGCTGCCGACCACATCGAGGTCGTCTCGTCGGGCGGCCTTCGCGCCCGCGTTGGGGGCCGCGCGCTGATCGTGGGCAGTCCTCGCTTCGTCGGCAAGGAAGCGCTGTACAACCAGGAGCTCGACGAACAGGTCGAGCGGTGGTCGCATGACGCGTTGACCCCCATCTGGGTCGCCGTCGACGGACGTGTGGTGGCGACCGTGGCGTTGGCCGACCGCATTCGGAGCGAAGCGCGCGCCTGTATCGAGGCACTCCAATCATACGGATTTGAAGTGGCGATTCTGTCGGGAGACCATCCGAGGGTGGCTGCCGCCGTTGGGCGTCAGCTGGGATTGCCCGTGGGTCGATGTCACGGCGGGCTGAGCCCGGAAGACAAGCTGGCCCGCGTCCGGGCGACCCAGGGGGCGGTGGTCATGGTCGGTGATGGTGTCAACGACGCGGCCGCGCTGGCCGCAGCGACCGTCGGCGTGGCGGTCCATGGTGGCGCCGAAACCTGCTTCGCGGCCGCCGACGTATTCTTGCAGCGACCGGGCATCGAAGGACTACTGAGCTTGGTCGAAGGCGCGCGCCGAACCCACCGTACCATTCGACACAATATTAGTTTCTCGCTCGCCTACAACATCATGGGCACATCGCTGGCGATCGGTGGGATCCTGAATCCACTCATCGCGGCGATCTTGATGCCGGTCAGCTCGCTGGTCGTGGTGACCAACTCGTTTCGATTCCCGTTTACGTCGCGATGGTCGAAGGCGCCGACGGGGCGTGGAGGTGCATGATGTCGGTTCTGTTTATCGTCGTGCCGCTGGCTCTCGTCATCGCCACCGTGGCGGTGGGGGCCTTCGTGTGGTCGGTGAGAGGCGGACAGCTCGACGACCTCGACAGCCCCGCTCTTCGCATGCTTCACGACGAATCGCCCCGCGCAAACCGGCGCCGATCCGGGTCACCCGATGGGCCATCGAGACCGCCCCTAACAGACCAACGAAGCAAGGGCTAAGCGGCGGCAGGGTGCCGGGCGAGCCAGTCCTCGAGTGAGCCGGTGTAGCCGACGGATCGCTGATGAGCGGCGATTCTATCGATGAGCCGGCCGACGGCGTTCGCGTCGAGCGGCGGCAAAGAACCCACCCCCTCGGCGACGAGCCCGGCCGACCGCGCAGCCTGGTCGGTGACGTTCTTGAGAGCGTCGTCGACGGGCAGCTGTTCCAGTCCTAGATACGCTTGCACGAGGTGTTCACCGATACCTTGCGAGTGTCGGCGAGAGGCTACGATATTGCCCTTGCCGGTGACGACGTTGCCGGCGCTGAACACGGTCGGAAAGCTATCGAGGCGACCGAGGTTCCAGTCGGTGAAAGCGAAAAGTTCGCCCTTCATGTCGATGCCCGGGATCGGTTCCGGGATACTCCCAATCGAGCTTATGATGTAGCTTGCACGGAGCTCGTACGTTTCGTCGGTGCGAATGAGCTTACGCCCTTCGCCGGGAGCCATTCTCCGAAGCTTCAATCCCACGAGACGGCCGTTCTCGACGATGCCCTCCTCAGGGGCGGAGAGCGGCTCGAAGTTGAAGCAGAACTTGCTCTGTGCGCGGTCGAGGATCTTCCTACGGGTCGCCATGACCTTTTCGGCCTTCTCCCGGGTGGCGTCGGCCGGAATCTCCGACAGGGGCATGTCTTCAGCGCGCCTTCGGTACACGAGCGTAGCGCCGTGGAGGCCGAGGTCCTCGTACGTAATGCCCAGCGATTCGCAGGTCTTGGGCAAGCCGGCCTTCTCGAGCGATTCGATATCGACGTCAAACCCGCGGGCCGCCAAGGCAGCGCGCCCCGTCTCGAGCATCAGCACCTTCACGACATCGAGCGATGCCAGGCCGCCGCCGACCACGACCGCGTTGTCGCGGATGGGATACCGCGGACCTCGGTAGCTCGGGTCTTCTGAGTGGTTGAACGAGACGATGAATGGGTTCTGGTAGATCAGCCCTTTGTCGATGAACTTGTCGGCATCGGGAATGGGCAGCGGTCGATCCCGCCACGCGCCATTGGCCAGGACGACGGCGCCGAAACCCCAGCTCTCGACCAGGTCGCGAAACGCAATGTCCCGCCCGATCTTTGTAAGCGGAACGAAGTGAATGTTGGGATGGTTGAGAAGCTCTCGAATCCGCTGGAATTCCTTCGATCGAAGCGCGGAATGCCAGCGCGGGAGCCCGTCCTCGATCTTTCCGAACGGCCGAACGTTTTGCTCGAATACAGCGACCAGTACGTCGCGGTCGGCGAGCATTCGTGCGACCTGGGCGCCGGCGACGGCGCCACCGATGACGGCAACGGCTTGTTGGGGGTGCGGAGCGGTCCCTTCATTCATGCGTCGAGCATTGTGGCAGGGTGAGGCGACACTGCAAATCATTCGTCGCCAACTTCCGATGCCTCCGGCCCAGAACCTGTCCGGTCGGTCGTGCAGAACACCGGCACCATGGGTTGGCAAGCGATCCGTATCTCACAGGCGGGCCGCACCGACTAGGGTTCGCCATCCTTGCATTTGAGGCTGCTACGCTCCACGAGACCGGCATGGAGGTGTTCCGGCGCGCTCTGAGCGAGCGCAATCCGAATCCCGAAGGCCGTCGCTGGGTTTTCGTGCCCTATGACCAGCTGTCGGATGAGATCGGGCCCCTCGCATCCTGGTCCCCGTCCGAGACCGGCATCGTGCTGGTCGAAAACGCCTGGAAGGCCGGTCAGCGTCCGTACCATCGTCAGAAATTGGCCCTCACCTTGGCGAATATTCGGCATTTTGCGCTCGAGCAGGCGGCGCGAGGGGTCGCCGTCCGCTTCGTGGTTGGCTCCGCCCCCTACAGCGACCTGCTGCGGCCGATCGTCGCCGAGCTCGGTCCGCTGACTCACATGCGAGCCGCCGAGCGAGCGCTTCGGGACGACCTCGCGCCGCTCATCGCCGACGGCGGGCTGGTCGAAGTGCCGCACGAGGGGTGGCTCACGGATCGCGCGACGTTCCTGAAATCGACCAAAGGCAAGGTACCGTGGCGGATGGATGCCTTTTATCGTCTCGTCCGTCAGCAGACGGGCATCCTGATGGAGGCTGGCAAGCCGGTCGGCGGCAAGTATAGCCACGACGCAGACAACCGGCAGCCGTGGTCGGGGACGCCATCCGCAGCCCGGCCACCGGAGTTCGAGCCGGACGAAATCACCCGAGAGGTCGCAGACCTTATCGAACAGCGATTCGACGGCCATCCGGGCCGGCTCGACCTTGCGGCTCTCCCGGCGACTGCGGACGACTCGGAACGTCTCTGGTCTTGGGCGCGCTCGGCGTGTTTGCACAACTTCGGGCCCTACGAGGACGCGATGAGCGTACGGTCGACGACGATTTTTCATACCCGGGTGTCGCCGCTCATCAACCTGCACCGCCTGTTGCCAAGACGCATCGTGGCCGACGTGGTCTCGCTCTCGGTGCCGCTCAGCAGCTTGGAGGGGTTCATTCGCCAGGTCTTGGGCTGGCGAGAGTTCATGCGCCATGTGCACGAAGAGACCGACGGGTTTCGGCGACTCCCGGTCGATGTTCAGCATCAGCCGCCCACGGCCGAACCCGGCGACGGGGGCTTCGAGCGCTGGTCGGGCGTGCGCTGGGAGCCCGTCGAACCGACGACCGATGGGGGGGCCCGTCCCTCGTTCTTGGGCGACGAGCTTCCGGTACCGCCCGCGTACTGGGGACAAAAATCGGGTCTCGACTGTTTGGACCGAGTCGTCGACGATGTTTGGCGAGAGGCCTACAGTCACCACATCACCCGCCTCATGGTGCTCGGGAATATCGGAACGTTGCTCGGGGTGTCTCCGCGTGAGCTCGCCGATTGGTTCTGGGTCGCCTACGCCGATGCGTACGACTGGGTGGTGGAACCGAATGTCCTCGGAATGGCCACTTTCGGGCTGGGGCCCCTGTTCGTTACGAAGCCCTACGTATCCGGGGCCGCTTATATTGACAAGATGTCCGACTACTGTGGTGGTTGCCGGTTCCATCCAAAGAAGACCTGCCCCATTACACCGATGTACTGGGCTTTTTTGGGTCGGCACGAGTCATTGCTGGAAGACAACCCTCGCCTGAAGTTGATTCTCGCGAGCTGGCGACGTCGCGGAGCGGCGCAGCAAGAATCCGATCGGAGGGTGCACGGGGCGGTCGTCGACGCTCTGATGGCCGGCCGCGAAGTACCTTCTTCGGTGGTGGCTGACGCGGCCCAAACCCGTACGGGCAACCGCGGTCGGGGTTAAGATCGCGTACCCGCCCTCCGAACGACTCATCCGAGCGTTTCGGCTCTCGGACGCTCCGTTCAAGCGCCTGCTTTGTCTTCGTCGACGGGGACGGGATGCGCGCCCTGAGCCAGTCGGCCTTCGAAGCCGCGGGTGGGGTCCATCGCGTCCTCTTCGTCGCTGAGTATCCGCAGCTCTTCACCTTCGAGCCGGGCCATCAGGGCGGTGGCCGTCGAGTCACCGACGACGTTGGTGGTGGTCCGGAACATATCGAGCAAGCGGTCGACCCCTAGGATGAGGGCGAGGCCTTCGGTAGGCACGCCCACCGCGGTGAGGACCATCGCCAGCGTGATCATCCCGGCGCCGGGCACGCCGGCCGCACCCACCGAGGCGAGTGTCGCCGACAACACGATGGTCGCTTGGTCGGTGAAAGAGAGTGGGTCGGCGATGTAGATCTGCGCGATGAAGATCGCGGCGACCCCTTGGTACAGAGCCGTACCGTCCATGTTGACGGTTGCGCCAAGGGGAAGCACAAAGCTCGTGATCCGCGGGCTGACATTGAGGTTGTCCTCGCACGCCTCTTTCGTCACCGGGAGGGTCGCCGATGAGGACGAGGTCGAGAAGGCCACCAGCAGCGCTTCCTTGATCGCCCCGAAGAATCCGAACAACGGCAATCGAGCGCCAAACTGGACGACCAGGCCGTAGGTGAGAAATACGTGCAGAAGGAGACCCACGACAACCACCACGCCGTAAGCGGACAGGGCGATCAGCACCGAAATCCCCGTTGTCCCGACCACTTTGAACAAGAGAGCGGCGACGCCGAACGGCGCAAGTCCCATGGCGATGTGCACGAGCATGATCATGGCGTCGTTGATGCGGTCGAAGACATCGACAACCGGCTTGGCCCGGTCGGGTTTCATCAGTGTGAGCGCAATGCCCAGCATCAGCGCGAAGAAGATGATCTGGAGCATTTCGCCTTTGCCCAGCGCATAGAGCGGATTCTCGGGCACGATGCCGACGATCTGATCACCCAGCGACGGCGCCTTCGAAGCATTCGCTTCGAGATCGCCGACCGATGCAGAGTATGAGCTCTTCAGCCGGGCGCTGTCGGCCTCGCTGAGCCATTTACCGGGCTGAACGATATTCGCGAGCCCAACCCCAATGATGAGAGCGACCACCGTCGTCCCCGTGAAGTAGACCAGCGTCCGCCCCCCGAGGCGACCGAGCACTCGAAAATCTCCGAGCGACGCTACGCCGACCACCAGCGAAAAGAAGACCAAGGGCACCACGACCATCTTGATGAGCTTCAGGAAGAGACGCCCAATCCACTCGGTAGAACCGACCAACGTTTGGCCGATCGGGGCATAAAAGTCCGCCTGCGCCGGATCGTTGGTGATCCAGCCGGAGGTCGAAGTACCCGCGCGAAGGTTCTTTCTCAGGCCTTCACCGAGCTGGGGTTTGAGCCGAAGAAGGTCGGGCGCGGTGAGGGTCCATTCAATGTTTAGCCACTCCGTGTCGCCGATCGTCCGGCGCCCGATGACCAGCGCTCTCTCCTGCCCGTCAGCCAAGATGTGGTTGTACTGACTGCCAATATCCGGCAGGGTCCGAACGTCGGCCCGTTTGGCCAGCCGGACGCCGGCCATGTCATCCACCTCTACCAACTCAGGATCATTCTCGACCCAGCCGGAGGCGGACATTCCGACCCGAAGCTCAGCCTTAAGGCGTTCATCGAGCTTCGGACGCAAGCGTTTCACCGCGGTCGCGGTGAGGGTCCATTCAATGTTCAGCCACTCGGTGTCGCCGACCGTCTGCCGGCCAATGAGCCGCGCGGTGCGCTGTCCTTGGGCCAGAGCCTGTCGTTCGCTGGCACCGTCGATCGGTAGCGTGCGTACGACCGCCTGTTTGCTCAGCCGTACGCCGTCTTGAGGTAGCAGGCTGGAGTTAGGGCCGACGAGAAAACCCAGGACAACCCCCGCGCCCATACCGATGAGGATCTTGGTGTAAAGCTGCATTTCCGACAACGGTAGGCGACTCGGAAGGGTCGGTCAATTCGACGACCGGCGACAGACGCCTACGGCGGGACCGTAGTATGCGTCGAGCACGGTTCGGGCGAAGTAGGGCCGAGTCACAAGAGAAACGGGCTTCAAGGGACCAAGCTCCGGGCGAGGGCCCGCAGCGCTTTTTTCGCGCCCGCGACCTGCCCTCGCGTCGCGCCTCCGACCCCCACCACGGTCAGGCGCTCGGGTCTGAAGTACTTGCGAATGACTCTTCGAATGTCGCGGACCGTGACCTGGTCGAGCTGATCCATGCGGGTCTCGGGGCGAATCGCCGGATGAAACAGCCGGGTGGGGCCGAACCATTGAGCGAGCTCGGCTGGGGTGTCGAGGCCGAGCTCGAGCCCAAGCCTAGACCGAGCTCGAACCCGTTCTAGCTCTTTGTCGTCAACCCCGTGGTGGCGGAGGTCGGCGAGGACCCTTCCGAGTTCGGTGATCGCGTACTCCAGCTTTCGGTGCGCCACGGCAAGCTCGAAGCCGAAAAGACCGCAGTCCACGTAAGTATCAAAATCGGCGCCGACTTCGTACACGATGCCCCGCTTTTCGACGAGCTCGACCTGAAGGCGAGCGGACAGGCCCCCGTCCAGGATCCTCCGCACGAGCAACAGGGCGGGATAGTCGCGATGGGTGGACGAACCCGTCGAAAAGACCAGACGGAGGCGGGTCTGTGCGTCGTCGGACGTCACGAAGCGCATGGTGGGCCCGTCTTGGGAGACTCGCGGCGGTCGCCCCTCTCGAGCCTGACGCCCTTCGAAGAGGTCACCAAACGCGGTTCTAGCCCACCGCCGGCTCGCCCGGTGCTCCAGCTTGCCCGCGACACTCAGCACCAAGTTGCGAGCGCCGTAAAACTTCTGGCGATGCCGATGAAGGTCGTCGCGACTGAATCTCCTCAGGTTCCGGCGAGGCCCATCGACCGTTTGGCTCAGGGGATGGTCGCCGAACACCGCGCGGTGGACGAGGTTGTCGAGGTCGAGGTCTCGGCCCCGGTCATCGAGTGCATCCAGTTGCTCCTCCAAAATGATCGAGCGCTCGATATCGATGTCGACGAAGCGGGGTTGGCTGAACATCGCGCCCAGGATCCCGATCGCCTCCTCGAGTCCGGAAGGATGAACGGTCGACTGGTAGCCGGAATAGTCCCGGGACGTAAAACCGTCCAGAATGCCTCCGAGATCTTCCATGGCCGCATTCAACGCGGTTGAGTCCGGGTACCGGTCGCAACCCCGAAAGAACATGTGCTCCAGAAAATGGGATAGGCCGTTGTCGGTGGGGGGTTCGTGGCGACTTCCGACCCGCGCGAACACTGAGACCGTGACCGAATGCAAGTGAGGCTGGCGGATGGTCTGCACGACCAGCCCGTTGGCAAGGACCTGCTCCTTGAGGTCGTAGGCGCGATTCAAGGCGCCGGACTCTAGCAACCTCCGAGGACCGCACGCGAGCAGAAGTTGACCGCTGCGACCCGGAGGAGGACACATGAAGGGAAATGCTAGGTACCACTGGCAAAAACCTGGCTCGTCTGCGCCGGATTGCCGCGGTTCTCGGCAAATACGGATACAGCGAGCTGCTGCGCCGAGATGAATGGTCGCCGGAGGTTTCCGAGCTGAAGGTCGAGGCGCCGGGCGAGCCATCGGTTCCCGACTCGATGAGCGGTCCGCGCCGGTTTCGATTGATGCTCGAAGAGCTGGGGCCGACCTTCATCAAGTTCGGGCAGGTGCTATCCACCCGACCCGACCTCGTGTCCCGACCCTACGTGACCGAGCTTCGAACCCTGCAAGACAACTGTGAGCCTCTGCCGTTCGACGTCATCAAGGAGGCCATCCACACCGGATTGGGCCGAGCCGCCGACTCGGCCTTCGGCTCCGTCGATCCGGAACCGATCGCGACCGCATCGATCGCTCAGGTGCACCGAGGTACGACCAAGGACGGTCAGCCGATCGCCATCAAGATCCAACGGCCGGCGATCCGAGAGGAGGTTCGGCGCGACATCGACCTCTTGTACCGCCTGGCGCAGCTGCTCGACGCGGTCGTCGAAGAGTCGGCGATGACCGAACCGGTCGGGGTGGTCAGCGAGCTGGACAAAGCGCTGGCCGAAGAACTGAACTTTCTGCAAGAAGCGGCCAACTGCCGGGAATTCGGACGCCTGCATCAGAACCGTCCCGACATCGTCATTCCGACGGTTTTCGACGACCTGTCGTCGGCGACGGTGCTGACTCTCTCTTTCGTAGAGGGCGTTCCGTTTTCGCGCTTGCCGGCCCACGTCGATCGTGCGGCGATCGCCGATCGGTTGATCCGTGAAGCCTTCGACCAGGTGTTCGTCGACGGCGTCTATCACGCCGACCCTCACCCCGGAAATCTCCTCTATTTGCCCGACGGACGGTACGGGATTCTGGATTTTGGTCTCCTCGGCAAGCTGACGCCTCAGATGCAAGAGACGCTCATCGTGCTGACGCTGGCTGTCTCGGTGCGCGATGCCGACACCGTCGCCCGCACGCTCTACCGCCTCGGGCAGGGCGACCATCGCGTCGACTTGTCCCATGTTCGCGACGACACGGTCTTTCTCCTGAACCGATATCTCGATCGAAGCATCGCCGAGATCGATTCATCGTTGCTCATGCAGGAGATCTTGTCGCTGGGCATGAAGCATCAACTTCGGATCCCTTCAGAGTACACGATGCTCGGCCGGGCCGGCGCGACGCTAGAAGGGATTATTCGGGACCTCGATCCGAAGCTCGATGTCACCGAAGTCGTGCGTCCGTACGCCGAACGCCTGCTGATCAATCGCGTGAAGCCCGAGCAGGTGGAAGGCAGCCTTTATCGGACCCTCCTTCAGTTCCAGGGGCTGTCCGCCGACGTACCCCTCCAGGTCTCCCAAATTCTCTCCGATCTTTCGTCGGGCAAGATGCAGGTGCGGGTGCTCGGAACAGACCTCGAGCGAATCCAGTCCTCGGTCCTTATCGCCGGAACCATGATCGGAGGCTCGATCCTGGCCGCGGCCTTTATCATCGGAGGATTCGTAGCCCTCGCGCAGGTGCCGTGGACCTTCTTCGGAGTACCCGTGCTCGGCTTCCTGGGCGCTGCCGTGGGGGTGATGATCGCCTCCGTGGTCGGCACGTACGCCCTGTTCCGGCCTCGTCTCAAGAAACTCAGTATCCTCAAGCTTCTGCGGCTCAAGACGCCGACGTAGATGGTCGGGAGCAGGGGGCTGCCTGGACAGCGCACCGTGTTAGCCACGGTGGTCGTCCGAGTGCCAGCCCGGCCACCCCCGCCCCTCGGTAAACACAGAAGATCAAACGACTTTTTCGTGTCGAAGCACGAGCGAGAGCGGCGCATGCTGATAGGTATGTCTTTAAGTGTCTGAAATTATTGGGTTTCGGGGCTACAGAGACGCCTCGTATGTCCGTACACTTCAGTCATGGCGTTTGATATTGAGACCTCTGATGCCCTTGAGCGCCTCTTCCGGGACTTGCTCTCGGAGGCTCTAGCCAGCGAGAGGGTCATGCTCCAAGCGGCCGGCCAGGCCTACCTCTGCCGGCTCTGCCGCCGAATGGCGCACTCGAACGCGCTTCACGGCGGTCAAGATGCCGACGAGCGCGGGACGCCGGCCCTCGCTTGGCTGTACCGGGAGGCCCGCCGCGCGGCGCCCTCGCAACGCTTCAACGCTTACCGCACCCTCGGCGACATCGCGCTGGTCGTCAGCGGTCTGTTTCAGCCCCACGTCGTACGGCGGAGCTCGGCCGTTGGAGTCGACTACTATGTGGGGATGGGCTCCGCGGGTTACGCGACGGCAGCGCAGCTAGCTGCGGACTCTGGTTTTGGGCCTATCTTGGCCGAGTTGTCCGAGAACTTTGCTCGCCTCGTCGAAGTGTTCGCGCGGGTCGCCGAGAACACCGGCCTTCCCGTTGCCGACGATCTCTCGGCCCTTTATGCGCGGTTTCGACGCAATCCGGAGAGCCGAGCGATGCTGGACCGTCTGCATGCCGCCGGCGGCTCGCCGGTATGGATGGTGGGTGAGGCGTGACCGCGTTGCCCACCTGCCTCCAGCGAGCGTTGGAAAACTTGTATCGCATCGACGGTCTGGCCGATGTGACCGACTTTCGAGTCTCCCGGGAGGTGCTGCGGTCGGCGCTCGGGTCGGACGCTTCCGATCATCGCGAGTCTCTGCTCGTTCAGGAGTCGGGCAACGAAACGTATGTTGCGCTGTTTCTATGCGAGGAGGTAGAGCAACAGGCCCTGCGGTTTCTGCAGGTCCGGTGTCCGCGTGGACTGGATGCCTTCTGCGTAGCCCTCGAGGGCGTATCACATTTCGTGTACCTCACTTATGCCGGCGCTCGTCAGGAGCGGCCGGTCTCCCAGGTCGAGCTCGAGTTGCAGGCCGAGATCGATAAGTTCTTGGTTCTTCGAGCTGTCTTGGGCCTGTGCGGGACGACTTTGCGGGATCGCCTGTTCGGAGGATTTGAGTTGCGCCCCGGTATCTCCACGGTCGACCGGGCGCGGTATCGGTTCGCGAACCGGTACGGGCGGCGTTACGCGAAATGGCTCGACCAACGTTTCTCGAGCGGACGCGGCTCGGAGGCGCTCGCCGATGCCCGGATCACATATCGCCGACCGCTCGAACACAAGCTCTCACGGATCGCTCGACCTACTTGAGCTCACTACAAACACGTTCCGCGGCGGCTCGTAATGTGGTTCTCGCCGCCGTCCACGACGCGAGCCTTGTCGGTGCAGGCGCTGAAGATGCCCCACGGGGAGCCGCCCACGGTGGATGTGCTGACCCAGACCTGCGCACCGCCGAACGCTGCGATGCCGTACTTCCCGTTGGCTCGAATCGCCGACCGAGTGACTCGAACGCCTGCCCGGTCGCCGGCCAGGAGGCCGGCTTCCGGACAGCCCGTCAGGAGACTCCTTCGAATGCGGACGTTGGCGCTGTCCAGGACGCGCACCGCGGAGCCGGATTTGCAGTCGGAGATGCGGCTGTCCAGAATCGTCACCGGCCCCGACAAGACGTCGTCGATTCGAATGCCCCCGAGGCTGGGGGCGGTTATGGTGGCCGTGACGGTCGCTACCGCATCCTGTCGGAGGTCGATGCCCACCCCGGCCGGGGTATCGATTTCGACGTCGGTGATCGCGGCCTTGGCCTGAGGCCCTTCGAGTTGGATCGCATTGCCCTGACGACCGCCGTGGCGACCCAGAAAACGAGTCGCCCGGACCTCCACGAGGCTGCTCGTGCCGTGAATTCCGCTCCGGTCTCGGTGATCGATGGTTCCGTTGGTGATGTAAAGCTCGGTCGGCCATTCATCGAAAGGTTCGGCCCGAATGGCGCTGGCTGACGCCGATTTGACGCGAGAGTCGATCAATCGAATCATTGCGCCGGATCCGTGAATCGTGTGCTGCCCGGAAGCGCTCAGGCGAGAAGAGGTGGCGACCACGGTGGCTGTCTGAGCGAACAACGCGCCGTCGGCGATCGATGCCGTTTCGACGTTTGCGAGGTCGACCATCGAATCGATGACGGCAACCACCGCGTATCCGCGAGCTTCGGTCAGCCGGGCGCCGCTGACGTTGACGACCGATCGCATTTCGGCTTGCAGATGCGCAACCCGAGTTCCGCGCGCTTCGAGGTTTTCGATGTCCACCCGGCTTCGAGAAATGCGCAGGCCGCGGCGAGTGTCGGTGGGCGCTTCGAGGCGGAGGCCTCGAATCACCACGGTCGACGTTCGCACCTGCATGCAGGTCTGAGGCGCGCATCGGATCACCGTGTCTTCGAGGCGGCCAGTGCTTCGAACCATCGCGACCGTGTCGTCGGTCTGCTCGGGCAGCATAGTGACCCCGTCAAGCTGGAAGTCTCGGCTGTGCGTGACCTCGAGGCTGCCTTGCAAGGTGAGGCCTCGCATGGCGATGTCCGAGCCGGATACGGAGACCCGACCACGGAGCGTCGTTCCCGTGGAGGTCGCGACGATCCGGATCGGACGAGTAAGGAGCAGCCGCCCCATCGGGTAGGAACCGGGGCCCACTCGAATCTCGGCGGTCCGCTCGCGCAGCGCTCGAGCGAGGGTCTGAAAAGGAGCTTCAGGGCTTCCCGGGTCGCGGTCGTCGCCCTGGGTATCCACGTAGACGACGTTCACTGGCGTCGACATCACGACGGCCGGAACCACCGACGTCGACGGGACGCATGCCGCCCCCGAGATGACAACGCAGACCCAACACAAGGCGTTTCCCGGCCGCACGTGCGTAGGCTAACTTGCTCGGCGCTTCGTTTCATCCCTTGTGTCTTGACGACGAATCGACGGCTCGGTACGTCCGCACCCTATGGTTGACCCGTCCGCAGCGACCTGGCTTGGCCAACTCCTCGAACCGGACGTTCTTCCGGTTTGGTTGATGGCTTCCGCCATCGTTCTTCTGACCGGGCTAACGGTGCGTCAGGCGCTCAGGGATCGTTCGAACCGAGGCGAAATGCGGGATCGATAGACTCGACCGGGGTGCCGTCCGGGTTCACTCGCTGGGGATTGGTATCGCGGAACTCGGGCTCGGGTACGGGGCCTGCCGGTTCGCGAACCTTCTCGAAAAGCATACGATAGACGGGCTCGCTTTCCGACTGATGGTGCTGTTCCCACTCGGTGCGTTCGGGAAACGGGCTGGGTACCTCCATATCGGTTCCGAGCTTCGATACCAGCGCGGCCTCTTGGTCGAGGAACATGTACATCTCTTCAGCGAGCGGACGAATGTCTGACTGAGCAAAGACTTCGCCTCCGAGGGGAAGCGCCAGAGCCATCTCGCGGACCAGCTGGGGTTGGAGAATCCGGCGCTTCCAATGCCGCTTCTTGAAGCAAGGGTCGGGAAACATGATGAAAAACCGGGCCACGCTACCCGGTGGCTGGTCGCTCAGGTTCATGTTCGCATTGGCGTAGAAAAACCGGAGATTCTTCAGGCCGTGGGCCTCGGCGCGTCGGTTGTTATCGTCGACGAGCGGCTTTCGGATCTCGAGGCCGGCAAAGTCGCGGTCGGGATGCGCGAGCGCACGAGCAAACAGAAAGCCCCCACCCCCGCATCCGAGGTCCATTTCGAGCGGAGCAACGCGCCCGTACAGCTCCTGACGATCGAGTGGGCCGAGGTGAGTGACGACCGTGAAAGGATTGGCGTGCTTACGGATCCGGCGCGACATCTTGGTCCCGAGGTGAAAACGAAATCACATCTTGAATGCAGTCCAGGCCCAAGCACAACATCAATAGCCGATCGAAACCCAGGGCGATACCTGCGGCTTCGCAGATGTGACCGAGATCCTCGAGCAGCCCCTCGTCGATCGGATAGACATCCCGCCCGAGTCGTCGGCGCATCGCGATGTCGGCCTGGAACCGTTTTCGCTGCTCGTCGGGGTCGGTCAGTTCGCCGAAAGCATTCGCGAGCTCGAGGCTACCGACGTACACCTCGAAGCGTTCGGCGACCCGGGGGTCATCCGGGCTGAGCCTCGCCAGGGCGGCCATCGAGGCCGGAAATCCGTACATGATGACCACCTGGTCGGGCGGAAAACTCGGTTCCACATGTTCCAGGAACGCGCGGTGCCACACGTCTTCCCAGTCGTCGTCGTCGGCGCTGCGAACGGCCATTGCCGCCCGCAGACCCTCCGTTTCGGGGTAGTCGAGCGGATTGGGCAGGCCAGCCTGCACGAACGCCTCGGACGCCGACCATCGAGTGAAGCCCTTGGGGCGCCACGGTCCGTCGACCTCCTCGGCCACGGTTCGCAGGAGGCACTCGACGTCATCCATGAGCTCGGATAGCAGCCCCGGCTGCCGATACCATTCCAACATCGTAAACTCGGGCGCGTGGGTCTTCGAGCGTTCACCGTTTCTAAACACCCGAGCGAGTTGATAGATGTGGCCGAGGCCGCGTCCGAGCATTCGCTTCATCGCGTATTCCGGAGACGTATGGAGAAATAGGGGGGTCCGGCTGCGGTCCGGTCCAACCTCGACGGTTGCAAACGCCTCCAGGTGCGGCTCGAGGCCCGGTGACACGACTGCGATCGGCGTATCGACTTCCAGAAAGCCGCGCCGATCCAAGAACGTCCGCACGGCGTCGCTCAGGCGTTTGCGAGCCTCGAGAACGAAGCGCGGGGGGACGTGATTTCGGTCGACGGTGCGTTCAGCGGTCGGCGAATCTGCATTCGGCATCGTCGGGCCCTACGCGTCGGCCTTGGCCCTATTCGCGAATTGAACCCGTACGAACCCTCGTCGCCGGGGAACGCTGGGCCAAAGCAGTTGGGTCACCCCGACCGCCAGTGGTGTGAGTGCCGCCAGCCGGCCGAGGCCGTCGAGAGCCATCAGCCAATACGCGGCAACCAAAATGGCGTAGAACGCCCAAAGATTGGGCCAGGGCGACTCTCCCTGCGCTTCGCGCGCCCTGCCGCGAGCCACGAGCCAGCGCAGGAACCACGACTCGGGCGTGAACAACAGCGGCGTCATGCCGAGCAGCAAGCACAGCACGATATCGACCAGGCCCCCTCGAGCTCCCCAGCCAGGAATACGCGGAGCGTCCGTACCGGCAAAGGCATGCTCCCGCCAGATCTCGTCGCCGTGGCGGAATCGATGACGAACGAGCTGCGGGGTTGGAGGGAGCCGCAGGTCGAGGTCGTGGGCAAGGATGGTTGCCAGGGCATCGCGTGGTTCCACTTGTCGACTGAACACCGCGCAATAGTGTCCGGTTCGCTCCTCCGCCGGGTCCCACGGGCGGTCGGCCCAAGTTTGAGGAAAGTCCGCCGATCCGAGGGGGCGAGCGGCGAGGGTCCAGATATCGAACGAGGGGTCCTCGGCGAGTCGCTGAGGTTGTCGAAGCAGGGGCAGAAGCGGCTGGTCACTCGGGAAGCGGAACATGACCGGAACGGTAGCCCCCCGCTGGGTGGCCCTCGGCTCCCGGTCCTCGACATGCAACGCCACCAGGACCCAGCCTCGGTTGAGGTGACCGGCGATCGACGACTTGAGCCTCTCCGACACTGGGTACCGACCGCGCGCCAACCACTTGCGCATGCGCTCCGGCAGGACCATCCGTCCGGTGATGGTGGATGTCTGAACCTGGCCGTCGAAGACTTCGTACTCTGAGATCGCGAGGCGAGGGACCGGCGGCGACTCGGGCCTAGCGGGGCGCGTTTCGATAACCTCGCGCATCAACCACGACACGCTGCTCGGGCCAAACAGGTCGTTGCGAATATCGAAGTTGTAGGGGGCGGGGACGGTCGTTTCTTGCTCGAGCCCCCGAAACGTCAAATCCGGCTTCACCAGAATGTTGGGCCGGACCGGAAACGGTTTTAGCCAAACGAACCGGCTTCCGCTGCTCTGCACCTCGACCGACTCGACCAAAGTTGTCGTCGGCGGCTGGAAACTGATGACCGCGTGGAAGTGAACGGGGCGGACATTGGCGTCCACCTCACTGAGGAAGACGGCACCGTAGGTTGGCGTCGCGACCGCCACCATGCTCAGTGTGATTCCGGCCAATCCAAAACCCCAGGTCTTCATGGACTTGCGGAGACTAGCTCGAAAGAAATGGAACGAGAACTCGAGCAGGGCGAGGTCGAACCGGCATGCGAAGCGCAAGGCCGCTTCCACCGCGAGCGTCGCGTCCGATGATTGATGAGGCGAGGAGATCGCGACAAAGTCGGAAAGCAGTATACGTCTTGTAGGACGCCATCGTTAAGCAGTATACTGCTGCCGTGGACTCGTTGGAGCCGCTCGGTAAGGCCATTCGCCGGGCTCGCCTCGACGCCGGGCTGACCATCAAGATGCTCGCGTCGCGATGCGGGCTGTCCCCTCGCTTCCTTTCCGATCTCGAAAAAGGCCGGGGCAACATTTCCATCGGGCGCCTGTGGGCTGTGGGGCGTGCGTTAGACCGACCATTGGCGGAGCTGGTGACACCTCTAGATTTGGCCGCCCAGGCGCGTCGCCGGCGGGCACCCGTGTCGCTGGTCGGTGTGCGGGGGGCGGGGAAGAGCACCATTGGCCGCCGGGTGTCGGAGCGCCTGAAGCTACCGTTCTTCGAGCTCGACGCTCACATTGAGGCCGCCGCCGGTCTCCCGCTCGGGCAGCTGTTCGAGATCCACGGCGAGACCTACTACCGACGGCTGGAGCGGGAGGCGCTCAACCGTTTTCTCTCGGAGGAGAGGGAGGGTGCCGTCCTGGCTACCGGGGGTGGGATCGTGACCGATCCGGATACCTGGTCGACCCTTCGAGAAAGCACCCTCACGGTGTGGCTTCGAGCGGACCCCGAGGACCATTACCGGCGCGTGATGGAGCAAGGCGACCTTCGCCCGATGAAGAACCGGCCTGGCGCCATGGCTGAGCTTCGCGTGCTCCTGGCGAAGCGGGCGCCGCTGTACGCTCAGGCTCAGGTCGTCGTCGAAACCTCGCAACTCGGGCTCGACGGCGCCGTCGAAGCGGTTTGCCGAGCGGTCGAGGCTCTTCCACCAGAACCCGACACCTCTGCTGAGTATCGGTAGGCAGCCTACATCCCGGGGAGCGCCACGACTTTTCTTCGCAACGGAAGAATCCAACCGTCGAAGATCCAAACGTACCCTTAGCCCGGCCGCCACGGATGGCGCGACCGGCTTCAAGGACGTAAGGCATGAACAAAGTCGCAGGAACCAACACCTCTCCGATCGGCGTCAGCCAGGGACAAGGCTCGATCGGGAACCCCGACCAGTCCGACCAGATCCGAAAGCTGGTCGAGCAGCTCATGAAGCTCGTGCCGATGCTCGAGCAGGCGCTGAAGGGCCAGGATCAGTGCAGCGATGGCCAGTGCGGCAACGGCGGGGGAACGCCGCCAACAGCTTCCCAGGGTGGCTCGCCAGGCATTGGCGACCAGTTCGGTATGCTCGAGGAGCTTCTGAGAAAGCTCGGCAAGTTTGACAACCGATCGATTCAAGACGCCGTGGCCGGGATTCCGGGCGCTCAACAGGCCATCATGACGGGGGCGAACCTGAACTCCGCAGGCACTGTTGCGGGAATGCCCGCTGGGTTCGCTTGATCCGCCGAGCCATTCTACGCCCGCATTGAACCGATCGAGCCGACCATCAGGGCCCTTCACCCAACCCGGAGCGCAGTTGGCGGCAGGATGCCCGCAACGCACTCCTTGAAGGTCGAGGACGGGCTTCCGGCCTCGCCGGTGACCATCATCGTGAGCCAAGCCCCGTGGCTCCCGTCCGGGCGTCCCCCGAGGCCCCCGACCTCCGTCCGGGTCCAGCGCACTCGAAAGTCTCGGGGATGACGCCGCCAGCGGGCCTTGACTGCAGCGACGACCGCCTCAGCCGAAGCTCCGCCAGGAGCGTCCACCGGATGCGTCGAGCCCACGACCGTCGCCAGGCGGCTGAAATACGGACCTTCGCCAGCGATCTGGGCCACGAGAGCATCTAGCGTGGTTACTTTGGTGCCGATGTGGAGGGTGCTCAGCGTCGAGTTGCGCAGGGCAGCAAGGGTGCCGGCTTGTCCGAGTGCCAAGGCGAAGACGAAGCGATGGCCGAGGCGAACGTGGGTCCGTTCGTCGAGCGTAGCGCGAACGCCGGCTTGCCACGCGAGGTCGATCGCTAAGAAAGGCATGCTCAAGACCGCCCAACGTCCATCTCGTGGGCCAAGGGCGACCGAACAGCGGAATTTTGAGGTTGGGTCGGGTCCGCTAAGGTCGGCGCAAACGATCAGTGAAGTCTCCGCAGCGAGCTCGACCAGAAGCGCGTCACCGACCCCTCCGGGCAGAATGCTGCGAACGCTGGCCCGGGTGTACCCTCGAACAGCCGAAACTTGACGGGGACCGACTTCCAGTCGGACTCGTTCCGAGAGAAGAACTTCGGTCGGTATCCATCCCAACCGGTGGTTGGGGTGAGCGACCCACGTGTCTTCCCCTAGCCAAGGCGAGACGGGTCGGTCGCGGGTGAGCGCGTCCAAGAACGCCGCGGCGGTGCGGTGGGCCTCGATCAGGTCCAGCCGGCTGCCTGCGACGGGGCTCCAGCCTGAGACCCGTGCGACGGGCACGAAGGCATCCGCTGACAGGGCGCTGAGCCACGGTCCGAGCCATCGGTAGAGTTTGGACCGTGAGGCTTCGAGTACGCCGTCAAACGACTGGGTTTCATGGGCCGTCGCCGGTGCGAGCCAGTCGATGACCGACCCCATGGAGGAAGGTTGACAGCCTCGACCGGCCTGGTAAAGGTCCTCGACCTCGCCCGCCTGAGATAGGCCGGCTCAAAGGAGTCTCTGACCGATGTCCAATCTGTCCGACTTTCTGCAAGAAAACGAGATAGAACCCGAAGCCGTCGTCGACCGTTCCAAAGTCCTCGAAACGCGCGACGCTGCCGAGAGAGAAAAAAGCGTGAAGCGTGCGGCAGCTCGACGCGCCAAAAAGTCGTATGAAGAGCTCAGCATTGAAAAGCCGCAAGGTCTGGGCCGCGGGGTCAGCATGCGGACCCTGCGCGACGCGCTCGAAGGCAACAAGGTTCCGCGGCTTGGTCGCAAGAAGATAACGCGAGCAGTCAACTCGCTCCTGGCGTCCCAAAGTAAAGACGAGATCGATTTTCGGGCTCTGTTCGCGGACGTAGGTTCTCGTAAGGGCAAAGGCAAGTAAGGCCGCCGATACGAGCGAGGCTCTGGAAGGTTGCCTTGCCTGCAGGCTGGGCCCATAGTCGCAACATGGGCGACGATCGGCCGAAACGGAGTTGGCGGGAAATCGACCAGTCGCGAGAGAAGGCGCGTCCGCGAAGAGACGAGCGCGAGCGCTCGCGGGAACGGGTCAGCAACTCGTCTTCGTACAACCGCTACAAGGCCCAGCTCAACGACCTCTTCAAACCCGGGGGCTCGGACCTTCCGGACCACATTCGAGCTCAGCTGGGACCTGTGAGCGACGAGTCGAAGGAGCGCCGAGCGCTTCTCGACGCGCTCCGAAGCGAGCCCTCCGAGCCAACGCTCCGCGCCTATCTCGAGTCCGACCAGCCGCTCCCCGATGACGCGCGGCTGCTGATGAGCTTGCTGGCGATTCGGGATGAAGAGCTGATCCGTCCTGTCCTCCAGAAACTCCTCGATGTGGTCGAATCCGGGAAGCGCCCCAACCGGATGCTCTTGATTCAGCGGCTGGAGGCGCTCCAGAACTTCGCGGAGCAGTCGGAGACGATCGACCTGGTCAGGATGCTCCGGGCCGCCCTCGACTGAGCGGTCCGCGCCTGTCCAACTACAGCCGCCTCGCTGGGCGACTGATCACAGGGAGTGCCATGACCGATAAGCCGACATCCGACGTGGCGGGGTTCTGGGCCTGGTTCGAGGCCGAGGCCGATAACCTGGCCGAAGTCGTGCGCGGTCAGCGCCAGGGCGAGATCACTGCGATGATGGACCAAGCCTTCCTGCGCTTCGGTCTGCCCGTGACCTACGAGATCAGCGGGAGCGCCGAGGGCCCCGAGTTGGTATTGACCGCCGAGGGCGACGTCGAGTGGGCCTCATTCCTCAAAACGATGGTCGCCGACGCTCCGGCGACGTGCTGGACGATCTACGGGCTACGACCTCGACGTCCGCTCGAAGAAGCGATTCGCATCGTGCGGGTCGTGCACGGCGTTGACCTCGGCGAAGCTCGATTTCAGGCGCGCGTGGTCGACGGGCGGTTTCATCTGCGGTTTCTGGACGACGTGCTCTTCCGAATGGACGACCGTCGGCGCTCCGCAGTCGCGGCACTGTTTCTCGACTACGCGCTCGGAGAAGAGGTGGCCACCCGGACCGTGGGGGGGCTGGATTTCCAGCCGTCCGGCGACGGTATCGCGATGGGTCTCATGGTCAACGAACTGATTCGTAACGCGAACTAGTGCGCCGGTTCCGACAGATGGGGTCGGGCGCACTCGACCGCACTAAGCATTGAGCGAGCCGAAGACGGTTTGGCGGCAGGCGCGACAGAGGGCACCGAGAACGGCTTCAGATGTCGGACCCGCTGACAAGGCCCAGCCCGAGCGCATCTCGATTGTGGTCACAGGCTGAACCAGGCGATCATGAGGAGGAACACGATCAGCAGCGATAAGCCGAACGCGATAAGAACGGTCATGAGCAGACTCGGTCCGGACCGAGCGGGCGCCGCGGGCATCCTGTCGATCGAAAATGGTCCGCTGCCGTAGGGAGCGGCTTGCACCTGCCTCGACGCCGTGGGGGACGACGACACGTCAGAGGCCGGCGCCGGAAGGACTTTGGTGGGTGGCGCGGAGGTTCGTACCGCGCCGGGCTCGGACGTCTCCGGCGCCCCGGGGGTTCGTGCGGTCAGGGGCGACGGTAGCTCCCCCAACTTGGGGCCAGCGGCACTCCCTGCGGACGGCGGAGACTCGGTTGCCGTCGGCGCGAGGTACTGAAAATGGTACCGAGCTAGAGCCGGCGGCGGGAGATTGCGGTGAGGGTCTTGGGGCAGCGGTTGCTCCCAGAAGACGGGTCGAATGTCGTGCCCCAGCGACAAGGCGTATTGCACTTCTTCGAGCACGTACACGGACGTCATCGCATTGCTCGACCAGAACAGCTGAAACACGTCGGCGGTGCGGATCATCTCTTCCAGACGGTCAGTCCATACTTCGCCCGCCCGCAGGTCGAGTAGATCGATGAGGTATCGGTCGCCCAGTCCGCGGGCGAAGGCTTCGAAGGAGCGAACGATCGGGAGGTCTCGGCGGCTGTATGACGCGAAGATTCTCCGGTATCGGCGACCGTCTTCGGGAACGATCGGGGAAGACGGCGTCACGGAGTCATGCGGCTCGACCCGCAAGGCCAAAGGCACATCCCCGACCAGCACCGCACCATAGAACACGCTGATCAAGCCGCGGTGAATCTGACCGGGGTTGTCCGATCGGGCCCGGAATCGGGTCAGATGCACGTCTTCGCTCCAAACGAAGGACGCGGAGGGCGGGTTGAAGGTCACGCCGTTGACGGCGGGCATGATCGTGAGCGTGCCATCCCGTGGGATGGCCGATCGGGCATCGGTCGTCCCGGTTCGATAGTCGTGGACCGCTTCGCCGAGCGCCCCGGCGGCGAGCCGTTGCACCTGCGCCTGGGGATCCGGACTCTCAGACGGGGCCTCGGGACGCTTCTCAGACAGGTGAGCGAAAAAGAGGACGTCGGACCACTGCTTCGCGACCAGATGCTGGGGACGATAGACCGTGAACTGTACATTCTCATCGAAAGCCGGCACGAACCCCGCTGGGCCATCCAGACGGATACGGTCGGCGGATGGGGGGGGCTCGCCCTCATCGAGGTCGATCTTTTCGTCTTGTCGCGCCTCGGGCTCCCTCGGCCGGTCGAGGTTGCTCCAGGGTACGTCGGCGTCGACGACCTCGGTGTCGACGAGCTTGGGGCCGTCGAACGGGTCGTCGGGCGGGATGACCCCTGCCGACCCGGGGTCGTTCTTGGTCCTCGTCAACTCCGTCAGCAGGGCTTGAGCCGGTCTATGCGTCGGGTCGTGCCGAAGAATCTCATTGAGCCGGCGGGTCGCGTGGTCGACCAGGCCGTATTGAGCGAAGGTAACAGCTTCGAGCCAATCCTTCTGCAACGAATCAGGAGGGGACGGCGGAGGCACCAAGTCCGCCGCGAGGCTGGTAGGGCCCCGACGCCCTCCGCGCCGAGGTAGCGGCCGTTCTTCCTGTTCGACGAAGCGGGCGTCGGGCCCAGCGGGTGGCTGGTCGGTGGCGAGTCGCTCGGACGGCTCCGGAAGCTCCGGTTCCAGGAAGTCTTCCTCGATCAGGTCGGGCGGAGCCGTGGGGATCGCATCGGGTGCGTCGAAGAGCGGCGGGTGGTCGACGAGACCGTCGCCCGGCTGCGTTATGACGATCTGTTCGCCTTCGGTCTCGGAAGGGACTATAGGCGGGACAACGACCGTGTCCATGTCGAGATCGAGGGTCGACCCAGCCTCTTTCTGGGCGACCTCCGCCTGCGGAAGCGGGTCTTCGCGATAACCGGTAGGTCGTCGGCGTCGCCTGGGGATGAGGTCGGACGGTTCGCCGCCCGGCGAAGGGACGCTGCCGCGCAGCGGGACCGATCCCGAACCCGACGAGGTTGGGGGGCTCGCCCGGGGTCGACGATGGCGCTGGACACTCGCGTCGACCTGCTGAACGACGTCATCGATCGAGGGGCGCGCGTCCGGGTCGCGCCTGAGACACTGCTGCGCGACGGACCGCAAACGCTCCCGCGGCGCGCCGAGATTTCGGGGCAGGATGTCGAGCGCCGCTTCGATGATCCGTCCGAATCCGAATACGTCGGCGGACGTCGTCGGAAAAGGCGCATCCTCACGGTCCATGAAGTCTCGGACTTCGGGAGCCCACGTCTGAGCCCGGGCGGCCCGGGTCAGGGCCCATCGATCACGGTCGGTTTGCAGGGTGGGAGCGACGAACAGGTCGAGCCCAGGTCGAAGCAGCGCGATAGAGCCCTCCACGCGGCGTAAGATTTGCGAGGGCCGTAGCCCTCCGTGGAGCAAGCCTTGCCCGTGAAGCGCATTCAGCGCTTCGAGGGCCGACAATAGCAGGTTGACCATCTCGGCTACGGACGGTTCGGCGTCTTGCGTCCAGCGGTCGTTAACCGACCAGCCGTCGATCCATGGTGCGACGAGGAAGGTGCCGCGGTTGTCGCGGCCGAGGGTGATCTTGCGGGGGCCCCATGCTTCCATCGTCCCATCGGGGGAGAATTGGCCCCACTGCACCCATCGGCCGAGTGCCTCCTGCAGGACCTCTTGCTTAGGCCATCGGACGAACAGCTTGAGGAAGACTTCTTCACTCTCTTTGTGATCGTGAGCCTGGTAGGCGGGCCCCAAGACGCGCCCCCGCTGCTGCGTGACCAGCGAGTATCGGTTCTGGACCAACGCTCCGATGTGCTCCTGGCCGAAGCGCACAGCGGACCAACTGTAGCCCATAACTCGACGGGGCAAAAAGACGATGCTGTGTCTTCCGAGGGCGCTTCTGCAAGCCGGCGTCATCGGACGGGGCGCGGTCGCGACGGATCCGGGAATCCTTAGCGTTCCCCGGATCCCCGACCGACCGCGGGTCTGGTAAGGCCTGCGATGGATCGTCGCGGACCGCCGAAGGCGAGACAACCCACCCGGTGAGGGGTACGGATAGGGCATGGACGTCGCGCGTAACTTCCGGATCTACGTCTCGCTGGCCGCGATGGCCGCAGTCATGGTCGCGGTTTTCGTCCTGTCGGTCTGGCAACTCGGATTCTGGCGGCGTTCCGGCAATTGGACGATCGCCACCGGGCATCCCGAGGGGATGTATTTTGCCCTCGGCAATGAGCTTGAAGAGATGCTCGATGGCGCGATGCCCGACGACAGGTTCACCCTGCGGGTTTCGGCGGGAAGCGTCGAAAACATGCGGCTGATCGCCACCGGCGAGGTGGACTTCGCGTTCGTACAAAGCGACACCCGTCCCAGCCGCAATGCCCGGTTGATCGCAACCCTCTACACCGAAGTCGTCCACATCGCGGTGCGTGCCGATTTGGTCGAAAGCGGCCAAGTCACCCAGCTCGAAGACTTGCGCACCCTTGAGTCCGTCTCGTTAGGGCCCGAAGGCAGCGGCACCCAACGGGCTGCCGAAAAGCTCCTGCAGCACTTCGAGATCGAAGTGCGCCCGGAGTGGAAACCGACCGATCCATCCCGGCTCCATCAAGCGTTTCTTCAGCGCCGGCTCGAGGCGGCCTTCGTTTTGGTCGGGCCGGGCACTGAATTCGGGCGAAAACTCTTCTCGGGGGGGGATGTCGAGCTGCTTTCGCTTGGCGCGGGCCTTCCGGGCGGTACCCCGGCCGATGCGTTCGCGATCCGGTTTCCGGCCTTCAAGCCGGCGCTGCTGCCGGCGCGACTTTATGGGCAGTACCCGCCGGAGGCGAAGCAGACCATCGGCGTAACGGCCGCGCTGGTCGCGTCGGAGGTCGTGAGCGACGAGGTTGTTCGCCGGGTGACCGAGCTGCTCTTCGAGCGCCGCAACGAGCTGCAGCGCCGGGATGTCCCTCCTCAGCCCCACGGGGGTCACATGGCCGAATTCCCGCTCGATTTCGGGACCGCCGACGAGGTGCAGCGACATGTCATACCGCTTCATCCGGGGGCGGACTCCTTCTACCGGCGCGAACGTCCGTCGTTTTTGGTGACCTACGCCGAGGTCATCAGTCTCGGCATCACCCTGCTCGTCGGCTTGTATTCGATCGCTTCGCTCTTTCTCCGGTGGCGGGCCGACCTGAAGAAAGAGCGAATCGATGACTACTACGCCGAGATTCGAAGTGTTGCCGAGCTGCCGACGAGCCAGCGGCTCAAGGCGCTGTACCGGATCAGAGAGCGTGCGTTCGACGAGCTCATGGCCGAGCGACTCGCCGCCAACGACGCATTCGTGATCTTCCACGACTACGTCATGAGCGAAGTGGGTCGGACGGAGCGGGAGGCGGAAGCCGTGCGGCGCCGTCGGAAGTCGACTAAGGCTCGTCGTCGGGTCGCTTCCGAACGCGAATGACGCCCTGGGTGGTCGCTCGTCGCTGCGACGGTGGCGGCGGACCGTGGGGCTCGTCGTTGCCCGGCCGCTCTTCCGAATTGGGCGGAAGAATCCCCGCATCGGTATCCGCGACGTCCAAGGTTGCAGCGGCGCACTTTCGGCACAAGGCCCGCGCTTCGTGCCGAGGAATGAAGTGCAGCGTGTCGTCGGCGCCGCATCGGACGCAGGTAATGGACCGCGCGACCCGGGTGCCGTGCTCGGTGCGGACCTTCGGGTGTTCTCGGCCTGCCTTTTCGCTCTGCTTCGCGGAGCCGTCCAAGAGTTCGTCGGCAGGACGGCTCGGGGTGCCGCTTCGATGGTGTCGGCGAAGCGGCGCGGTCTCGGCACCTCGAGAGGCGCGGCCGCGGGGCGCTCGAGCGCCCGGTCGCGGATCGTGTCCGTCGCGGGCCCCGGTAGAACCGCCTCGGTTTGATCCGCGCGCGTGTCGGGCGGAGCCCGCCTCCGCGCTCGATGGGCGCCCCCATTGATCGTCGGGTCGTGGGTCGACGCCCTGCGATGATGCCGAACCGGCCTTTCGAGGCTGCCGGCGCCCGGTGCCAGGGGATGTTCCGCCGTTCGATTGTTCGGTCACGTAGGTCCCTCCGAAGCCTTGGCATTTCTTCGTAGAAACACGCAGGCTCAAATGTTGCGCATACACAGGTGTTCAGCTAAGGTCCACCCGTCATGCAGGGGCTCACTGGGCGACAGCGAGAGATTTTGGAGTTCATCACCAAGCGCATTGAGGAGCAGGGTTATCCGCCGACCATTCGCGAGATTGGCGAGCACATGGGTATCAAATCCACGAACGGCGTGAATGATCATCTCAAGGCCCTCGAGCGCAAGGGCTTTCTGAAGCGCGAGGGGCTCAAATCTCGCGCTCTTCGCCCGGTGCAGGCGGAAGGCGGCAGCACCGGGCCAGCCGCCCGCATTGGCGGTTCGCTTGGCTCGGGCGCCGTTGATGTTGCCGGCTCCGAACCGGGGATCGAATCCAACGTGGTCAGCGCCGTTATTCCCGATCGTGGCGCCACCATCGCCGTTCCGGTGCTCGGGCGCGTCGCGGCGGGCGCTCCTATTCTCGCCGACGAGCACCCCGAAGCAACGGTGCATATCGACAGCTTCTTCCTCGGCGGCAAGAGCGGAGAGAAGATTTTCGCGCTCCGAGTGACCGGCGACTCAATGATCGAGGCCGGGATCCTCGACGGCGACTATATCTTCGTTCGCAAACAGCTGGAGGCTCGGCGCAGTGACATCGTGGTCGCGATGATCGACGGTGAGGCGACGGTGAAGCGGTTCGAGCCCAAAGGCGACGTCATCCACTTTGTGCCCGAGAACTCGTCGATGGATCCGATCGTCGTGCGCCGTTCTGACTTCCGAAACACGTGTATTCTGGGCGTTGTCGTGGGCGTCTATCGAAACGTCTGAGCGTGGGGGTCAATCTAGCTTGCGGGCTCTGAGCCCACCGACCACGCCGCCCATCGGGGTCAGGGGCGTGCCGTTCGTCGACGGCCGAAGGGCCCGGATGACAGGTTCTCTCCACGACAGGCCGGTATCGATCGGGTTCCGATCCATGGACTGAAAGGTGAAGCCGTCTCCGCCGGTGTACATGAAGTCGATGATCAGCACCTCGTAGACCTTGCGGTCGGCGATCGGCTCGCCGTCCATATCGAAGACTTCCACGACTGTTCGGGCCTTGCCGGGCCCTTCGGACTGTCGGTAGGCCCAAGTCATGCCCCCCACGACCGGCTTATCGATCGCGAGTTGGCTTCGGATCTGAGCCCCGGTGAGCTTGACGCGTTGGATGTTGTTTTCGAATGGCATCGCGCTCAGCAGATCGCTCATCGTGACCGGGCCCGACTCGATGCTCTGGCGGAGACCACCGTGGTTCAGCATCGCGAAGTCGGCTTCCGGCATCGCTTGCAACCAGCTGTCGACAACAAAATGGCCCAACGGGCTCTCGCCGAACGTACCGGTGGGCAGAGGGACGTCGAGGCGGCCGATGCGCTCCGACGTCGTCGATTCTGCGTGGGCCATTGCGCGCTCGACCACTGCCCGTACCGCTTCGGGGACGGGATATGGTGGTGCGCCGACTTCGCCGGTAACGTCGACGGTCTGATCGACGACCCGAAGAACCTGACGGGTGCGGATGTCGAATTCGATATCAAACCGGGTGTAGCTTCGGCCGAACGGTCCTGGATTCACGATCTTGGTTCTTCGAACCACGGCCCGCCCTTTGCGGTGGTTTTGACCGGCGACCACGACGTCGACGTCGAGGTCGGTGTTTTTTTCAAAGAGCTCAACGCCGGCCTCGACCTCATCGTGAAGAAGAACGACGACCACCTCGGCTCCGGCTTTGCGGACCTCGGGCAATTCGCGCCGCAGGGTCGCCGCGTACTCTCGAAACTCGAGGTCGGCGACGTTCTTGGCCATCGTCGTCTGCGGCGTGCCGATATAGCACAAGCCCAAGATCCCCACCGCCACGCCGTTTCGTTCGACGATCGTCCACGGGCGCACGTAACTGGGGCGGTCGTCGGTTCCGGCGCGATAGATATTGGCGCCGAGAAACGGGAACCGTGCCTGTTCGATTCGGGCTTGGAGGCTCTCCTGCCCGAAGTCGAATTCGTGATTGGCGACGTTCACCGCCGAGAAACTCAGGAGGTTGTAGATCTCGACGACCGGTGCGCCTTTCAACAGGGTGGCGGCGGTCTGCCCAGTCCACATATCGCCGTTGTCCACGAACACCGCGTTGTCGCCGGAGAGTTTCTCTCGGTGCTCGAGCATGGCCGCGAGGTTTCCGATGCCCCCGTAGTACTGCGGAGATCGGCGCGGCTGCAGGGGGGCGAGCCAGCCGTGGAAGTCGGTCAGTGCGATGACCGGGATAACGACGGTGTGACTCCGCGACTCGACCGGAGCGCTCGTCGCGCCCCCCAACCTATGCGTCGACGGCCCACAGCCCCCTGCTAGCAGCATGAAGATGATCGAGAGGGTCGACGCACAAGTGACCCGCCAACGACGAAGCGGCATGAAGACGGGCAATAGTCTTTGCGCTTGGACAGATCAATGCTTAGTGGCCTTCAGTGGAATACTACTTCGCGCGTTACGGCGATCTCGAGCTGCACCGCCGGATGGTTGCCGACCGATGGCGGACCGAGGCGTTTGCTCGGGCCCTGCGCGGTGCGGTCCGGCCGGGTGACCATGTTCTCGACGTGGGGACCGGAACGGGCATCCTCGCCATGCTCGCGGCCCAGGCCGGGGCTGAGAAGGTCTTCGCGGTCGAGCAGTCGCCGATCGCCCAAACGGCGGCGAATCTCGTGAAGGCAAACGGCCTCCAGGATCGTGTCAAGGTGCTCCGAGGTCCTGCGTCCGAGGTCGATCTCGACGAACCGGTTGACGTATTGGTCAGCGAATGGCTGGGCCACATGGCATTCGTCGAGAACATGCTGGATGACGTGCTGGCTGCTCGAGATCGGAACCTGGCCTCGGATGGTCGGATGCTTCCCGTCGACGTCGACCTGA
Organism: uncultured Myxococcales bacterium; assembly: GCA_964519665.1. Lineage (GTDB taxonomy): Bacteria > Myxococcota > Kuafuiibacteriia > Kuafuiibacteriales > Kuafuiibacteriaceae > JANQQN01. The sequence goes on from CAZFIV010000020.1 coordinate 67,217, forward strand.
AGCTCGCCCCGATCGGCGACCCGGTCTTATTCCATCAGTTCGGACCGGGCTTTTGGCGGCGATCCATCGAGGGGCTGGACTTTTCTTCGCTCGAACGGCTCGAGCTCGAGCAAGGTCGAGCGTTGCAGACCCGGGTCGAGGCGTCGACGCTCCTCGCAGAGCCGGCGAGCCTGGTCCGCCTGGACCTCAAGACCTGCGAGCGCAACGATCCTTTCGGCACGGGCAAACTGACCTTCGAGATAATCCGCGACGGCGTGGTCGATGGTTTCGCCGGATGGTTTTCGACGACGCTCGCGGAGAATGTCATTCTCGATACCGGGCCCCGGCAGCCCGAAACCCACTGGTCTCAAACCTATTTTGCGTTCGAACCGTTTCCCGTGGATGCCGGTGAGGAGCTCGAAATCGAATTCGGACTGGCCCGAGATCCCGAAGAGCCGCGCCACTTGAAGGTGACCCTGCACGTCGAGGGCGACGGCCGGACTTATACCGTCGAGTGATCCGCTGACGAGTCGAAGCGGCCCAAGGCGGCCCCGGTCACTGAGCGGAGAGATTCGCAACGAGGATCGTCATTCGTTGGACGGCGTTTCGGAACTCTTCCTCCCCGACCGGTCGCGGTCGGTCGGAACGCAGATCTTGGGGCGTGCGGGCCCAAGGAATGTATCCGAAGACCGGAACGCCGATCAGGCGCAGCGGCACGGCACCTTGGGGATGATCCGAGAGGATCGGCACGGTGACCGAGTCGTCGGTAGCTCGCGCGCCGCGTCGAATTCTGTCGAGCCAGCGGTTGGACGCGCCTGACGTGCTCAGCGGCGACGCAACCTTCACCGTAAAATGAACGTCGGGGTCGTCGACCGCCTTCCGCAGCTCTCCAATGAACGAGCCGGGGGTGGAGTCTTCGAGAAGCGAGGCGCGAAGCAGAGCGCGGCTGCGATACGGGGAGGCGGTGGTCCGGGTACTCGTATCGCCCCGCAATCCCGCTTCGATGCGCAGGATCCGGACGTTGTCGAGGAACTGGGCGCCCAACCCGGGCCGGTCGATCAGTTCGGGGACCACGAAGTACCTCACACCGATCCGCGACCCAAGAAGCAAGCGTTGCGGTATGCTCAAGCCTTCGGCGGATGCCCGGAGGGTGGCCCGATTGGTCGCGGTGAGGCGGGGTTGGCGGGGTCGATCGCGAATGGCGACCAACGCTTGGGCGAGACGCTCGCTGCTTGGCGGTCCTTGGCCGTCGCTTCGATTCACGGTGGCAACCTGAATGACCGCCGTCGCTCGCTCGCCGACCGACACCGCCTGGACCCGTCGCCCGTCGCCGAACCAGTCGACCACGTCGCAACCTCCCCCGGTGAGGGCGACGGTCGCGGTCGCGATCGCGGGAGCTGTCGCGATCAACGCGTCCAGGCTGTTCGCACCTAGATCTAGGGCATCAGGAAGCGCCACGAGGTGAACGTCCCGTTTTCGAGGGCCGCCGAGCTCGGCGAGGACGGCGAGGCTCGTCGCATGGAGTACTGCGAGGCCCTTGCCATCCGCGACCCCGGCGCCCCACATCCTCCCTTCGCGGATGGTCAGGCTTCGCGGCGGGGTCTCGCGGGGCCAAGCCGCCGGGTCGACGCTCGCCGTGTCGAGGTGCGATAACAATACAACCGGAGGCCCCTTCGCATCGACGGCCTCGACGCGTCCCCAAACGGCCCATCGGCCGTCGCCGATATTGATAAGCTCGGTCTGGACCGATTCTCGGCGCAGGAAAGCCTGCAGGACCTGGGCCGCGTCGCGGCCGGCCCCTCGGGGCTGGGTCGTGTCGATGGCTACCAGCCGCTGCAGCAGCTCCTCCGCCCGCGCGGTGAGAGCGGACCAGGAGATGTCCGTCAATACGAACGGCGCGGGATCGGGGCGAACAGGGCCGCTCGCACATCCGAGTAGCGTCGCCATGACGCCGGCCACCGCGGCCGGCAGATGTCGCCTCCCCATCTTCACTCCGCGGGTATAAACCCGGCGCGCCACTGGACGCACCCGCTTGTGGTGGTGTACGCCGAATAACGCGTGGCCGGCCTGGACCTTCCTGTCAAACTCCGCCGCGGACTCGGCAAGGGCAAAGTGGTGCCCGCCGAAGAGCTGACGCGACGACTGCTGCAGTTCGACGGCAACGGCGACGGAAACTTGAGTCGCGACGAGCTGACTAAGTTTTTCCTGCACCACCGCGTCGGCGGGCCGTGGTTCTGCGAGGTCGTGACCAAGACCCTGTGGGATATCGCGGAAGAGCGATGGTCGCAGCCGATCGAGAGTATCACCGCCCAGGCCCTCGGTCGGGTGATCAGTTACAGCATGGCCCGACCCGGGCGCCCGACCGCACGATATGTGATCACGCCGGACGCCGTGCAGGGACTCGAAGAGAAGCGCGGCCTGGGCGAAGGAGGCCCGCGCCCCTCGGTTTCGCCGCCGCGGCGCCCCGTCGCCGACGCTTCGGGGCGCTCTGCGGTTCGCACGATGCTTCCGCCCCAAGGTCCTGGTCGGGCGGCACCACGCCGAGCGGGTCCGCGTCCGAGACGGTGACCGAGTCCGGGCCGGGCAAGCCGGAAACCACGCTTCCGTCGGGGGCCCTCGGTTCCCGATACGATCGCGCGATCCACAGGGTATTGACCGCCGCTGGACGTGAGGTCTCGGTGCGTGAGATCCGCCAAGCCCTCAAGAACGGCCTCATAACGGTGGACGGCCGGCCGAAGGCCCCGGGGCGAACGGCCCGTGGGGGCGAGCGCGTGCAATGGGGAGCATTCGTGCCCCGCCGCGAAGCGGTTTTGCGGCCAGCGAGCGAATGGTTTCACGAGATTAGGGTCCTCGCCGACGAGGACGACCTCCTGGTGCTCGACAAGCCGTCCGGCCTGCCGACCCATCCGCTCCGGCCCGACGAAGACGTGACCCTCCTCAACGCGGCGATCGCGATCCGACCGGACGTCGGCCAGGCGGGTCCTCACCTCGAAGGAGGCTTGGTCCATCGCCTCGATACCGGCACGTCGGGCGTGGTGGTGTTCGCGACCTGCGTCGACGGTCGCGAGCGCTTGCGGGGCGACTTCGTCGCCCACCGCGTGATCAAGCGCTATTGGGCGCTGACGGTCCCGCCAACCTGGCAAACCCACCGAGCGGACGGCGCGATCGGAGGGACGGGCCAACGGGTTCGGGTCTTGCCTCCCGACGACCCCAATGGCTTGCCGGCAGAGACGTTGTTGACGGTACGAAAGGTCGATGGTGACCGGGCCTGGATCTGGGCCGAGACGGTAACGGGTCGGCGGCATCAAGTTCGTGCCCATCTCAGTGCCCTGGGCGCACCGCTGTGGGGAGATGCGCTCTACGGAGGGCGGTCGGCGGCGCGGTTGGGGCTTCATGCGTCGGAGCTCGAGCTGCCGGACGGGCGGTGCTTTCGATCGCCCCTTCCCCCCGACCTGACCGACCAACTGGAGGCTCCATGACTCGAAACGCAGCCCTTTGCGTAATGACCGCGGTGCTCGGCGCCTGCGCGAGCTCGACGCCCGGGCCAGGGTCGGCCCAGCTGCCCGAGGGACCGACCGTGGGCACGTTGCGCAAGCTGGATGGTACATACTTCACGCTGGACGCCCTGCGCGGAAGCGCGACTCTGATTACGTTCATCCAGACGTGGTCCGATCATGCCCTCGTCGAAGTCTCGCTGCTCGACGAAGTGGCCGAGCGGTACGGCGACCGGCTCACCGTCTTGTGCGTAGCCCTCGATGAGCAGCCGGAGATGGTGCAAATTTTCATGGATACCTTCCATCCATCGTACGAGGTGGTACAGGCTGCCGATGCAACCGCGCTCACCGGTCCTAACGGCCCCTTCGGACCGATCACCATGATTCCCACCTCGGTTCTTCTCGACGTTGATGGGCGGGTCGCGGCCCGAATGGATGGGATGTGGCGACCGCCGGTTCTTCGCAAGGCCGTCGAGCGCCTCGTGGGATCCATTGAAAAAGAGCGTTAAGTTGCCGCGTTCGGTCTGCCCGGTTAAGGTCTCGCGGGTGTCGCGGATGAGCGTCATGGTGGGCGCAGCCGGGCTCCTGTCCGCGCTGATGGTTGTGGCGTTGCTCACGGCTGCGCTGCTCGGTCCCGACGGGATCGTTCGTCACCGCCAGCTTGAATCGGACCTCGAACGTGTACGCGCTCTGAACGAGCAGCTGCGCGGCGAGAACCGCCGACTTACGGCGGAAAGAGACGCTCTACGACACGACCCGACGTACATCGACGCCGTCATTCGAGATGATCTTGGTTACACTCGGCCGGACGAGCTCGTCATTCAGCTGCCGTCGGCCCCCCCCCATCCGGCCGACGTTTCAGCCCGCCAGCCAACGCCCTGAGGGGGCATTGACTTGAGGGCGATCATCGACGGCGGATGCAAAGCCCGCGTGGGCGGCCTCTGACCGCTCCGTGCGACCCCCGAATGCGAGGGCGATCGCGGTCGATCTTATACTCGCGAAGAGGCGACCGAACGCCCCTTGTCGATGCTAGCGGTTCCCGGCTATATCCGAGGGGGCCGATCCGCAGCCCCAAGTGGTTTGAGTTTGAGCAAAACTTTCATCCTCGACACGAACGTTCTTCTGCATGACCCGGGCGCGCTATTCGCGTTCGAGGAGCACGCGGTCGTCGTACCCATTTACGTCATCGAAGAAATCGACAAGTTCAAACGGGACGCCAACGAGTTGGGGCGGTCCGCGCGGGAAGTCGGTCGCCGTCTCGACGAAATCCGAAAGCAGGGAAGCATCGCCAACGGCATCACGCTCGATTCGGGAGGCATGCTGCAGATCGCGTTTTCGGCGCGGACCCTGCCGCCCGAAGTGGCCGACAGCGCCAACTCCGTCGATTCCAGAATCTTGTCGGTGGCGATGGACTTCAAGGAGAAGTCCAACGGCAACGGGCCGACGATCCTGGTGACCAAGGACGTCAACCTCCGCATTCGGGCCACGGCCCTCGGTCTCGAAGCCGAGGACTACGACCACGACCGGATGGAGATCGACGAGCTCTATACGGGCACCGTCGAGCTGGAGTGTGATGGCGAGGAGATCGATACGTTCTACAGTCGCGGCGAATTGACCTTGTCCGACCCGTACCATTTCCCCAATGAGTTCATTCACTTGCGGAACCGCAACAACCCGAGTCACTCGGCGTTGGGCAAGGTCGATCTGCCGCTCGAACGCATTATTCCGATCAACCGATACAAAGACGGCGTGTGGGGGATCCGTCCCCGGAACAAAGAGCAATCGTTCGCGATCGACCTCCTGATGGACGACAACGTCAAGATGGTCACCCTGGTCGGCAAGGCAGGGACCGGCAAGACCCTGCTAGCGATCGCGGCCGGCCTTCACAAGGCCACCGAGGAAGGGGTCTACCAGCGGGTTCTCGTGTCTCGACCTATCTTTCCGCTCGGCCGCGACCTCGGCTATCTGCCCGGCACCGTCGAAGAGAAGCTGTCGCCGTGGATGCAACCGATTTTCGACAACGTCGAGTTCCTGATGGGCCTGTCCAACGATGAGAAGAAGGGCGGTCGGTCGTACATGGAACTGGTCGACCTCGGGATTCTCCAGATCGAGCCGCTCACCTACATCCGCGGTCGCTCGATTCCGCATCAATACATGATCGTCGACGAGGCGCAGAACCTCACTCCGCACGAAGTCAAAACGATCGTGTCGCGGGCCGGCGATGGAACGAAGATCGTTCTCACCGGCGACCCCTATCAAATAGATAACCCTTACATGGACGCTACCAATAACGGGTTGGTTCACGTCGTGAATCGGTTCCGCACCGAGCGGATCGCAGGTCACGTAACGCTGTTCAAAGGTGAACGCTCCGACCTCGCGGAGTTGGCGGCCAATCTGCTGTAAGTCGGCTTCAAGTCGGCTTTAAGTCGGCCGCCGCGGAGTCGATGGGCGTGTTATGGTCCCTGCTGTGCTTGCCATCGTGGCATTCACGTTGGCGCGCCGGCGCGCGACCGCGTCGGTCGAGGTGACTCGGTAGCGTTGCCGGTCAACAAGGTTCGATGGCTTCGGCGCGCGTCATTCTCCTTGTGGTCGATCAGCCGGCCCACCGTGTGTTGTTCAACCGGGCCCTCAACCCCACCCCGCACCACCTGGTCTTCACGACCGACGGCGAGGACGCATTCGATCGGTATCCCGAGGTCAAACCGAATCTGGTTATTTCGCATCTGTACTCCCCTCGTCTCGACGGCGGTCTCCTGTGCCAGCTGATCCGGCAGCGCCTGGGCGGTACTTCGGTGCCGTACGTGTTGATCGGCGACCAGGAATGCGAGTCCGAGGGGCTGAGGCGGGCTACGGAAGTCGAGGCGGATCTCTTCTTGACCCTTCCGATGGGAGAAGCAGACCTGCGGGCCCAGCTCGAAGTGCTGCTCGAATACGGCCGGAGCACTACCGACATTCGAGCCCGACCCTTGGTCGAGATCGATGCCGAGCTGGATACGAACGCCGGTTCATCGATGGAAACGATGACCGGCGAGCCGTTCAGCCAGGTCGACGACGCGTCTACGGAAGCCGTTCCTTTCGACACGACGATCGACACGCATGACCTGACGGAGCTTCCGCCGGAGACGAACGACGTTGATACGGTCATCTCACACGACAATCCCTTCTTCGACTCGGGCGGTGGGGCTCAGATCAGCGGTGACGGGGCGCTGCCGGACGATCCCGTCACCCAGGTCGCAATCGAGGCTCCGGAGTTCGGTCCAACCACGGCCCAGCCTGTCCTCAACGGCCCGGTGCCTCGTAGTCCGAGCCACATCGATCCGCTCGAGGAGCCACGGATCAACACCCATCCCGGGCCTGGGCCATCCAAGAACCCCGCTACCGCGAGCCGACTGATCGCGGAAGTGCCGCGCGAGCGAACGCCGACCGGCGACAGCGGAGAACGGCTGCCGCCGGCGCCGGGCAATCGGCGGGGTCTGGACGAGAGCCAGCTTGGCAAACGTCTCGCAAAGCGGGTTCGGGCCATGTACCGGCTCCTGGAGGACGCCGACTTCTACCAGCTGCTCGACCTACCGCGCGACGCCTCGTACGACCGTATTCGACGCTCGTACTACGAGCTATCGCTCGAGTTCCATCCGGACCGATTCTTCCTCCTGCGCTCGGGCGACCTCAAAGAGAAGATCTACGCGATCTACCGGCGGGTGGCCGAAGCGTTCCAGGTGCTCGGAGATGAACGCACGCGCCAGGAATACGACCATACGCTTCAGGATGCAGGCGACGAGGATGCAGCCGCGTCGGCTGAAGACGCCGCGGCCCGCCCGTCAACTGCATTGGGTGTGGTAGGTCAGACGGATTCTGGCCAGCGCTACATCGAGCTGGCCTCCGCCGCCTTCGAATCTGGCGACTACAACCACGCCCGACTGCTCCTCATGCTGGCTCAGGCGTGCGAACGCGAAAATCCAAGCTTGGAAGCCGGTCTGCAGAAGGTGATCCGCTCTATTGAGTCCAGCATCTGAGGGGTTTGGGCGCCCGACTTTGGTGTCCGACTCTGGTGCTTTGGTGCCCGACTTTGGTGCTTTGGTGCCCGACTTTGGTGCTTTGGTGCCCGACTCTGGTGCCCGACGCTCGGGCCGGACCCTGGGGACGATGCTGATGAGATGGGAAAAAGGGGTGGCGGAGAGAGCGGGATTCGAACCCGCGGTACGGTTTACCCGTACACTGGTTTAGCAAACCAGCGCCTTCAGCCACTCGGCCACCTCTCCAACCACGAAAACGGAAACTCGGCTTTTAAAAGAGCTTCGGAGCAGGAGGGATTCGAACCCCCGGTACGCTCTCACGCACGGCGGTTTTCAAAACCGCTGCCTTCAACCGCTCGGCCACTGCTCCTCGGTGGGAGGACCAATCGTCGAGCTCCCCACCCGGGACGCACCACTTAACTCAAACATCCGAAGCGCGCAACGGCCATTCGAACCTTGGATCGTAAGGGTGATTCGCACGATCGGCCATTTCAACGTAACACCACTTCATGGTGCGGACGTACCTCCGAGCGGAACGGCAACCGCCAATGAATGGGAGAAGCACCATGCCGCAGCATACAGAGCCCGCAATGGACCGGATGCGTCGACTCACCAGCCTTTGGAACTGGCTGCCTGGGTTTCGCGCGGTGGCGGAGACCGAACACCTTCCGGCCGCTTCGCGGCATCTCCGGGTGAGCCCATCGGCTCTTTCGCGAACGATTCGTCTGCTCGAGGACGATCTGGGGCAGCAGCTCTTCAACCGGGTTGGTCGCAATCTCGAGCTCAACGACACCGGCCGCCGCCTGCTGTCGGCGGTCCGCGACTCGATGCGACTGGTGGACGAAGCGCTCGGAGTGATGGCGCAGCGCCAGTACGTCGGATCGGTCAAGATATCGAGTCATTCTCCCTTCACCGAAACGTACGTTCTACCCGCTCTCGAGGCACTGCACGGCCCACACCCCGAGCTGGTGCCCTGCCTTCAGAGTCATCCCGAGACCGAAGTAAGCGGGATGCTGCTGCGAGGGCAGCTGGACGTCGCCCTGGTCCTTGAACCTCGCCCACATCCCGACCTGACGACGGTGCATGTGGCCGACTTCGCGACCCACGTATTCTGTGGCCCTGGTCACCCGCTCTATATCGCTTCCGGAGACCCGTCCGATTACCCCTTTGTCGCCCCAGAAGCCGATCAGGGACGCCTCACCGACGGCTGGCCCGCCCATGAGCCCCGACGCATCGCCATTCGAGCCGACCTGTCGGTGGGCCTCATGCTCTGTCGCTCCGGACGCTACCTAACCGTGCTACCCGCGCCCGTGGCGGCTCGACATCCGGAGCTCAAGCCGCTTGCCGTGCCGACCCAGCCTATGAGTCTTTACGCCGTCCAGCGGCGAAACCTCGGTTTCGAAGGACGCGCCGAAATCGTGATCGAGGCCATGATGAGCGCACGAACCGACGCGGCGGCGTAGACCGGGACGCGCCGGTGCGTTACCTCGATCCGTATGACGCAACGTCAGCTGCCTCCGTGGGCCGAGCAGATCCGAAGCACCTACCTCCGCGGAGAAGCCTCCGTCTTCCTGTTGTACGGCAATGTCTTCGACCTCATCCTGCACGAAGGCAAGCTCCTACCTCTGTCCGACTTTCTGGCGACGGTGCTGCTCGCCAAGAAAGAGGTGATCGTTCAATTCGACGCCTCGTCCGGCATCAAGTTCCGAAAGAAAGATCGAGCGCTCCCCAATAATGAACAGGTCGCCAACGCGAAGGATGTTCAAAGCGTTCTCGTCCAGCTGGAGCGGATTCTGCGCGACAGCGATGGCATCGGGGTCATCGGAGAGTACGCCGAGATGATCGCCCCGGCCGGGGAAAATAGCTTTCTCACCGAGGCGGACCGGCGAGCCGTGGTGACCCTCCATCGCTGGAGCCTCGATCGGACGTTCGAGAACTCAGACAACGTCGTTCTGTTGGTCTCCGAGCAGCTCTCCCAAATGTCGGCCAAAATTGTATCGAATCCGCGCGTCGCGGCCGTCCCGATTCCGCTTCCCGACGCAGAGGAGCGCTCGGCGATCATTCGGCTCCTGGAGCCTGACGCCACCGCGAGGGACGTCGAACGCCTGTCGTCGAAGTCGGCCGGCCTCAAAACCATCCAGATCAGGGGGATATTGGCCCCCGGCGAGGATGCCGAGGAAGACTTTGCGGAACGGTACGAGCTGATCCGTGAGTCGCTCGGAGCCGCCCCCGACGCTCTTCAGAGGTCGAAGAAACTCACTCGAATGACCTCGGGCATGAGTCGCGATCAGGTCCTGTCTTATCTGCGCGATGAGGGGCTCGACGTCGAACGCCACCTGGAGAACGACAGCCGCTACGACGAGGTCTTCGGGCTTCTGAATCGGCGCAAGCGGGAGATCCTCGAGAAGGAGTGCTTCGGGATGATCGAGTTCGTGGATCCTGACCACGATTTCTCGGCCGTCGGCGGCATGGAATCCGTCAAGCGCGAACTCATGCAAATCGCTCATAATATCCGGGAGGGCAACCGGCGCCGCGTGCCTATGGGGCTCCTGTTTACCGGCCCGATGGGCACCGGAAAGACCTTCGTGGCCGAAGCGTTCGCCAAATCGTCGGGACTCACCGCGATCAAACTCAAGAACTTCCGTTCGCGTTGGGTGGGAGCGACGGAGGGTAATCTCGAGAAGATCCTGGACGTCGTGAAAGCGCTCGGCAATGTGCTGGTGATCATCGATGAGGGCGACCGCGCGTTCGGTAGTGTAGGCTCCGAGTCGGACGGGGGGACGTCGAGTCGGGTGATCGCGAGAATCAAAGAATTCATGAGCGACACGACGAACCGGGGTCGGGTGCTGTTCGTGCTGATGACGAACCGGCCCGACCGGCTCGATATCGACATCAAGCGGGCCGGTCGTCTCGACCGAAAAATCCCGTTCTTCTATAGCCAGGACGCCGAAGAGGTCGAGCCGGTCGTCAACGCGCAGCTGCGGAGGCACCGAGTCGAGCACGACCTTCAGTTTCCTCGGGATCGGGCAGCTGTAAGCGAAAGGCTGGTGAGCTATTCAAACGCGGACGTCGAAGCCGTCGTGCTCGCCGCCAATGGTTTGGCTGAGACGGCCAACGAGTCGGTCACCGCCGAACACTTCACTTGGGCGCTCGACGATTACTTGCCGGCTCGAGACGCTCGCATGCTCGAATACATGGAGCTCCTGGCGGCGTTCGAGTCGTCGAGTCGGTCGTTGTTGCCCCGACGGTATGCCGACCTCGACGTGGACGAACTGCAGGAACGCTTGCGAAGTCTGCGCCCGGGGGTCGCCTGAATGGGCCCCTCCACCCGTCATCCATGACGCGCGCTAATCCGACGGGCAACCATCGCTTGGATGCTGCTCGTCTTCTACCAGATTCTGGGGAGCCTTCTTGATCTGGGCAGCCCTGGCGAAGGCCAAACCGTTGGTAAGCTCGGCGCAGGGCTGCGGGGCCGTCTCAGGTTCGTTCGGAACCGGGGCCGGATGAAGGTGCGTTGACCCCCCAGGTTGGAGATCGCGACGCTCTATATTAGGGTACGCCTCTTACGACCCGTACGCCTCCGGTTCTCGCTCGCTCCTCGATCGACGAGCGCAAAGAAGGTACTGATGGGCACGGCTTTACGCAGGACGACCCAATGGCGACATCAAACTTTGGCAAGTACGTGCTGCTGAGAAAACTTGCCTCGGGGGGCATGGGCGAGGTGTTTCTCGCCAAGCAGCGGGGTCCGTCGGGGTTCGAGAAGCACCTGGTCATCAAGCGCATTCTCTCGCACCACCTCGACAAGCCCGACTACGTCGAGATGTTCTTCGGCGAAGCAAAGCTGGTCGCCCGCCTTAACCATCACAATATCATCCAGATCCACGAGATGGGGGAGATCAACGGCGAGCACTACATCGCGATGGAGTACGTCCGAGGAAAATCCTTGCGCGACATCATCGATGAGCTCCGGGCCGAGGGCCGCAACCTCCCGATCGCGCACGTCGTAGAACTCGGCATCAAGCTATGTGAGGGGCTGGGATACGCTCACGGGGCGCGAGACCCTTTGGGTCGACCGATGAACATCGTCCACCGCGACGTGAACCCTCACAATGTGCTCATCTCTTACAATGGTGACTTGAAGATCATCGATTTTGGGATCGCCAAGTCCGAGATGACCTCCGTCAATACGGTCACCGGTACGATCAAAGGCAAGTTCGTCTACATGTCGCCCGAGCAGTCGGCGGCCGACCCTATCGACAAGCGTTCCGACATATTCAGCCTCGGCATCGTCATCTATGAGCTCGCCTGTCTCGAGAATCCTTTCGTCCGGCAGAACGTCGTCCTGTCCCTCGAGGCCATCCAGCGCCATCGGGTGCCGCTACCCTCCAGCAAGCGCCAGGGTGCCGAAGCGCTGGATGAGATCGTCGACCGCGCTCTCGCCAAAGACCCTGAGGATCGATATCAGTCCGCTTTCGAGCTGCGAGACGCGCTTCGCGGCCTATTTCGAGAAGGGGCGGTGCGTCCCGCTGAACAAGACCTGGCGGGCCTGTTGCAAGACCTCTTCGCCGACGACATGGCCAATGACGATCGACTCCTTGCCGAAGCCGAGCAGGAACTTGCCGACGAAACATCGAAGGCGATAGCGATTCAATCGGCCGCGACGCTGGCCGACGTTACCCAGGCCAGCTCCCGCGAGCTGGCGCTCTTCTCGGACGAAGAGCCAACGGTTTCGGGCGATTATGGCAATATGGCCGCCCTCAGCCGACAGGTATCAATGCGGGAGGGCATCAGGATGCCTGATGCATTCACAACCTCGCCGCCCCCGCATCCTCTCGAGTCCGAGATCCAGATCTCGGTGCCCCGAGTGTCGCAGCCCGACGACGCGGTGGACTTCGACGAATCGCTGTCCGCTCGGTCGCGCCCAGGCTCAGGGTCGGACCCGTTTGCCGAGATCACTCCGGTCTCGGGCTCGCCCAGCCCGACCTTTCCGACACCGCCTCCCCGTCGAGAACCCGCGCGGATGCCGGTGCTTCCAGACTTGCCCCCGCCCCCGGGCGAGACGCCACCGGGTCTACGCTTCGCCCCGCGCCGGCCGATTTCCCGCCATGGGTCGAGGGGGACGGCGTGGGGCCCGAGAGCTCCCGGCGGTACCGCTTTCCCCATCGGGGAGGGCGCTTCAGCGCCGTTCGACGAACCGTTCTCGACGTCCACCGCCGACGAAACCCATATCCGCGATTCGGTCGATTCGGTCGATTCGGTCGATTCGGTCGATTCGGTCGATTCGCCCGCCTCAATAGTGGGGTCATGGCGGCGAAGGGGGCAGGCTGCCGTGTACTACGCGCTCGTTCTGGCGATAACGACGGTGGTCGGCTTCTCAGTGACTCGCTTTTACCTCGAGCCAGGTTCGGCCGTTCCGGTCGTATCCGTCGCCGCCGCGCCATCGCTGGCCGAGGCCGAGGCTCGCCAGGCGCGTCGCAGCGACGGTCCAAAGCCGGCTGACGGCCGGGTGGATCGCTCGGTGGCGGGATCGTCCGAGGCCCGTGACCAAGACCAGGATGAAGCCAGCGGAGCACGCGGGCCGTCGAAATGGGTGACGGCGAGGGCCGACGTCGAGCGCGAGACGCCGGCCCTTCGGAGTTTGACCCGTCCGGTTGGTGGCGGCGAACGGTCCCGCGTCACCGGACTGCGCGAAGCAAAGGCCAACCATGGCCTCCCGGTTGATCTGCCCCAACTTGGGCGCTTGACGGTGAAGCCCAATCGCAAGGTTCGGGTGACCTACAATGGGGAGCGGCGCCGGTCCGCACTCGATCTGCGCGAGCCGACGGGCACCGTCGTCCTCAGCGGGCGTTCGCTGGAATACCGACTGATCCTTCGGTATCGGGTTACCGATGATGGGCTTGCGGTGAACGTCGACGCATCCCCATGGGTGATCGTTCAACACAATGGTCTGTCGCTGGGACGCACCCCCCAGGGCCCGATTCCAGCGGCGGACCACCATGAGCTGACTCTCCTCCGTCCCGGCCAGAAGCGTCCGTTTATGGTGTCATTGAAGTGGAAGCCCACTTCGTGAACCTTCGGTTCTTCATGGCGGTGGTGCTGGTCACCTTCACGGCAGCGACGGCCCGAGCCGCCGACCGGCGACCGCCCACGATCACGCACACGCCGGTTAAGACCGCCACGGTCGGTGTATCCATCGTGATCAAGGCTCAGATCGAAGACCGGTCGGGCATCTTCGCGGCGGCCGTCTACGTACGCGCCGCGGGGGCGACCAAGTACGTGCCGATTCAAATGAAGAAGACCCCCAGTGGCTTCGAGGCCGTGATACCCGCCCAGCGAGTGATTGGTGACCTCGAGTACTTCGTGGAGGCCTTCGACACCCTCGGAAATGGCCCGGCCCGCAGGGCTAGCCCGGACGCCCCGTACACCGTGCGAACCGCCCGTCCGACCCAGCGTCAAGTTGGCTTGCCTGGTCCGGTGACCGCGCCGCCCGATGAAGGCGGAAGAGCCGACCTGCTGCTGTCCGACCGCGAGCAGCACCGGGAACAGGATTCCGACGAGGACGACAGCATCTTCGACCGGTGGTGGTTCTGGACGCTGGTGGGCGTCGTCGCGGCCGGTTCCATCGCGACCACGGCGGTTCTGACGGCCGGTTCGGACAGCCCATCCGGCGTCCGCATCCAGGTCGTTGCGCCAGACCCCACGCGGGGGCTCCCGTAGGCTATGGCCGCGGTCCGTCCGATGCGAGCCGGGGCCCTATGGGCCGGTGTGCTCGCGGTCGTCGGGGCATGCGGCGACGATCTGGGCGTCCCCCTCGAGCTACGATTCGCGAACCAGGTTCTCGAGTGCACTGGGCCCGACATGCAGGCATATCTCCAGGTGCTGGGCGTCGACGGTGTATGTCCGCTGACGGTGAACGAAGACCGAACGGTTTCCGGAGTTTGCGAGCCCGTGCCGCTCGGTGCGGTCCGAGATTTTCGGGTGACCTACTTTTACGAAATCGCCGGCGAGCGCATCGATTTGGCCATCGTTACCGAGCAGGTGGACCTGCGGGGTGAAACTCGGGAGACGATCGTCCTCGAGTTCAAAGAGGAGAACCTGGTCATCGATTTCGATGACGATCGCGACGGTCGCGTCAACATCGAGGAATTTTGCAGCGGTACCGACCCTCGGATTCCAGACTGACCCTTCCGGCCGCCGAGCAGGCGCTGGGCGAACCGACCGCTTTCGTTGACGCGCGAATCGAGTAAGCTGGCTTCGTGGCCAAAGATGACCTGTCGAGCTTCCGGATAAGCGAGATTCGAAGGCCTGAAGTTCGGGCGACCACCCTGCGTTCCCCCGGGTCGGCGCCATCCGCGGGTTCTGTCGGTTTTCCCGGGATCGAGGCTCTGCTGGAGTTGGACTCAGCGGAGGCTGCCGCCGACCGGCTCCGACCGACCTACGAGGCCCTGGAACGGCTGAGCACGGCGAAAGAGATGAAGACCCGCGCGGCAGCGCTCAAGGCTATGGCGGCGTACGAGCGGTGTGCAGACCTGTTCGAGTATCTCTTTCAAACCAAAGCTGCCCTCAATCCGCCGGCGCGTTGACGGCTCTTCAAATCTCAAAAACCCGCACAGTGGCGTTGGCTGCGCTGGCGATGGATTTCCGTTCGCTTTTTCCGCAACGCTTCGACAAGCCACACCGATAAGCATCCACGAACCGATTCGCAGATTTGGGCTACGTTTATGCGTTCGACACGCTGGTCGTGGCGGCCGGACCTGCTGTGCCCTTTTGTACGACTTTTCAGGGAGATACAGACGATGAACGGCGAGAACAACAACGTGCGCGCAGCCCCCATCCGTCTTTCCACGGTAGCGACGAGCACCCGGCAAACGCCGAGAACCGATTTTGGCTCGGTCATGAAGAACGGTCTGATCCGAGCCGGCAATGTTGCGATTCAAGGGCTTCAGCAGGCGGCCCCTTATGTGCCGGGCGGCGCCATCATCTCGGCGGCTCTGGCCGGGACGACCCCCGCCGCGCAGCTCGTCAACTCTGGGTCAGGCGGCGTTCCATATGGAACCTCCACCTATGCGCTGACGCCGGCGGGATCCGGCTCCATCGGCGGCACTCAGGTCGGCAACTACGGCGCCGGCGGAACGCTGGCGATTCCTGACCGTCGTCCCAACCTCGGCACCGACCTCTCGAATCCCGCCTTCGGAACGGGTGCAACCGCATCGACGGCGAACGCATCGACCGACGCCTTCAACCAAATGATGTCGGCGACACGGGAGATGACCGAATTCCAGGCCAGCTTCAATCTCCAGTACCTGCAACTGCAGGAAAAGATTCAGATGGACACCCGCCAATTCAATCTGATCTCGAACATCATGAAGACCAAGCACGACGCAGCCAAGAACGCTCTGAACAACGTTCGCTGACGCGCCGCGGCGGGATGCGGTCGGTCCGGTTGCGGCGGTCGCACCCAGTGGATACGATGCCTATCGATATGTCGGGAGCGGAGATCGTCGAAGGGCTGGTCGAGGTCAGCCAAAACGAGCTCGCCCTCCTTCTGGAGTCCGGCTATCTGTACCTCGAGATGCAGAAGTTCAGGGAGGCCGAAGAAGTGTTCGCTGGGGTATCGGCCCTCGTGCCCAACAGCGAGATTCCGCTGATCTGCCTCGGAAACCTCTACTTTAGCCAGGGTCGGTATGAGCGTGCCCTGAAGTTCCACCGAGATGCGCTCAAGAAGAATCCTCGCAGCGCACTAGCTGAAGCCCACTCTGGGGAAGCTCTATTGTTCATGAACCGGCGCTCGGATGCGAAGGCAGCTCTCGACCGAGCCGTCGCGCTCGACGCTGATGGCGATGCGGCCGACTTCGCCCGCAGCCTGTTAGATGCCATGGCGGCCGAGGTTGTTTGATATGCCGAGAATTGGCGGGGGTGGCGGACCGGTGGTTCCTCCCCAGACACCGGGGAGCTCGTCGACCCAGAACACGCAGACGCCGAAGACGGATTTCGCGTCGAAGCTCCAGCCTGGGCACCAGGCGGGGACTCAGGGCACCGACGCCGCGCGCACCCAGCAGGCGAAGCAGGCCCAGCAATCCCGCTTGACAGGCAAGGCGACCGACATTGCAAAACGACTGGATAACGGGGTGCTCACTCAACGGGAGGCGGTTCAAGAGTTCGTGACTTTGGTCATCGAAGAGCGGTTTCCGAAGTTCAAGAAGAAGAAACGGAAAAAGGGCGACGACGAATCCGACAAGTCGGGTGAGGAACTCCTCGAGGAAGCGGTGACCGAGCTCATCGAGAGTGATCCCGCGCTCGCCCAGAGGCTGCAGACGCAGTTCAAGAAGCTCGCGGCGAAGGGTTAGGTTGGTCGACGACGCAAAACCTGCGCCTCCGAAAAAGGGGGCCTCGACTCGCCGGCGCCCCGAGGCGGGAAGGCGTCCCGGCCCGTCCCTTGCCGATGAGCAGGGAGAGGGCGCGGCTGCCGGCGCGAAGTCGAGGTCGACGGCGGCGACGCCAAAGTCCGAGGCGCCCAGCGAGGGGCGAACCGAGCGCCTTCATCCGGCGGCCGGTCTTGGTCGGAAGGAGCTGGCCGAAAAATACACGCCCTACGTTCGGTCGATCGCTGGCAAGGTCAAGAAGACGCTGTCTAAAGACATCGAGTTCGACGACCTCGTGAGCTACGGGATGCTCGGTCTCTTCGAGGCGGCCGACCGATTCGACGCCAAGTATGGCGCGAATTTCATGACCTTTGCCTATTACCGAATCCGCGGCGCCATCTACGACGGCCTTAGAGGCATGGGGTGGGTGAGTCGGACCGAATACCAGCGGTACCGGTTTGAGCAGCACGCCAACGCTTACCTCACCAACGTTCACGAGCAGAATCTGTCCGTTCCATCGGGTATCAAGCGCAGCGATGACGACGAGGTCGGTGAGCTCGCCAACGTCGTCGAAGGCCTGGTCACCATCTACGTCACGGCGCTCGACGCGATGGAGGGGTTTCAGATCGCTGACGATCGAAGCCCGAGTATCGACGAATCGATCGAGATTCAGCAGGCCCGCGAGTTGGTATCCCAGGCGCTCGAGAAGCTGGGCGGGCAGGAGCGGCAGCTTCTCGAGCTGTACTACTACCGCGAGCTTTCCCTCGAGGAGGTCGGTAAACACCTAGGGTTGTCGAAGTCCTGGACTTCCCGATTACATACCCGAGCAATTCAAAAAATGGGCCGCCTGCTGAAAGATCTGGTCGAGGAGTACAACGAGGACCGCCGGGCACCGGCCGAGAAACGCAAGGGCGGACCCCGACCGACGCAACCATCGGGACCAGCCACCCGATAGTGATAGTGGCAAATGGGGTGGTCTGGGCGCGGCACGGCCAGCGCTGGACGGTGAGCATCATCGCTCGCCCCGCCGTCGGCGGGGTCGGTCGTGAATCACCACTCAGTCGGCGCGCAACCGACGCAGCATCGGCGCCGAGTTGGCGCGGAGCCGACGCAGAACCGGCCTTATGGAGGTGAATCGTGAGCGATCCATTGAGCAGCGGCGCGGGAAAAGTCGCTGAAGAAATGATGAAAGAGGTCCAAGCGGCCCTCAAGCAAGCCGAGCAGGTTCAGCAGCAAGCCCCCCAGGTCGCTTTCAATGAGGTTCTCCAAGGGCAGCGGGTCGGCGAAGTGGAGGCGGGCCGCCTTCAGGTCGCCAACAATACGGATGTCCTGCGGGCGGCGCGGCAGGCCCAGGTGGTCGAAGTGCCGCCGATCGGCGAGTCGATGAATCGGGTCGGCCTGCAGGGGGGCATCCAGCGCATCATGGAGGATGTCATGCAGGGGCAGAACAAGCTCGAGGAGATCATCAGTCTTTCCCTGTCGGGTCGAAGCTTTTCAACCCCCGAGCTGCTTGCCATGCAGGCGGGCGTCTACCGATTCACGCAGGAGCTCGAGCTGACCTCGAAGGTTGTCGAAAAGGCGACTTCAACGATCAAGCAGACCATGAACACCCAGGTTTAGCGAGGCTGCGCCTCAAACGCTCGAGTTCATTCGCGATTCCGTGCTGGC
>CAZFIV010000021.1:0-82554 GCA_964519665.1 uncultured Myxococcales bacterium
TGGCGTGGTTCACCAGCCCTATCCGGATGTCGGAACTGGGCCGAAAGTCGAACGCTCCGTCATGCGCGTCTCGGGCTCTTGGAGGCTTCGGCCGGCAGGTCGGGGTCGTTGTTCGCGCCGTCCGAGTGGCCAGACGCCGTCACCCCCGGTGGTGACCCGGCGACGTCACCACGGTCACTGCGACGACGGTCGTCGTCGGCACCTCGGGCCTGTCGGAGGCGAACACCACCGAGGCCGGGGCGATCACGGTCGCGTCGTGTGAGAACCTGCTCATCGACACCCGCCGGGTGTTCGCCGCGATGCAGGTGAGCCCGACCGTGCGCGTGGTGCCCCTGGCCGACAGCACGAGCAGCGCCCTCCAGGTGAGCGCCCTTTGGGGCCGCGTGGGTGTGGCCGGCGCTTGCCGGGTCATCCACAGCCCGCCCACCGCGGTCTGATGATCAGCGTGCGCCGGCGACTCTCAAGGCCCGCGCGGGGTTGCACGGTCGGCTCCGGCGCACGCAGCGGTATCAGGCCGACCTAAGCATCCGCGTCCGGCTGGCCCCAGTGAGCGCCGTCCTCGGCCAACGGGTTGAAAGGACGGTCGGCCCCTTTCACCAACTCTGGTGAAAGTCCCAGACCGCATCGAAACCCCCGTTTCCCGCACGAATGGCCTTTTCCCTTGCCGAATTCGGCCGGCCTTTTCAGGTACCCGCACGGGAAATTCGGTCGGACGAACCGGCCACACCCTCACCGCTCGCCCAGCGCACCTTGAAGGGCGTTCATCAGCCCCGAGTCCATCGCCGGCGTGACGTGGCTGTAGGTCCGCATCGTCGTGGCCGCGTCGGCGTGGCCCAGCCTCAACTGGACGGCCTTCAGAGTCGCGCCTCGTTCGAGGAGCATGACCGCGTGCGAGTGTCGGACCTCGTGCAGCGTGCGGGCCGGAACGGCGGCCGCCTTCACCACCTTCGCCAAGAGCTTGCGGGCCCGGTCCTGGTCGATCGGCGTACCGGTGGCCGTCGCGAACAGATAGTCGTCGAGCCCCGCGCCCCGCCGCGCCCGCTCGTCCTCGATCAGCCGGGACAGCGCCGGCGGCACGTCCACCGTGCGGCGCGAGGTCTCCGACTTCATAGGCTCGATCTGCCGCGACTTGCTGAAGGTGCGGACCAACGACAGCCGACCCCGGCCGTGGTCACGGAACCGCAGCCCGAGCGCCTCGGAGATCCGACACCCCGTCCAGGCCAACACCTCGAAGATCAGGGCTTGTTGGGGCGTGAGCACGTCGTGGGCGGCCGTGAGAACCTGTTTCATCTCATCCGCGGTCCAGTACCGGACCGTGGTCTCGGCCTTCACCCGGGCCTGCTTCGAGCCCCCTGGGCGGCGAAGGCCGGCCATCGGGTCAGCATCGATCCACCGCCGCTCGACGGCGAACTTGAACACCTGGCGAAGGGCGACGTGGATGGCCTGTCGGGTGCGCAGGGTGGTGCCCTGATCCCGCAGCTCCGCGTCCAGGGACTCGATGTGCTGCCGCTTCACGCGTTCGATGGGGAGCTGCCCCCGCCGGGGCACGACGTTCGCGGTCAGGAGGGAGCGGTAGGTGGCGAGGGTGCCGGGGCGGAGCCGATCGTCAGCGGCCGTCAGGAACGCGGCTACGGTCTCGCCCAGGGTGCGATCTTCGGCTTTGGCGGTGCGGGGTGCCTCTGGCTTCGAGGCCATCCAGGCCCGGGCCTTGTCGAGAACCTCGCGCCGGGACTTGCCGTAGATCGACCTACGGCCAAGGGCGGGCGGACTCAGCCATTCCCAGCGGCCATCCTTCCGCTGGCGGACGGTACCGAGGCCGTAGTTGCTGACCATCCCGAATCTGTGGTCACAGCTGTGGTCAGCTTGTCAGCTTCGAAATCGTAAGTGACCGTTATCTTTGATGGAGCCAATCGGGATCGAACCGACGACCTCTTGAATGCCATTCAAGCGCTCTCCCAGCTGAGCTATGGCCCCGTGTTTTGGGGCTGAATGGATACGAGGGGGCGGGGCGACCTGTCAATACCTTTCCTGGAGGTGGGCGCGGCCGGGGCCGTCGCGGCGCGGGTCGCTACCGGGCCTTCACGGGCGTCTACGGAGTCGCGGTGGCGCTCGCGAATTCGACCCAGAACCAGCCTCGAAGGTCGGTCGGCCCGAATCCGGTTGCCTGGTCTTCGGGGTAACGCTCGGCGAGGAGCTTCTGTACGGCATCCGGGATCTGCTCCGGCGTGCCGTGGCAGCTCACGCAGAGGCCGCCCATGCGGATGGGGGCCATGAAGGCATAACGCCCGTCCGGACCTTCCATCAGCACCGGCTTGTCGTACCGCTGCTCCACCACCGGTCGCGCCCACGGTCGCGGCCGATTGAGCGGATTACGAACTTTGAACGAGGTTCTTCCCACCTCCACCTGGTGCTCGCCGGCTACCATTTGCGCGACCTTGGGCGCGGCCTCCTGGCAGGTCTTGATGCCCTGCTCGAAGTCCGCGGTCTCGCCCAAGGCGGCCTTCAGCTCTCGCTGAAGATTCTGGCCGAGGGCCTTCATGGCTTTCTTGGCGGCTTCGACCTTGCGCGCGACTTCCGGGGACTTGGCGGGCAGCTCGACCTGACGCCACCCGGCCGTGAGGTCGAGGTGGTCGCCCTTGGGCGAGGACGCGGGCGCCGAGCTGACGCCACCTCCGGGCGTACGCGTGGGCTCGGTTGTCACGATCTCTTCGTCGACCGGGCACCCCGCCACACCGAGGGCCATTAGGAGGAAAGCAGGAGGAAGATGCCGATGCAGATAAAGCCTCATCATGACCTCTGAGAGCCGCGTCCGCGGCCCGGGGTTCAAGCCGGAGGTCCGTCGCTTCGAGTGGGGCCCGGGGGTGCCGGTCAGGTCCACCACTTGTACCAACGACGTTCGGCGTTCTTGAGCTTGCCGCGGAGCCAGTTGGGTTGCGCGACCAATGAGACCCACAGCGTGATCAGCCCCGGCGGCCCGATGATGCCCCCGATCGCGAGGCCGAGCCAGCCCCCGACCCCCACGTCGCGGCCGGTGAATTCGTGTACCCAGGCGGTTCCGAATGCGCCGAGGATCGCCCAGCTCAGATGCCACAGGATGATGTACCCGATTTCGACCGACACTCCGCGACTCTATCAGGCTTCGCCTCACAGCATACATGAGCGGTGAAACCAGACTCGCTTGACTCGTCGGTGGCGGCCGAAGTCGTCGACCATCGCCGGCTCCGCTGCTAGATCCACGCTATGAGCGTGCACGCGATGCGTCCGCCGAGTCCGCCCCCCGTCGGCCTGATCGGCTTCATCCGATTCGTCCGGGCCGTTCAGACCGACCTCCTCGGGATGGTGGGGCGGCGCTTCGAAGAGTACGGAGACATCTACGTCTCCCCGAACAGCCGGAACCCGCTGTACGTGACTCGCCACCCCGACCACATCTACGAGGTGCTGGTCTCGAAAGGTGGAGACTACCGAAAGCGGCGGGACCTCGTGAAAGTCCTCGGCAACGGCCTCCTGACCGCCGACGGCGAGACGTGGCGGCGGAATCGGCGCCTCATTCAGCCCGCGTTCAAGTCCGAACGGATCGCGGTGTATGCCGAGACGGTGGTCAAGGCGGCCGACGACATGGCGGCCGAGTGGCGCGCTTCGCCCGAGCGCGACATCGGGCACGACATGATGCGCCTGACGTTGGCCATCGTGGGCAAGGCGCTGTTCGACTACGACCCCGGTCCGGTGGTCGACCAGGTCGCCGCGTCGATGGACGTCGTTCAGCGGGCGGTCGCCACCGTCGACCTGTTTCCCGACTGGGTGCCGACGCCCCTGCACGTGCGCACCCGCAAGGCGCTCTCCGCCTTGGACCGGCTCGTATACGGGATGATCGACGAGCGGCGGGCCGCCATTCGCCAGAAGCCTGTCGCGAACGACAACCAGGGGGCGCCCACCGACCTGCTGGGACAGCTTCTGCAGATCGAAGCGTTGTCGCGAAAGCAGCTGCGCGACGAGTTGGTCACTCTGCTGGCGGCCGGGCACGAAACGACGGCCCTCGCGATGACCTGGACGTGGCACCTGTTGTCGCGTTATCCTGAGTGGGAAAGCGCGCTTCAGGCCGAACTTCGGGAGGTGCTCGGTGATCGGCCGCCCACCTACGCTGACCTCGAGCGGCTCGACCTCACCCGTCGGATCTTCAGCGAGAGCATGCGCCTGTATCCGCCGGCCTACGCCACGACCCGAGTGGCCACCAAGGAGACCGTCCTCGCTGGCTATCCGGTCGAAGAGGGGACGGAGGTGATCGTGTGGCCCTACTGGGCCCATCACGACGCCCGGTGGTTCCCCGACCCCGAGCGTTTCGACCCCGATCGCTTCTTGCCCGGGGCCAACGGGATCCGCCACCCGCACGCCTATATCCCCTTCGGCGCCGGAAACCGGACCTGCATCGGGCGCCACTTCGCGATGATGGAAGGGCAGCTGCTCCTGGCTCGGCTCGGACAGCAGTTCAGCTTGAAGGGCGACGGCCGAGACCCGGGCCTGCGTCCGCGCATTACCCTGGGGCCAGCTCGGCCGGTGCGAATGACCGCCCACGCCCACTCCGACTAACCGACGGACACCGGCGGCCATGGCCCGCGACAATTTGTCGCGTTCTCGCTCCAACCGACTCGAGCGACTCTGGGGCCATGACAAAAACGGCAATCGCCCTGGCGGCGGTCGTGTTCGCGGCTGGTGCGTTGGCATGCGCTGATGAAGAGTCGACCACCCAGCCGGTGGCCCTGGAGTTCGCCGCGACCGTGTCCGGCGAAGCGCTGTCGTGCTCGGTGATGTACTCAGGCCTCGGGTCGACCGGTGCCCGAGCGCAGCTCGCGGATGCCCGATTCTTCGCATCGCAGGTCGAACTGCGGAACGCTGCCGGCGAGTGGGTCGCCGTCGCGCTCGACACCACCCCTTGGCAACGCCCCGAGGTCGCGCTGGTCGACTTCGAGCCCGCGTGCAGCGACGGCGGGACAGCGGACACCAACACGACCATCACCGGACGGGCGCCGATCGATACCTACGACGCGGTCCGGTTCGTGGTGGGGGTGCCGTTCGAGCTCAACCATAACGACAGCGCCACCTCACCCCCGCCTTTGAACCTCGAAAGCATGTTCTGGACCTGGCGGGGCGGCTACAAATTCGTGAAAGTCGACTGGCTGGTCGAAGGCGGTGTCATCCCCCGCTGGAACGTCCACATTGGGTCGACCCTATGCGTATCGGACGCCGACGTTCGGCCTCCCGACGCGGAGTGCGGCCGCCCGAATGCGTCGAGCGTGGTCATCACGGACTTCGATCCCGACCAAGACCGCATCGAGGTCGACCTCGCCGCCTTGGTCGCGGGAGCCGACCTGACCGCCAACACCGTCGATTCGCCCCCCGGTTGCATGAGCAACCCCATGGAGCCGAACGAGTGCGCCCCGGTGTTCGGCGCCCTCGGTCTCGAGTTCAGCACCGGCACCTGCACCAGCGGCTGTGACGCGCAATCACTCTTTACGCGAGGGCTCGCTCCGTGACCACCGCGTCAGCGGCGCATTCAGGCGCCGTCAAAGGAGCGTTCATCCTCGGTACCCAAACCGCGCGCGTCGCCGTGCTCGCGGCGACGATGGCGGGCATCGGCTGCGGCGGTGATTCGAGCTCCGACGACGCCGACGGGTTAGGGGGCGTCGCCGGTCGTCGGGTGTTTGGTCTTCGAATTCCTCCTGGATTTCCGGCGCCGCAGGTGCCCGACGACAACCGTCCCACCGAAGCGCGGATTCAGCTCGGGCGCCATTTGTTCTACGACGTCAGGCTGTCCGCGAACGGCACGCAGGCCTGCGCGTCGTGCCACCACCAAGCGAAGGCCTTTACCGACGGACGACCCACCCCCGCCGGCTCGACCGGCGAGCTTCATCCCCGCAACAGTCCCACGCTCACCAACGTGGGCTACAACGCGACCCTGACTTGGGCGAACCCGGGCCTGACGAAGCTCGAGCACCAGATCCTGATACCGCTGTTCGGCGAGCACCCGGTGGAGCTCGGGCTGACGGGGAGGGAACAAGAGGTGCTGGCCCGTTTCGCGAACGACCCGGACTACTCCGCTCGATTCGCCGAGGCGTATCCGGACGCCGACCCGCCAGTGCAGCGCGAAACGGTCATCAATGCGCTGGCGTCATTCTGTCGGGCGCTCATTTCGGGCCGGTCGAGGTTCGACCAGTTCGCCTACGACGGCGACGATAGCGCGCTCACCGCCCAAGAATTGCGAGGCATGTCGCTGTTCTTCTCGGAACGGCTTGAATGCCATCACTGCCACGGCGGCTTCAACTTCACCGAAGCCTCGGTGCACGAGGACTCCGTGTTCGATGCCACCTTCTTCCATAATACCGGGCTGTACAATCTCGAAGGGGACGGCGGCTATCCGCCCCCCAACACCGGCCTGCACGAGATCACCGGCGAACCTGACGACATGGGTAAGTTTCGAGCGCCGACTCTACGTAACATCGAGCTGACCGCCCCGTACTTTCACGACGGGAGCGCGGCGACCCTCGAGGAAGTCATCCGGGTGTACGAGGCCGGCGGGCGAAACATCACCGACGGGCGGCACGCCGGCGATGGTCGAGCGAATCCATTCAAGAGCGGCTTCGTGCCGGGCTTCCGACTCGGCGACGCGGAGCGAGAGGACCTGATCGCATTTCTTCGAAGCCTAACCGATACGACCTTCGTGACCGACCCCCGACTGTCCGATCCGTTCGCGGAAGAGCAGCCATGAAGCACCTCACGGTCGTCGTCATGATGGGCGCCTACCGCTCGGTTCGAACGAATCGCAAGGGGCAGCCATGAAGCACCTCACGGTCGTCGTCATCATGGTGGTCGGGTTGCCGGCGACGGTGGAGGCCCACCACTCCAATCCGACGTCCCGGGCCTCCGCGAATGGGGCGGCGTGGTTGGGGAGCGTGATGGGTGCTGGCACCTCGAGCCTCGACGCTCGACTGGCCACCGAGATCGCCTACTTCGGCCGCCTGCAGGCCGACGACGAGACGCCGCCGGGCATGGGCGACCTCGTGGTGGCCACGCTGGTTCCCACGCTGGTCGCTCAAGGGGATTCGGGAACGGCCGTCGTGCTCACGCAGCCGGTCGGCTTCGTTCGGACCGACCCGCGCGAAGGCGCGGCCGAGACTTCGTTTGGCCTCGGCGATCTCTCGCTTACGGTCAGCCAGGAGCTGATCGGGCTCTTCGGGCCGAGCAAGGTCCAGCCCGGTCCCCTCGCGATCCGGGTACGCCTCCTGACCGTCGCGCCGACCGGGCGCTACCTGCCGGAGCCCGCGCTGTCGGTGACCGGAGTCGAGAATACCGCCGATGGGGCCTTGGATGTCGTCACCTACGATACCCAAGCCAGTCTGGGAGCCGGGGTGTGGTCGGTGGGCGCGGGCCTCGATATCGACTACCAACTGTCTCCTCGATGGCGGGTCGGTGTACTCGGCCAAGTGACTCAGCCCCTCACGACGACCAGCGACGATATCCGATGGGGCCGGGACGTCGACACGTTGGTGGGGGTGACCGTCATCCCGTGGCGGGAGGTGCTCGGTCTCGCGCTTCAAGTCGACTATCGATGGCACGACCGCGACGACATCCCCGAGGATGAAGGCACGGGCCGAAGCCGCGTGGGCGGGCGACACGAGGTTGGCATTGCCGGTGGCTTCGAGTTTCGGGTCGGCGAGAACCTGTCTTGCGCGGGGCGAGTGCACGTGCCGGTGTTCCAGCAGGTCGGTGGGGTCCAGTTGGTGGAGACGGTTTCGGTTCAGACCAGCTGCGGCTACGCTTTTGCTCTGTGAGCGCGTCGATACCTCTCGCGTCGGCGTCGGGCTGGCATCGGCGACGATTCCAGGCTCCGGCGGAAAATGGCCGGTTGTCGGTTCGGGCGGTGGTTCGGCTTCGATGGTGGGTGATCGTGGTGCAGGTTGCGGCCGCGGCGGTGGTCGTCGGTCTGTGGTTCGCCCAAAGCGAATCGCAAGGTGGAATCGGTCGCGCGAGCCGGTCCACCGCGATCCTGGTGCTCCTGTTGCTGGCCGGCGCGGTCTCCAACGTGCTGGTCGGGGGGGTAGGGCGCTGGCCGGGGTTGGTGCCCACCGGCGGTCCGTCGGCGCGAGTGATGGGAACGTTGGCGCTGTTCGATGTCGGCCTGCTTACAGGACTGCTGAGCCTGACCGGAGGGCCCACGAATCCGTTCTCGGTGTTGTATCTGATCTATGTGATGCTGGCGGCGATCGCGACCACGCCCCGCTGGACCTGGTCGACCGTTTTGGCGTCGAGCGCCGGATTTGGCCTCGTGTTCTTCGTCAGCGTGCCGCTGCCGGCGCCCCTCGGTGGTCATACGGGCGCGGCAGAGGGTCACCCGTACGCCGCGCATCTGCAGGGCATGTGGCTCGCGCTCACCGTGGCCGCGATCGTGATCGCGCGCTGGGTGGGTGGTCTCGCCGAAGTGCTTCGACGCGAACAGCAGATGCGAGCGCAGACGTCGAAGATGCTGGGGCTCGCCACGCTCGCGGCGGGCGCGGCCCACGAGATCGGCAACCCCCTGGCGACGATCCGGGTCGCGGCCAGCGAGCTCGAGCGCGACCTACAGAGGGCTGGTGGCGACCCGGAGATTGTTCGCGACCTCGCGCTCATCGGGCAGGAGGTCGAGCGCGCGCATCAGGTCCTCGAGCACATGTCGGTCGCCGCGGGTGAGTTGCGCGGCGAAGGGGCCGTGCCCACCGATTTGAAGAGTCTTCTCCAAGACATCGTGGCGCAACTGGGCGGCTCTTCCGATCGGATCGAGCTGTCGGTGATGCCCCCGGGGCTGGTGGTCCGCTGGCCGACTCAAGCCGCTACCCAGGCGCTCACCCAGCTGGTGAGAAACGCCGTGCAGGCGGCGCCCTCGCATGAATCGGTCGCTCTGTCCGCCCGCGAGCTCGACAGCGGCGTGGCCATCACGGTCTCCGACTCGGGGCCGGGTATCGAGCCCGAAGTGCTCGCTCGCCTCGGTGAGCCCTTCTTCACGACCCGCCCCGGCCGAGGGCGAGGGCTCGGGGTCTTCATCGCGAGATCGTTGGTCGAGCACCTCGGCGGGCAGGTCGAGGTCGATTCGGCGGTCGGCAAGGGGACCGTGGTGAAGTTATGGCTTCCCACCGAGGTCGCGTGATGCTCGAACAAGTTGGACCCAGCCCGCGGACGATCCTGATCGTCGACGACGACGACCCTTTCCGGGAGCGATTGGCCCGAGCGTTCGAAAGACGGGGCTACGACGTACGAACGGCGGTCGATCAAGCCTCGGCGGTCGCCTCGGCCGAAGAAGATAGCCCTGAATGGGCCCTGGTCGATCTGCGGCTCGGCGGTGAATGGGGTCTTCACGTCGTGCGGGCCCTCCGAAGGATCGATGACAGTACCGTCATCATCGTGTTGACGGCCTACGGGAGCATCGCGACGGCGATGGAAGCGGTCCGGCTGGGGGCGAAAGACTTCCTGCAGAAACCGGCGACCGTCGACGAAATCGAGGTCGCGTTCCGACGCGCGGGGAGGGGCCCGGACGACGAAATCATCTCGTCGCCGAGCGAAGTCCCCTCGCTGGCCCGGGCCGAGTGGGAGCATATCAACCGGGTGCTCACCGAATGCGGCGGCAATATCTCGCAGGCCGCCCGCCTGCTGGGGCTGCACCGCCGCAGCCTCCAGCGAAAACTCGCAAAATACCCGCAGCCGCGTTGAGCAACGCAAAGCGGTGACCAAGCCAACCCTGCCCGTTCACGGGGCAGGCTTCGATCTCATCGGCCGCCGGCTAAGCTATAGTTTCGGCGGAAAAGGAACGTTGGGGAGACTGAGGCGCCCGCTATGAATGGTGCGGGTACCCCGCGGCGTGGTGAGCCGAAGGTTACCGTCGGAGCTCAGGCCGTCGAACCGGCCGACCTCGACGTGGTCGGGGTGATGAACTTCGACCGATTGCCCGATGCCCAGGGCGTGCTCGGTCCATTCTCGGCAAAGGGCGGACAGACCGCTCCGCTCTAGCCGCTCGAGCTCCGGCTCGAGGCGGTTGGCGATCGTGGCCAAGACGTGCAGCGGCTCGGTGGTCGTGGCCTCGAGAGACTCCAGACCGGTCGCGAAAGGGGCGAGCGCCGGATCGTGGGGCACCCGGAGATTGACGCCGATGCCCAGGATGGCGTGGTGGATGGCGTCGGCGCCGGCCACCGACTCGAACAGGATGCCGGCCAGCTTGCGACCGTAGCGGTGACCGGGCTCGCCGACCAACACGTCGTTGGGCCACTTGAGACCGAGCGGAACCGGCGTCAACGATTGCAAACCCGCGTGCACAGCCAGACCGGCCGCCAGGGTGATCGCCGCCGCCTCGGTCGGGCGCAAGTTGGGGCGAAGAACGAACGAAGAGTAGAGCCCGTCGCCCGGTTCCGAGGCCCACCGCCGCCCTCGCTGGCCACGGCCGGCGGTCTGCCGGTCCGCGGTGACCACCAGGCCGGGCCGGGCTTCGAGCTTGGAGAGGGCGAGCGCGACGTCATTGGTGCTGCCCACGTCGCGAAGACGCACCACCACCCGGGCCAGGTGTGAAGTCGACAGGCGTGCTGCGAAGGAAGTCAAATCGACCATTCCAGCGACAGGTCGACCGCCCGGGCGCTGTGGGTCAGGGCTCCCATCGAGATCAGGTCAACTCCGGTTTCGGCGACCGCCCGTAGGTTATCCAGGGTGATGCCACCCGACGCTTCGGTCATTGCGCGGCCGTCGATGCGATCGACCGCCGCCCGAAGAGCGTCGGGCGCCATGTTGTCGAGGAGAATGATGTCGGCGCCGGCGGCGACGGCTTCGTCGACCTGGACCATCGTCTCGCACTCGACCTCGACCTTGAGGAGGTGATGGTTGGTGGCCCGGGCGCGCTCCACGGCGCGGGCGACGCTGCCCAGCGCGTTGATGTGATTGTCTTTGATCAGGATACCGTCGAACAAGCCGTGGCGGTGGTTCGTGGCGCCTCCAGCGGCCACCGCGGCCTTCTCGAGGTGGCGCCAGCCGGGGGTCGTCTTCCGAGTATCGACGACCCTAGCCTGGGTACCGGCCACGATATCGGCGGCCCGGCGGGCCATGGTCGCGATGCCCGACAGGCGCTGTAGAAAGTTGAGGGCGGTCCGCTCGGCGGTGAGCATCGTGCGGGCCGGACCGCTCACCGTAGCGGCGACGGTTCCCGCCGCGACCCGGTCGCCGTCGGGATAGCTGAATTCGACGGTGATGCCGGGGTCGACCCGGCCGAACACCTCCGAGAAGACCTCGCTGCCGGCGAGCACGCACGCTTCCCGCGCGATGACCGTCGCCCGCCCGCGCAGGTCGTCGGGCAACAGAGCGGCGGTCACGTCGCCGGGGCCGACATCTTCTTCCAAGGCCAAGCTGATCAGCCGTTTCGAGAGCTCATCCATCGCCATGCGCGCCTCCTTGTACATCGGGTCCCGGGCGCGAGTGAATCGCGCCCACCCGTCTTCGCTCGCTGCGCTCGCTGCGCGTTAGCACTTGCATACGCGGGTCCCGGGCGCGAGTGAATCGCGCCCACCCGTCTTCGCTCGCTTCGCGTTAGCACTTGCATACGCGGGTTCTGGGCGCGAGTGAATCGCGCCCACCGAGGGCCTTCAGAAGGTGATGAAGGTCGTCACGAAAACACGAAGGCTCAAGATATCATCGGCTATGAGCCGGCGTCCGACCTCGTCGTATCGAGGGTCGTAAAACCGCGACCGCTCGTCGACGCCCTGGCTGTTTTCGGCGTTGATCCGGCCGACGCAAGGGGTCGAGCCACACATTTGGCCGGCCGCGCTGGCAGGGTCTTGGTCGGTCCCCAGCCGTTCGCCGGTCAGGACGTGGGTGGTCGTGAATGAAGCATCGACACCGAACCGAAAGCGCACCCAGCGGCTCGGTTGAATCATGATCGCTAGCGCACTGCTGAGGACCAGGTGATCGTCGACCTGGTTCAGCTCACCACAGGGGATACCTTCGACGGTGCCGCACCGAGCTCCGTCGAGCTGCTCGGCGTAGTTGGCGGGGTCGGCGTAGTCGATGTAGGTGGGCGATCCGCCGATGCTCGTCTGGTCGAAGTCCGGCAGGTAGTCGGACAGTTCGCTGTACGTGCGTCCAGAGGCGACGTAGCGCATGCCGAAGCGCAGGTCGACGGCGTAACGCTCGTGATCTTTGCGCTCCGCGATCACCACCGCGGTTCCAAGCCGAAGGCGTCCGGACACCGGCGGCTCCAACCCGCGGTCGCGCTGCTCGCCGACCGCGACCGGAATACGCGCGCCGAGCACCACGTAAGGGTCGAGATAGGGCGCTTCGACGCCCATCCGCTTGCTGAGGGCCAGCGAGATGTCGAATTGCAGCTGCCCGAGCCCGACGTCGCCCGTGCCATCGGTATTGGGCAGTGCACGCTGGTCCTTCGGATCACGGATCGGTCCGGTGGGTGCGATGACGTCGGTGCGCAAAGTGACGGTCGGAAAGCCCGGGTCTTTGGTGTCGACCAGTGGAGACCAGCTGAGGCCGAAGGTCATATCGCCGAAGCCAGCTCGGTTGCGCGAACCAGGGACGGTGGTGAGGGGGAACTGGAAGTCGCTCGCCGGGTTATCGGCGTTGGGGCTGCCGAAGATGGTGGACGCACCCTCGACCCCGTCCGCAAAGCGGATTTCGCTGTCGTCGGCGAGCACGATCGGCGCTTGCACGTGCAGCTCGAGATCGCGGAACAAGCCCACCCGAAGATCGATGAGCAGGCGTTGTACCGTTTCGGTGTACGTCAGTTCTCGCACGTCGAGTGCCTGGCGCGTCCCGCCGTCGTCCTGAACCCACTCCCGAATGATCCGCGCCTGTTTCATTCGACGATCGAACGTGACCCCCAGGTGCACGTCGGGGAGGGGCTTGTCGGGTTCCAACGCGCTTAGGACCTCGGTGTCGAAGGCAGCATGGGCTTGGATCGGTGCACCCAGCGCCAGGGCGCTCAGGCCCATCAGCGCGATCGTCGCATAGCGCTGGTTACTCACGTTACGTCTCCTTGCTGGTGGCGTCGTCGCCATCGTCGCCCCGCAGCTTGAGGTCCTTCATCTTGTTTTGGAGCGTCTTGCGGGAAATATCGAGTTTCTCGGCCGCCTTCGTGACGTTGCCGCCGGTCGCCTCGAGGGCCCGGCAGATCAGGTCGCGCTCGAGGCTTTCGGTGTGTTGCTTGACGATCTCTTTGAGGGGGCCCACCGGGCTCAAAGGTGGTCGAGCCACCGGCGGAGCGGGACGAAACCGCGCCTCGGCGTCGACGACGGAGGACGCCTCGTAGGTTTTTCGGACGGTGGCCGGAAGCTCGTCGACCCCGAGGTTGTCGCCCTCTGCGAACAGCACCCCGCGCTCCATGACGTTTTCGAGCTCGCGAATGTTACCCGGCCACGAATAGGCCATCAGGCACTTCATGGCGTCGTCGGTCAGTCCGACCAGCGACTTGCCGAGCCGCGAGTTGTACTTGCGAATGAAGTGCTCGACGAGCAGGGGAATGTCGTCCTTGCGCTCTCTCAGGGGAGGTAACGCGATCGGAACGACGGCCAGCCGATAGTAGAGGTCTTCGCGGAACCGGCCGAGGCGCGCTTCTTCCTCGAGATTCTGGTTGGTGGCGGCGATCAGCCGGACGTCGACCTTCGTGGTGGAGACGCCGCCCACCCGCTCGAACTCACTCTCTTGCAGGGCGCGGAGCAGCTTGACCTGCATCTCGGGGGGAATCTCGCCGATCTCGTCGAGAAAGAGGGTGCCTCCGTCCGCGAGCTCGAAGCGCCCCGGCTTGCTGCTCACCGCGCCGGTAAACGCGCCCCGTTCGTAGCCGAACAGCTCGGACTCGATCAGGTCGCGCGGAATGGCCGCGCAATTGATCTTGATCAGCGGTTTGTGGGCGCGCGGAGACCGGCGATGAAGGGCGGATGCGATCAGTTCTTTGCCGGTTCCGGACTCGCCCGTGATCAGGACCGTGGACGGACTCGCCGCGACCTTTTCGATGGCTCGGAAGACCTCTTCCAGCGCGGGGCTCCGGCCGATCATCCCGAACCGGTGTTCGGTCGACGGTTCGGGCTCCTCGGTGTTGAGCGCCGCCGTCGCGGCGGCTTTGGCGATGATGACCCGCAGCTCGTCGCGGTCGAAGGGCTTTTCGAGGTAATCGAAAGCGCCTCGTTTCAGGGCGGTCTTGGCGGTTTCGACCGTGCCGTGGGCGGTCAGAATGACCACCGGCAGGCCCGGATGGACTTCCAATGCCCGATTGAGCAGCTCCATGCCGTCGACCTCGGGCATTCTGAGGTCGGTCAGCAAGACGTCGACCCGACCATGTTCCATGAGCCGGAGCGCTTCGGCGCCGTCGACCGCCGTCAGTACCTCGTACCCCTCTTTACGGAGGGTCGCGGCCAACACCTTGCGGATATTGGCCTCGTCGTCGACGACGAGGATTGTGCGCTGGGTGGCCATCGATCGCGGCGACCATAGATCACCCGCCGCCCGAGTTGAACAAGCGCACTAGCTTTAGCAAGGCTGCGCCTGGATTCCGTGCTGGCGCAGCCTCGCGTCGACAGTCCTAGTGTACCGGATCCGACATATGGGGCCGTTCTCGGTGGCTCCTTTCGCGCCTGCCGGTTTGACCGCATTCGGCTCGCTCAGCGCCTCATGCGGTCAACTGCACGATGCTTCGCGCCGGTTCCGCACATCTCGCGTGGTCAGTCGATGTCGACGTCGTAGCGATGCAGGGTGCGAAACAGCTGCTCGGTCGGCACCGACAGGTCTTTGGAGGCCGAAGAGACGTCGCCCTGGTAGTGCGCCATGACGTCGACCAGGAAGGCCCCGCGCACTTCGGGGAGTCCGGGCAGGGCTTCGTCGGCGGTATCCGGAGCCAGCGGGAGCCGCTGGACCAGTCGCGACAATCCGGCCACCTGGTCGGGCCAGTTCACCTCGGCGAGCTTTTGCCGGGTTCGGGGACCGAGGCGGATCTTCTTCCAGCCGGCGCCCTGAAGGAAGTGTTCGGCCAACGGCACCACCTCTTCGACCCGGTCTTCCAGCGGTGGAACCTCGATGGTGCCCACGCTGAGGTGCCGGCGTAAAGAGGGTTCGACGCTGCGCAATGATGCGCAGGTGGCGAAGAGACGGACGTCGATGCGTCGGCTGTCGCCGGCGCGAATGGTGCCGCGTTCGAGTGCCTCTCGCAGGTTGGCCTGCACGATCCGAGGGCTGCGGTCGACATTTCGGAGCAGCAGGGTGCCCTCGTCGGCCCGGCGTAGAATCGACTGATCGTCTCGCCCGAAGAGCTGCCCCCCCGGATCGTCGTCGGCGTCGACCGTCCACAGCGGACGGTCAGCGCGGGGGCTCAGTCGATGAATTTGACGGGCGACGGCCGCCCGTCCCGATCCGAACGGCCCAACCAAGAGGACCGGACCCGATCCGGCGGCCAGCTGGTGCGCAGCGCGAAAGACAGCTTGCATGACCTCGGATCGACCGACCAACCCGCCCAAGGTCACCCGTTGTTCGTCTAGCGGGGATTGGGGCTCATCGAAGGCTTCGACCCGAAGCCACGTTTCGCCGATCCGAAACCGGCTGTTGGGCCACAGAAACCCCTCCGTGACGGGGCCCTCCCGCTCCGCCAAAAAAGTCCCGTTGGTGGACCGGAGGTCGCGAATGCGAAGCCCTGCCGCGGTGAGGTCGAGTTCGGCGTGGTAGCGCGAAACGGTGTCGTCGGTGAGCGCCAGGACGCTCGACGACGACGCCCCGACGAGCGACGGGCTGGTCGTCAGCTCGGTACCCTGGCCTTCGTCGGCGCCCGAATCTACGTACAGTCGCCATCGACGACGGGCGGGGCCCGCCTCCGTGGTGACCCAGAACTCGGGCGCCGAAGTGGTCACCGCGCCCGCGCCATCACGCGGGCGATCAGCGCCGCGAGACCGAGCAGCAGGCCAGCCTGCACAAGCAACCAAGCCCGATCGAGGCCGGACGCCAAACCGGGGATGCCCAGCACATCCGTGGGCATCAACAGCCCCGACAGGAACAGGTGCGCCGCCCAGCCGAGAACCAAGCCCAGCAGGAAGCCGCGAAGCCGACGCACGCCGAGGCTGAGCACCACCAGCAGCAGCATCGGCAGGACCGAAGCCCATGCCGCGTTAAAATGCCCCGATGGACCGAACACCGCGAGGTCCCACCGCGGCATCGCCAACGACAAGAAGCCCAGGCCGTCGATGAAGAACAGGCCCGAAGCGCCGATCAGGGCGCCCAGGGCGCCCGGCCCGACCAAGGGCAACAGGGCGATGCGCCGTCGCCAGCGCCAGGCGAAGGCGGCCAGGGCCATCAGCGCCGCGATCAGGTGGACGCCGCCGGTGGTGCGCGCTTCGGCGACCCGAACCGCCGCCGCCGCGTCGAGGATGCCGGCGCCGTACTGCTCGTCCCACCCGGCGGGACCGGCATCTTGGGCCGACTTCTTGAGGATGTCCTCCACGTCGTCGGGATCGGTCACGCCGGTGGCGATGATCAGGGCGGCCGCACCTGCGACGTGGGGCGTGGCCATCGAAGTGCCCTGGAAAGCGAGGTAGAGGTTGGTCGCATCGACCCGCTCGGGCACGATCGTGTTCTGAAGCACGCCGCCCTGGTCGCCTCCGACCTGCTTGTCGCCACCGGGAGCCGAAATCGCGACCTGCTTGCCGTAGCTCGAGTAGTAGGCCAGCTTGCGGGTCGGACCGACCGAGCTCACCGCGAAGGCGCCCGGATAGGCGGCGGGGAACTCGACTTTGCGCCGGCCGCCATTGCCGGCGGCGCAAACCACCACCACTCCTTTGCTGCGGGCGTAGCGGACGGCCGACTGCATGGCGAACGAGCGGATACCCCCACCCAACGACATGTTGATGACGTTGGCGCGATTATCGGCGGCAAACCGGATCGCATCGGCGATGTCGGCCGCGGTGCCCGACCCGCGTCGAGTGAGGACCTTGAGGGGCATAATCTTGGCTCGCGGGGCGACCCCAGCCACGCCGATGCCATTGTTGGTGGTCTGGGCGATGGTACCGGCCACATGCGTACCGTGGCCATGGTCGTCGTTGGGATGATCGGTATCGCGAGTGAAATCGTATCCTGGCACGAACTCGGTGCCCGCGAGGTCTTCGACTTTACGAAAACCCTTGTAGTCCTCGTAGGCGACACCGGTGTCGATGACCGCCACCACGACGCCGGCGCCCAGCGACTGGGACCATGCATCGGCGACGTTCACCATCCGGAATGACCACTGGCGCGACCACAGCGGGTCGTTGGGGGCCAGACTCGGATTGTCGGCGTTCACCGCGTCCCCTCCGTCGGGGCCTTCGATCGCCGAGACGGGGGGCGGATCGATCAGGTGATAGATCGCGTTGGGTTCGGCGATCTCGACCCGCGGATCCGTCTTCAAGCGCTGAAGGATCGCGGCGACCTGATCGGAGGGCACATCGGCGATGAACATGCGCTCGTCGGCGGAATGGATGGAGTTGAGCCGGATGTCGATGCCCCCCATCAGGGCCTCGATCGCGGCCTCTTCCGCGTCGCCGGTATCGTCCTGCAGATCGACGATGATCTGCTGAACGTCAGGGTTCGCGTGGGCGGACGAGACCGAGCCCATGGTCGCCAGAATCGCTATCGAAAGGCCAGCTAAGGGGTTTTGCCAAGCCCGGTGAGTGCCGGCCTGGGATTCAGCTAATACGCGCATGCCACCTCCGTAATGAGCACAAACGCACCAATTCTCGCTACGGTTCCCGTCACTTTACGCAGCTCACTTTCCCGGTTGGGCCGGCGGAGGTTCGACCGTTCGAATGCGTCCGAACCGGGCCGCCTGAAGCTTTCGGCGCATGGCCTGAGCGTCGCCGACGAGGAGGATGTGCATCAGTTGCGGCTTCAAGTACCCCGTCGCGGCGGCCCGAACTTCTTCCAGGGTGGCCGCTTCGTACCGGTTCGGCAGCTCGGAGAAGTAGTCCAGGGGAAGGTCGTACACGAAGATGGCGCTCGCGGCGCTGGCGCTGGCCCCGATCGTCTGGAACTGGCCGGTCACTGAACGCACTCGGCTCAGCTTCGCATCCCGGACCTCTTCGGCGCTCGCCGGTCGTTCCCTGAGTCCCTTGAGCTCCCGAAACATTTCGCGCAAGGCCTCGACCGTGACATCGCTCCGAACCTCGGAGTAGCCGACAAAAGCCCCGGCGCCGGTCCGCAGGGACACCGCCGAGTTGGCGCCGTAGGTGTAGCCCTTATCCTCGCGAAGGTTCATGTTCAGGCGGGACGCAAAGCTGCCGCCGAAGACCAGATTGGCGAGCCGCAACCGGATTTCGTTGGCGTCGCCACGGCCGAAGAGCGGGCGACCAAACATGACGAAGGTCTGGGGTGTCTTCGGCTTGTCGACGATCATCACGCTCCGGCGGCGCCGGGCTTTGACGGCTGGGACAGGCTTGAGATCTTCGCCGGCCGAGTTCCAGTCGCCAAACAACGATTTGGCCAACGCCTGGGTCGACGCCAGGTCAACGTCGCCGACCGCGATCAGGGCCGCATGACGGGGCGCCACCAGCCGCCCATATTGGGCCTTCACATCTTCGAGGGTGAGCGCCTGAACGGTCTCCGGAACTCCGGAGATCGGTCGGCCGTACGGATGCTGCGCCCCGTAGATCAGTTTCGGGAAAAACTCGGATGCGAGCCCCCGGGGCGATCCCCGCCGTCGGACCAGGCCGGCGAGGGTCTTGTTCTTGAGGCGGTCAAAATCGGCCTCGGTCATGCGAGGGCGGAGAACGGCCGATGCCAGAAGGCTCATCATGGTTTCCCTGTGGCGGGCGAGACCTGAAATACCGGCGCTTCCCTCGTCTCGGTCGGCGCCCACTCCGAAGTACGCGCCGAGGTCGGCGATGCGGTCAGAGAAGGCGAGGGCGTCGAGGTCATCTGCGCCTTCCTGCAGCATCGCAAAGGTCAGGTCGGTCAGCCCGGCTTGGCCTTCCGGGTCTTGGGACGACCCGCCCTTGATGACGAGGCGATACGAAACGAGGGGGAGCCCTCGCTGTTCGGCCACCAAGACCGTGAGGCCGTTCGGCAGCACCGCCTTCTCGAAGGACGGAAGGACCGGCGCCCGAGGTTCGCCCGCGACGGGCCGTTCGGCTCTCCAGGCTTCACCGACCGGAACGGGGGGCAGGTCCGGCGCTTCCGGCCCTTTGGTCTGGGCGTCAACGGCGAGCGGATTGCAGATCAACACGAAGGCCACGAAGGCCACGGCCACGAAGCGGCCAAACGACGATGATGGTGTCACAGACTCGTTCACTTTTGAGCTTCCTCGGGGCGGGCCATCAAAACCAAGCGCGCCTCGCCTAAATACTTGTCAAGGACTCGAGACACATCGTCCGGCGTGACCCGGCGGTATCGCGCGATGTCCCAGCCGAGTCGGCCGGGGTCGCCGAGATAGTGGTTATAGCGCTGCAGCAGCTCGGCGCGTCCGCCGAAGCCGCCGACCTGCTCGAGACCGCGGATCAGGTTGGTCTCGGTCGTGTTTTGGGCCCGGAACACCTCTTCGGCTGTGGGCGGGTTCTTGCGCAGGTCATCGAGCACCGCGTTCACCGCGGCCTCGGCCTCTTTGACGTCTCGACCCGGGACCAGCGTGACGTCGATTCGGAAGAGCCCGCCGGACGTGTACTCGGAGTAATACGCGGTGACGCTCTGGGCGATGCGGTCATCGAAAGTGACCTTGCGGTCGAGCCGCGCGGAGCGCGTTCCCGAGATGACATGCGCGAGCACGTCGAGCGCCGCCGAGTCGGAATCGTAGACGGACGGCCCCGTCCAGACCATCACCAGCCGGTCGAGCTTGCCGATCGGCTCGGCGAAGTCGACTCGGACCTCACCCTCCAGAGGCGGCGCGGGAATGGACGGGCGTTCGGGGGCGGGTCGGCCCCTCAGGGTTCCGAAGTATTTCGCGATCAGCGCCTTGGCGGTGGCGGGGTCGAAGTCGCCGGCGAGCGTCAAGGTCGCGTTGGCCGGCGTGTAGTACGTCCGAAAGAAGTCTTGCACATCGGCGACCGTGGCGGCGGCGATGTCGTCCATCGACCCGATGACGTCGCCGTAATAAGGGTGGGGCTTCGGATACAGGGTCTGTACGATCCGCTCGTTCATCAGGCCGTATGGGCGGTTTTCGACGGACTGACGTCGCTCGCCTTGAACGACGTCGATCTGGTTCTTGAGGCTGGCGACGCTCAAGCTCGATAGAAGAAAACCCATGCGGTCCGACTCGAGCCACAAGGCGGTCTCCAGCTCGTGGCTGGGCATCGTCTCAAAATAGTTGGTGCGGTCGAAGTCGGTCGTGCCGTTCGCGCCGGTGGCTCCGACCTGTCGGAGGATCTTGAAGTGTTGGTCTTCCCCGACGTGGGGCGAGCCCTGGAACATCATATGTTCGAACAGGTGAGCGAAGCCGGAGCGGCCTTCCCGTTCGTTGATCGCGCCGACGTGGTACCAAACACTCACGGCGACCAGGGGGAGCCGCCGGTCTTGGTGCAGAATGACCTCGAGACCATTGTCGAGACGATAGCGCTCGAAGTCCAACCGAGGCAGGTTCGGCAGCGCCGCGATGGGATCGGCGTCCGCGACCTGCGAAGCCGGTTGAGAACGGGGCTGCGAACCGGCGAGGGAGCCAGGGTCTTGAACCGGGCCACCGCCAGCCTGGCAGCCAGCGATGGCGACGACGGCGAGCAGCGCGACGAGTCGGCCGACGGACGCGGTGAGCAACGGGGCGACGGGCGGGCGCGACGGGCCGGAACCGGCGGGGAGCTTCTGAAGCCGCATGGCCGGGGACGCTAGCCGAATCGTCGGTCATCGACCACCCCGGAGGTGCCCCGGTTCGGCCCGGGTTTGGCCGTCCCCGCGGTTGCGGGTAATGGGTGGCGACGCGTGCATCCCTTACGCAACCCGCGGGCAATGAGACTTGCAGTGCTCCCGGTGGCGGCCTCGGCGGCATCGACTCGCCTTCGCCTCGCGCCCACCCCGGACCTTCGGTCGAGTGGGGCACCCCGCCCCCTGCGGAGCGCAGCGACGACCGGCGAAGATGACTCGACGAATTCCGACCCGTACTTCTCGGGCGGGACACTCGCGGTCATGATAGAGACCTTTGCTAAGTCGGGTCCGAGTGAGTATCGATGAGCTGTGGAGGAGGAAGTCCGCCCTACGGGTCAGTCTCGGCTCCGTCAGCTCATCGCTCAGGAGCGTCGGCGTGCTCAATGGCACATCGACACGATCAAGCAGTCGGAGCCGTACGCGTCGAAAGACCGGGTGGCTCACCTGATCTTCGACCGGTGGCGTAGCCTGGCCACCGTCGAAGGCGGCGTGACCGGCGCGTTCGGTCTGATCGGGGTGCCTCTCAATCTTCTTTTGTTCACGTACTGCCAAGTGGCGGTGGTCGTTTCGATCGCGGAAGTCTACGGGGTAGCCCTCGACGGGGAGGCCGGCGAGACCGCCCTTCTCGACGTGATCGGTCGGGCCCACGGGGTCGAGGACCTGGTGCGGGCCTCGCCTCGGGTTCTCGGGGCCCTAGCGCGCGCGCTCGCGATCCGCCATGGGCTAGGAACCCTCGGTCGGATGGTCCCCATGCTGTCGATTCCCATTTCGGCCCGGCTCAACCGGCAGGAGCTTCAGCGGACCGGAGATGAGGCGCTCCGCCGCTTCGGGAACATCGTGATGATCGGGTGACCGCGGTTACGCAGACTCGACGACTTCGACGGGTACGTCGGGCTTGAGACGATATCCCCCGCGATCCCCCACCAGGGTCGAACCAAAACCCATCTTGCGGAGGGTCGACATCGCCACCTTCAACCGATTTCGTGCCGACCGCTGTTCGATGCGCTCGCCGGGCCAGCCCACGGCGAACAGATCGTCGGCGGTCATCGGCGCCCCGGGATGCTGAAGCCGGTGATGCGCGAGGGCCTTGAGAAGCCGCCGAAGATGTGTGCGGTGTCGGCACGATACTCGGGCACCACCCGGCACATCGAACCAGTCGCCCTCGCAATGAACCCGATACGGTTCCGCAGGGGGCGGCACAACTTCGGCGAGCAGAGTGGGCATGTCCGGAGAGCTGCTCATGGACCGCATATCTGGCCTCTACCGACCTTGCTGGGGTTTGGGTGAAGAATTGCGACGCTGTGTGTCGGCGATCGCAGCGACGCTGGTCGTGCTTTTTGCGTCCGCCGCCCGAGGCGCACCCGAAGCGAAGGCCGACAACCGGGTGGACGTTCGCGTAGAGGCGGTGGTCGCGCCTTCTCTTGAATCCCTGACGTTCGGCGCGGACTATACGGTGACCCTAGCCGAAGACCAGTCGGAGCTCGTGTTTGCGCGGGTTGCGGACCAGGCGGCGGGTGTCGATCCATCGATCATTCCGCCGTCGGCCGAGCCCCAGCTGTTCGCGGCAGGCTTCGAGGAAGGTGGCTTTCGTCGCCTTCGCATTGTGGTGGACGGGCAACCATGTCGGCCTCGTCCGGTGGCGGGAGCCTGGCCGGTACCGCTCGTGGCGTGCCGAGGCACATTCAGGGCCGGGCAGCCGATCAAGGCTCGGATCGAGGGCGTCGTCGATATTCCCGATCGGTTCGGCCCCTTCGGTCGTCGCAAGCAGCAGGTGACGTTGCTCGGCGGCTGGTTCCCTACGGTCGGCCTCCCGGGCCAACCCGCGTTCTCGGGCACGGTCAGGGCTCGGGTCAGCGTTCCCCCAGAGCACGCGGCGGTCGTCGGTCGGACCTACTCCGCCTATCCTCCGGCCCCCGCCCCCGAGCCGCGGTGGGTCGAGGGGACGGTCGAGAATCCGACGATCCCGCTGATCGTGCTGCCCGCTCGAACCGGCACCCGGCCGGCCGGAAGAGGCCGCATCCGATGGATTTCGGGCCGTCGGTTCACGGACGACTCGACGGCGCTGCGGCAGGCCGAACTCACGGTGGACACGCTCGAGGAAGTCCTGGCCACCCTGGCCGACGAGTCCCTACCGCTGCCGAGCGCTGACGAGCCACTGTTGGTCGTGGAGGCGCCCCTGCGCC
The DNA here is from genome assembly GCA_964519665.1 of uncultured Myxococcales bacterium. Lineage (GTDB taxonomy): Bacteria > Myxococcota > Kuafuiibacteriia > Kuafuiibacteriales > Kuafuiibacteriaceae > JANQQN01. The sequence goes on from CAZFIV010000021.1 coordinate 23,043, forward strand.
GCAATTTGGCCCGGGCCGGACCGGGGGTCGTACTGGTCAGCGACCGGGCGTTTCGATTGCTCCCATTCGAACGGTTCTTTCGCTTTCATCGTTACCCGATCGTGCGAGAGGTCACGACCGCCTGGGCCCATGGGCAGGTGCGCCGCGACCGATTTCGCCATGTGAGCGCCGACGCGGTGGGGGCCTATCTGCGCGATCGATTCATCGCCCGCACCGCCGGCTACGCCGAGGACCTCTTCGACGTGCTCCTGTTCTGGTCGTTCATCCCGGCCGTAGACTCGATCCTGTACGCGCCGCAGACGGCATTCATCGAGGCTTACTTCCGTGTCGCCGACGAGACCGACCCGCTGCGGGTCAACCTTGTCGACCCGCCTTCGCCGTGGCCGAGGGGGCGGCTCATCTATGAGAAGCTGCTAGACCGGGCCGGACCACGAGCGACGCCGGCCGCGATGAATCGCCTGGCGCTCGGGGCGTCGCTGGAAGAAACGCTGGATGCGACCCTCGGCAGCGGCCAGACGGGGCCCTTTCTCGAGACCTGGCTCGGGCCGTATCCCAAGCTTCAGTATCGTCTCGAGACCTGGCGAAGCGAGCCGATCGAGGGGTCTCTCTGCGCGCCGGCGGCCCAGTGCCACCTGGTCTCGGTCGACGTGAGCCGCAGCGGAGCGGCAGTGGTGGAGCCGGTGCAGCTCAGATTGACCGACGATGACGGCGCCGAGCGGTTCGTGTGGACGGAAACGAGCTCCCGAGCGGTCCGCACCGTGACCGCGACCCTTGCGGCGTCCCTCGACTTGGTCGAGCTCGATCCTTGGGACCGGATCGCGGAGACGCCCACGGTCGACATCCCGTCCCCCAAGTTCGACAACCGGTCTCATCCCCGGTGGCGAGTGTTGGTCAACAGCTTCAACCTGCAGCTTTCCCCGACCGCCGGCACGCTCGACAGCGATCTGAATCTGGCGGTCTCGAGGGTTCGAGACGTCTACTGGCGATTCGGGATCAGCGCGGGCTTCAGCCCCCAGGCGTTGTCGCTGTCGGGCCGCGCGATCCGCCGGTTTGGGCATCGCGTGACCCCGGACCGATTGGCCCACTGGGTGGGGGGCTCGGTCGGCGGCCAGCAGCTGCGGGACGATTTCGCCGACGCCGAGGCGAACTACGCGCTCACCGGCCAGTTGTTCTACGGGTACGACGATCGGCTGACCGCTTGGGCGCCGGAGCCCGGTCTCGGACTGCGCGCGGCGGTGACCTACAATCACGTGTTCGGGGCGCTGTCGACCGTCGACTCCGATGGAGTGGACGTCACCCGAGATGCGGTCGCGGTCACCCTCCGCGGTTTGAGGTCTTGGCGCGTCGATGGTCGTCATCAGCTGTCGCTGCGGGGCTCGGTCGGCGCGTATGTCGCGGGGCGGCCGCAACAGCAGCTGCTCTACTTCCTCGGGGGGCGCGATGCCGTCCGCGGGTACCTGGTCGACGAGGAAGTGGGCCGGTACCGGGCCATCACGAGCGCGGAGTGGGTACATACGCTCCTGACGGACGCGGATGAAAACGTCGTGGAGCTCAGCTGGGCGACGAAGCTCGATGGGGCGCTGTTCGCCGATGTTGCGGCCATCAGTGACGAGCTCGAGGGCGACTTCCGCCGCAAGCTGCGGGCCGACGTCGGATATGGGCTCCGGATCTACTTGGATTATTTCGGCGTTCGGCCGGGAGTGATGTCCGTTGACCTCGCATTTCCCCTGCTCGACCAAGAGGGGCGGTTCGAGGTCGGGACTCCGGCCGTGTATATCGATTTCTCGCAGTCGTTCTTCGTCTTCTGAAACCAGGCGGCGCGGTCCCCGCGAGCCGTGTTCGGATGGTCGTTGGTGGATGGACCATCGCGAGGCAGACATTCGGTCGCCGTACGATCGGAAATTTCGGACCTATGCCGAAGGGCCAGTGCACACGGAACCCGTTCGCGTTCACCGCAGGCCAAAAGCCGGTGTCATGGGCGCCCTTTCGCCGCGCCGGCGTCGCCCCAAAAAGAGGGTGGGGCCAGACCGCGTGGGAGGCGCCTGTAGGGACCGGATCCTGAAATCGTGCTAGTCGAAAGCAACGATGGCTCGTACGAGGACTGCGCCGACCAAGGCGCGCAAGACCAGCTCGAAGAAGATTAGAGGGAAGAAGGCAACGACGAAGAAGGCCGCCGCCGGACGCTCCACGAGTCCGTCGAGCGGCAAGAAGACGGCGACCAAGAAGAAGGCCGTCGGCAAGAAGACGGCGACCAAGAAGAAGGCCGTCGGCAAGAAGACGGCAGCGGCCAAAAAGGCGGGCAGCAAGAAGGTCGCCACCAAGAAGAAGGTCGCCACCAAGAAGAAGGTCGCGGCGAAAAGGACCTCCACCAAGAAGACGACGGGGCCCAGTCAAGGCCTCCGCAAAAAGACCATGACCAAGAAGAAAGCCGCCGGCAATAAGAAGGTGGCCGCCAAAAAGACGGCGGTCGGTCAAAAGAAGCCGGCGACGAAGAAGAAGGCGGCTACGCCGAAGCGGGCGACCAAATCCGTCGGGCGTGGCAAGGCCGCGGCGAAGAAGAAGAAGACGGCCCCCCGCAAGCGGAAGGCGACCGAACCGGCCCAGCTGACGTTCGACGAGAACACCGGATCCGGCGGGGCCCCAACCGGTGCCCCAACCGGCGCTGAATCGAAGCCGGTGACGACCAGCCCATCGTCCGGGATCTCGGTACCCGTGCAGCCGATGCCGGAAGTCGGCGACATGGCGCCCGACTTCACCCTGCCCGCGGACGACGGGAACGAGATGACCTTGTCCGAGCACCGGGGCAAAACGGTCATCTTGTACTTCTATCCGCGCGATGCGACGCCCGGGTGCACGATTGAAGCGGTCAACTTCCGGGATATCCAAGACGAGCTCGATGCGCGGGGCGCGATCGTGATCGGCGTCAGCCGGGACTCCGTCGCGAGCCACGCGAAGTTCAAGGAAAAGCAGGAGCTCAACTTCTCGTTGCTGTCGGACGACCAGGGCGAAGTGATCGCCGCTTACGGCGCCTGGGGGCCGAAGGTGTACCGAGGCAAGCAGTTCGACGGTATCCTGCGCAGCACGGTGATCATCGACCCCGATGGACGTGTCGCCAAGGTCTACCCGAAGGTCTCCCCGAAGACCCATGCCGACGAGGTGCTCGCGGATCTGGAAGCCATGGAGTGAACGCGGTCGGGCGTATCCTCGAGCGGCCGACCTCGAATGGGGGTTCAACGGTGATAGCGGTCACCGAAAACCCCCATCCGAATCCCGGCCACGATGGCTCGTTTGTCACTTCGAATGGGCGCCGTGCTGGGCCGACAGCTCCGTGTCTGACACAAGTGGCGCATGGAGATCAGGTTTACGCACACCCAGCGGATCCACGAACTTGCGACCGACGCGTTCTTGCGGATGCACCGTCGGGGTCGTCTGTATCTCGATGCTCGGCGCAACCAGGCGTGGTGGGCGTTCTCTTCGGCCGCGGTGGTCGGCGTGACCCTCTTGCTGATCGAGCCGATCCTCGGCCTGCTGGCGATCGGTAGCGGCGTCGTGTCGGCGGCCGGCCTTCTATGGTCCACCCGTCGGAGCCGGATTGTGGAAGAGCTCGTTGAAGGCGCGGAGGAAGTGCCGGACCGCCTTCGCTGGTTTCGCGCCACGATCGAGCTGCGGGTCGAGGATGCTGGCCTACACCTACAGACGGATCAGGTGCAAGTCGCGCTTCCGTGGGCTGACGTCGAACAGGTGGTGGCCACGGACAAGGTCTTGGTGATCTACGGGGCGCCGGTAGGACCGGTGTGCGTAGATGCGGACCAGATGCCTGGGCATACGGGAATCGGGCCGCTTTGGCGAGCGGTCGAGCCGTATCTCGAGCCTCGACAAATGGAGCGCGGCTAAGCCAAACGGGCTGCATGCAGCGCTCCGGCTGCACCCGTCATATGCCAGCTGCGTTGTCGAAGCGTCCGAGCTCGCGCTACACCGCGAGTGATGTTTAGAAACCTACTGATCGTTCTCGGGCCCATCTTGGGCATGATTTTGTTACTCACGTTAATGCTGCCCTACAGCGGCGGCGACGACGATGATGGGGGGCGGCCGACCGTCTCCGTCGAATTCGGCGATGGCGAAGACTTCGAAGTTCCAGCGCCCCCGGAGGCCCCCGAGCCCCCCGAGCCTCCACCGGGACCGGATTCGATGACCCAAGAGATCGAGGGGGCCGCCCAAGAGATCAAGAGCGCTGCGCAAGAGATCCGCGAGGAGATCGCGCGGGAGCTCAAGCACGAGCTCCAACAGGAGTTCGGGCCGGAGCACGAACAGCACGACGGCGGTGAGGACGATGGCTCGAGCTGGCGAGCCGCGCTCGACACCGGAAACGTCATCCTGATCGCGGGGAGCTCCCAGACGGCGAAGAGAATCTGTAAGGGCGATACGAAAGTGGCCGTTTTGGGTAACTCGAACGAGGTTACGCTGGCGGGTGACTGTCAAGGGGTCGTGGTCACCGGCAACTCCAATCGAGTGACCGTCGATGTGTCGCGCAAGTTGGCCGTCATCGGAAACAGCAATGCCGTTTCGGTGGGGAGGGTCGGTCCGGTCTACTTCCGGGGCAACAGCAACTCGGTCCGTTATCGTGAAGCGCTGGAGGCCGACACACCCCAACTTGACGAACAGGGCCGAGGCAATCGTCTGAAGCGCGAGGAGTAGAGCACCACGCTCCCACTGCGCCTCGAAGGCCAGGTGCGCGGTCTGCTGCCGGTTCTTGCTGACGCGTTGCGTCGTCGGCGCTGGATCAATCATGGTCCACGTATCCTTTTGCTTGACGCAGATTGTGATGAGGGCCATACGCGCGCGAATTATGGACATTTGGGTCTACACCGTACCGGCCGCCGGTTTGTTGGCGTTGCTCTACGCGTTCCTTTCATCCCGCTGGATCAGCGGGCAGGAAGCGGGCACCGACCGAATGAGGGAAATCGCCGGCTACATTCAGGAAGGCGCGATGGCCTTCCTCGGACGCGAATACCGCGTGTTGGCGCTCTTCGTGGTCGCGGTGGCGATCCTGCTGAGCGTCGCGAACTACCAACAGGGCGACCCGCTGGTGTCGGTGCCGTTCGTTCTCGGCGCTTTGTGCTCCGGTCTGGCCGGCTTCATCGGCATGCGAGTGGCTACCCAGGCCAACGTTCGAACCACCGCGGCCGCGCGAGACGGCCTCGTCGCGTCGCTGACGATCGCTTTTCGCGGCGGCGCGGTCATGGGGATGTCGGTGGTGGGCCTGGCTCTGCTCGGGCTCGGCGGCCTGTTCATCGGCTTGAGCCAGGTGTACGGCGCCAGCAACTACAAAGACGTGATGGTCGTGCTCTCGGGCTTCTCGCTCGGCGCATCATCGATCGCGCTGTTCGCCCGCGTGGGGGGCGGCATCTATACCAAGGCGGCCGACGTGGGCGCCGACCTGGTGGGTAAGGTCGAGCAAGGTATTCCGGAAGACGACCCTCGGAACCCGGCCACCATCGCCGACAACGTGGGCGATAACGTCGGCGACGTGGCAGGCATGGGCGCCGACCTGTTCGAATCGTACGTCGGCGCGATCATCGGGGCGATGGTCATCGCCGCTTCGGCCTCCGCGAACGCCGGAAACGGCGTCCTGTTACCGATCTATCTCGCGGCAGCCGGCATTGTGATTTCGATCATCGGGACTTTCTTTGTTCGGACCCGGGAGGGTGGCGACCCGCAGGCCGCCCTCAACATCGGCACGTTCGGGGCCGGCGCGGTGATGCTCATCGCGACCTATGCCGTTGCCTACTTCGTGCTCGAGCAAGACCTCGTGTTCACCAGCACGGTCATCGAGCTCGTCGACGGTAAGCCGCAACAAACGACGCTCACCGAGACCATCAGCTACCTCGACGTCTTCTTCGCGACGGTCGCCGGCCTCGTGGCCGGTATTCTGGTCGGCGTGGTGACCGAATACTACTGCGCCAAGCACAAGCCGCCCGTAAACCAGATCGTGAAAGACTCCGAAACCGGAGCGGCCACCAACATCATCTCGGGTATCGCAGTGGGCATGCAGTCCACGGCGATTCCGATTATCTTGATCGCGGTTGCGACCATCGTCGCCTACGGCGTGGCGGGCCTGTACGGCATCGCCATGGCCGCCCTCGGCATGCTTTCGACGACCGGGATTCAGCTCGCGGTCGACGCTTACGGTCCGATCGCGGACAACGCGGGCGGTATCGCCGAGATGAGCGAGCTTCCGCCCGAGGTTCGCGAGCGAACCGACACCCTGGATGCGGTCGGCAACACGACGGCCGCCATCGGAAAGGGCTTCGCGATCGCGTCGGCCGCCCTGACCGCCCTGGCGCTGTTCAGCGCTTTCAAGACCCAAGCCAATCTGACCACGATCGACGTATCGCGGCCCGATGTGATGGCCGGCGTATTCCTGGGGGCGATGTTGCCCTTCCTGTTCAGCTCGTTCGCCATGCGAGCCGTCGGTTCGGCCGCCAACGATATGATCGTCGAGGTCCGCCGCCAGTTCCGAGAGATTCCGGGGCTGATGGAAGGTACGGCGAAGGCTGAATACGCCAAGTGCGTCGACATCTCGACCGCCGCCGCCCTCCGCCAAATGATGGTGCCCGGCCTCCTGGCGGTCTTCGCGCCGGTGTTGATCGGGGTTCTGCTCGGCGCTCAGGCGCTCGCGGGCCTTCTCGCTGGCGTGACCGTGTCCGGCGTCAGCCTCGCGATCTTCATGTCGAACGCCGGCGGTGCGTGGGACAACGCAAAGAAGCAGGTCGAAGGCGAGCCCCGCGACCCCGAGAAGAACACCGGCAAGGGCTCCGAGAAGCACAAGGCGGCCGTCAACGGCGATACCGTCGGTGACCCCTTCAAGGATACAGCCGGTCCTTCGCTCAATATCCTGGTCAAGCTGATGAGCGTCGTCGCGCTCGTTCTGGCCCCACTGTTCGTCCTGTTGCCGAAAGGTGGACTGCTCGAGTTTTTCGGCTTTCTGAACTAGCAACCCGGCGTTCTGATTCTCCCCCTTGCAACGACGGCGTAGCCAAGCATATGAAAAGCGGTCATGTCGGATCGTGAACCGATGACGCAGCGGGGCTACGCTTCCCTCAAAGAGGAGCTCAAACGCCTCAAGACCGTGGACCGTCCCAATATCTCGGCGGCCATCGAAGAAGCGCGCGCCCATGGCGACCTGAGCGAAAACGCGGAGTACCACGCGGCCAAAGAGAAGCAGGGCTTCATCGAGGGCCGGATCAAGGAAGTCGAAAGCAAGCTTGCCCTCGCCCAGGTCATCCAGCCGGAGACCCTTTCGGGCGACAAGGTGGTCTTCGGGGCCACGGTGACCGTGCTCGACCTCGAAGATGACTCCGAATCCACCTTTCAAGTGGTCGGGACGGACGAAGCCGACGTGAAGAAAGGCCGCATCTCACACACGTCGCCGAGGGCACGAGCGATGATCGGCAAGCACACCGGCGACACGTTCACGGTGCGCCTGCCGAAGGGCCAAAAAGAGTTCGAAATCACCAAGGTCGAGTTCGTCTGAGGCTCTAGATTGGACTGACCGCCATCGATGGCTCCGCCGACGGACTCCGACGCTTCTGGATCGAAGCTCGAACCGCTTCTCAATCCGCTCCGGTTCGCCGCTCGCCGCGACTGGGCGAATCTCAGCACTCTTCGCGACCTCGAGCGGACGCTGCGCCGGGCAGTAGCGACGGTGCGGGCCGATCCGGCCATCTCGACGACGTTCGCGGCCCAGCTGGATGGGATCGAAAAGCAGTTGGACGGGCTCGACGCGGCGCCCTTATCGGAACGTCGGCGCCGGGTCGAGGCGATGCTGCGAGCGCTCGAAGAGCGCCCGGCGTCCCCGCGGTCGGCGTCCCCGCGGTCGACGTCCCTCAAGTCCAGGGCGTCCCGGAGTCGGTCCAGGGGAGAAGATGAGGGCCTCTTCCGCCCGCCGCAGGGCGGTGAGGGGGTGGACACGGGTGGTTCGAGGGTGTCCGCGAGCGCGCTGATCTCGGCGGCGCCCAAAGCCCGAGTCCGAGCCACGACTCGGCGGCGGATTCCGATGGCCGACGCGGAACCGGGGTCACCGCTTACGGAGATCGTCGGGGTGGGGCCGAAGACCGCAGAACGGTTTCTCGCCAAAGGCATCGAAACCGCACAAGATCTGATGTTCTTCGTCCCTCGGCAATACGAGGACCGCTCTCGCTTCTCATCGATCGCCGACCTGACGCCGGGTACGCAGGCGAGCGTCCGGGCCGAGGTCATGGTGGGTCGAGTCCGGCCCACCGGGCGGGGCAAGCGAGTTCTCGAGCTCTCGGTGTCCGACGGGACGGGCGTCGTGAGCTGCCGGTTCTTCCGATTCCCCAGCCGAATGGAGGCCCGATATCCGCGCGGCACGAGGGTGGTGGTGTCGGGGCCGGTGACCGCGTGGGGGGCGCAAAAACAGATGGTGCACCCCGAGCTCGAGCTGGACGAGGGCGGTGACCGAGAGCCGCAAGGTATCCTGCCGGTCTACGGCGACGTCGACGGAGTCCCGACCAGGACCGTCCGACGCGTCGTGCAGGGCGTCGCCCGCGCGTGCGGGCATCGGATCGAAGACATCCTGCCTGATTGGATGCTCCACGCGTTTCAGCTGCCGAGCCTGTCGAACGCGGTGCTGAACGTTCATCTACCGGACGTCCAACAAGGCCGGGAACGGATCCCGGGGCGCTCCGACATCGAAGCGATGCGGGCCCGCCTGGTCTTCGATGAGCTGCTGCTTCTTCAGCTTGCCCTTCACCGCACGCGAGAGCAGCGAGAGGAAGAACCGGGGCTCGCTCATGACATCTTGGAATCGGCCACCGAGCTGGCCACCCGGTGGCTACCGTTTTCGCTGACCAGAGCTCAGGAGCGCTCGCTGACCGAGATTCTGGGCGAGATGCGGGTGCCGCGCCCGATGAATCGGCTCCTGCAAGGGGACGTCGGTTCGGGCAAGACGGCGGTCGCGTTGTTGGCGGCCGCAGCCGCCTGTAAGGCCGGGCGGCAGGCCGCTCTGTTGGCTCCGACCGAGATCCTCGCGGACCAGCACTTCGCGAGCGCGAACCAGGTGTTGGCGGCGCGCGGGCTGGTGGTGGCTCGGTTGACCGGCTCGGCGACTCCGAAGGAACGGAGGCAGCTTCTTCGAACGCTCGCCGACGGTCGAGTCGATGTCATCGTCGGAACTCACGCGCTCCTGGAGCCCGACGTCAGGTTTCAAGACCTCGGGCTGGCGGTGGTCGACGAGCAGCACCGTTTCGGCGTCCATCAACGCGCGTCGCTCCGCGAAAAACGCAGCGAGGCGATGCCTGACCTCCTCTTGATGACCGCGACTCCGATTCCCAGGACGCTCGCCTTGACCGCGTACGGCGACCTTCGCGTGTCGGTGATCGACGAGCGTCCGCCCGGACGGTTACCCACGCGGACGCAAGTGTTTCGGGCGTCCGAGACCAATCGGGCGCTCGACGAGGTGGGGGCCGCCCTCGCCGAGGGCCGGCAAGCCTATATCGTGTATCCCTTGGTCGAAGCTTCCGAGAAGCTGGATCTCACCGCGGCCACCGATGCCGCCGTCGAGTTGGCGGATCGGTTCGCTCCCTACGAAGTGGGGCTATTGCACGGTCGGATGCGATCCGACGAAAAGGCCGCGGTGATGAACGGGTTCAAATCCCGAGCGATCGACGTGCTGGTGTCGACGACGGTGATCGAGGTTGGGGTCGACGTCCCGAACGCAACCGTCATGCTGGTCATGCACGCAGACCGATTCGGGCTCAGTCAGTTGCATCAGCTCCGGGGCCGGGTCGGTCGAGGGCTGCATCCAGGCACCTGCTTGCTGGTGGCTGGGGATGCTTCTCGCGATGGGTGGGCCCGGCTTGAGGTCTTGGCAAAGACCTCCGATGGCTTCGAGGTCGCCGAGCACGATCTCGCGCTCAGAGGGCCCGGGGAGTTGCTCGGTACTCGGCAATCGGGGTTGCCCGACTTGGTGGTGACCGACCTGGCCCGTGATGGCCGAACCGTCGAGGCGGCCAAGCGAGCCTGTGACCAGCTGCTGGCCCGCGACGCCGCCTTGGCGGAGCCGGAACACGCTCGGCTCAAGGAAGAGCTCGAGCGTCGGTACGGGGCGAGGGTGCGGCTGACGGCGGCGGGGTAGCGCTGTGTCCCATGAACAGCGCGACCGACACCAAGGCCGAAGTGAGAAGAATCGCGACCACGGCGAGTCGGACGTAGCGACCCCCGTCCGATAGCCCGTCGTCGTTCTTCGGGGTGGCCCGCCCGGCCTGGTAAAACAACAGGATTTTGCCGATCTGGCTCAAGTACGGCGTCGCATCGAAGTCGGATACCGGCCATAGCTGAAGCTCGCGGTAGCGCTCGAGGGCGAACTGAAGACGGCGCTTTTCGAGGCATCGCTGGATGAATTGCTGGTGGGTGCCGTCGTCGTCGAGGGCCTCTTCAACCGAGCGCCAGTGTCGTCCGAGTTCGCGCAGGATCGCGTCGTCGGCTTCGTGTTGACGGACCTCCTTCGCAGTCATCTTGCGAATGCTGACCGTGGGCGGCTGATCGGAAGGCTTTCGACACAGGTCGATGAACGAGGCCCGAAACCGCCAGTTCGCGTCGTCGGTGCTCAAGTGGATCGCCATACCTTCGGGGGTAGTTCGAATGACCTTGCCCGAAAAAGACATCGTCATGTCGGACGCGATGATCCACTCGACCCGCACCGCGGAGCGAAACGGCAGGGGGGACTGACACCGAACGAAGAGCCCGGTGACCGACGCGTTGGTCATGCGGCCCATGCTCGGCTTCGAGTCCTCGCCGAGGATTCTTACTCTGATGAAGTTGTTCGCGAGTCGAAAACGTCCGAAGCCAAGACGGCCCTCTCCCAACTCCGCATCGGTCGATGCCTGGGCCTGCCCGAGATCCCCGGTACCCGTCGCGTCGTCGGCGAAGACCGGACAATCCTCGGTCGGATCCCCCGGCAGAATGTCCGACGACCGAACGACGTCGCCGGTCAGAAGAACGTCCGCCGTGAATGACGGGTGATAGGGGTCGATGACCAACTTGCCGGCCGAGCCACGAGCCGGAGATCCCCCGGTCTGGCCGGCGGCTGAAGACTCGGGGTCCGCGGGCGGTTCGGTTCCCGAAGCACGGGCGAGAGCGGGGCAAACGAATGGCTCTGGGCTCATCACCGGCGGTCCCTGTTGTCTTCAGCGGCCGTTGCAGCGCTGGCTACAGTCGTCGACTCACAACGGAACGGGCCTTCATTCGGTTCGCGAGGGGCCGAATACCCAGTGCGAGATGTTACTGCGGCCTTTTCATCGCCCCAAGGCTTCCATCGCCGAGGCCGGCACTGGGAGCTCATCGTCTCCGTCCCTTCACCCGCGGGGCCGACGCCGGTTGGCCCACGGGGCCTCCCGCGGGCTCACCTTGGTTGAAGTCCTGATGACCACGGCGGTTCTGGGTATCGGCGTCGTCGCGCTCGGCCACACCTATCAGCGCGCGCAGACCGGGCTTCGAGGCTCCCGGCTGTCCGCGGCCGCGATCCGGATCGCAGAGCAGCGTCTCGAGCAGCTGGCCACCCGCCCGGTGGACCGGCTGGAAGCCTGTGTGGGCCCGATAACGGGCTGTCGGCAAGACCGAACCAGGATGGCCCCGGTGCTCGGAAATGTAGCTGCCTATCGCTGCACGCAGACCGTCGACGAAATGGGCTTTCACGACCCGACCGCCAATTCGACGGGACGCTTTCGCATCGATACCGCGGTGATGCCGCATCCCGATCCGCGGCAGCAGAACGGCGCGCTGATCCTATCGGTCAGTGTGTGCTGGCAGTCGTCCCAAGCGGAGGTCGAGCAAGTTCAGCTCCAGCGGATGCTGGTGCCGGAGGTCTGATGACGAAGCGTCGCGCTCAAGCGGGTTTCACGGTCACCGAGCTGATGGTGAGCAGCGCGATCGGGCTGTTCACGCTGGCGGTGGCGGTACGGGTGGCGGCCGACCACACGGCGATTCTGAGCCAGACGACCTCTCGCCTGGACACCCTTCAGTCCGCGCGAATGTCGATCGATCTGATGGCGGAAGACATTCGCCACGCGGGCCTAGGTATCGGCTATCGACCGGATGGGCGCTTCGCGGGGATCATTCGCGGCACGTTCACGGTGTCCGGCGGAGCGCAGTTCGGCGCGCAAGGCTTCAATCAGACGCTGACCACCGGGGCCATACCCACTGACGACCTAGGACTTCGGATCGCGTCCGGAGATCTTCGGACCATCGCCCAATACTTCGGGACCCAGGGACAGATCTGCGCGGGCGGTGATTTCACGGTGGGCGACACCGTGATGCTGTTGACCCGGGAGGGTCTTCACGGGCAGACCGTTCGCCTGAATAGCCTCAATGGAGGCAGCTGTACCGAGGGCCGATGTCGCGACGGTTGCACGACGTTCACGTACTCGGTCGATTCCAGCTACCAGTCCGATGCCGGGGCTGCGCTCGCGAACTTCGTTGGCGGGACGATGGTCGGCGACTACTCGGAGGTCGTCTGGTTCGTGGTCCCCGGGGCGAGTGGGAGCGGCGAGCTGCGCCGAGCCGAGATCAACGAGCAGAATCCCTGCGCAGCTCGGGATAGTACGTGCGGCGGGCGGGTGGCGGAGGACGTCGAGACGCTTCAGGTCGGCGTGTGGCAGTGGGACGACGACCTCGCCCAGTGGGTCGACCGAACCCAGGCCGCGTCGGTCGACGATCGGCGTCGGGTACGGGTCGACGTTGAAGTGGTCCTCCGGGGTCGCCAGGACGGCGAGCAGGGCGCTCATCACCCGATCGCCCTCGAGCTGGACCCCAATACGTGCGTCGGCGGCGCATGCGGCGGCTCGGCCGATACCTATCGACGGTCCGTGGTCCGCACGAGCGTCGAGATCCGCAACGGCGGAAGGATGTTGCTTCGATGAAATCACGCAAGACATCCCCCAGGCTTCGGCAACGGGGATTCACACTGGTCACCACGACCGCCCTGATCGCTGTCGTTGCGGTGGCCGGCTTGATGGTGATCGAGACCCTGAACGTCGAGTTCGATCAGTTCGCCCGGCAGCGCCGAACGATCGCGTCTCGGGAGGCGGCCGAAGGCGGGCTCATGGAGCTGCTGAACGACCAGGACGTACTGGCGAATCTGCCAACGCTGAACACCCCTCAGCTGAAGACGACGCACCAGCCCGCCGGCAACTCGGTGTTCGGCCAATCCCATCTGGTGAAGGGCGACCGCTCCTTTGACGCGGAGATCGAGTTGGTACGCCACGTTCCGATGTTGGAGAGCTCGCATTCAGTGGTCCGGGCCCTGGTTTACGACGTGCGAGTGCGTTCGACGACCGGTGACGGTGGCACATCGAGGATTCAGGCCGAAGTCTATCGAATCGCCGCATCGAAACCGGGCACGGTTCAGCCGCGCTTACACGCGCGTTGAGCGAAATTGGGGCGCCGTCGAGATGGCGATGGTGGGTCGCGATGACGGTGCTCGAGGTGAGTTCATGCGCCGACAAAGCGGACGATAGATATCGACAGCCGAGCTGACCGGAAGGACGCTTTATGCCGATTGGAATCGCTGCCCTGATCGTCTTGTCAGGGCCTATTGCACAATACCCCGATACGCTCGATCACCTCCGGGCCGGAGATGTCATTCCGCAGGTTGGATTGCTTCTCGACCGATCGTGCTCAATGGGCGGGGGCGAGATAACCACCACCTGTTCATGGTACAGCTCGACCTATCTCAGCGGCCGGACCCGGTTCGACAAGAACGAGATGATGAAGGCGGTGCTCGTGGGGTGCAATTCGTCGAGCGACGGCGTCATCGATCTTTGGGCCGACCGGATCAACTTCTCGGTGTACGAGTTCGGAAGCGGTACGACTCTGCGCGTCCCCTTCGACTCCCCGAAGAGCGACGTAGAGAACGGGATTATGGGGATCCCGGTCACCGGGGCGACCAACATGTCGTTAGGCCTGGAGCATCTGGGCGAATACTTCAATAGCCACTTCAACTCCGGCAACACTCTAGAGTGTCGGCCGAACTTCGTGGTCATGCTCTCGGACGGGAATCCCAACGGGGGAAACGGTCGGTTCGACTGGGAGTGTACGCCACCCACCGAGAATCTTTTTGTGCACCGAAACTCACCGTGGCTGGGTTCGGGGTATATGTTCCGAAACCCCGACTTGCTCTGCGGCGTGCCCGGTGATCAGAACATTCGCACCTACACCATCGGTTTCGGCGCGCCGGGCAGCTTCAGCCCCTCGAACCTCCAGAACGTCGCATCGTACGGCGGGGGGGAGTACTTTTACGCCTCCGACGCCCAACAGCTCAACACCGCCTTCGAGAGCATCATTACCGCCATCGTGGCGAAGAGCGCTCTGTTCTTCGCGCCGCTCGCCGTTCAAACCGAGAGCGTCTTTTCGTCGAACTATACGTACGCGGCCTCGTTTAAGCCGGTCGCCGCCGGACCGTGGCGGGGTACGGTCAAGAAGTACTGCGTAGTGCCGCCGGTTCTCAACAACGGCCTGTACTCGACGACGGTCGATACCTGCCTGTTCACCTCAACGAACGGCATCGACCTCGAGACGAACCCCATCGCTCAGGATCTGTGGTCGGGGAGCCGTTCATTGGTCGCGGATATCGGGGGCGCGGGGGCCGTCCTGCTATCGCAGATGGGGTCCACGCCCGGCGGCGCACCTTCGAGCCCCTACTACTCGCACCGAAATCTGCTGACCTGGCGCCCCGGGGCGACCGGCTACGTTGCGGTGGATCCGTCGACGCTGACGTCGGACGATACGCTGACCAATGGCTGCGAACACTATCGTCTCCTCAATCACCTGCACGGATACACCCACGATGCGAACTGCAGCACCGGAGCCCCGGTCGCGGTGCAGGAGTGGCCCCTCGGCGACCCCATCCACTTCGCGCCGGTCCTGCTGCGGTATGGGGCCTGTAACGATGGCCAGGGCGCTCCGGTGGCGTCCACTTGTTATCTCCTGGTGGCGATGAACGACGGAGCGCTTCACGTTTTCGACGCGGCCACCGGAACGGAGACGTCGGCTCTGATTCCCGGCGAGCTGTGGGGCGATACCTACATCGCGAATAGTCAGCTCAACGAGCTCCTGAACCAGCCCAATCTCACCTACACCCATCGATACATGCTCGATGGTATGCCGCGGCTCTTTCACGAAGACGACGATGCCGACGGCGTCATCGATGCGGCCGAAAAAGCGACGCTGGTCTTCGGTCTGGGGCGAGGAGGGCGAGCATATTACGCGATCGACGTCGGGGAGCTGACGAACGGGATCTTCGACTCCGCCCGAAACCCGGTCTTTCCCCTTCGCAACACGCCGGGGACGGCCTTCGAAGAACTGCAGGATACATGGGCCGCTCCGTGGTTGGGCATCGCGAAATTTGATCAGCAAACGGTGCGGACCGCGGTGTTGCCTTCGGGTCACATCGCGATGCTGGATCTTCAAGCCGGGGCCGGTGGTGCCCAGCCGCGCGGAGTCATCGAGCGGAATCCGCCGGCACTGAATCCGAGCCATGCGATTCGGGTGGCCTGTAGTGGCAGCGGCCATTTCGCGGACTTCAACGGCCGCCCCTCCGACTGGTGCCAAGAACGGTATTTCAGCAGCTGTCAGGCCACCGGCGCGGACCCTTGCTACGATGGAGCGGGCGTGCCGATCGACCACGTCGATGGCCCACTGACCTACAACGACCAGCTCCGGAACGCGGCGGCAATTCGGATTCACTTCCAGAGCTTCGACCTCGGCCCGTCCGACGTCCTGCGCATCGAGGACGACCAGGGCAACCTGGTGGGTTCATTCACCGGGATGACTCTGCATAACGCTTGGTCCCCGTGGATCTATGGCCCGAACGTCGCTCTTCGTTTCGAAACCGACGGGCACGACACCGTCGACTCGGGCTACCGCATCGATGAGATCGAGTGGATCCCGGGAGGGCCGATCGCCCAGGCCAGTGGTATCGCGCCCGAGCGAGACCCCAACTTCGTTCTCGGGCAGGACCATCACCCGACGATCTACTTCGTCGACCTCGACAAGTGGAATGGTCAGAACCCGGTCGCCTTTGCCAACGCGGCGACCGATGAGCCCATCATGCTGCGCATTACCAACGACTGTGGCGTCAATACCACCGACTGCATCGACCAGGGTGACTTCAGCGACCTCGCATTTATGGTATGCCCGATCTCCGCCGAGCCGTCGGTCTTCACCGAGGGGGGGATCTTAAAGGCGGTGTATTGGGGCGATGAGTGCGCGCAGATTTGGAAAGCCTGGACGACCGACAACGGCCGGACGTACCAGGTGCGCCGTCTGATCAACTTGAACTCCGGGCATCGGGGGGTCGACAAAGACAATCGAAAGATCTTTCGCAAGCTCGACTTGGTGCTGTCGACCTGTCCGGGGCGCCGCGTGGTTGGCGTCTATTTCGGCACCGGCAACGTTCAGCGCCCCCTCGCGAAGGACGAACTACAGGATACGAGCCTCACCAACGGTCGTGACATCATCGGCGTGATTTGGGATTACGACGGTCTTCCGTCCAATCTTACGCAAGACGGCTTGCTAGACGTTACGAACACTCAGGATCGCACCGCCGCCGAGATCCTCAATATCGACGGAAAACACGGCTGGTATATCTCGCTCAACCCGAACGAACGGATGCTTCGCGACCCTCTGGTGTTCGACGGGGTCGCTTTTTACAAGACCTATGAACCCACCCAGCAGCCTGCAGAGTGCTCCAGTGGGTCGGGTATCGATCGGATCTACGCGCTCGACAACTGCAACGGCTCGCCCGAACAAGACGTCAATGGTAACGGCGCTCTAGCCCTGTCGGAGCGCCAGGTCTGGAACGGGGAGACGGAGATCGGCGGCGGGCTGTTCTTCTTCACGCCCCGTGACAGCCCGGTCCTCGTCAGCCATGCGGACTTGAGTCAGCAACAGCAAGCAACGCTCAACGAACGAGGTCGGAGCCGGCCGGGCCTGTTCCTGTGGCGAGAATATTGACGGGCGCTCGGGCCGTCGGAGGAGGAGCGAAATGCACGTTCGCAGAGGCAAGATCGGTTTGACTATCGGCCTGATGGCAGTGGTCGCCATCTCGACGGGCGACGCCAGGGCGAGCGGGGATTCGGCCCCCGTCGTCGAAGGCGGCACTCAGGTTCGGACCTCCGAAGAGGTCGCGCAGCGCTTTCGGAGGCTCCAGGAACAGCGGAGGCCTCCGTTGCGGCCCGGATATCGGCTGGCGCCGGCCGAGCAGGGCCCGATGACCGCCAAGGGGGAGCTCTATCGGTACGACGACGGACTGGCGATGCTCTCGGTTCCCGTCACTCCCGCCCAGCAACGGGTCTTGCGCCGGATCGGTGCCCAGGTCGTACCTGTCGTGAGTCAGGTCCGGCACCACACTATTTTCGAGGGTCGGTACTTTCGGCAGCTTGATGTCGCGCCGCCGCTCGGTTCCCTCTGCAACGGGTGCGCCGACAATCGGCTGAGCGGGCCGGACCCTCGTTTGCTGCGCGCGAAGGTCGGTCAATCCGTCGAGCTGGTGCTGCATCGGGACCGCGACGGGAGGCCTTGGGTCGTCGCGGTCAGGTAGGTCGCGATGGCTGTCGGATCGGTCAGTCCGTCGATGCTTCGAGTTTATCTTGGGTTCGGAGCTCGAAGTCACTCGCGTCGTGACGCTCGTGCAGCTGAGTTGACGGGTCGCCCCAGGCTCGGTTGACCATGCGACCGCGCTTCGCCGCCGGTCGTTCAGCGATCATCTGAGTCCACCGGAGGACGTTGGTATAGCTTTGCACGTCCAGAAACTCACCGGCGTTGTAGAGGGCCCCTCGGACCAACCCGCCGTACCACGGCCAGATAGCGATGTCGGCGATCGAGTACTCGCTGCCCGCCATGTACTCGCTCTCGTTCAAATGTCGGTCGAGCACGTCGAGCTGCCGCTTGACCTCCATGGTGTAGCGATCGATCGGGTACTCGAGCTTCTCGGGCGCATACCGGTAGAAGTGCCCGAAGCCCCCGCCGAGGAACGGAGCGCTCCCCATCTGCCAAAAAAGCCACGACAAGCACTCGGTACGGGCCGGCAGTTGCTTGGGCACCAAGGCTCCAAATTTTTCGGCGAGGTACAGGAGGATCGCGCCGGATTCGAAGACTCGGGTGGGCGTGTCGGTACTGTGGTCCACCAGGGCCGGAATCTTGGAATTGGGGTTCGCTTCGGTGAAACCGCTGCCAAACTGCTCGCCGTCGTTGATGCGGATAAGCCAAGCGTCGTACTCGGCGCCGCTGAAGCCCAGCGCGAGGAGCTCTTCGAGCATCACCGTGACTTTGACGCCGTTGGGCGTCGCCAACGAGTACAGCTGGAGCGGATGCTTGCCTACCGGGAGCGCTTTTTCGTGAGTGGGCCCCGCGGTCGGACGATTGATGTTCGCGAATTCGCCCCCGCTTTTTTTATGATAGGTCCAGACCCGGGGGGGCGTGTAGCTCGACGACTCCGTCATAAGGGCAAGCTTCGACATGACTCGACCCTCGGGGCAAGACCAGATGAAGACGTTCTTGGCTTGCGGCCGGAGCAATCGGTATCAACGGGTCTGGGTTTCTTGAGCGCTGGAGCTGCTACGAGGATCACCGCGACCGAACGCGAGCTCCAAATCCTGCTTGAGCGGAAGCCAGCCCGCCCCAAAACCCACCTCGATCGCGACTTTTCGGGCCTCGCGAAAAGTGACGAAGCTGTCTTCCCGGACCAGAAAATAGATATGGCGCTCGTCGGTGTCGTAGCGGTCGAGGACCTGCCGAAAGTCGGAGTCGGGGTCGCGGAGCCGATGGCCGGGGGTGCCCTCGGCGGTCGGAAGACGCTCGTAGATGAAGACCGGATTCCAACGGTTGGGACCGACCCGCAGGGAATAGGTCTCGTCTTTGACCGTTCCGTAGCCGCTTTGGCTCTGCAGCTGCTGGCTCAGCGTTTCGTGATCGAGGAAGTAGACCTCTCGCTCCGTGATCTCGAACATCAACGGTTCGGTGTCCTTCTCCCGCGAGATGGGGAGGCGCTGTACATTGATGGCCGTGGACGCTTCCAAAAAGACGTAGATCAGCACGAAGAAAGCGACGCCGATGACGTTCATGATGATGTCGAGAAGCGAATCGGTTCCTCCGATCGAGCGGCTTCCGCCGCGACCCGACCTGCGGCCCATGTCAGCCCCCCGTTCCCTCGACGATACGAACCTTCCACTTCTCGGGTATCAGCTCGGTCCCGAGATCGATGCGAAGCTCTTTGTCGGCCGATTGTTGGCGAGCGGTGCGTACGGCTCGTCGCCATGGCTCCGCGTCGGAGAGCTCATTGAGCTCGCGGACGTCGGAAGAGCTCAGCGGTCCCCAAGTCACGAGCCGCCACTGGCCGAAGCCCGATTCGAGCAGCTGGATGCGAGCCTTGAGGTCGTCGGACACGGCCGGCGGCAGGGGGATGGGGTCGGCCGCATCGAGTGTGACCTCGGAGCGCGAACGGTCGTAGTTTCGATAGTCGATGATCGTTTTCATTCGATTGAACGTATCGATCCCTTTGGGGCGAACGAACAACAGGATGTAGCGCTCATCGGCCTGGCGGGCGGTGGTGGCGAGAAACCGCCCGAGCTCGGATTGATCGAAACGTGAAGCGTCAGCGATCCACTCGATATCGTCCGATTGAAATTGAAGCCCTGTTCCCTTGACGAGGACCTCATCGCTTCGGCAATCGAAGACGATCGGCTTCTTCTGACCCTGAGTGGCCACGCCGGGCACGTGAAAGTCGACGTTGTTGGACGCGCTGTTCACCGACGTCGATGCGATTCCACCGGTCAGGAAGATCAGCACGCCCAAGACGCACAGAAGCACGCTGATGAACGGAAAGAAGGACGGGCCCTCCGAGTTGACCCGGGAGCGACTCACGGCTCGCCTCCATCGGGCGCGACGCGGATGCTCACGGGGATCGGGCGACCCCGCACCTCGCGCAGGGCGTCGTGCACCGACTGAGTGGCGGCCTGCTGGGCGGTGGCGAGTCGGCCCAGCTCGTCGGCCAGCTTGGCGAGCGACTCGGTGGTAGCCTCGAGCTTCGCCAAGCGACCGTCGAGTTGCTTGAAGTCATTCAATGAGTCGCTCATTCGGCTGACCGAAGTGGCTACCGAACCGGTCGCTCCGTTGACCGCGGTCAATGTTGACTGCACCTGGTCAGCGGCCTGGGTGAACGCGGCTTGAAACCGCTCGACAAGCTCCTGCTTCAGGTCGCCGAGCTGTTCGGCGCTCACCGGCTGACCCCGGGCCGGTCCGTCCAGGGCCAGTGCGCTCAGCAGGCGGCGCAGGAACTGATTGACCCGGTCGATCTGGGCCCGATCGGCCTGATCGGCCACCGAAATGGCGAGCATGACGATAACGCTGAGAGCGAGACCCACCAAGGTCGTGTCGAACGCGACCCCGAGGTTGCGGGTCACCTCGGTCAGTGCGGCCTTGATCTGTTCGACCTCCTGCGCGCCGCCGGCGAGGGATTCAGCGAAGCCGGCGATCGCATCGCCGACCCCGATCACCGTGCCGATGAAGCCCAGCACGGGGATCGCCCACAGCAGCACCCGAGGGACCGAATAAGCTAGGTCGACCTGCCCGTGTTGGGCGTCGACGCGGTCGGTGAGGGTCGACCCGATGCCCTCGGCGGTCATTCCATTGTTCGCGGCGCGCACGATGAGCTCGACGCCCTCGCGAACCGGATCGTTCGGAGCGCCGTGCATGAGGTCACCATAGGTTCGCTGGACCGTCCCGACGTCGACGTGCTCGGGAATTGAGCGCGCCTCCCAGCGGGCGATGAGCTTGTCGATCACCGACGCGCCAGACCGGCGCATGCCCACCTGCACCAGCGACCATGCGGTCAGCCACACCGCCGCGTACGGTGTCCAGCCGCGGCTGGTGAACTTCTCGACGAAGGCGGGGATGATCGGACTCACCAGTATCAGCGCGAAGTAAAACGCGACGGTGGCCGCCGCGCCGATCAGGAGCGCGACGAGGGATGCCCAGCGGCTCGAAGAGGGTGCGGGCCGGTTTTGCGGCGGCGGCGGATGGACCATCGCCGGGGCGGGAAACGGCGGTCCGGAGGGTGGTGGTTGCGGTGCGAACGCTGGAGCCGAGACTTCGCCTTCATTCATCTGCCGCGGAAATCCCTCGACAGGGGTTGGGGTTCCGTAGGCCGACCCTTCAGCAGGGGGGCTGTTGGTGGCAGGCGCGGGGCTAGGGATGGCCCCCGAACTGGTGCTCGCCGGCTGACCGGGCTCGGGTATGCTCGTCCCAGGACGCCGCGCCATGGCGTCGAAGACGTCTTGGGTCAGGAAGATGACCTGCCCGTCCGCTCGCCGCCATGCACGACCTTCCTTCTTCAGGCCATCCAGGGTCTCGGGCTCGACGATACGCCGGGCGTTCTCTTCCGTAATGTACTGGTCGTCGTGATGGGCCATGGTCGCGGTACCGGCTCGCCAACGAGCCGCGAGCGAGAACTAATCGGTCAGAGGTTGGAAGTCCACTCGTCACCGGTGGCGCCATGGTCCACGGGGTGTGGCGCGACCCTGCAATCCGCATCGCCAAATCCGTCGCATTCATGGGGCCATGAACGCACTACGCATCCCCAGCTACTCAGTCTTGGTGATATCTTTGGTGACTACGGTCGCTTGGACCATGGAGTCCTCGGCCCAGGAGCTTCCGCCGGCCGCCACGCCCGCCCTGGAAGGCACCTGGTCGGTGGCCTTCGGCTTTGGAGAAATCCCGTTTCTGGCGGGCTCGTTCAAACCCTCGGTCTCGTTCGGGTACCATATCAACCGCTTCATTTACGTCGGCACCATCGTCCAGCTTCCGGACGTCATCGAACGTGGCGATGAGTCGTTTAATGCGGTGAACGCCGGCGTCGACGGTCTTCTCGATACGCGCGAAACGACCGGGCCGCGGGCGTTCCTCGGAACCCGATTGCGGCCTCACCGCTACTCACCGTACCTGTCCCTTGGTGCCGTCTTCAACGGCAGCGACGTCGAAACCATGTACTTCGACGCTCGGCCTCGAGAGCTCGCGGGTGAAACGCATCCCGGCCCCTTCGAGGTCGAGCTCACCCGGCCGTTCGGCATCCGGCCGGCGTTTGGGCTCGGCTACAGCTTGACGTTAGACAACGGCCTGGCGTTCGAGCTCGAGTTCACCGGAGCCTGGCTCTTCGACGCGGCGGAGCCGGACGTTCGGGTCCGCGGTGAGTCCCTGTCGCCGGGGGCTCGCGAGGATCTGCAAGCGCGGTTTCTCCGGTCCTATGACGACAACTTCCACAACCGATACCATCTCTTCAATATCGCGATAGGCTACGCCTGGTGACGGAAGATCGTCAGAAGACTCGTGATCAGAACTGCTCGGCTTCGGTCGGCTCGCCGAGCGCGAGGGTCGAAGAGGTGCCGCCGGATAGAACCAAAGCGACCTCATCGCAGAATCCGGTACCCACTTCGCGCTGGTGGCGCGTCGCGGTGTAGCCGAAGTCTTCGGCTCCAAACTCGCGAGCCTGAAGGTCGGCGTAGGCGGTCATGCCACTACTGCGGTAGCCGCGGGCGAGGTCGAACATCGAGTAGTTGAGGCTGTGCAAGGCAGCCAGGGTCACGAACTGGAACTTGTACCCCATGACGCCCAGCTCGCGCTGGAACTTGGCGATGGTCGTATCGTCGAGCTTGTTCTTCCCGTCGATGTCCGTGGTCAGCCACCGGGCGGCATCGGCGTCGGTGCGCGCGATCAGCAGAGTGGGGACGCCCATCACGGCGGCGGCCAGTCGAGCCGAAACGAACCGGGGTTCTCGATCAATTATCTAAAGATTTCAGCATGTTAATCAGACATCCTATTGTCAATGTGATGATTTCTCGATGTAACGCTGTCAAGATTTGACAACAAGTCCGGCCTCGGGAAGATGGGGTATGACGTCGAGTCCACCGCCGAAACTGGGCGCCAAGATTCGCAGTCTGCGGCGGCGAGAGGGGCTGACTCAAGTCCAGCTGGCTCAGCGGTTGGGGATTTCGCCAAGCTACCTCAACCTGATCGAGCACAACCGCCGCCCGTTGTCGGCGCAGCTGCTCATCAAAATGGCGCAGCTGTTCAACATCGATTTGCCGGCGTTCGCGACCGACGATGAAGGGCAGCTCGCGGCCGACGTGATGGAGGCCTTCGGCGACCCGATGTTCGAGGGGCACGAGCTGACCTCGGGCGACGTGCGGGAGCTCGCAGCGACCCACCCGCAAGTCGCGCGAGCCGTGATTCAGCTGTATCAGGCCTATCGAGGCGTTCAAGACTCCGCTTCTCACCTCGCTTCGGCGGTCAGCGAAGACCTTCAGAGCGTGAATCCGGCCAGCCTTCCGTCCGAGGAAGTCAGCGCCCTCATTCAGAAGAATCATAACTACTTTCCTGATCTCGAAGACAGCGCGGAGATGCTCTGGCGCATCGCTCGTTTGGACCGCAACGACACGTTCTCGGGCCTGGTCGCGTACCTCGACGAGGTCCACGGGATCGCCGTCAAGGTGAGCTCGGCAGCCCAGATGGGAAACGCGCTCCGGCACTATGACCCCGACGAACACGTCGTCTACCTGAGCGAGGTGCTCGCCTCCCGGTCGCGGTGCTTTCAACTGGCCCATCAAATCGCGCTGATCGACTCCCCGGAGGTCTTGAATCGGGCCTCTCGTGACCAGACGCTCACCTCACCCGAAGCCAAGAGTATCTGTCGGGTGGCCCTCGCGAACTACTTCGCCGGGGCGGTCTTGATGCCGTACCGACGCTTCTTCGAAAGCGCGGAAGAGCTCCGGTACGATGTCGAGCTGCTCGGGCACCGGTTCGGCGTCGGGTTCGAACAGGCGGCTCACCGGCTATGCACACTTCAACGCCCGGGGGCGGAGGGCGTTCCGTTTCATTTGGTTCGCATCGACGTCGCGGGCAACATATCGAAGCGCTTCAGCGCATCAGGCTTTCGGATCGCGCGGTTTTCAGGGGCCTGCCCCAAGTGGAACGAGCACGCTTCCTTTTTGACGCCGGGCATGGTCCGGGTGCAGCTCAACGAGATGCCAGACGGAGGTCGCTATTTCTCGGTGGCCCGCACGGTTTGGGATCGAAGGGGGGGCTTCAGGGCCTCCAACGCTCTTCACGCGGTCGGAATCGGCTGTGAGGTGCGGTACGCGAAGCGACTGGTGTACGCGGACGGGATCGACCTCGAGAACGCCGAGCCCATTCCGATCGGGGTGGCGTGTCGAGTGTGCGAGCGGCGCGACTGCGTTCAGCGAGCCTTTCCGCCGCTGCTGCAGCCGATGAGTATCAACGAGAACGTGCGCGGCTGGTCGTTTTACATGGACGTCGGCGTTGCGAACGCGCGCGAACCCTGAGTACGCCGGTCGAACCGCTCGCCGGATGGGGTACCGGCGCCGGTGGAGATATCTACGCGGCTTTCGCCGTTGGATGGGTGTCGGGAGCCGCGTCCTGTGCGCGGCGACCCGTGATCAACCGGGCACCCCGCCGGAACACGAGGTAGGACCAGATCCAGGTGAGGAGCACGAAAATCCGGTTCTTGAAGCCGACTAGATAGAACAGGTGCACGAACAACCAAGCCAGCCACGCCGTCCATCCGCTCAGCTTAAGTCGCCCGGTCTGAGCGACCGCTCGGCTGCGTCCGATCGTCGCCATCATGCCTTTGTCGAAGTACACGAAGGGCTTGTTCGGCCGGCCGGCGAGGCGGTTCGAAAGGTGCTTGGCGACGTAGCGCGCCTGCTGCATGGCCACCGGACTTACGCCCGGCAGCGTCTGCCCGTTGCTGTCTTCAAAGCGGGCGATATCTCCAACCGCATAGACCTCGGAATGGCCGGGAACCGTGCAGTCCGGGTTGACCTTGATTCGACCGCCTCGGTCGAGTTCGACCCCTAGGGTCTTGGCAAGGGGGTTTGCCGCGACCCCGGCGGCCCACACGATGTTTTCGGACGCGATGACCTCGCCGTCGATGTGCACGCCTTGGTCGTCGATATTGCGCACGAAAGTGCTGGTGCGAACCTCGACGCCAATATCCTCTAGCTGGCGCTGGGCCGCTCCGGACAGGCCCTCGTCGAAGCCCGGCAGGACCCGAGGCCCCCCTTCGAGCAGCAGGACGCGAGTATCCTCGGGATGAACGTTTCGATAGTCCCCAGCGAGGACCCGACGGCCGAGCTCGGCGATGGCTCCGGAGACTTCGACGCCGGTGGGGCCGGCGCCGATGACCACGAACGTCAGCATATTCCGACGCTGAGCCGGTTCTTCGGTGCGTTCAGCCTGCTCGAACGCCAGCAGAACTTGCCGGCGAATGTCGAGGGCATCCTCGACGGTCTTCAGGCCCCGGGCCTGCTCGGCCCAGTGGTCGTTGCCGAAGTAGTGGGTTCGGGCACCGGCGGCGACGATGATGTAGTCGTAGTCGAGCACGGCTGCGTCTTCGAGGTAGACCTTCTTCTCGGCCACGTCGATTCGCGACACGGCGCCCATGATGACCCGGCAGTTTCGAACCTTCCGCAGGATGGAGCGAATGGGCACCGCGATCTCCGCGGGGGAGAGGCTGGCCATGGCGACCTGGTACAACAGCGGTTGAAAGAGGTGGTGATTCGATCGGTCGACCAGCGTAACCTGAACGGGCGCCTTGCGTAGCGCCTTCGCGGCTTCGAGGCCGCCGAAGCCTCCGCCAATGATGACAACATGGGGACGTTCGCGCAAAGTGGGCATCGTCGGCGCTAATGTACTCGGCGCACTTGCGACCACTCGGCTTTTCCGACGGCTCGGTGGGCCCTTGGAAGCAACGATCGCCAACGGTGTCTCGAAAGCGCGCTGCGAAGCGCCCGCCCGCCCAGGGCGTTGCTGGCGCCTCGGACTCAATTGCAGTAGCCCACAGATCGCGTTCGCTGCCCGCAGCCAACCAAGAGGAACCCAAGATGACCGAGCTCGACGCTAACCTACGCAACCTTTGCGCCAACACGATTCGCGCCCTCTCGATCGATGCGGTGAATGCGGCCAACAGCGGCCACCCGGGGGCTCCGATGGGCCTGGCGGACATCGCGACCGTCCTGTGGGCAGAAGTCATGAGCTTCGACCCTATGGCGCCCCGATGGCCGAATCGCGACCGATTCGTGTTGTCGAACGGCCACGGTTCGATGCTTCTGTACTCGGTGCTTCATCTGGCCGGGTACGACCTGCCGATCGATGAGTTGAAGCGCTTTCGTCAGATGGGCTCCAAGACGCCGGGGCACCCCGAGTACGGCATCACCCCCGGTGTCGAGACCACCACGGGCCCGCTCGGGGCGGGGTTCGGCAACGCGGTGGGTCTCGCCCTCGCTGAGCGCATGGCCAAGGCGCGCTTCAACGGGCGGGGCGGCGATGCGGGTTTCAACCCGCTCACGCACCACGTATTCGGCATTTTGGGCGATGGCTGCGTCATGGAGGGCGTCACCTCCGAGGCGGCCTCGCTCGCCGGCCACTGGGGGCTCGGTGAGCTCGTCTTCATCTACGACGACAACGGCATCAGCATCGACGGGAGCACTTCGCTTTCGCTGTCCGAAGACGTCGAGAAACGGTACCAGGCCTACGGCTGGCACACGCTTCGGGTCGACGGTCACGACCAGCTGGCGGTCAAGGCCGCGCTGGACGAGGGTCGGGCGGTCACCGATCGGCCGACCTTGATTCTGGCCAAGACGCACATTGGGTACGGCAGCCCGAATCGCCAGGATACCGCCGGCGTCCATGGCTCGCCCCTCGGCGACGACGAGGGCGCGCTCACCAAAGAGAAGCTGGGCTGGACCCACCCTCCCTTCGAAGTGCCCGAAGAAGTGCGGGCCGTTTTCGGCCGAGCCGCCGCGCGGGGGCGCGAGGCCCACGCCGACTGGCAAGCCAAGCTGTCGGCGTGGAAGACCGAGCACCCGGACGCGGGCGAGCTCTGGAACGCGACCTGGGAGCGGTCGTCGGTCGACCTCTCCGAAGTCGCCGCCGAAGCGCTGGCGGAGGCGAAAGGCGCCACCCGCGGGATGTCGGGCACCGCGATCAACGCCCTGGCGGCGCGCATGCCGGCGCTGATCGGCGGGTCGGCCGACCTCACGGGCTCGAACAAGACCGACATCAAGGGTGCCGGCAAAGTGCATGAGCAGATGGCCGGCCGGTACATTCACTTCGGGGTGCGGGAGCACGGAATGGGCGCCATCGTGAACGGGATGGCCCTGTACGGTCCGTTCGTACCTTTTGGCGCGACGTTCCTGGTTTTCTCGGACTACATGCGGCCACCGCTTCGCCTCGCCGCCCTCATGAAGCTTCGGTCGTTGACGGTGTTCACGCACGACTCGATCGGCCTGGGAGAAGACGGTCCGACGCACCAGGCGGTCGAGCACCTGTGGGCGTTGCGCATGATCCCGGGCTACTATGTGTGGCGACCGGCCGACGGACTCGAAACCGCGCTCGCGTGGTCGTACGCGGTCGGGCAGGGCGATGACGCGCCCCACGGGCTGGTGTTCACGCGGCAGAGCGTCGCCAAGCTGAATCGCCCCGAAGGTTTCCAGCCGCGGGACATCTGGAAGGGCGGATACGTCGTCAAGGCCGCCGACGCTCCGCGGGTGGTGCTCATGGCCACCGGCTCCGAAGTCGGCTTGGCGGTCGAGGTGGCCGAACGTCTCGAGGCCGCCGGGACCCCGGCTCGAGTGATCTCGATGCCCTGCGTCGACCGGTTTTTGGAGCAAGACCCCGCCTATCGGCGCGAACTGCTCCCCGATGACGCGCTCAAGGTTTCCATCGAGGCCGGACGCTGCGGGCCCTGGCAGATGCTCACAGGGACCACCGGTCTCAACTTCGGCGTGGATACCTTCGGCGAGAGTGCTCCGTACGAAGAGGTGTATGCCCACTTCGGTCTGACCCCGGACGCGATCACCGAGAAGGTCAAAGCGGCGCTGTAGGCGATCAGCGTGGACGCCGCGCGGCGGACCGGCGACCGGGGGTCGTCGCCCGCCGAGAGGCGACCGCGCGCCGTCGAGCGCGTCGGGGTGGGGTCGCTTCACCCTCGATGACGATCGTGGCGGGCTGAAAGCGCTTGTCATAGGCGCGCAGCCACGCCTTCTCGCCGGCGGTGAGGAGCTTGGGTTCGATCAAGCGCTTATCGAGCGGACAGAAGGTCAACGGTACGATTCGCAAAAAGCCTTTATGACCCGGCGCGGGTTCGACGGTGCAGAGGTTCTCGATGCGCACGCCGCCGAAGCTCGGCAGGTAGATGCCGGGCTCGACCGAGAAGACCTGACCGGGCTCGAGCGGGCCGTCGGCGCCCGGCCCGATGCGGGGTGGAAATTCGTGCACGTTGATACCCACCCCGTGTCCGGTGCCGTGCGCATAGTTGAGCCCCTCGGCCCACAATGGCGCTCGCACCAGGGCATCGATTTGAGTGGCCCGGGTGCCTTCGGGAAACACGGCCCGCATACCGGCGAGCGCACCTCGGAGGACCAGCGTGAAGTACCGCCGCTGGGCATCCGAAGCCCGCACTCGGGAACCTCCGAGCAGGAACGTACGGGTAAGGTCCGTGGCGTATCCGTCAGCGAAGTAGGCGCCGGTGTCGAGGAGCATGAGCTGCCCCTCTTTCAAGACCCTTCGAGGGCTCGGGTCGCTGTAGTGAATGATCGCGCCGCTCTTTCCGGCGGCGCTGATGATCTTGAACGACAGACCCACGGCCCCGTGGGCGCGAAAGGTCGATTCAACCCGACGGGCAAAGGACGCCTCGGTCAGTCGCTGGCCGGTCTGGATCTGCCGGCAAGCCCACTGGATCACCGCGTGAACCACTTGGTCGGCCCGGCGAAAAGCGTCTTTCATGCTCTTGAGCTCGCCGGCGCTCTTGTTGGACTTCATCGCGGGCACCGGACTGGTGCTCGCCACCGGCTCGGCGTGAGCGCGCTCGATCATCAGGCGGGCTTGGACGGTATTGTGGTCAACGTCGTATCCAACGCGGTGGACCGCCGGCTTGGGCCCGAAGAGCGCCCAGAACGCTTCTTCGTTGACGAACTGCACCCGGCGTCGCCGGTCTTTGATGTCGGGCGGAACCTGTTCGACGTCGAGCGCCACGAAGAGCGTTTGGGGGGTGACCAGGGCCAAGGCCTTGAAGGTCGCCTGGAAGGGAAGCTGGGTTCCGCGGAGGTTGGTTAGATAAGCGATGTCGTCGAGGCGCTGGACGAGCAGCGCGTCGAGTTGATGGTCACGGAGCCATTCGGCGAGGTGGTCGAGCTTGTCGCCCACCGTAATGCCGATCCGCTCCTCGTCGACGAGCCGAAGGCCTGCTTCGGGATCTTCGGGCCGGTCCGAGCCCCGAATACGGTCGACCAGCGAGGGCACGGTGGGCTGGAACGTCGCGTCCTCCCCGAGCGCATCGACGAGCCGCTCGAGGCCCCGCGGGGTCGTCCGCTCCGCTTCGTAACCCACCGACAAGCCACCCTGCCGTCGGCGTCCCGCGAGCTCTTTCAGAACGTCGACGACGGCCTCCTCGATGCTCGTGGCGTGGGGTACTCGAACCACTTCGTACAGGTCGGCATCGACCTCTTTTTCGGCCTGAAGCCAATATCGTCCGTCGACAATCAAGTAGGCGCGGTGGGCGGCGATCACCACCTCGCCCATCGATCCGGTGAATCCGCTGATCCAGACCCGCGAGGAGGTTTCGGTTGGCACGTATTCGTTCAGATAGCGGTCGGTGGAGGCGACCAGTAACGCGTCGACACCTACTCGCTTCATTTGGCGCCGGACGGCCGCCAACCGATCTGCAATCACTGTTTCGGCGTATCAGTCCCGCACGGTCACCGCCAACTCGGATCGTTCGGATCGTGGCGTTTCAAACCAGGGTGGCCGCCGGGGAGGTCGCGATGATGACCGTCCATCCGGCGCGACGGAGCACCATGGCTTCGCGAAAACGGGGTGTCGGGTCCTTCAATCCCACGCGTTGGGTTAACCGAGGGCTCCCGCGGAGGCGTGCCGCATGATACCCAAACGGCCTGCTTCCGATTCGCGACATCAATCCACGCCTCCGTTGGCCGTGGATAAACTACGCCCTGCTGCTCGCGATAGCAGCGGTGTTCGTGTACGAGGTCTCGGACGACCACGGCGCCGCGTTGCTGATCCGCGAATGGGGATTCGTGCCCGCGAGCCTCACCACCGCTCTGCGGGCTGAGAGCCCGCTGACCTCCGGTCTGCAGGATATATTGCTGACCGCGATCACCGCTCAGTTTCTGCATGCCGGTTGGGTTCACGTTCTCGGGAACCTCTTGTACCTGCGGGTGTTCGGCGACAACGTGGAATGCAAGTTCGGTCCGATCGCGTATTTTGCGTTCTTCATCGGGGGCGGCGTGGCCGGATTGGCCGCCCAATACGCCTTCGACCCGACGAGCGAGTTGCCGATCATCGGCGCATCGGGCGCGATATCGGCGGTCCTTGGGGCATACATCGTCCTGTTCCCTGGGTCTCGCATCGTCACCCTCTTACCGGTCCTGATCTTCCTGACGTTCGTCGAGATTCCCGCCGCGGTCTTCCTCGGTGTTTGGGTCTTGCAGCAGCTCCTGAATGGATTCCTCGCCTTCGAGGGCACCACTGACCAGGTCGCGTGGTTCGCCCATTTGGGCGGATTCACTTGGGGTCTCGTGATGGGGACGGGGTATCGGCTCAGCTTCGCTCGGCGGCGCCCTCGAAGTGATCCCGCACGTACTGCATGAGCGTTTCGACGTAGGTTTCGAAGTCGGGGCACTCGATCCCCGTACCTTCGAGTATCCGTATCGTGTTGCGCGAATTGTAGAACGCCATGCTGTTCAGGTAGTCGATGGCCTGATGGCTGACGTGAGCGAACCGTTCGAGCCCTGGAAACCGGAGCAGGGCTTTGGTCAGGTTGGGCGGTACTCGATAGCGGGGAACCTTGCGGCCGGCCCGGCTGGCAATGGTCTCGTAGACCCGGCGGGCGGAAAGTGGATTCGGATCCACGACGTGAAAGGTCAGGCCGACCGAGGTCGGGTCGGAAACGATGGCCAGGGTCGCGTCGACGACGTAGTCGACGGGGACGAGATTGAGCGGGGCACGCCCCTCGCCGGCCAATGGAATCGGCATCGCCACCGGAGACGCGGCCAGGAGCATACCGAGGTTGTACACGCTGTCGAAACGATCGACCTCGCCGGTGCGCGAATCGCCCACGACCCCCGACGGGCGGATGATGGTGGTCGGTAGTCGGTTGGACGACCGGCGCACCAGTACTTCGGCCCGGTATTTGGTGGCCTCGTAGGCGTTGCGAAAGCTCTGCCCCAGCTCGAGCTCGTCTTCCATGATCACCCCTTGCCGGTCGCCGGACACGTAGGCGCTCGAGAAATGGGTGAATCTCTTAAGCTGGACCGCCGTTTTGGCCAGCTGGAGGATGTTCTGAGTGCCATGAACGTTCACCGCCTCGGCGCGGCGCTGTTCGGCGTCGACGGCCTGTACGGCCGCGAGGTGGAAGATGTCGGTGACGTGCTCGGTGATTTCGCGGAACTCGGGGCCGCTGAGCCCGGCGTCCATGGCGGTCACGTCGCCGACGAGCAGGTCGACCCGCGACGCCACCGAAAGGTCTCCGGTGGACTGGTCGCTCAGCCCTTCGAGGGCTTGCCGGGCTGCGGTGATCTGATGCTCCTCGACCAGCGCCGTGATCCGCAGCTCGTCGTCGGCCGCGAGCAGCTTTTTGACCAGCCTCCGGGCGATAAACCCCGGAAAGCCGGTGAGCAACGCATAGCGTGCGTTCATGACCCTTCCTCTTTCCCCGGCACCGACCCGAGGTCGCCGGTGAGCGCTCGAAAGACCTCGTCAACCTGACGCTCGGTCGCTTCGAGGTCTCCATCGTTATCGATGACGAAGTCCGCGCGGGCCACTTTTTGGTCGAGCGGAAGCTGAGCCTGAATCCGGGCCTCGATCTCGTCTTCGGTCAGCGGGTCGCGCGCGGCGACCCGCGCTCGCTGAACGGCTGGACTGACCGACACGACGATCACCGGTCGATACAGGGCATCGAGCCCGTTCTCGAACAGGAGAGGGACGTCGTACACCACCATCGGCGCGCCGGCAGCGGCGGCGCGCTCGGTCTCGGCTCGGAGCCGTCGGCCGACTTCCGGATGGACGATCGCGTTCAGCGCCGCGAGCTCGGTCGGATGGTCGAAGACGTGGCGACCGAGCCGGCGCCGATCGAGCGCTCCGTCGGCGGTCAGATACTGGGGTCCGAACCGCTCGACGACGGCCTTCAGGCCGGGGGTTCCCGGCGCGACCGCTTCCCGCGCGAGGCGATCCGCGTCAACGATGACCGCGCCCCGGTCCGCGAGCATCTTCGCGACCGTCGATTTGCCCGACCCGATACCTCCGGTGAGTCCCACGATGCGCATGGCTTCTTCGGGTTTCGAGTAGTTCACCGACCGCAAACTCTCAATCCCCAAGGCTTGACTGGTACGGGGGCCAGGGTAGGCTTGCTTCTGCATGGCCCAGGCCTACCTCACAGCAGGACTGACCACCTTCAGGTGGACCCAGCACGGCTCACGTCGAGCTCCGCTGCGATCACCTGCTCTGTCGGGAGCCTTCGGTTGGGGCGTATTGCTCGCGGTGTTCGGCGTCTCTCCAGCCGCCTTCGCAGCCCCGGACCATATCGGCGCGGAGCGGTGCGGAGCGTGCCATCAGGCTCAATACGAATCGTGGAAGAAGTCGCCCCACGCCAACGCGCTCGCTCGGTTGTCCGAGGAGCAGCAGCAAGATCCGTACTGCCGAAGCTGTCACACGATGGATCCCTGGAGCCAGGAGCCGGCTCTGGCTGGTGTTCAATGCGAGTCCTGCCACGGGGCCGGTCGGGCATATGCGCCCGAAGTCGTCATGCGCGACGCACGGCTCGCGAAGCTGCTGGGTTTGGCGCCCATCAAAGAATCGACCTGCGCGACATGCCACCGAAGTGATGCGCCTCGGATCCGCCCATTCAACTACGCTGAAATGGTCAAGCGGGTGATGCATCCCGAGCCGACCGAACCAGACGCGCCAGGCAAAGCCGTCGAGCCGGTCGAACGCCCCAAGCGCTGATGAGTCCGATCAAGTCCGTCTGGACGCTATTTGCTTCGCCCCGAACCACCGCGGCCCTCGCGATCGCGATGGCCGGGCTGGCGCTCGTATCGGCCCTGGTCCCCCAAGGCAGTGCGGCCGTCGCCTTGGCTCGTTACGAGCACTCCGAGAGCATTCAGGCGCTCTACACGTGGGGCCTGACCGACGTATTCGGGTCACCGTGGCTCAAGGTGCTCGGGGCTCTGCTCGTCGGAAACGTCATCGCGGTCGTGATCAGTACTCGGTGGGGCAGCGGCCAGCGAGCGACCACCGATGTGCCCGACCGGGTCCCCGAAGACACCAAGCTCGAGGCCTCTCGTCCCGAGGACGCCGTCGAGCGCCTTCGGGAGACTTTCCGAGGGGTATTGGGGGCTCCGGTCGGAGAGAAGGTCGACGGGCCCCGCGTCACCCTGACCTTCGATGCGGGGACCGACGCGCGACTCGCTCCTTTGTGGGCGCACCTCGGGCTGATCCTGTTGGTCGTGGGCGCCGCGTGGGCCAGCCGTCCCCCGCCGCTCGGTCAGCAGGTCGTGCGGGCGTGGCTGGACGTGAAGGACTCCAAAACCAACAAGGTCTACACCTACGACCTGATCGAGGGCGAGGTCGCGCAGTTCTTCCAGTGGCGGTACCAGTACGTGATCCGCAACTATGCGGCGTCGAAAGCTGGCCTTGGGCCGGCCGTCCAGATCGAGCGTATTCTGCCCGACCTTCGGCAGCGCGATGACTTCTGGATCTACCAGTACGCGCCGCCTGGCTTCGATGAGAAGCATCGACAGGGCAAGGTGTCGATCTCGGCTCGGAAGCTCGGTCTGGTGCCCGCGCCGGGCGCCGGGCTCAGCCATTCAGGGTCCGGGGTGCTGCTCCTGCTGGGCCTGGGCTTTCTGATCTACGGGGCCGCCGCGGGCGGACAGGCCGAGGGCCGACTGTGGATCCACATCGATGGACGCACGGTCCGGCTCGCGGGCGCGCCGCGCCGCGCCAACGATGAGAGCTTCAGCCGAGCGTTCCGCAGATGGGACCTTCTCGCTCGGGCCTCCCTCGCCGAGTAGCGACTTGTCCCTGCGCTGACGCCGACGACGACGGCTGGCAGCGTCCAGCACGCCCCCGGCGATCTCTGGCGTCTCGCGGCGACGTCCGACCGTCGTCAGATGAGCGAGTCTGATGGTCTCGCGCTACGTTTTCGATGGATCGTTGGTCGCGCCGCGAAGTACGACACTGAACCGATGTCGGAGCCCCAGAGCCGTTCGCCGGGCCAGACGGATACCGAGCGAACTCTGAGCTATCCTACCCACGCGAACGCGTTGCCGCCCGGAACTCTGCAGGGCGGTCGGTACTATCTGCGGTTCGCAAACTCGGAAGCCGACCTCAGGGCGATCCAGCGATTGCGGTTCGAGGTCTTCAACCTGGAGCTCGCCGAAGGCTTGGATAGTGCCTACACGCTAGGTCGCGACGAAGACGAGTTCGACCAGACGTGCCACCACCTCATGGTCCTGTTGCGGGGGACCGAACAAGTCGTGGGGACGTACCGGATCATGACGTATCCGATGGCCCAAGGCCGCGGCGGTTTCTACAGCGAGACCGAATTCGAGTTCTCGGGCCTGCCGGCCGCCGTTCAGCGGGAGGCGATCGAGGTCGGCCGCGCATGTGTGGCCGCCGAGCACCGCAATGGACGGGTCATCCATCTGTTGTGGCGTGGCTTGGCCCGATATCTCTCCTGGAACAAGCTTCGGTATCTGTTCGGCTGCTGCTCGGTGCCCACTCTCGACGAGGACCGAGGACAGGAGCTCTACGAGCGCCTTCAGGCCGATGGATATTTGCATCCCGAAATCCGACTCTCGGCGCTTCCGGCGCTCGTCAGCAGGGGGAACGCGGTCGAGGCCGACGGGAAGGAAGAGCTACCGGCGCTGTTCGAGAGCTACCTCAACATCGGCGCTCAGGTTTGCAGTGTGCCGGCCGTCGATCGGCAGTTCAAAGTCATCGACTTTCTCGTGCTTCTGGATCTCCACCAGCTCGACAAGGTCGTCGAGCGCAAGTTCTTCGGGACCGACCGCTGGATCGAACCGGGCGTCGCCTGACCCGAGGAGGTGGCTGACAGCGTCAGCCCTCGAACGTGAACGGCTCCGAGCCCGGACGACCCGTGGCACGGCGCGTGGGCCTTGTGACGCGCGGCGAGCTACGACTCGCTCCAAGCTCGTTCATTGGGGGGGCGGCCGGCGCCTGGCGATTCCGGCCACGAAGCGTTCCAAGGCCTCAGGGCCCTGGGCGAAAAAGAGGGAGGGCTCGATCAACTCGAGCTCCATGAGCAGGGGCTGGCCGTCCGCGCCGGGCGCGATGTCCACTCGTGCGTACAATAGCGGCTGCCCGATGGCCTCGACCACTCGTTGAGCAAACGAGGCTTCGGCCGGTGAGATCGGCATCGGCTGGGCGGAGACCGACTCGCGGTCGCCGCTGAAGCGGGGCGACTTTCGTACGGCGTGCGTGACCTGGTCTTCGACCACCACGATGGATCGCTCCCCGTATCCTTCCACGGATGGCAAGTAAGGTTGCACCAACGCGTCGCCGTCGGCGGTCAGGAGGTCCAAATGGGCTTGGGCCTCTTCGGGTCGGTCGCTCGAGGTGCGTTGGGTTCGGTACGATCCCCCGGAGACCGCGGGCTTGACGACGATGTCGGTCCAACCTCGGTCGGCACACAGCCGGACGATGTCGACGGGATGACCCGACCGAACGAGGGTCGTGGGAGTGACCGAGATGCCTCGCCGTTCGAGGTCGAGCAGATAGCCCTTGTGTAGATTCCACTCGACGACATCGACCGGGTTGAACAGCGGAAGGTGGACGCTGGTGGCCCGAAGCCAGCTCCGAAACGCTTCGCACCGCACCGGGTAGTTCCAGCACGACCGGAGCACCGCCAGTTCGAAGGTCGGCCAATCAACCGTGGCATCGTCCCACGCGACGACCTCGGCGGGAATCTCCGCTCCGGCGAGCGCCCGGGCGAGGGGAGGCGCGTCGAAGTCCGGTTCGGATAGTTCACGACACGATACGAGAGCAATGGTCATGCGTCGGCCATCGCCAACCGACAGAGAGCCGTCAAGGCTAGAGACCCTCTTCTTCCCTTCGCCGACGGCGTTCGGCGCGGTCCCAGTGCTGCTGCACCGCTCGGCTGCCCAGGTACCACCCCACCCCCAGCCCGAGGAGCAAGGTGAGGGGGATGTAGATGGCATGACTGAGCGAGGGCCAGATCATTTGTCGTCGAACCTATCCAGGCGACGCGCCAAGCGAGTCATCTCGTCGCTGATGGACGCTTGTCGAACCACGATGAACACCACGTACGCGAACAGGCCAAACAACACGGCCCCGTATGCGAGCACGACCAAGTTGGTCGCGCTGACCTGCTCGGCGTCGGGGGCCGGCTCGAAGGCCTCGTAGCCGGGAGGTGGTTTGGGTGCACTCTCATCGGCGGACGATTTCGCCGAAGGACCGGAAGTGACGGTCGACGTCCGGCTGCTCGACTCGTCGCCGGGGCTGTCGGCCGGTTGCGCTGCGGCCGGAACCCCAACCGTGGACAGGCCGGCCGCGAAGGCCAGCGCTAGCAACCCCTGGAGCCATCGATTGTTCACGAGCACCACCCTCACCATTCTACGCCGAGCTCGGCCGCCCGCATCTGTAGCCGCTCGAGACCTGTCCGAAGCTTGCCCAGTCGAAGTCGCGTCCACAGCAACACCC
This sequence comes from uncultured Myxococcales bacterium, assembly GCA_964519665.1. Lineage (GTDB taxonomy): Bacteria > Myxococcota > Kuafuiibacteriia > Kuafuiibacteriales > Kuafuiibacteriaceae > JANQQN01. Next base: position 59,886 of record CAZFIV010000021.1, read on the forward strand.
CGTACACGACGCAAAAGGCGATCGTACAGACCCAAAGGGCATCGTACATGTCGCCGTGCATTCGGCCCGAAACGATCAGCTTGGGGGGGTGTGTGCCCCGCCAGATGTCGACCGACTTCCATACGAAGATCGCGTTGAGAACGGCGAGGATCGCGAGGCCAGCCGATATCTGCTTGGCCGCGGCGCCCGCGGTGGTGCGCACGATCTTGCAGGCGACCAGGGTCATGACCATTATCAGCGACGAGGTCAGGCGGACGTCCCAGACCCAGTAGGCCCCCCAAGCCTTTCGGCCCCACAAGGGCCCGGTGATGAGGGCCAATAGCCCGAAGAGGATGGCGAGCTCTACCGCGGCGTCGCTCAGGCGGTCGAAGAAGTCCAGCCGAGTGACCAGATAGGCGATGGCGGCGATCGCCATCAACGGAGCGGACAGAAGCATCAGCCAAGCCGAAGGCACGTGAAAATAGAAGATCTTCTGGACGAAGCCCATCTTGAGCTCGGTGGGGGCGTACACGAAGCCCATCCACGCGCCGAAGGCCATGCCCAGCGCGGCCAGGATCGACAGGACCATCACGACGCGCGTGCTGGTGGCGCCAACGCGATAGGGAAACGGTACAGGTGCGGCGGAAGGTTTCACTTCGAACTCCTCAGTCCATGATCAGCGGCTCGAACATCCACAGGGCCGCGACCAGAAAAACGACGTCGAACAACAGTAGCAGACGGAGCCACGTGTAGAGCTCCGCCCAGGCGATCTCGGGCTCGAGCAGGGCCCCGGTCGACTTCACGCCGACGATGATGACCGGCAGGATGAGAGGGTAGAAGATGATCGCCAGCAGGACATCCTGGGCGCGGGCCCGAATGAGCATTGCAGCCAGCAGAGTGCCGAGCTGGGCGTACCCGAGCGTCCCCAGGACGACGGTGAGCCCGATCCAGCCGACCCGGGTCGGCTCCAGCGGAAGATTGAAGAAGAACACCACCGATGGAATCACCACCGCTTCGACCCCGAACATGAACACCAGCACGCCGATGGCCTTGCCCAAGAAGATCGCGGGCCTCGCGACCGGCGCGAGGAGCAGGGCGCGAATGCAGTCACCCTCGCGTTCTCGCTCGAAGATCCGACCGATTCCGAGCGTGCCGGCGAACGCGATCGAGACCCATAGGATGCCGGCGGCGACGCCCGAGATCGGGGCGTCGCCGCGAAAGAATGCGAAGGCGAAGACGAAGACGACCAGAAAGCCGAAATATCCCATGGTCATCAGGATCTCTTTCGACCGCAGCTCGACCCGAATGTCCTTCCAGGCGATGGTCCAGGCATCGGCGATGATCTGGCCGACTCCGTCCCGAGGTACCCCCATCATGGGGCACCTCCTTTCGATGCCGGCATCCGGCCTTCGGTCACGTCGCCGTACAAGGCCCGCAGCGCATCCGCGCTCTGGCGCTCCGGGTGGCGATGAGCGACCCGGCCGCGCACCAGGATGACGACTTCGTCGGCCAGCGTCGCCGTCGTGCCGATGTCGTGCGAGATCATGAGCACCATCGTCTCCGCGTCACGAAGGGCGTCGATCCGCTCGATCACGGCGTGGGTGGAGGTTCGGTCGAGCCCACTGAATGGTTCATCGAGCAGCACGAGGGCGGGGCGGCCGATCAGCGCGCGCGCGAGCCCGAGCCGCTGCTGCATTCCCCGGCTGAACGTCTTGGCGGGTCGGTCGAGCGCATCCTCGAGGCCGAAGGCGATCAGCAGGCGGCGGGCCTCTTGTTCCGGGTCTGGGGCGCCATAGAGGCGGCCGAAGAAGGCGACATTCTCGACGGCCGTCAGCTCGCCGTAGGTGAGGGCCGCATGGGACAACAGGCCGATGTAGCCCCGGGCCGCGCTGGCCCGCTCCGGCGGAAGGTCACCGAAATGCAAAGTGCCCGAAGTAGGGCGCGACAGGGTCGAAAACAGCCACAAGAGGGTGGTCTTGCCGGCCCCGTTCGGTCCGAGCAGCCCTACGACGCGGCCGGGTTGCAGCTCGAGGTCGACCCGCCACAGGGCGCGATGGCGGCCGTAGATCTTGGAGACGCCCCGCGCCTGTACCGTCGAGAAAGGCGGACGACGGGGAACGCTCAAGATAGTCTCGCGTCGCCGCGGGCCGGCTTCGTCCCGAGCTCTCGAAGTACATCCGCCAGCTGGCCCTTGAGCTCGCGCTTTCGGCGCTCGTACCGCTTGTCATTGATCCGGTCCTCATCGAAGTCCTCCTTGAGGAGCTCGAGCGCTCGTACGATCTGGTCTCGGCGGGCCTCGGCCGAAATCGGGCTCAAGCCCGCAGTGGATGCCGTGGGACCCCGAACGATTCCGAAGATCATCCAGCCCAGGACGCCGAGCGACACTGCCACGGCGAGCGTTCGGGGCCATTTCTGATGGCTAGGGAGGCCCTGAAACGTGATCGCCAGGATGCCGCCGGCCCGGACCGCATCGAATGTACAGACCTTGAACCGGAGTCCGTTCATGTCTCGGGGTTCACACCGGTGGTCGACATTCGCCGAGAGTGACAGGCCCGGGACCTCTTCGATGATCAGCCGACTCGAGGTCATGGTTACGGGTATGGTTCTCCGCACCGTCGTCTTCGTGCCGCTGAACGCCACGACGTAGGCCGCGGACACCGAGTGCTGACCGGGCCCGAGCGGGCCGGTCGTCGCGTAGTCGGTGCTGGCTTCGTTGGCCTCGAATCCGGGCCCGCCTTCGTCGACCCTCAGAAGCTTGGTGCCCTTGGGCATCGGAAACGACAGCCGGTCGACCTTGCGGCCGCTCTCGTTGCGCAGCGTCCAGCTTTCTTGCACTCGAAAGGCGCCTTCATCCAGCTCGAAGATAAAGGTGACCTCGCCGGTCAGGTCGGCGGCGGTCCCTCCACCGGCAACCGTTTTGGGCTGCGAGGCAGGTCTGGACGCCGGCTCGGGGGCCCGCGCCGGGTCGGCCGCCGAGCCGTTCGGTTCCGGGTCGGCCCCCGCCTGAGCGATCGCCAGCAAAAGCCAGCATACTGTCGTTGTCATGCGACCTCCGTCGCGCGCGGCCGTCCGCAGTTGACGCAGAAGTGGCCATCGTCATCGTTGAGCGCCCCACACGCAGAACAGGTCAAACCCTGTTCAGCGCGGGTCCACGCGGCCGGCCGGTCGTCGAAGACCGCCCGAGCAGCGGTACGTCGGCTGCCCGCCGCGGGGGCGGGTTCGGGCTGCTCGCGCTCTTCGACGAGCTCCGGCAGGCGCTCCGAGAGGAGCTTCTCGGCTCGCCTCGCCCACACCTCTTCTTCTTCGCGGAGCAGAGCGATGATTCGAACCGCCTTGCTCTCGGCGGTCTGCTTGAGGGCCGCGTAATCGCGCCCGTCGACTTTGCCGAGCCCGTAGTCCGCCTCGAGCTCTTTGATTCCCTGCAATAGCAGCTTCTTCTCGTATTCGAGCGTCTCGCGGCGGTCGTCGGTACTCCGACCCTGAGCCTCGAGCGTCGGGTCATTCAGGACCGTGACCAAGCGGAGCAGGTTGTATCCGGTGTACGTTGACGCGAGCGCGCACAGCAAGAAGATGACGGTCGGGGCGGTCCCGTAAGCGTTGCCGATGACCGCGGCCACCACGACGAACCCGATCACGACCTCGAGGATCACGAGCAGTCGATCCTGCCCCCCACTCCCTGCGCGTTGCTGATTCGCTCCGGCCACCGCGGTCGTCCCTATCCTGTTCGAGGCGGCAGGTCAGTCCATCTCTTCGAGCTCACGCCGAAGAATTCGGGATGCTTCATCTTCGTCGTCCCGATGCTCGACAGGAACCGGCACCGCCCGCTGCTGAACCCCGCGGCGGCGGTTCGAGATTCCGAACGCCACCATGATCAACAGCATCGCGACCCCCAAGACGTACGGAACCACGGCGATGGCCGCCTCGATGCCTCCCGGTGGCTTGGCGAAGACTCGGTGCCCGTAGGCCTGTCGATAGGCCTTGATGATCGCTTCGTCGGACTTGCCGTCGAGAAGCGCGAGCTCGATCGTCTTGCGGCCCGTACCGGCCCACCCGCAGTCGCAGGTCGCCAGCGATTCCTTCGGGCACGTCCCACACAGGCACACGAAGTTCGCGGCCACGCCCTTCGCGTACTTCTTCTGCGCGATCGAGACCTCATCTTTTCGGGTCAGGTCGACGCCGAGCAGCCGGGCCGGCTTGGACGCGTCTTCCCCCTCTTGCCCCAAGGCCGAGGCTGGGACCAGCGCTGCGACGGTGACCGCAGCGGCGACCCAGACCCAAGAGAGCCGCCGGGGGCGCGAGACCCGGGACGGACGTGCGAGGTCGTCGAGCATGGTATTCACAGCACCGCGACGGCCGCCGCGCCGATGCCCAGCAGGAGGCTGACGGCTCCCACGGTGACCGGGACCAGTCGCCGTACGGCGACCCGGCGCGGCTGACGCTCGGCGTCAGGCCACACCGCGACACTGAAGCCGAGCAAGAAAAACGCGCACCCGAGCCAAACAAAGTTGACCAGCGGGTTTACTTTGAGCTGGAGGGTCGCCGTTTGGGCTTCGACGTTAAAGCCAGCCAACACCAAATAGAGGTCATCGGAGACCGTCCGATACTTGGCGACCTCGGTTGTGACCTGCTCTTCGGGCTTTCGGTAAGCCCACTTCGCCGGGGTGAGCTGCCCGATCATGGTCTCCGTGCCTTTCGAGAAAACGGTGGTATCGGCCATCATCATGGTCTTCTGGCCATCGTTTTCGAACCGCAGGCCATCCACCCGAACGGTGTAGCGACCGATGTCGACCGACTTGCCCACCGGTATCACTCGCTCTTCCTCGAGCTGGTAGGCGTTGCCTGCGAACCCGAAGAACATCAGCACCACGCCGAAGTGAATGATGTACCCCCCGTAGCGACGTTTGGCCCGCCCGATCAGGGTCGCAAAGGCGAGCAGAGGATTCTCGTCGGCGTTCCGCATGCGCAGACGGGTGCCGCGCCAGAACTCCTGGAGGATCGTGGCGGTGACGAAGGCGCAAAGCGCGATCGTGATCGAAGAGGTCAGGTGGTCGTAGCCACCGAACCACAGACCGAGGAAGACCAGAGCACCGAGGACCGAGGGAAGGGTAAACTGCTCGCGAACCGTCTCTGGCGTCGACTTTCGCCACGACAGCAGCGGCCCGACTCCGGTCAGGAACAGCAACATCAGGCCGAGCGGAATCATCCAGAGATTGAAGAAGGATGGGCCGACGTTCACTTCCTGGCCGTAGATGGCCTTGTACAAAGACGGAAATAGGGTCGCGAACACGATGAAGAAGGCCGAGGCGAGGAGAATCCAGTTGTTGATCAGGAACGCGAAGTCTCGGCTCAACACGCTCTCCAGGTAGTTTTCGGGTCGAAGCATCGGGGCCCGCCAGATCAGCAGCCACAGTGAGACCGCCGTCGTGGCGATGATGAAGAACAGGAAGTAGTACCCGATGTCGGACTGCGCGAACGCGTGGACGGACTGCACCACCCCCGATCGGGTCATCGCCGTCCCGAGCAGCGTCAGGACGAACGTCAAGATGATCAGGAGCAGGTTCCACAGCTTGTACATCTGCCGGCGCTCCTGAACTTGAATGGAGTGGATGAACGCGGTTCCCGTAAGCCAGGGGAAGAAAGCGGCGTTTTCGACCGGGTCCCAGGCCCAGTAGCCGCCCCAGCCGAGCTCTTCGTAGGCCCACAGCCCGCCGAGGACCAATCCTACCGACAGAAAGACCCAGGCCACCAAACACCAGCGGCGCATGGCCGCGATCCAGCTGTAGTCGAGTTTTCCGTGGGCGAGGGCGCCGATCGCAAAGCAGAACGGGATCGTCCAGCCGATGTACCCCAGGTAGAGCGAAGGGGGATGCGTGACCATGTACGGGTTCTGGAGGAGAGGGTTCAGCCCCCGGCCATCGGTCGGCGCGCCGGCAAGGTAGGTTTCGAACGGGTTCGCCGCGAACACCATGAGCACGACGAAGAACATGGTCACCACCATCATGGCGACGATGGTGTAAGGCAGAATGTCGCGGTTCTTGCCGCGGTTGAGATAGATGGCCACCGCCGACCAGCACGACATCACCCAGACCCAAAACAACAGCGAGCCGTCCTGCCCGCCCCAGAAGGACGTGACCTTGTAGAACAGCGGCATCGAGCGGTCGCTGTAGTGCTGAACATACTTCACCGAGTAATCGTCGGCGACGAACAGATACACGAGGATCAACGACGCGCAGGTGAGTAACCCGAAGACTACGAAGACGCCGAACTCGGAGCTCATGAGCATTCGGCGTGAGCGTTGAGCATGGCTCACGACCGCCGTCGCGATCGTGAAGGAGGCGGCCACCATGGTGGCGAGCAGCAGGATATATCCGAAATAAGGCATAGGACGTTCAGTGGCCTCGTTGGGCGGTGTTAGCGCCGGCTTACGGTCGATTCAACAAAGTTGGGGCTCCGTCCCATCCCGGTTTCATTGGCAGTTTCGTTCCCGGTCGGCGGATGCGTTGCGGCGAGTTCCCTCGGCGAGGTTCCGTAGGGGGCGGCGGCCCCCAAGGTGCGCCGCGGTATCAGTATGACCCGCTGTTCTTTTCGGCCGCCTCGTACTTCGAGGGGCATTTGGCGATCACTTCGGTGGCCGCGAACGTGCCGTCACCCTGTAACTGACCGCCTACGATCACCTCGGCATCTTCTTTGAAGGTATCAGGAACGACACCGGTATAGGAAACCTGGACGATCCGGTCTTTGTACTCGGCGAACTTCACCATGCCCGGGTGCGGCCGGACGGAGAACACGTAGTCACGCTCGCCTTTCTTCTGAAAGATCGAGCCTTTCTCGACGTGGCCACCCATCCGAATGTACTGCCCGACCAGCGCATCTTGCTTATGAAGCACCTCGTCCGCGTTGTAGAAATACACCAGAGACGTCTCGCCGTCGCCGGTCAGCTGATCGTAGAAGAGAAAGCCTACCGCACCGAGGATCACGAGCAGGGACAGCCCCACCTGGAGGGCGAACGTTGCCGAACCCGCCGATGCACCATTCTTATTAAAATTGGACACGCGCAAAAACCTCGCAAGCGCCGCGCCACGCAGCGCGAATAAGATAATGCACGCCGTCCACGCCATTCTCAAGTACGATAAGTCTTCAGGAAGTCGAGGGTTTTGATAACATTGGCCTCGGCCAGGGCACGCTTCGCGCGACCCCCTAAGGCTTCGCCTCGGAACCGGACTCGCCAGGATGAGGACCACATTCATCACTTCTGCGGCTGACGTTGAGCAGTTCCCCGAGATCTCCGGCGCGGAGTTCGCATTCCTCGGCCGGTCCAACGTCGGCAAGAGCACGCTCCTCAACGCGCTCGTCAATGCACGGGTCGCTCGCACGTCGCGGACGCCAGGGCGCACCCAGCTCGTGAACTTCTTCGCCGTGCACACGGGGCAAGGGGATTTCACGCTCGCGGATCTTCCGGGATACGGATACGCGCGGGCGCCCAGAGAGGTTCAGCGAAAGTGGGCTCCGCTGATCGAGGGCTACCTCCGCCATCGCAAGCCTTTGAAAGTCGCCCTGCTCCTGCTCGATGTGCGTCGCGAGGTCGCGGACGACGACCGGACCCTCTATGAGTGGCTACGAAAGGACGTCGCGCCGAGGGGGGTTCGAATCGAGGTTGTCGGCACCAAGGCCGACAAGCTTCCCAAGGCCCGCCAGAAGCCGGCGCTCGTTGCCCTGGCGAAGGCACTCGGCGACCGACCCGATGGTCTGCACCTCACGAGTGCGACGAACCGGATCGGTCTCGACCTGCTGCTTGCCCACCTGCTGACGCTCGCCGAGCCCCCCGAAACGCCGTCCACCGATTCGGCGACCGCCGGGCTTTTCCCCGCGGAACGATAGAGCCGGGTGTGGTGCCCGCCCAGGCCCGGCCGAGGCCGCTACTCAGACGGCTGAGTTGGAGGCTCCCCCGCGTCCGGTCCAGAATCGGATGCGGGCGACGGTTCGACGGGGGGCTCCACCATCGGGTTTTCAAGGAGTTGCGTCCGGATCAGAACATCTCGATTGGGCGTGAGGACCGTCGTCCAGGGGGCGTAGCCCTCTCGACGGAAGGTGAGCTCGACCGGCTCCTCGCTGCTGGTCCATCGGATTTTGATGGGGGTCTCGCCCAGCTTTCGGTCGCCGATCGTCACCGAGGCGCCCGGCGGATCGGTGGCGAGCTCGAGCAAAACTTCGGCTTCGGTGCGGCCCGACGCCAGGACAACGACGATGACGAGGACGGCCAGAGCGGCCACCACCAGCATCAATCGGTCTCGCCAGGGAATGGTCGGCGGCGGCGTGAGGTCGAGCTGCTTGGCGTTGGGCGATACAATCCTGCGGGGCGCCGGTCGACGCGCGACGTCCCTGGGGATCGCGCCGGTCATCAAGGTGGACACCTCGATCACCGAATCGGTCGAGCTCGTGAAGGTGTCGAACCGCTCGCCCTGCCGGACGCGCTGGAGCAGCCCGCGCTTGAGCTCGATCCGATCCTCGAAGATGTCTTGCATGAACACCGCGATCAGCTCCTCGGGCACCGGCGTGCTCTTGTCAGCCCGTACGAGCTCTAGCAGGTCGCGCCGGAGCTCCAGGGCGCTCTGGTAGCGTTCGGCGGGGGCCCGGGCGAGGGCCTTGAGACAAATGCGATACAGCTCCGGGGGATAGTGTGGCTCGTAGGTGGCCGGATCCGGAATCGGGTCGTTGCAGACGGCCTGGACCGTCAGCAGCTCGGTGTTTCGTTTGAATAGCCGCCGCCCGGTCGTCATCTCGAACATCACCACGCCGAGCGAAAAGATATCGGATCGTGCGTCGAGCGACTTGCCCTGGGCCTGTTCCGGCGACATGTAGGCGTACTTGCCTTTGATATGGCCGGCGTCGGTCTGGCTGGCTCGATGATCGGACTTGGCGATGCCGAAGTCGATGAGCTTGATCCCCCCGTCGTACGTCACGAGGATATTCGGCGGGCTAATGTCGCGATGAACGAGGTTGAGCGGAAGTCCGACCTCGTTGGTGGCTTGATGCGCGGCATGCAGGCCCGCACAGGTCTCGGCGAACACGTGGCACCAAAGCGCCATCGGTAACCGTTCGCCGCGGGAGTTGAGCCGACGCCGCAAGCTGGCCGTCGTTTCTCCTTCCAGGTACTCCATGACCATGAAGAGCTCACCGTCTTCGTGGCGGAAATCGTGGATGTTTACCACGTTGGGATGACGGATGCTGGCGATGGTCCGGGCCTCGTCGAGGAACATGTCTACGAACGACTGCCTCCGAACCAGGTGCGGAAGGATCCGTTTGATGACCACGGGGCGTTCAAAACCGTTGGGACCGGTTTGACGCCCCAGCAGGACCTGGGCCATTCCTCCGGTTCCGAGCAACCCAACGATTTCGTAGCCCCCGAGGCTTGGAAGATGCAGCGGTGCTTCGCCGGTCACGCGCTCGCGATTCTGCCCACGAAGGCTACCAATTGGTAGTCGGTCATTACGATGCTAGTCGCATGGCTTGCTCGGCGTAGTACTGAGCGAACAGCTGCCGGGCCTCGCGACGAGCGCGCTCACGTTCCCGATTTCGCTTGGGCTGCGGCCGGGCACGCGCTTCCATACGGCGGACAGCCAGGTGAGCGTTTACCGTCTTCAGCCAGTGGGTCAGCTTGATGTCCATCGCCGGGTGCATGTTCATGACGATTTAGACTGCATGCGTCGTGCCACGATTCAGGTAGAAGATTCGAACAAGCCATAAGGCAATGAAATTACAGGGCTAATGTTACACGGTAGGCCGGGTCGGGTCTTCTCGTCGGGCGTTGTACGCAGACCACGAGTGTTGCGGGAACACGACGGTTTCCTGCGCCCCGGACCGGAGGTTCAGCGTCTCCTGGAGACGGCCTAACGCGGCGCAACATGCCGAAATCTCTGCGGTTTTCGATTGACCGGGCCGAATGCGGGACCCTACGTTCACGACCGCTAATGGACGTCTTTGAAGCTCTTGCGGCTAAGAACCACGAACAGGTCGTCTTTTGCCACGACCCGACCACCGGCCTGCGCGCGATCATTGCGATTCACAACACCACCTTGGGCCCCGCCCTGGGTGGAACACGCATGTGGCCCTACACGTCTACTGAGGAAGCCCTTAACGACGTTCTGCGTCTGGCTCGGGGTATGACTTACAAGAGCGCGGTTGCGGGCCTCAACTTGGGCGGTGGCAAAGCTGTGATCATCGGTGACCCGAAGACGCAGCGCAACGAGACATTGTTTCGCTCCTTCGGGCGCTTCGTCGAGGGCCTCAACGGTCGGTACATCACCGCCGAAGACGTCGGAACCAACGTTCACTGCATGGAGTGGGTCCGGATGGAGACCAACTGGGTCACTGGAATCAGCCGGGCGCTGGGCGGGTCCGGCGACCCATCTCCGGTCACCGCGTTGGGCACGTTCTCCGGTATTCGGGCTTGCGCCAAAGAGAAGTGGGGCACCGACGACCTGGATGGCCGGCACGTCACGGTCCAGGGCGTGGGCGCGGTAGGTTATTACCTCGTCAAACACTTGGTCGAGGCAGGAGCCCGGGTGACCGTTTGCGACATCAGCTCGGACAACCTGGACCGGGTTCGCGACGCATTCAGCGTCGAGGTCGTCGCGCCTGAGACGATATACGACATTCCAGCCGACGTCTTTGCCCCGAGCGCTCTGGGGGCGGTGATCAACGACCGGACCCTTCCCCGACTCAAAGTGCAAATCGTGGCTGGAGCATCCAACAACCAGCTGGACGACGAGGACCGCCACGGTCGCGGCCTTATGGAGCGGGGCATTCTCTACGCGCCCGACTACGTCATCAACGCCGGTGGCGTGATCAATGTCGCCAATGAGCTCGAGGCGTACAATCCCGAGCGGGCGCTAAAGCGCGCCGAAGGCATCTACGACATCCTGCTCCGGGTCTTCGAGACCGCCCGCGAGGAGGGGATCCCGACCCACCAGGCGGCGGCGCGCCTCGCGATCCGGAGGATTAAGGACGTCGCCCGGATTCATTCGATCTTCACTCCGAGTAGCGCGGCGAGGCGTACGGAGCGTTTCATCCACGGCGTCGTGTGACCGAAGGGCCCGCCGGAGGTCCGGCGGGCGTTCATGGGTTGGGCGGGGAACCTCGCGGCTTAGGAGGGCGGGACTTCCGTTTCCGCCTTGGCGGGGGCCAGCTTCGGCGAAAACCGCTCCGGGGGCCGTTCGAGAGCCAAGTCGAGGACTTGGTCCATATGCTCGACGAAGTGGAACTTGAGTCGCTCCTGAACTTCTTGCGGCACTTCGTGCAGGTCTTTTTTGTTGCGGTGAGGCAGGAGGACTTCCTTGACCCCGGCCCGCAGCGCGGCCAGCACCTTCTCTTTGATACCGCCGACCGGCAGCACATTGCCACGAAGCGTGATCTCGCCCGTCATCGCGACATCGTTACGCACCTTGATCCCGGTCACGAGAGAGGTCAGGGCCGTGATCATGGTGACCCCAGCCGATGGCCCATCCTTCGGAATACCCCCCGCCGGCACGTGAACGTGCACGTCGTGCTTTTCCCAGAACTTCTCGGGGAGGCCAAACTCCGGGGAGCGGGCGCGCAGGTAGGACTGGGCCGCCTCCGCCGATTCCTTCATCACCGCACCCAGCTGTCCGGTGAGCTTGAGGCCACCCTTTCCGTCCATCTTGGTCGCTTCGATGAAGAGAATGTCGCCGCCGGCGGCCGTCCAGGCGAGGCCGGTCGCCACACCCGGAAGCTCCGTCCGCTGGGCCATCTCGTTGTAGAACTTCTCTGGTCCGAGGAACTTGAAGAGGAGGTCGGTACTCACCACGGTCTTGTCGGTCTTGCCTTCGGCGACCTCGACCGCGACCCCGCGCACGGCAGCGGTGATCGTTCGCTCTAGGTTACGAACACCGGCTTCGCGCGTGTAGTCGATGATGATCGAGTTCAAGGCCTCGTCGGTCAGCTCGAACAAATCTTCCGTCAAGCCGTGTTGCTCCAGGACCTTGGGGATCAGGTGTCGAGTCGCAATGTGGTGCTTCTCTTCATGGGTGTAGCCCGGAATCTCGAGCACCTCCATCCGGTCTTTCAGCGCCGGAGGGATGGGGTCGAGCTGATTGGCGGTCGCCAGGAAGAGCACCTTCGAAAGGTCGAACGGCACCTCGAGGTAGTGGTCGGAGAACGCGTGGTTTTGCTCGGGGTCGAGGACCTCCAGCAACGCGGACGCCGGGTCACCGCGGAAGTCGTACGACAGTTTGTCGATCTCGTCGAGAACGATGACTGGGTTGCGCGTGCCTGCCTTCTTGAGGCCTTGAATGATCCGGCCGGGGAGGGCGCCGACGTAAGTGCGGCGGTGGCCCCGAATCTCGGCTTCGTCTCGCACCCCACCGAGCGAGATCCGATGGAACTTGCGTCCCAGCGTCTCGGCGATGGACGCGCCCAACGAGGTCTTACCAACCCCGGGCGGCCCCACCATACAGAGGATGGGGCCCTTCATGTCTTCCTTCAGCTTGCGAACGGCGAGGTACTCGACGATTCGCTTCTTCACCTTGTCGAGACCGTAGTGCTTCGTCTCGAGATGCTCGCGGGCCTTCTGGATTTCGAGGCTGTCCTTCGTCGTCTTCTTCCAGGGCAGGTCTGCGAACCACTCGAGGTACGTTCGGCCCACCGTGTACTCGGAGCTGGACGATGGCATCTGCCGCAGTCGTCGTAGCTCTTTGCGGGACACCTTTTCGGCCTCCGGAGGGAGCTCGGCGTTCTTGAGCTTCTGCTCGAGCTCGTCGAGATCACCCTCGCTGCCGTCGGCTTCGCCCAGCTCTTCTTTGATCGCCTTGAGCTGCTGACGCAGGTAATACTCGCGCTGCGTCTTGTTCATCTCGCCCTTCACCTGCGAGTCGATCTTGTTGGAGAGCTTCAGAACCTCGAGCTTGCGGTGAAGCAGCTCGAGCACGTTTTCCAGGCGCTGCGAAACCTCGACGAGGTTGAGGACCTCCATCTTCTCTTCGACCGACACGTCCATGTTGGCCGCGATGAGGTCCGCAAGGTGACCAGGGTCTTCGATGCCGTCGACGAACTGCGCCGCCCCCGACGGAATCTCGGGCATGAGCCCAACGACCTCACGGGCGGTCTTCTTGACGTTCATCACCAGGGCTTCGATCTTGAGCGGGTCGGCGGTGATGTCTTGGACCTCGACCACGCGGGCCCGCAAATACGGCGAAGTCTGGGTCAAACCCAGCACTCGGAACCGTTTGATGCCCTGCAGAACGAGGTGGAAGCCTTCCTCGCCGGCTTTCAGCGCCTTCACGATTCGGCCGGTCGTGCCCATCGCGTAGAGATCGTCCGCGCCAGGGTCGTCGATCGAACCATCCTTTTGCGCAACGATTCCGATGGGTTCGCCCGACTCTTCGACGGCTTTCACCATCGCCAGGGTCTTGGGACGACCGACTGAAATCGGCATGATGCTGCCGGGGAAAAAGACTGAGTTGCGAAGAGGTAGGATCGGGATGTCGGTTCCCTGACCTTCAGACTGTCCGAATTTGCTCTCGGCCACGCACTTCTCCTTAGCGTGGACACTGCACACGATGAGTGCGGCGTCCAGCGACCAGATTGGTCATGTAAACACAAAGTCGGTTGTGGAGCAGTCCGGCCCGGGGCTATTGGTCGATACCCGGCGACTTGACTTTACTAAGGGTCAAATCGAGCCGTGACACATACCCCCGCGGGGCGGGTAGGGCCCGCCGGCGGTCATAGGGCCGCAGCCGCGAGGCCTGCCCTAGCCAGGTAGTGGCGCGCGACAGGCGCGCCGTTCAGGCACGCGCGCCGTTCAAGGCCCGCCGTTCAGGCAGGCGCGCCGTTCAGGCAGGCTCGCCGTTCAGGCACGACAATCAGGCTCGCCGTTCAGGCACGCGCGCCGTTCAAGGCGCGCCGTTCAGGCAGGCGCGGCGTTCAGGCACGACAGTCAGGCTCGCCGTTCACGCATGACAGTCAGCTGTCAGCGAGCGAGCGGTCAGCGTATCGTTTTTCAGCGGCTAGCGCTTGAGGACGTTTCCGAACAGCTGGGCTTCGCTGCGGGTCGTGCCGTCGCGCTCGCGGGCTTTCTTGGCGGCCTTGCCGCTGCGGCGTGTCTTCGCCTTTCGCTGGTTTTCGGTCTGCTGAGTGTTGGAAGCCACGGGTAACCTCGGGCCCCGCAAGGTAACGGTCGAAAACGGTGTCGTCAACGCGGAAGCAGGCCGATGCTCGAATTTGCGGAAAATGACAGTCCGGCGAAAGAGGCGTCCGGCCTAGCTCTGGACTCGCCTACTCCCTGAACCCTATGCTCTGGTCGCACCGCGTGGCCAAGTACCCGGTACCCTTCGGTCGCAACCTCCTGTTGCTGGAGCGGATCAACGTCGGCGGCATGGCGGAGGTCTTTCGAGCGAAGTCTTTCGGTATCGAGGGCTTCGAGCGGATCGTTGCGGTCAAGCGGATCTTGCCCACCCTCGCCGGGGATGAAGAATTTATATCGATGTTCATCGATGAGGCCCGGATTGCGGCTCACCTCACTCATCAGAACGTCGTTCAGATCTACGAGCTCGGCAAACACGCCGGCACCTACTTCATTTCAATGGAATACGTGGCGGGACGGGATCTGCGCCAGATCCTGGACCGCCAAAAGCGGCTGGGGTTACCGATGGACGAGACGACCTCTGCGTTCATCGTCGCCCGCGTCTGCGAGGCCCTGGACTACGCCCATCGCAAAAAAGATCCCGCCGGTCGTGACTTGGGAATCATCCATCGCGATGTGACGCCGCAAAACGTCATCGTTTCCTACCAGGGCGAGGTCAAGCTGTGCGACTTCGGCATCGCGAAAGCGGCAACACGGGTCAGCCGCACTCAAGTGGGCGTCCTCAAGGGGAAGTTCGCGTATATGGCGCCCGAGCAGGTGCAGGGTCGCCCGGTGGATCGTCGAGGCGACATTTTTTCGCTCGGTGTCATCTTCTACGAGCTCCTGACCGGAGAGCGGCTCTTCATCGGCGACACCGACTACGCCACGCTGGAAGCGGTCCGAGAGGCGAACATCCCGCCCCCGCGAGCCGTCAACCCCAACATTCCCGACGGCATGGAGGCGATCGTGCTGCGGATGTTGGCCCGAGACCCTGACGAGCGATATGCCTGGGCCTCCGATGTCCACGAAGACCTGCTCGAGGTTCTGGTCAAGAACGGGCAGCTCTTCCAGATCCGTCATCTACGGGAGTGGATGCAGACGACCTATGCTCAAGCGCTGGAGCTCGAGAATGCGAAGATGGAGGCGTTTCTTCAGCTGCAGCGGCCCGTCGACGAGCTGACGGAGCGACTGTCCGAGGAAGGGATCGCGGGCAGTGATCCCGACCTGACCGCGGACTACCCGGCTCTCCCCGCCGCGGTCATGGAGGCGCTTCAACCGACCGGCGGCAGCGCCGCGTACCGCACCTCCGGCCGGCTGGGCGAAAGCCCGGTGTCCAATCTATTCGGCACGCCCCATGTGGAAGAATCCAACGGAGCACCGAGCAACGGCGAGTCTTCGATGGTGCGGCCGGCGTCGGCTCGTAACGACTTCTTCGAAGAGCTCGATCTGCATGAGCGGACCGTGTTCGACTCTTTCGACCCCTCGAACGAGAACGAGACCGTCAACAACGAAGCGCTCGGAACCACCGTGAGCGAGGCCCAGGCTGAGATCCGCAGCATGCTGGGTGACGATGTCCTGCCTCAACTCGATGAGATGTCGAGGCTCGAACAGACCCTGGGCGCAGAGGACACCCAGGCGCACGCCTTCATCCCCGACAGCGAAGTTGACCGGACGAGCGTAGAAACCAGAATACCGCAGGCCACGGTGGAATCGGTCTTTTCGATGACCGAAGACACTTCATCCGGGTTGGTCGGCGACGGGCACGACGAGCTGACGCCCGCCCTCATGTCGCTCGACGAAGAAGACGAGTCGGCTTCTCCACCCCCATTGCCGGGCGCGCCGACGGGCCCGGCGGAGAGCCCACGAGCGCCCGGTCGGAGCCTGTTGCGTTCTTCTCCCGTCCGGGAGGTCAACGCAGTCTCTGCTTTGCCCGACGATGGGCCGGGCGCACCGACTGGGCCGGTCCCCGTCGGACCGCGGCCCGGCGAACGTCGACCGCCTCCGATCCCCCCTCATTCTTCGCCACCGGTGTCTCCGAGCTTGGCCTCCCGCGCCGGCTCGCAGAGCCCGGCCCCGGGTCCATCGTTCAGCGGTCCCGTGAAAACCAAACCTGCAACGCCCTCCGGCGGATCGGCGCGAGCCATCGGCAGCCGGGTAGGGGGCCTACCAGCCCGCGCCGTCGCCAGTCAGGCGGCTGCCCACCCCGCGCAACCGAAGCGATCTGCACCCAGCGTTCTCGCCCAGAGCATCGTCGCGCCGGTGGGCGCTGCGGTCGAGAGCTTGGGGCGGCCGGCGGTCATCGCGATAGGCGTGGTGGTGGGGCTGCTGCTGCTCGCCGCCTTCGTGCTCTTGCTCCAGCCTCGCGAAGCATCGCTCAAGATCCTCTCGAAGCCGATCAAGGGCGCCCAGGTCTTTGTCGATAACCATCCGGTCGGCGAGACCCCGGTGCGGGTAGCGAGGCTCAGCCTCGGCCGACACCTGGTTCGCATCGAAGCGCCGGGCTACCGTCGGTATACTCAAACGATCAGGATCCTCGCCCGTCGCCCGCACACGATGATGGTGCCGTTGGAGGCGATGGTTGACGACCCGGCCACCCTGCCAAAGGGGGCGACCTCGAGCACCGCCGCCATCAGCCTTGGCGACGACCCTGGCGCCGACGGGGTGGCCGCCCAACCGGTGGCCGCCCCGGCACCACCCGTCACCACCATCGAGCGCGGTGCGCTGCTGGTGACGACCCGTCCGTCAGGCGTGGCCGTTTGGATCGACGGCGAAGATACCGGCCTCCGCACTCCGATCCGAGAGCCGTTCGACATATCGGCCGGAGAACATGTCCTGACGTTCGTCACTGACGACGGCCTGCGCTATCACTTTGCCGTCGTCGTACGCCGCGGTGCGCCGACTCGGGTCGACCGAACCCTGGAGTAACGAAATGGCGTCGACCAAAAAAACGCCGCCGAAGCCGGAGTGGACCGAATTCGAGTGTCCGCTCTGCACCGCCAACAATATCTGGGACGACGGTTTCACGTACGGCGACGAGCTCTATTGCAGCTGGTGCGGGGCCATCATGACCGTGAAGAAGATCCCCGACGAGCTTGAGGCCCGCTATCGGCTCATCCTGGAGTGATCGACGCGAAGCACGCTCCACTCCTGGTCGGACACCTGCTCGTACGCTGCGACCACGTCCGGATCGAGGGCTCCGCCGGCCTGACGCCGGATCTCTTCTCGGGCCCACGCCCATCCGCGGGAAGGACGTTTGTCCTCCGGGCGCGTGAGGTTGTCGAGGACCTGAACGAGTTGAAGGATCCTCGCCCCGACCGGAATGTCTCGTCCCGATAGCCCCATCGCCGTGGACGCCCCATCGAACCGGTCCACTTCGTGTCGAACGATGGCCGCGGCATCGGTCAAGAAGTCGACGTACTCCAGGATATCGGCGCCGCGGCACCGATGCTCATGAAGAAGCGCTCGGTCCGAAGCCGACAGCGGGGCGCTCGGTCGCACGAGATCGTCGGGCGCGCTCACCGTCGCGATGCCTTGCAGGAGCGCGCCGTGTTCCACGGCCGCGAGCTCTCGGTCGCCCAGACCCAGCTGCTCCCCTAGCCGTCGCGCGTACCGAGCCAGCCGCCCCGACCGACCCCTGTCGGGACCGATTCGGAGGTCCATCGTAGCCGCCCAGACGTTCAGCAGGGCGTTGGTCCGCTCCATCAAGAGCTGGTCGAGGCGGTCGTTGATGGCCGCCAGCGCAGTATTCTTTTGGTGCAGTTCGTCGAGAAGCTGAGCATTTCTGTGGGCCAGATTGGCGCGGTCCTGCGCCTTACGAACCAGCGTCAGCAGGTCTTCGGCGGCGACGGGTTTGGTGATGATCTGGAAGATGGCCCCCGAGTTGACGGCCTGCAGAGCCTCGTCGAGGCTCAACTGGCCAGATACGAGAATCCGGGTCGCCCACGGCGTGGTGAAGGCCACTTCGCGAAGAAACGCGACGCCGTCGATGCCCGGCATCTGATAGTCGGCCAGAACGACCCCGAAAGCGTTCGGGTCTTCATCGATGGCCTCTAGGGCCTCTTCCCCTCCGGCTGCCAGCCTGCAGGGGACCCTCGCCCGTTTCAGGAACCGACCCACCGTGCGACGGACGAGAGGATCATCGTCGACGAACAATACCTGTCCGCTGGTGGCGCTGCCGGGTGCTTTCGATCCCTCGATTGTATGCGGTTGCTCCATCAACCCTCCGGCGGGTGGAGAACGTCCACCCGTCGCTCAAATCATCGGGTCGTCGGGACGGGAGTTAAATTCCCCGCCCTCGTTCGGCCCGCTCACTCGAGGGTAGGGTCTTGTTTGCCCATTCGAAGGCGCCGAATGGCCTCTCGGCGGACCTTGTCGGCGGCCGAGGTGATTTCGGCGGGAATCGGTGAGCTCGTCGACCGTTCCGGCCCGTTGTAGCTCACCACCACCGTCGTCGTGTCATCGAATTGCGGGGCGTCTGCGACATGTCGCTGGCAGGCCTGAAGCGTTCGCTCCAGCAGGTCATCGGCCCGGGAGCTGCCCGAACCCAAGACCGACATGAGCCGCTGCATCCCGAACATCTCACGCTGGGGATTCATCGCTTCGACCAAACCATCGGTGAACAGGAAGACGGCGTCGCCCGGCCGAAGGTCATAGTTCTCGCTCTCGTACGTGGTGTCGGTCAGGACCCCGAGCGGAAGGCCGGAGGTGCTGTCGAGCGAATGGACTTCCCCCGGGGCCTGACGGCGAACGACCAGCGGCATGTGGCCGGCGTTGGCGATCGTCAGTCGGCGGCGCCCCGCATCCAGCACCGCGTAGATCAGCGTGACGAAGATGTCGTCGTGACCGCTTTCGGTCACCGCTCGATTCATCCACTCGAGGACCCGCGCCGGATCGGACTCCGCGAGCGCAAAGTATCGAAGGTCGCGGGTCAGCCGAGCCATGTAGAGCGCGGCGCTGATGCCTTTGCCCGCGACGTCGCCCACGACGATACCGAGCCGATCGTCAGGAAGGCGAACAAAGTCGTAAAAGTCGCCTCCGACCTCGTAGGCGGGATCGTACCGGGCGGCGAAGGTGTAGCCATCCAGCACGGGGATTCGACGCGGCAAGAAAGACTGCTGAATGCGTTCGGCCAGGTGGAGGTCTTGCTCGAGTCGCTGTCGCTTGAGGAGTTCTTCGTGCAGACGAGCGTTGCCGAGGGCCGCCGCGGCTTGGCCGGCGATGCCCGTCAAGAGTTCGAGGTCGGCCTGCGAAAAGGCGGCGATGCCCGGGCTGTCGAGATACACGACCCCGACCGCTTCGCCCCGCCAGACCAAAGGCGCGGCCATCATCGCCCGAATGCCGAAATTCGCCACCGAGAGGCCGGCCTTGAAGCGCTGGTCTTCCATCGCGTCGTGCGACAGCACGGCGTGGCGATGGTTGATCACATCTTGAAGGATGGTGCGGGAGACTTTGACCTCTTCGTCGTCGTCCCGTCGGCGACGTTTCACGGCCTTCGGAATCAGCTGCTCACCCTTGTCGTCGACCAACATCACGAAGGCGCGCTCGGCCTTCGGAAACACGTCGAACAGGCGGTTGAGCACCTCGGGGAGGAGTTCGTCGAGGTCCAGGATATTCGAGATCGCGTCGGACACGGCGACGATGGTCTTCAGGCGCCCCGCCATCAGGAGGAGCTCGCGCGGATTGGTGAGCGTGGTGAGGGCCTGGGCGTCTTGCCGGAGCCGGGGCTCGTTTGCGTCGACCGTCTTGACGATTCGGGGACTGGAAGCGGTGCCGCCAACCATGGTCACGGCATCGGTCACCGGCGAGGCATCCTGAAACTCGAACCGCGCGTTGCAGACCCGAATGACGTCACCGCGCTCGAGGAAGTGCCGACGTACCGCTTGGTCGTTGACGAAGGTCCCGTTGCCTGAGCCGAGGTCTTCCACGAGGTACCGGTTCTCGACTCGGGTGATGCGCGCATGGCGACGGGAGACCGTCAAATCACGGATGTGCACTTGGCAGTCGAGCGCACGGCCGAGGACGACCACGTCCTTGAGCTCGTACACGGCTCCCGCATTGGGGCCTCCGATGGCGCGTAGGCGGCTCAAGATTGGCTCAAGGTCGGGTTGTCGACAGAAGGAACGGCACCCGTCAGGTCGAGAACCGAGCGACCGCCGCGTCGATGGTGTCGAAGATCTCGAAGGCTCGATTGAGCTTCAGGAGCTTGAAAATCTCGGACGGTTGGCCTTGCAGGCGGGCGATCTTCACGTCGCCCTGCAGCGGCTCCACGCGCTTGTACAACGACACGATCACCCCGACCCCAGAACTGTCGATCAGCTCGAGGCCGCTCATGTCGAGGACGACGTTGATCTTGCGAGCGGCGAGCAGGGCCTCGATTTCCTTTCGAAGCGACGGCGCCGTGAGGGCGTCGAGGTTGCCCTGCAGCGCAAAGACCGTCACGTCGCCGAGCTCTTTTTTGTCGTATTCCAACATCGTTCGCGTCCTCGTGCCTCAGAGCTCCGGCGGGGGATCGTCGGAAGATTTGTCGAAGTGTAACACCATGGATAGCACGTTGCGGTTGTCGATGCGTTCATAAGTGACCTCGTCCATGAAATTCCGGATGATGAAGAGTCCGAGACCGCCTTCGGGAAGATTGTCGAGGTCGGGCTCGGGAACGAGGTCAGGCTCGAAGGTTCGACCGTAGTCGACCACGCTGATGACCAGGGAGGCCGGGGTCACCTGCATCTCCACTTCGACGGGCCCCGGGACATCATCGCCATAGGCATGGATCACCGCATTGTTGAACGCTTCGATGAACGCGCTGATGACCCGGTGCCCGGTGTCTTCGGGAAATCTGCCGCGACGCACCAGATGGTGGCAGATATCGGCCAGAAACGCCCGAGGTCCATCCCGGTACACGAGGCGTCCGGGGACCGTCAGTCGAAAATTCTCGGGCTCGGTCAACGCTTCCATGCCGTCAATGGACACAGTCGTCATGCCCAAGGCTAACACCTACTCTCCCCCGAACATGGTGGCAAGGCCCCCATGGTGGCCTCGATGCTCGTGGGGCGACGTCGATGTCGGGGCCCGCCGACCTCGGCTCATCAGACCATAGGCCCCAGCCGCAAGCCCCGGCTCACCGGATGGCCGTATAATCCGCGTATGCTCCAACGATCCACACCGATGCGGTCGGTCCTCGTCTTGATAACGGGGATCGCGTCCACCCACTGCACCGACGACGAGACCTTTACACTGCTCTGCTCCCCGACCCAGGCGATGGTCGGCGAGCGGATCGACATCACCCTCGAGTACGATATCGACGACGAGGAAGCTCCGTTCGAGTTCAGCGCATCGGGAGGGCTCGGGATGTTCGACGAGGTCTCCATCGAGCCGCCCAATTCGTTTGGCTCGGTGACCAACGGATTTACCCCCCAGGCGACGGGCACGACCAGCCTGGTGGCGAGCCGGGACGGGACCGCGGTGGCCTCCTGCCCGATCGAGATCGTCGCGATGGGCACCTTTCAGGTGGCGGTTCAAGTCACGGGTAACGGAACCGTTCGCTTCAACAACGTCGACTGCCCGCCGGATTGTCAGGAGCAGATCGCCTCCGGTGAAATGGTCACCTTGGTCGCCACCGCCGACAACGGCTGGACCTTCGACGGGTGGACCGGCGACTGCGCGTCCGCGGTCAGCACGACGGCCACCGTCGACGTCGACGGGGACAAGAGCTGCGGCGCTCGGTTCGTCGAGCTGACCGGCCCGGGGCCCGGTGAGGTGGCGGTCGCCGCCGGCACCTTCAGGCGGGGATGCACGCTGCCGTCGTGCCCGGGTACCGAGCCGGCGTCGGATATCGCCATGTCGGGGTTCATCATCGATGAGACCGAAGTGACCGTGGCCGCCTACCGAACTTGCGTCGACGACGGGACGTGCACCGCACCAGCGTCGGGCAGCGACTGCAACTATCAAGACGCGACCCGCGATCAGCACCCGGTCAACTGCGTGACCTGGCAGCAAGCGAAGGACTACTGCGCGTTCGTGGGCAAAGACCTGCCGACCGAAGCCCAGTGGGAAATGGCCGCCCGAGGCACAGCCGACGAGCGCATCTTCCCTTGGGGTGACGACGATGCCGACTGCGCCCGCGTCAACATCATTGTCTTTTTGGAATCCGAGATGAGGGCGGAAACGTGCGTGGGATCCACGACCCCGGTCGGCACCTATCCGACCGGAGCGTCTCCCAACGGCACCCTCGACATGGCGGGCAACGTCTCTGAATGGGTGGAGGACTGGTACGAGCCGGACTACTACAACACCGGCCCGACGATGGATCCACCGTCTCCGCCGTCGAGCCCGGTTGGATCTCGAGTTCATCGGGGGGGGAGCTTCGGCTCCAGCTTTGGGAAGGGCTACGTTTTCACCAGAGACTTCGTGGCGCCGGAGACGGCCCGCGCCGAGATCGGTTTTCGGTGCGCTCGCTGAACAGAGCGGCCGCTGAGACTTAGCGAGGCTGCGCCTCAAACGCCCGAGTTCATTCGCGATTCCGTGCTGGCGGAGCCTCGCGTCGACAGTTCTCAGCTC
>CAZFIV010000022.1:0-80744 GCA_964519665.1 uncultured Myxococcales bacterium
AGGGCGACGATTCCGGCGAGGGCGACGATTCTGGTGAACGGGCCGACTCTGGCGAAGGCGGTGGCCAGCCCGAACCGCCCGAAGCGCCCGAAGCGCCCGAACCGCCGGATTCGCTGGAGGCCGGCCAACCGGCTTCACCACTATCGCCGGCCTCACCCGTCTGGCCGGACGCAGGCCAACCGGGCGCGTTGGTTTCATCCGGCGCGCCGACCTCGTGAGCGGGATGACTCGAACCTTCCGGAGCGCCGGCGTTCGACCCCGACGGCGGCCATCGGAGTTGCTCTCCGTCGGGACCAGACATTAGCCCTACACCACGGTCTTGGCCCGGCTCCGAGCGGCTTTCGTCGGGTGGGGGGGCGGCCGGCTCTGGACGGGGCTGCTGCGCAGCCGCTCGGTCGTCGCTGGCTGCGAGCGCCACCGGGTCAAAACCCGGAGGACGAACGATGATCACGTTCGAGCATCTCTTGCACCGGACCTTTACGCCCCGGCGGCCGAGCTTCTCGTCGGCGATGAGATACTGGGCACCGCATTTGTCGCAGGAGAACTTCATGGGCTCGGCTCTGGGGTCGTCGATGGGTTGGTTGACACTCGGGTCGGGTCGGTCCGACGGCGGCCCAACGATGCTAAGAATCGGCGACGGTTGGGGTCAATCGAACGGTTTGCGGGCACAGATTACCTCGCAATGGCCAGGCCGAGGTTTTCACGAAGCAGGAAGTGCTCCTCGCTCAGCACAAACAGCATAAGCTGTCGAACTCGGCCGCGGAAAGAAACACCCACCAGGTGATCCGATTCGCCCAAGCCCTGCTCCGCCGCGACGACATCGCCGCACATCAGCATGGCCGCACGGGATGCGGAGTGTTCCGCACCTTCGAGGAATCGAGAGAGCCGTTTCATGTCTTTCTTGTGGACGCAAGCGGCCACCGGCTCCCGCAGCGCCCGCAAGGCGCGGTCGGGCAGCCCGCGCTGGATCCGCAACCGCCACGTTTCGACTAACCTGGGATCGAGCGTGTGGTCCACCCCGCTCCCCTGGGGAGCGAAAATTCGTATCGCGCCCTCGATCAGCGCCGCCACTTCTTCGGGAGGCAAAGCCCGAACGATCGCGAGCTCGGGACGCGCCGCGGCCATCTGGCGCCCCAGGGTCCAGGCGACCTGTCGAGTCGACGTCCACTTGAAAACCTCGTGCAAGGCACCGGCGAACAGGACCGGTTGGCTCCCCGGATAGAACCTCGGCGCCTGGGTGCTCCCAGGTCGGTGATAGTGCTCCATTTCGCCCACTGCCATCGCACCGGACAGACGCTGCCATACCGAAAAATAGCCGAGCGCCGCCCGGCCCCGTCGCCCTTTCGATAGGTCGACCCGCTCTTTTCGCCGATTGAGCGACAAGCCTTTGATCGCGTCGTCGAAAAGGTTGGGTGCGCCTCGATAGACCACACTGAGCACGTCCGACAGCGCGTTTCGACAGAGCGGGTGAATGACCTGCCCTCGCCACATCGAATCGGTGATCGCTCGTTGCGGCTCGGAGGTCGTCCGCTTGAGCAAGAGCGCGTAGGCCTTCGCCTCTTCTTCGGTGGCCGCACGCATCAGGATCAAGGCCGCGAGGGCGCAAAACGCCCGGTCGAGCTGGTCGACCGCGTGATAGAGCTCGAACAACCGCCGCGCGGGCTCGGCCGGATCGTCGACGAACGGCAGAACCCGCTGATACAGGGAGATCGCCTGCGGAGCGCTCTCTTCGCGCTTGCCGTAGATGCCGGCCAGCTTCAGCGCGATATCGTGAGCTTCCGGGTCGAGGCGACTCAACACCACCTCATACGCGGTGCGCGCCCCATCCTCGTTCTTGAGTGCTTTGCTGTAGAGGTCGCCCAACGACTTCCACAGCACCAGTCGGGCCTTGCGCTGGTCCTTCGGAATCCGCCGGATCATCCGGAGATAGTTCTCTTCCAGGACCTTCCAGTTGCGGGTTTCGAACAAGATCTGCTCGATGCGTTGAAACGCATCGATGTACATCGGATCGAGGTCTAGGGCCTGGTTCAGCACCTTGACCGCCGACAGCGGGTCTCGGCGCTGCCGAAAGTGGACCTCCGCCAGCTGCACCAGGGCACCCCGACGCTGAACCTGGTCATCGAGCGCCGCGGCCAGCTCTTCGAGCGCCTGCACCTGCCTTGGAACCTGGCTGGTTTCCTGGAACAGGCGCGCCAACGCCCGAAGCGTCGGCACGTCGAGGGGCTTGATGCGCCTCGCTTCGATGTAGGCATCGATGGCTCGGTAGGGCTCCCGGATGTACTCTTCGCACAACTCCGCCTGCTTTATGAGGGCCTCGAACCGTTCGTGCCCATCGAGCGCCGCGATCAGGCGCTCACGATAATCGTAGGCTTCCTCCCACGCCGCCTCTTCTTCGGCGAGGCGCGCCAACGCGCGCAGCGTCGGCGCGTGTCGGCGGTCGAGCTCGAGCGCCTTGCTGAAACTCGTCTTCGCGCGGTCGGTCTGACCGAGCCGAAGCGCGAGTTCACCGATCTGGCAGTACAGGTCGACGACTTCCGCGTCGGTCAGCGACGAGCGGTGCTGCAGCAAGATGGTGTGGAAGATGCGCATCGCATCGGACCATCGCTCGGCCCTCAGCAACGAAGCGGCGAGGCCCTCGAGGGTCGGCAGATACGTCGCCTCGAGCTCGTAAGCGGCCAGATATCGCTCGAGCGCCCGTTGGTCGGCCTCGAGCTTCTCGCTGATGTAGGCGAGACGATAGTAGGTGCGTCCGAGCTCGGCGTGCTCATCGCGAGCGTGCAATACCTCGGACAGGCGCTCCAAAACCGACTCGGCCTCGACCCACCGCTCTTCGGAGAACAGAAGGTCGCCGGCCAATCTGAGCGCCGGCAGCGACTCGGGATGGGCCTCGAGCGCCTTGTCGAGCAGCCGCAGCGCTTGCGCGACGTCGTCGAACTCCCGGAGCGCCGCCTCCGCCGCGTCCCAATACAGTTCGGCTTGGGCGGCCGGCTCCGGCGTATGCCGAGCTTCCTGGGCCTGCAGCTGAATGGCCTCGGTGTGCTGTCCATCGGCGGCGAGCATCAGGCGCAAGGCGCGAATGGCCGGCGTATACGTGCCGTCGAGCTCGAGCGCGCGTTCGTAGGCGGCCCGCGCGGCGCTGCGGTCGCTCAGCATGTCTTCGCTGATCTTGCCGGACCGATAATACAGATGGACGGCCGTCGGCTCGTTGCCCCGCAGCTCGGCCTCCCGGCGCAGCATTTCGAGCGCCTGGAACCAGTTGCCGTGCCGCTCGTACAGGTCGCCCATCGCATGCAGCGACGCGGTGTCGTTCGGGTCGGCGGCCAGCGCCCGGTTGAACGCCTCTTCGGCCTGGTCGACCTGCTCAAGCTGACGGAGATGAACTTCACCGACTTGGCGGAGCAAGGGAACCTGCTGCACGGGGTCGAGGGTCAACTCGATCTGGCGCTCGAGCGCCTCGATGAGCGAGCTCCACTCCCCTGCTTCCCGCCACACCCGGGTCAACGCCATGAGCGTCGGGCGGTGCTCGGGGTCGAGCTCCAGAATGCGAATCAGCGTGCGGCTCGCATTGTTGAGGTCCCGAAACCGCTCCTCGTGGATCGTCGCGATCTTGGTGAGCAGCGAGATCGACTCGGCGTCGCTTTGCGCCGACGCCGCCTGCCGTTCGTAGTTGTCGACCAGCTCCCCCCATCGCTCTTCTTGCGTGAGCAGCTGCTCTAGGGCGGCCAAGGCCGGAGCGTAGCGCTCGTCCAGCTCGAGCGCATCGCGGTACGCCTCGATGGCGCGCGGAATGTCGCGCAACCCCTGCGCCCACACGCCGCCGATCTCCGTTCGCAGGTCGAGCTGCTCTTCGAGCGTCTGGACCCGCTCGAGCCGACGCTCCAGGATATACAGAAGGGGCTGCCACTGGTCCTGCGACCGGAAGATCCGAGCCAGCTCGGAAGCCGCGAGGCCGTCGTCGGGGTCGAGGTCGAGCACGCGCTGCAGCGCGGCCACCGCCGACTCGTGGTCGAACCGATGGACCTCATGGAGCTGCGCGATCTGGCGTAGTAGGCGCTTCTTCTCTTCGACGTCGGCGCTGAGATCGACCCGATCCGACAGCTGGTCGACCAGCGCCGACCAGCGCTCTTGCTGGGTGTACAGCGCGATGAGTCGGTCGCGCGCCACCTCGTCGTCGGCCCGCATCGACAGCACGATGCGGAATTGCCGCTCGGCCTCCTCGAGCTCGCCGAGTCGGTCCAGACGAATCTCAGCCAGCCGGCGCCGAAGCTCGACGGCTCGGGTGGCCGGAACGAGGTCGACCTGCTCCTCGTACACCTCGGCGAGCAGATCCCAGTTGTCGGTTTCATCGGCCAAGCGTTCCGCGATCGCCTGGGCCTCCGCGTCCGCGCCGTCCTCGCCGAAGGCTCGGCACGCCACGGTAAACGCGAGCTCCGGCTGGCCGAGCCACTTTTCCTGAATCTGGATGATGGAGAACAGGAGCCGGCGCCGCTCCTCGGGCACCTCGGTGACCTGCAACCGCCGGTTGTACAGCTCACCCAACTTCCGGTAGTCGCCGTGGCTTTCGTACGCCGCGGCCAGCGCCTCGTACGCCTTGACGCTGCTGGGCTCCAGGTCGAGCACCTGCTCGTAGGCGGCCACCGCCCCCGCCCGGCGGCCGATCTGCTCCTCGAAGACCCGCGCGATGTCGAACAGGATTTCGATGCGCTGCCCGCGCGTTTCGGCGTACGCGGCCCGCGCGTTCATCACTTTGACCGCTTCGCCGTACGCGCCGGTGGCGACGAAGATCTCTTCGAGCCGCTTCAGCTCGGTGACCGTGTGAGGCCCCACGTCGAGCACGCGTTTCGCCGACTCGATCGCCTCGTCGCGCGAGTCGAGCTTGGTGAGGAAGACCTCGGCCAGCTCGAAGCGGATCTCTTTGACGCCCGCGGAGCTCGTCTGCAGCGGAATCAGCTTGCGTAGCCCGGCCACGAGGTCGGTCCACCGGCCCGACTCCCGGAAGATCTGGCAGAGCGCTTCCACCGCCTCGACGTCGTTCGGATTGCGCTTGAGGATCTCGGTCCACGCGCTGACCGCTTCTTCCAGCGACCCGAGTCGGGTGCCGCGGACCAGCCCCAGCCGTCGTTGGATGCGCAGCATGGTGCGCTCGTCCTTGGCGTCCGTCAGCTGGCTCTCGAGAAGGTCGGCCAGCTCGGTCCACTGTTGGGTCCGCTCGAACAGCCGCTCGAGCGCCTCCAACGCCTCGGGGTGGTTCGGGTCGACCCGCCGTACCTGCGTCCACCAGTGAACGGCGTCTTCGGGCCGGTCGAGCCGCTCGTCCACCAGCTTCGCCATCCGGGCCCATAGACGCACCCGGCTCGGGACATCCGTCAGCTGCTCCGAGAGGGACTCGAGCACCTCGAACAAGGCCTGAGGGTGGGTCTCGGAGTCGATCAAGCGCCCGAGCGCCGACAGCACAGTCGGATCGTCCGGTCGCAAGGCCCGCGCCCGCTGGTACCAGCGGACCGACTCCTCCCGCTCGCCGAGCCACTCGTCCCAGATGCTGGCCAACCGCACGAGAAGCTCGAACTGGGCGTCGGCATCTTCCTCGACCAGCTCCGCTCGGCGTTCGAGGACGTCGGTGAGACCCGCCCAGCGGCCGAGGTCGGTGAACAGGGAGTCCAGGTTGGCGAGCGCCTCGGCGTCTCGAGGAGCGTCGGCCAAAACGATCTGCCACCAACGCGCTGCGAGCTCGGGGTCGCGCATCCGCTCGGTGACGATCCGGGCGATCCGACGGTCGAGCTCGGTACGGACTTCGGGGTCCGGCGCCTGCTCTCGCGCCTCCTTTAGGGCCTCGGCGAGCGCCTCGTGCTGACCGAGCTGCTCTCCCAGGGCCTCCAGCTCACTACGGACGTCCTCCAGGCCCGGCGCGTCGCGCAGGACCTGTGAGAACGCTTGGAACGCGAGCTCGGGCTGCCCCAGCTGGTCGCGATACAGCTGGGCTGCCTCCCGGTTCAGGCCCACTCGGTCGATCGGGCGCCCCCCGCGAAGGCCGGCGCGAACGCGAAGAACCGAGATCAGGTCCGGCCACGCTTCGATGGCGCGCAAGGCGTCACTCAGAAGCTCACCGAATCGCTCGGCGGTGTCGGGGTCATCCTCGGCGACCGCATCCTCGAACCGTTCCTGCAGGAACTCGAGAGCCCCCGGATGCGAGGGCGACTCGGCGACCACGGCCCGCAGGAGCTGCTCCGCGGCCCCGAGGTCGCCTCGACCGGCATTGACCTGCGCCAGCCGTACTCGAGCGTCTCGGCCCTCGGACGTATCGGCCCGGGCCACCTCGACCAGCCGTTCGAGCACGTCGGCCAGCTCCGTGGTCCGATCTTCGGCGTCGCACAGCTCCGCCATCAAGCGGAGCGCCGATACATCATCGGGTTTCAGCTCTACCGACCGGCGCAAGCTGGCGATCGCCCCCGGCCGGTCACCGAGCTGGGTCGCCTGCAGCTCGGCGAACTGGCCGAGCAGTCTGACCCGCTCTTCGTCGCTCCCCGACTGCGCGATTCGGCGCCGATAGACGTCGCCGAGGGAACCGAACTCGCCGGCCTGCGGCAGCAGGCGCTCGAGGGCGAGGAGCGCCTCCGCATCGCCCGGCGCCATATCGAGCACCTGGTTGTACTCCTCGATGGCTCGCCCCGGCTGCTCGAGGTGAAGGTCGTAGACCTCGGCCACCCGACGCCGCAGGGCGAGGGCCAGGTCGGGCGAGCGAAGCCCATCGAGCTCATCGAGATAGAACCCAACGAGGTCCTCCATGAGGTCGGTGCGCTCGGCGAGTCTCTCGACCCGGGCGCGGACCGAGCCGTCGGTCAAGTCTTCGTGCAGCGCTCGACAGCCCCACGTGAAGGCTCGCTCGGGTCGACCCAACCGTGCCTCGTACACATCGGTGATCTCGAGGAACAGGCGCTTCTTGTCGGCGCTGGCGGCCGCGGCCCCCGCCTGAATCTCGAGGCATGTGATGTACTGCTCGAACGCGCCGCTCGCGCGATAGACCGGGGCGAGCGCCGCCGCCGCGAGCGGTCGCGCCGGCCCTTCGTCCCGCAGGACCGCGGCGAGCCCCGCGATGGCGCCGGGATCTTCCGGGCGTACCTCGAGCGCCTTCGAAAACGCCATCACCGCCTGGACGTCGTCGTGAAGGTCGTTGCGGGCGAGACTGCCCATCCGCAGGAACACTTGCGCCCGTTCGTCGCCTTCGACGACCTCGGCTTCCCGCTCGAGGGCCTTCCACAAGTCCTCGAGGCGTCGGGTGCGCTCGCACAGCGCTGCCATCTTGCGCAACAGGGTCAGATCATCGGGCTTTCGTTCCAGCAGAGCACGATAGGCCTCGAACGTCGTATCGTCGTCCGTGGTGTCCGCCACCTCCGCCAAGCGCCGCCACAACGGCTCGCTGGTTTCGGCATCGTCGCCGGCCCGGCGCAGGAGTCCCCGGTAGACCGTCAGCAGTCCGGCCGCGTTCTCGGTCCGCTGGTACAGTCGCTCGAGCGCCTCGAGGGCCTCCGGATCGTCGACGGACAGGCCCAACACCCGATTGTACAGCGGGATGGCCGCCTCTGGACGATCCAGGCGGTGGTCGTAGATCGATGCGGCCCGTCGGGCTAGGCGCAGGGCGAGGGCCGGATCGCTGATCGAGGGCACGGCCTGACCGTAGACGTCGGCCAGCTCTTCCTCCGTCCCGGAAGCCTCGGCGAGGCGGCCCAGCGCTTCGGCCAGGTCGCTGTCGTTCGGAAAGAGCGCAAACGCCCGAGCGAGGCCCATGAAGGCCATCTCGGGCTTCTGAAGCTCCCGCTCATACAGACCGGCCACTTCGAGCAGGAGCCGCTTGCGGAGCGGTCGATCGATCGTGCCCGCGATTTGGGCTTCTTTCGCCGCGACCAGTTTCGTCGTTTCGCCGCGCTCGGCCCAGTGAATCTCGAGCCGCTGACCCGCCTCGGCGGCCAGCTCGGGCAGCGTGTCCTTGGCGGTGTTCATCAGGTCGTTGAGGCCGTGCACCGCCTTGTCGAAGAAATCCTCGGCGGAGGCGGGATCCATGTCCAAGACCTCCCCGTAGGCGGTCACCGCGCCGCGGGGGTCCTCGATCAGGCGATGACGAAGCTGAGCGAGCTTGAAGAGCGATTCGGCGCGACGAAGACCCGACCGATGCCGGGCCGCCGCTTCGAGAACCCGAGCCAAGTCGTGGTAGGCCCGGCTTTCGTTGTAGAGTTGCTCGAGCTGCTCGAGGGCCCTCGGGTGGCCGGGCAGCTGCTGCAGGACCTGCTCGTACTCGAACGCGGCCGACGCGCGGTCGCCGAGCCGGCCTTCGAGGATCGCGGCGGCCGAAACCAGATGGTCGGCCCGCGCTTTGGCGTCGTCGGCGAGGGTCGCGAGCCTCTTTTGGACCCCGACCTGCTCGCGGGCATCGCCGTCTTGCGCATACAGCCGGTCGAGCTCGAGAAGCGGCTCTCGCGCGCTCGGTTGGTCGTTGTAAGCCTGCTCCCAGATCGCGATGGCGCGGCGCCGATCGCCCAGCTTGTTCTCCGCGTAGCCAGCCAGCTTGGCTCGCAGCGCGGCCCGAGCCGGATGCTGCGCTGGCAGGGCGTCGGCCCGTTTCTGCAGGCGGACCATCATGTCTTCGACCTGCCCACACGCGATGCCTAGACGCTCGAGCGCTTCCAGGGTCTCGGCCTGCTCGGGCGCCTCAACAAACGCTCTTGTGGCGGCCCGAAACGCCTGGTCGGGCCTTCCGAGACGCTCCTCGTAAATCGATCGGATCGCCACGAGCCGCTCGACCCGCTCGGATGGTTCGGCCGCGCGGTCGACCATGGTCTCGTAGGTCTCGACCAGACGGGCCCAATCGCCCACCCGTCGGTAGACGGGCTCGAGCGCCTCGGCCGCTTCCTTCGCATGTGCGCCGTCGAGCAACGCCTCCAGCCCGGTCCGGGCGCCGACATGGTCGGGCTGGGCCTCGAGCGCGCCCCGATAGGTCTCTATCGCGCCCTGATCATCACCGAGCTCGAGGTATACTTCGGCGAGCGCGACCGATACCCGAGCTCGCTCGAGGGGCGCTTCGATGAGGCTGACCTCGGCGACCATTGCATCCCGAAGATCGGCCTTGCGGTCGGTGAGACGATAATAGCGGCCGAGCTCCTGCCAGATCGACCGATCGTCCGGGCGCAGTTCTCGGGCCCGCTCGAGCACTTTGAGCGCCTGCGGGATGTCTTCGGCAGTCTGCTCGAAGACCGCGGCCGCTCGTTTGAAGAACTTGACGGCCGTCTCCGGGTCGTCGGCCGCCTCCGCCCGCGCGACCAGGACGACCGCGAGGGCCTCCGGACGGTCGCCAGCGGCCGTCAAACGCTCCAGAGCCTCGAGCGCTTCGAGGTCTGACGGGTCGCGGTCGACCAGCCGCTGCCAGGTGTCCTTGGCGCGGGCCGGGGCTCCCGCGGCGCCGTCATACAGGCGCGCCAGAGCCCGCAGCAGCTCGGTGTCGTCGGGCGACTGCTCGACCGCGTACTCGTATACCTGCGCGAGCTCCTTCGAACGATGGGCCAAGGCTGCGAGGTCGGCGAGCTGCTGAAGCGCGTCGTGGGCGACCAACCCCTCTTGAAAGGCGCGGGTGAGGACCTCGAACGCCGTCCCCGGGTCGTCGAGCTCATCAGCGGTGATCCGCACGACCCGAAGGAAAAGAGCCCGACGGGTTTCGGGCTCCCGGACCGCGCTGAGCTGCGCTTGCAACGCCCGCACCGTGGCCGCGGGATCACCGGAAGCCTCGTAGACCGGTGCCAAGATCGCCCCTGCCGCCCCTCGGTGCTCTTCATCGTCGAGCAACGCCTCGAGTCCTCGGATCGCCGGGGGGTGGTCGGGCCGCAATCCGAGGGCCGCCCGATAGCGCTCGATCGCCGCCGGCGAATCGGCCAAGTGTTGGGCCAAGACCACGCCGGCCTTCGACTCGACCGAAACCCTGACGTCGGGGTCTTCGCTCGAGTCGCGAAGGCGGTCGAGCACCTGCACCAGCTCTCGCCACTGCTGCGAGCGCTCCAGCAGCTCGGCCAAACGACCGAGGATGGCGCCTTCGGTCGGCGCTTCTGCCAATAGGCTCCGGAGGGTATCGGCGGCCTGGGCGGGCTCGTCGAGGCGACTGTCTTGGAGGTTGGCGAGGGCGAGGCCGTACTGGATCTTCGCGGCTGGATCCTGGGTCCCGTGCAGGCGGGTCTTCAGGAGCTCGGCCAGTTCTTGGTAGCGCTCGGACTGGCCCAAAAGCCTCTCGAGGGCCGCCAGCGCCTGCCCGTGTTGCGCGTCGGCGTCCAGGGCCCCCCGGTAGGCCTCGATGGCGCCCTCCGGGTCCCCGAGGGGGTCTTCGCGCAGCTCTCCAAGGCGATACGCGAGGGCGGCGACGACCTCGGGCCTCTGCTCGGCCGCCGTGAGCGACGCGAGCACCTCGGCCGAAGCCTCGGGGATGCCGGTTTCTCGGCCCAAGCGAATGAGCGCTGGCAGCAGCGCCTCGTGGTCGGGCGCCTGGCGAAGCCCCTCCGCCACCAGCTCGAAGGCCCGTCCCGGGTCATTCAACCGCGTCTCGGCGATCTGCGCCGCTCGCCGGGCCGCACTGGTTCGCGCTTCAACCGAATCCTCGTACTCGGCGAGGCGAGCCAACATATCAACCTGAGGCCCGTATTGCCCGCGCTGGCTGTAGATCGGCTCCAACGCGCGGGCGATGGCCAAGGGCTGAACGTTGCGCGCGATCAGTCCGGCCAGCCCTTCGATGACCTGAGGATCGTCAGGAACCCGGGCCAGAAGCTCCAAGAAGACCGATGCCGCCTCGTCGGTCTTCTCGAGCGGACCCGCCAGCAGGCGAGCTCTCCGCACCATGAGCGCGCTCTTGTCGTCGTCGGACTCGGCCACCGCCTCCCGACGGACCAAGATCTTCTCGAGCTCTTCGTGGTGGCCGAGCCGTCGATGAAGGTCGTCGAGGTTGGCCAGCGCCGCCGGATGCTGGGGGTCGAGCTGCAACACGGCCTCGAACGTGGTCGCCGCTTCATCGGTGCGCCCGAGGTCGCGGTCTTGCACCGCCCCGATCCGAGCCATCAGCAAGGCCCGTTCGGCCGTCGTCTCGGCCCCGTCGATCCGCCCCAGCAGGACTTCGATCAGCGCTTCCGGGTCATCTTGCTCGCCCAACAATCGCTCGAGGGCCGAGCGGGCCTCGTCGTTGCGGGGATCGAGCTTCAATGCTTCGCGGTAGGCGTTGATGGCCTCGCGGGGGCGGGGGAGGCGCTCGTCGTACAACCGCCCCGCCGCCAACCACATCTCGACCGCCGCGGGCCCGGTGGAGATCTGCGCGACGGTCGCATAGCTCTGGGCGAGCGGGAGGTACCGCTGCAGCTGTTCGGCCGCCGTCGCCCAGTCGGTTCGCATCCGGGCTGGGTCGAGCTCGAACAGCTGCCGAAGGACGCTCAGGCGCTCATCAGGGCCGACCGCTCGCGCCACTTCGGCCATCTGGTGCAGCATGTCGAGCCGCGCGCCCCGGTCCGGCGCGTAGGTGAGCAGCACCCGGAGCACGCCCAGTTGAGCGATGTGTTCACCCGCATCTCGGTACAATGCGCGCAGAGCTCTCGAAGCGACGAAGTTGGACGCGTCGCGGGTGAGCACGGCTTCGAAGTGCGCCCGCGACCGCTCCGAGTCTTCGAGGCGCTGCAGATACAGGCGCCCCAGCTCCAGGTGCGCCCGAATCTGCGGGTAAGCGTCCGAAGTCGCGGCGAGGTACGTCTCCAACACCACCGCGTATTCTTCGAAGCGCTCTTCTTCGACCAGCAGGGCACCGCTTCGCTCCACCGCCCGGCGATGGTCCGGTCGGATGGCGAGCACCCGACGATAGGCGTTGAGGGCGGCACCTCTCGCTTCCTTTGCGGCCTCGGTGCTGGCGCCTTCGGACAGCGCCGACTCCGACAATCGAGCCACCCGCATCAAGATCTCGACTTTGCCCCTCGGATCTCGGACCGCCGCCACCATCCCGTTGAGACGGCGCGCCAGGTCGGCCAAGCGCCCCTGGCCGGTGTGCACCGACTCCAGAAAGTCGAGCGCCGGAGGGTACCCGGGCATCAGGAGCATGCAGCGTTCGATCAGCTCGTCGGCGCGGACGGGGTCCTGGCCGTAGGCGTACACGAGCTCTGCGGCTTGCAAGTAACATTGCGCCGCCTGCTCCTTGTCGCGCGATTCGAAGCCTGCGCTGCGCAATCGCTCGGCGGCCTCTTCCCAAGACTGCCGCAGATGAGCGAGCTCGTCGAGCCGGCTCAGGGCCGCTTCTTGTCCCAGCTCCCGCGCCCGTTCTAGACAAGCCTCGGCGAGATCGTGTTCGGTGGCGTGGGGTAAAAGGAGAAGGCCGAGCTCGAGGTAACCATCCGCGAGATCCCCGATCGCTCGGATCGCCTGCCCAGCCTCGCCATCAGGCGGGGCACCGGCCATATCGACGGTGTCTTGGGGCTCGGCATCGGACGCCGAGCCGACCGGAACCTCGTCTTCACCGGCCGCGGCGTCCGGAGCGCCCACGACTTCCGCCTGGTCGTCGAGCACCCGCTTCGCGTCGGACCACCGACGCTCGGCGAGAAAAACTCGGCGGGCCGCCGACACGACGTCGACCCGGGTCGGGTCGCACTCGTAGGCGTAGCGAAGGGCCAACAAGGCCCGGTTCGCGTCGTCGAGACCGGGATAGACCAAACCAGCCAGCCGCAGCAGCAGAT
Source organism: uncultured Myxococcales bacterium (assembly GCA_964519665.1). Classification (GTDB taxonomy): domain Bacteria; phylum Myxococcota; class Kuafuiibacteriia; order Kuafuiibacteriales; family Kuafuiibacteriaceae; genus JANQQN01. The sequence goes on from CAZFIV010000022.1 coordinate 12,732, forward strand.
CGGGCTTGTCCGACTGATCGGCAACCTCGATGGCTCGGTCGAGAAGGTCGGCCGCCTCGGCCAACCGATCGCTCGCGACACACAACTCGATGAGCGCGGTGAGCGCGGCCGCATTGACCGGCTCGGTGGCGAGGACCCGCCGGACTCTGGATTCCGCTTGGCGGGGTGACTCGAGGCGCTGCACCCAAAGCTGACCCGCCTCGAGCAGATACTGCCGCCCCGATTCGGGACTGGGCGCTCGAGCCACCGCGGAGTCATAGAGCGCTGCGAGGTCGGCCCATCGTTCCTCGGTCGCCAAGCGGGCCTTCACCCCAGCGAAGCGGTCAGGATCAACGAATCCGGCCGGGTCCAGGACCTCGGCAAGCTCGGAAGCCAATGGCGACGTAAAAGATGAAGCGTCCACTGAGGACATCGGAATCGGACCTTATCCGCGCCCCCGATTCGCCTCAAGGCGACAAGTGGCGTGCCCGCGATAAGCGAGTCTGGCTCGACATCGCAGGTATTCGGCGATGAAACATACGCACCCGGATTTCGATGGGAGTTTGACAGCCGTGCGCCAGCGCAGCGCCGTCGACAAGGCGAAATCGTGGCAGAGGGTCAGAATGTGTATTTGAGCGTTGGGGTCACCGTCACCCCTACCGCTAACCCCGGCGCGGTCACAATCAACACGCCCCCGTGGATGCCGATGGCGAAGTGCCGCAGCTTGGTGAAACGCTCGAAACCCGCAGTAACCCCGACCACCGGGCCGTTCCCACCGTAGTCGACACCATCGATCTGATTCGGCAAGGCCCATCCGAAGCCGACGTCGGCCCGCACCCACACGTAGTTACGTTCGGTCGTGAAGACCGCAAGCTGGGCCCGCATGGTGGGCATCACGTAAAGCAGGTCTCCGATCGGAGCGGCTTCGGCGTCGTCGATCGGTAGCGGGTCGTCGCCGAGATCGACCTCTCCCGCCCAGGCCATCGCCCCCAGGCCGAGATTGAAGATCGGCAAAATGTCATAGCCTGCGTAAATTCCTAGCAATGGGCCCGGACCATACCGCTGCCCGTCGATCTCGGTGACGAACCCCGCCATTCCGACATCCGCCGCCAAGAACCAACCGCGCTCGACGGCTTGGAAGAAGGTAGCCTCCGGAGGCATCGGATCCTCCCCCGCCTGAGCCCACACCGGCGCCGGTATCACCGTCAACGCCCCCGCGCCGACCAGCATGGCCAGCGTCCACTCGATGGCACGAAGGGGCTCCCGCCGCGACGAGGAGATCGAGGGTACGCGATCTTTCGCGGTCGAGCCTACGGGCTTCGGCATACCGGTAGCCTCGGGCCTTGTCGGAAGACGGTCAACGATCGGGCACCGGCTCTTCGAGTCTAATCGCATGGTGGGCCAGCGTCACGCCGCCGACCTCGACCGATCGGGCTTCGGGTCCCGTGAATCCATCGAAGTCTAGCTTCGCGTGTTGCAGCCTCCGGAAAGCCTCCGGCCCAATGAGAATTTCCCCAGGCTCGGCGATATCTTCCCCGAGTTTGAAGGCCACGTTGACGGCGTCACCGAACGCGTCGTCGTCGAGGCGAAGCACCCGCCCGAACTCGACTCCGATACCCATTCGCCAGCGGTCATCGGCGGGACGACCTCGATTGTCTTCGATACTCTTGGTCTGCATCGACATCGCGGCCTCCACCGCCGACACCGCGTCGTTGAACATCACGATCAAATCATCGGCTTCGTGCTTCATCAGCCAGCCAGCATAGGCTTTCACGATTGGCTGGCAGGCGACGTCGCAGCGGCGAAAGACCTGCAAGAAGTGCAGGATCCCATGCCTCTTCGTCTGCTTGGTGAAGCCCGAGAGGTCGGTGACGAGAATCGCCGCCTCGATGCCGCGCTCGGCCCAGACCTGTTCGTCGAAGGCGGTTCGGCTTTGCGGGTCGTCGCCCCGCCGATCGAGGGCCTCCAAGAGCGAGCGGGTCGTCGTGATCTTCACGCTCCATGCTTGCCACGACTGCCGCGCCAACACCAGCCGCTCCCGGGGGCTCGGGTGCGGGTTGTGGAGCGGGATCGGGCACTGGATAGGCCCGGGGCGCTCACGTGGCCGGCCGAGCCCCGTGAGCGCCGGCCCGAAAGCGGGTCCATGTACCCACCTCGGCCGGCCCGTGCACTGCCCACAATGTGCCCTCTTCGGGCGACATCAAGACCGCCCCATTGGTGCTGATCCCCCCGAAATCATGTCGACTGATCGCGTTCTCGCCGCCATGGGCGTCACCGAGCGCGGCCCGGAGGTCGGCGGCGGTCAGAGGACGCTCGGCGGCCGTGAGTAGCTCCGTCAATCTCGCTTGCCGCGCGTGGGTCGATGCGACAGGGGTCCCGGTGACCTCGAGCGAGCGATGGCGTTCGTCGAGAAAGTGGTTGCAGTGAACGTAGGCGCCCTCCCGGAAGTCCACGGTGGCGTGCCGGGTCGCCGTACATTCGATCGCCCACGCGTCGCTGCGGTCGACGGCGTAGTAGTAGTGCGCCCCCGTCCGGGGGGCCTCTTCGATAACCGTCCTCGCTTCGGCCGCCGTGGGTGCGTTCAACGCCTTGTGGATGACATCGAGGTATCCGACGCCAAACCGCGCGTCGTAAGATCGAAGATTGGTGGTGCCGACGGCGACCCCGTACGCGTTGAGCCCGATCAGGCTCAAGCATCCGGTGGTCGTGAGACAGACCGTCTCCGGGCCTGCGCTGGGCGTCCGCCGCACCATGATGACGAAGGGTTTGTTGTCGGTGCCCAGATCCCAGGTCTGCCCGCAGTAGCGCCGAGAGCCCTCCGTTCGGTCGCCCATCACGATGAACGAAGAGCAGCCGAGCCCGTCGGGGGCGCCGAGGTCGGCGAACGCGGCCAAGTCGCGAAGATCGGTCAGCGCGTTCATCGCCCAGACCTGTACGGGTGTCAGGTTGGCGCCTTCCGCAATGCCCACCAGCTCTTCGAAGCCGTCGGGATGAAAACCTCGAACGACCGGCAAGCACCGCTCGCTCAGCGACAATATCCCTGCTTCGTCAAGAGAGCGGCCACCGTAGGTCCTCGCTTGCTCGATCGCGTTGGCGATCCGCGCTGCGTAGAGCCCGTGAATATGTTGTCGAACGGACTCACCGTGAGCGATGCCCATCTCACGCGGCGTCCCGGCCAGCTCCAACGTTCGCACTCGTTCATCGTACCCCGGCCGGGGCCTAAAACGAATTGCCGATGCTGAACTCGAACAGCGGACCGTCAGGATCCGTGGGGCGCCGGGTCAGCGGGATGCCCCATTCGAATCGGAGCGGCCCGATCGGCGAGAACCACCGGAAACCAAAGCCGACCGACCAGAACAGACCGAGCGGGAGCGTCTGGGGTCTGAACAGCGAGGGGTCATCGGGCAGCCGCTGCGGCTCCCGGAACGTGTTGCCGAGATAGAAGAAGTTCTCTTCTTCTCCGTAGACGTTACCGGCATCCAGAAACAGCACCCCTTTGATGCCGACCTGCTGAAAAATCGGGAACTCGATCTCGAAGTTGGCCAAGAACTCTTTATTTCCCCCCTCGACGAAAGCGAAGCTCCGGCTGAAGGGGTCGAGACGTTCGACCCCCTGATCGTTGAGCGTCGCCCGACGTTCGGGACCGATCGTGAACGGCAGATACCCCCGCAGCGACTGAATGCCACCCAGCACGAACTTTTCGCTCGGTGAAAGGCCCTGCTCGGCGTCAGACTGCAGAAAACCTGCCCGCAACGATACGCGGCCTACGAAGCGCCAAAAGAGCGGGCGGTAAAAGCGAGAATTCCATCGGTACCGCTGGAACGCACGGTTCTCGGTGGCTCCGAAGGCCGGCGCGGACAGCTCCGCCGACAGCTGGTGGAACATCCCGTTGGTCGGGAACAACCGGTTATTTCGGCTGTCGTAGCTCAGCGTGGCCCGCAGCGACGAAATGCGACCTCGGTTGTTGAGAGAGGCGAGCGCCGGCTGGTCGAACAACCCGGCGTTCGGCTCACTCTGCACGAACTCCAGCGAGTACGTCAGGAACACCCGAAAGAAGTCGGCCACGAGGGGAAGCGGACGACCGACCGTGATCGAGCCGCCCGTGGCCGTCCGCTGAAACGACCGGAACTGAGTCTGGGTGTTGAAGATGTTCAGGTTGAGAGTCCACCGGGAGTCGAACAGGTACGGTTCGCTGAACTGCAGCTGAAATAGCTGCCGGAGGCTAGACAACTGGGCCGACAAAGATATCGTCTGTCCGCGCCCCAGGAAGTTCTGCTGCGCGATCTGGGCGGTTGCGATGAAGTTCTCAGCCGATGAGAAGCCCGCGCCGATCTGGAAAGTACCCGTCGCCTTCTCTTTGATCTCGACGTCGGCGATCTGAAGATTGTCTGCCGACCCACGCCGGGTCTTGATATCGACGCTTTCGAAGAAACCGAGCGCCATCACCCGCTGCTGTGAGAACTCGCGAAGCGACGCGCTCGTCAGCTCACCTTCGTAGATACGAAGCTCCCGCCGGATGACTTTATCGCGAGTCTTGCTGTTTCCGACGATGTTGATCCGTTCGTAATAGACCTTCTCGCCCTTATCGACTTCGAACGACAGCTTGATCGTTCGCTCGTCGGCGTTGATCGAGGTGAGCGGAGCGATGTTGGCGTACGCGTAGCCTTCGTCTTCGAAACGTTTCTTGAGGCGACCGAGGTCGGTCTGCAGCTGACTTCGGTTGAAAACCTCGCCTTCCTTGATGAGGACCAAGTCTGCCAGGTCGATGCCCGAGTCCGGCGTGTCGCCGCTGAAGCCGATCGAGCCGACCGAGTACTGCTCGCCTTCGACGATCCGGATGGTGATGTAGATGTATTTCCGGTCCGGGGAGATCTCGACGTCCGGAGTGTCGATCTTGACGTTGATATAGCCGTTGTCGAAGTAGTGGCTCTGAATCCGAAACATATCGACCTGAAAAGCGTCTTTGCGATAGGTTCCGGCCTGGGTCAGGAACGACAGCAAGTTGCCTTCCTGCGTGATCAAACCCGTCTTGAGGAGCGAGTCGGGCAGATTCCGATTGCCGACGAAGCGAATGGTCCGCACTTCGACCTTCGCGTTTTCCAGCATCTTGAATACGACCTCGACCTGGTTGTCGGCGGTGGGGCGGATCTCGTAATCGACCTCGGCGAGGTAAAAGCCCTTCTCGTTGTAGAGGTCTTGAATCTTCTGGACGTTCTTCTTGACCTTCGAGTCGCTCAAAATGGTGAAGGGCCGTAGGTCCACCACCTCCTTGATATCGTCGGTCGAGATGTCGTCGTTGCCCTCGTACACGACCCTTCGAATCGCGGGCTTCTCGGTCAACACGTAGATGAGCTTGATGCCGCCCTCGACGTCCTCCTTGTACAGCTGAACATTCGAAAAGTAGCCGGTTCCGTACACGGCCCGGATATCGTCGGCGACCGCTTCCCGCCGCAGCGGCTTACCCGTCCGGTTGGCGAGCACGATGCTGACGGCGGCGGCCTCGACTCGCTTGAGCCCCTCGAACTCGATCTCTCGAATGACGGGCGCATCCTCCTGCGCCTGAGCCCGCCGCGGCGCCGTGAGGATCGGACCAACCGTTGCGCTCGCCGCCAGCCCGGCCACGACAATGAGGTGAAGGCCGCGCGGATTGATTTGCGGAAACCGTGATCGTCCGCTCATAGGCGTACATTGCGGGCCTCGGAGCACACTTACCCCGAGCCTGCGCCGGGCCGGCTATAACAAGAAGACTCGGAAAAGACACGGAAAATACTGAAACCGAGACCGGGATCACTCCGGCGTTGGCATGCCGGGAAAGGCCCCGCGCCGCGCTGCGCGGCGCGGGTTTACCTCTAGAAGAGAATATGTCGGAATGACTACGACCAGTTGACGGTCAAGCGGTCGCCGCCGGCGTCGACCCGCGCGACCGTGCCCGGCTCGCCAGCGATCAAGGCGGTGGCCAGCGTATCCACCAGTTCGCTCTGAATGAGCCGCTTGAGAGGTCGAGCCCCGAATTGTGGATCGTACCCTCGCTCGGCCAACCACCGGGTAGCAGCCTCCGTCAGGATGAGCTCGATGCCGCGATCTTTGAGGCGGGCTCGAACCCCCGCCAGCTGGATGGGCACGATCCTCGCCATGTGCTCCGGCTCGAGGCGATGGAACACGATCGCATCGTCGATCCGGTTGAGGAATTCCGGCTTGAACATCTGCCGGAGAGCCCCCCGCACCTGTTCGGACATCTGCTCGCGGCTCAGGTCCGATTGCTGGATGAACTCCGAACCGACGTTGCTGGTCATGATGATCATCGTGTTGCGCATGTCGACCGTCCGGCCCTTGCTATCGGTCAAGCGGCCATCGTCGAGCACCTGCAACAATACGTTGAAGACCTCGGGGTGCGCCTTTTCGATTTCATCGAACAGCACCACCGAATACGGATGCCGGCGAACCGCTTCCGTCAGGTACCCGCCTTCGTCGTGCCCGATGTAACCGGGAGGCGCCCCGATCAGCCGACTGACCGAGTGCTTCTCCATGTACTCCGACATGTCGATCCGGACGACCCGGTCTTCGTCATCGAACAGGAACTCCGCCAGAGCCTTCGCGAGCTCGGTCTTTCCGACGCCCGTCGGCCCCAGGAAGATGAAGTTACCGATCGGGCGCCCGGGCTCGTTCAAGCCCGCTCGGGCTCTCCGAATAGCCTTCGCGACGCTGATCACGGCCTCGTCTTGGCCGACGACCCGCCGGTGCAGAGCATCCTCCATACGTTGGAGTCGCTCTCCCTCGCCTTCGAGCATCTTGGACACCGGGATGCCGGTCCACCGAGAGACGACCTCGGCGATCTCCCGATCCGTCACCTCTTCACGCAGGAACGTTCCGCCCTCTCGAGTCACTTCCGCGTGCTGGGCTTCGGCCTCGGCGAGCGCCTTTTGGGCCTCCGGCAAGCGGCCGTATCGGATCTGCGCGGCCATGTTCAGATCGCCGGCCCGGGTCACCTGCTCTTCTTCGACCCGGAGTTGGTCGATGGTCTCCTTCGCCCTCGCGATCGCCTGCAAAGCGGCCTTTTCGGCTTGCCAACGGGCCTTCATCGCGCCGGCCTTCTCCTGGAGCTCGGAGATCTCGCGATCGAGGGTGCGAAGTCGTTCCTTGGCCTCGGCTCCCTTGTCTTTCTTGAGCGCCTGCCGCTCGACCTCGAGATGAAGCGCCTTGCGCTCGACCTCGTCGATCGGCTTGGGGAGGCTGTCGACTTCGATCCGAACGCTGCTCGCAGCCTCGTCGACGAGGTCGATCGCCTTGTCGGGCAGGAATCGATCCGAAATATATCGATTCGAAAGCTCTGCCGCCGCCACCAGGGCGGCATCGCGAATTCGGATCTTGTGGTGGACCTCGTACCGCTCCTGGAGACCTCGCAGGATCGCGATCGTCTCTTCGACGCTCGGAGGCTCGATCAGCACCGGCTGAAATCGGCGCTCCAACGCGGCGTCTTTCTCGATGTGCTTGCGATATTCGGCGATCGTCGTCGCGCCGATGCAGTGCAGGTCGCCGCGGGCCAGGGCCGGCTTCAACATGTTGGAAGCGTCCATCGACCCCTCCGCGGCCCCCGCCCCGACCAGCGTGTGAATCTCGTCTATGAACAGGATGATGTGCCCGTCGCTCGCCGTGACCTCTTTCAGGACGGCCTTCAACCGTTCCTCGAACTCACCTCGGAACTTCGCCCCGGCCACCAGCGCGGCGAGGTCGAGGGCCAGCAGCCGCCGGCCCTTCAGGCTCTCGGGTACGTCTTGGGCGACGATTCGAGAGGCGATCCCTTCGGCGATCGCCGTCTTCCCGACGCCGGGCTCGCCGATCAAGACCGGATTGTTCTTCCGCCGCATCGAAAGCACCTGCATCGTGCGCCGAATCTCGTCGTCTCGACCGATGACCGGGTCGAGTTTGCCGGCCTGAGCGCGTTGGGTCAGATCCGTGGTGTACTTGTCGAGCGCCTTGAACTTAGCGTCGGGGTCTTGCTCGGTGATTCGCTGATTGCCCCGGACGTCTTTCAAGGCCTCGAGCAGGCGGTCCGCCGTATACCCATATCGAGTCAAAATATCCGTGAGGGCGCCTCGCTGCTCGAGAACACCCAACAGCAGGTGCTCGGCCGAGACGTATTCGTCCTGCATCTTGGACGCCTGCTTCTCGGCGGCCTCCAGCACTCGACCGAGTGAATCCCCGACGAATAGATTGGTGCTCGAGCCGGTCACCCGAGGAAAGGAATCGAGTCGCTGCTTTAGGTCGCCGAGCAGCGGACCTACGTCGGCACCGATCTTCGCCGCCAGCGACCGCGCCATGCCTTCCGGGTCTTCGAACAACGCGAGCACCAGGTGCTCCGCCTCGACGTTCTGGTGCGAGCGCTCGCGGGCGAGGGTCTGACACCGGGCCAGTGCCTCTTTGGCCTTCAAAGTAAGTCGTTCAATATTCATAAAAAATATACCTCCCCGGCGCCGAGGGCCCCGAGCGCCGTACGTTGGCAAAGTAGGAGCCACCGACGGCCCGTCAAACGGCTTGTGTCACCATCGCCGCGACCCGCGGCCCGCCGAAGGCTGTTGGCTGCATCCGGTGCCGGCGGTAGGCTCGCGTGGCTATGGATCTGTTCGAAGCGGCCGCCGTCTCGCCTCGTCCCGACGACCCGCTCGCCGACCGAATGCGACCCGGCACTCTGGACGAGGTCCTCGGCCAATCGCATCTCATCGGTCCTGGCAAGCTCCTGCGGCGACTCCTGGAGTCGGACCGGGTCCCTTCGATGGTCCTCTGGGGTCCGCCGGGGACCGGTAAGACCACGCTCGCTCGCCTGGTCGCGGGCTACACCCGCGCTCATTTCGAGGCGCTGTCGGCGGTGCTGTCCGGGGTCGCCGACTTGCGCAAGGTCCTGGCCGAGGCCAAACGCCGCCGAGGCCATCACGGCGAACGAACGATCCTGTTCGTCGACGAGATCCATCGCTGGTCGAAAAGCCAACAGGACGCCCTGCTCGACGCGGTCGAAAAGGGCCTGGTCACCCTCGTCGGCGCCACGACCGAGAATCCGTCGTTCGAGCTCAACGGGGCGCTCTTATCCCGGTGCCGAGTATTCGTGCTCGAGCCCCTGACCGACGCCGACCTGGTGGCGGCCGCCCGACGGGCCCTCGAGGATCCTGAGCGGGGCTTTGGCCGAACCCCGATCGAAGTCGACGACGATGCCCTCGTCACCCTTGCCCACGGCAGCTTCGGTGACGCGCGTCGCGCCTTGTCGGCCCTCGAGGTGGCGGCCACCGAAGCCCTCGCGAATCCGCCGGCCCGAATCACGATCGAGCGGATCCAAGAGGCGCTCCAGCACAAGGCTCTGCTGTACGACAAGGCTGGCGACGCTCACTACGGGGTCGTCTCGGCGTTCATCAAGAGCATGCGAGGCTCCGACCCCGACGCCGCGGCCTACTATCTCGTCCGGATGCTCGAAAGCGGCGAAGACCCGCGGTTCATTCTCCGGCGGATGGTCATCTTCGCGAGCGAAGACGTGGGCAACGCCGACCCCCAGGCCCTCACGGTCGCCACCGCAGCCCTTCAATCCTTCGAGTTCATCGGCCTGCCGGAAGGCGTGCTCCCCCTGACCCAGTGCGCGGTTTATCTGGCGACCGCGCCCAAGTCGAATACGGCGCTGACCACCTATTCGGCCGCCCGAAAAGACGTTCGCGACCACGGCCCTCTGCCCGTCCCCAAGAAGCTGCTGAACGCGACCACCGGCCTGCAGCGCAAGATGGGGCACGGCGACCAATACAAGTACCCGCACGACCTCGGGGGACTCGCACCGGGCGAGACGTATCTGCCGGAGTCGCTGGTCGGACGCCGGTACTATCATCCCAGCGATCACGGGCACGAAGCCACGATCCGAAGCCGACTGGAGGATTGGCGGCGGAACAAAGACGAGACGTAGTGTCCCGAACGAACCCGGAGGGGGCGGATGATGCAGTTCGGGCCGGCAGAGCCGCACGCGCGCGGGCCGGCTACGGGCCGGGCGCTTCAGTCTCCTTTTCAACCTTAACGCTCACTCCCCCCAACGCCGACCTTCGGCGCCAAGCCTCCAGCAGAGGGTCCAAACGGCCGCGCTGGACATCCTTGTACGACGCGACCGAGGCACCGGTGCGCGGGTCTCGCGCCCCCTGCCCGTGTTCGAGATACACCCGAACGACGTCCAGTGACGGCGGCGCCGGCTCCTGCCAGCGGGCGCCCAAATTGTGAACGACGTGCGCCAGCAAACCCCGTTCGGGTCCGAAGAGCTCCAATCGACGGCCCCGCGCCTTCAGGGCAAGCCGGGCTCGGTATGCGACCTCGACACCGAAGGCCAAACTCTGTTGGCGAACCGCCGCGATACCGGACGGCTCGCGCGCCGGTCGGCTGCCCTGGACGAGGACCTCGACCGTCACCCGCTCATCGTGTCCTTCCTTGGCTTTACGACGATGCAGGCCGTCTTCCATGCGCAGGTAGGCCTCGGCAGCCGGACCTTCGACGTCGAGGACGACCATCGTCGGGACATCGTCACGAACCGCGTACGCGGCCACCCGGGCGGTGAGGCCGACCGTCCGACACCACGCCAACTCGATCTCGACGAGGTCGGCGAGCAGCCCGCCGTCCGTGCCCAGCGCCGACGCCGCAGCCAACGCGACCCAGATCTCGGTCGCCCCTTCGTCGGCTTCCCGCTGGGACCAGGCCGCGAGCGCCTGGGCCGCGCGTTCCGCCAGCCGCGCCAGGGTGTCGACCGACGCTTCGCCGAGATCGTCCCGTTCGAGCAGGTCGAGCAGCGGCCCGCTGATTCGCTCGAAGCTTCGGATCCGAACGTCGAGCCCTCGGTACCGGTCGACGACCGCGACCTCCTCGGCCGAGCCCCAGAACTGGGCGACGTTCATCCGTTCGATGAGATTTCGGGCCTCCTCCCTCGCTTCGTCGAGGGTTGCGAGCCGCTCCCGTGCTTCTTGCCCCAATCGGTCGAGTTCCTCCAGCAACGCGGCCCGGTCGAGCTGACGGGTGACCGCCTCGGTGCCGACCGGTATGCGGACGGGGACCCGCGGCTCGCGGAGCCGGGTCTTTGCGACCTCGGCCACCACTCGGGGCCCGCGAACCGCAACCCGAACGTGGCTGCCCTTCTTCGGTTGGTTCTTGACGATCGCCTCGGCGACCGCCGTCGCCACGGTGCGCTGAATAGTCCGCCTCAAAAAGCGGGCCCCGTAGTGCGGATCATAGCCATGAACGGTGAGCCAATCGAGGACCGCTTCGTCCACATCGAGCCCCAAGCCCCGCTGACGAAAGCCGGACCGCTCCTTGAGGGTCTGTAGCTCGCGGATCGCGATGGTTCGGATCACTTCTCGATTCAATGGGCGAAAGTGCACCAGCTCGTCGAACCGGTTGAGGAACTCGAAACGAAAGGCTCGATGGATGCGACGTTCGACCTCCGCTTCGAGTTGGTCGGGGGGCGGCGCGCTGATGAAGCCGAGCGCGTGCTCGCGATACACCTCGGCGCCGGCGTTCGAGGTGGCGATGATGATCAAGGACCGACACGGGACCGGCTCGGCGAGGCCGTTGACGAACCATCCTTCGTCGAAGAGCTGAAGAAAGCGGTCGTGTACCGCTCGGCTGGCCTTTTCGAACTCGTCGAGCAGCAGGACGGCGAAAGGATGGCCCGCCAACCGTTGGCTCAACAGCCCCCGCTTGGCCGCCACGCCGAACGCCGAAGGATCACCGAATAGGCGGGGAGCGTCGTTTTCGTCGGGGTAGTCGGACATGTTCAGTCGAACCATACGGTCGCGACTCGAAAACAAGAACTCGGCCAGCACCTGAGCCAGGTGGGTTTTGCCGACTCCGGTCGGCCCAGCGAACAGGAAGACCCCGAAGGGTCGACGGATGTCCGACAAGCCAGCTTTCACCATGCTGATCATGCGGACGACCGCGTCGACCGCTTCGTCTTGCCCCAGGACGCGATCCGAAAAGAAGCTGCGAACCTCCTTGAGGTCCAGGCTCTCTTCGGGATCGACGAGCACCCGAGGGATGCGCTGGTTTTCGCTGAACCGAGCGATGACGTGCCCCGCCTCGACCGTCGCGCCCGCCGGAAGAAGGGAGACCGTCTGCCGGATCAGGTCCAACGCGCTTCTCGGAAGCCGGTCCCGCGACAGGAAGCGGTGGGCCAAGTGCAGCCCCTGCTCGAGGCTCTCCGGCGAAATCGAAACCTGGTTGTGAGCCGCGTAGTCACCCGCCCACGCATCCAGGATCGTCACCGTTTGATCGAAGCTCGGCTCTTCTATTCGAACGATGACGTAGTGCTCATTGAGTTCGGGCGTGTCCTCGAGCATCGCCTCGAGCTGATCCAACCGGCCCTCGGCCAGGATCGGACCCGGTAAGCGGTAACACATCGCTTCCACGACGGCTTCGAGATCGTGGGTGTAGGCCAAATGGAAGTCGCGGAAAAACGGAACTACGTCCGGCTGCTTTTCTAGAGCGTCCAACAGATGGTGGAACGCCTCGCCGAGCTCCGACGACCGGCGCAGGGCCGTCACCCGCTGGCGAAACGAGAACTGCAACACTCGCCTCTGCGACAGCACGCTCCTCGTCCCGGCTCGACTCGACCTCAAGACCATCTCGTGCACGAGCGCGGTCTTTCCGACGCCTGACGGACCGGCCAGCATCGGGTGCTTCTTGCTGCGAACCAGCTCTTCGACCTGTCGCAGAGTGTCGTCGACGCCGTAGGCATGGACGAGTTCGCCGCCTCGACCCGCGGCCGAAAGATCCCGCTCCGTCCATGCGTGCATAACCTCCGCCGCTTTGTTGTCGTCCATGACGCTCGGCGAGCGTACCCCGGAGGTCAGTCCACCCCGATGACTTTATCGCTCAATAGCTGCGAGAGTATTCGCACGGTGTCGAGTCTCGGCATCCCGGAGAGGGAGACGATGTCTTCGTAGGTCACCGCGCCGTCGATCTGCGAAAGAATGAAGCCGGCCCGGTGATTGAGGTTCAGCCAGATGATCTGCTCGTTCGAGATCAAGACTCGAGGCGTCCGACCGAAGTCACCGATCTTCGACTCGTACATGCGGAGCAGTTGGCTTCGTGATGAGGCCACCAGGTTGCGAGCCTCTTCGACCTCCGCCGCCTCCGTGGGGATCGCGCTCAGGACTTCGATCGCTCCGTCGAAATCGTGCAGCTGATACCGTCGCCGACCATCTTCGAGCAGGGCCTGAGGGCTGCTGGACAGCTCGGGACTCGGACCGGCGGGTACGCTGACCATGGGCTCGGCGGGTCGCCCCGCGGCGACGGGATTGTCCACCCCCGAGAGGGTCGGTGCTTCGAATTCGACGGGGTCGTCGAACAGGATGCCTTCGTCGGCGCCACGAGCGGGGGTCCGTCGGTCTTCGGCGTCCCCCGACCCGGTGCGCATGCGACCCGACCCTGGGTCTTCCGCCGCTGTCGCTGAACGCCCGGTCCCTCGATCGGTCGAGGCGCTCGACGGGGGGCTCGAGGGGCCCAGGTCGCCGGTCGCCCTTAGAAAATCCAGGATCTCTTCGGGTGTCTGCGGCTCTTCGCGTCGAAAGAACCGCTTGCGGTCGATCGCCGGCAGCGGCGTCGGGTCCGGGACAGCATCGTACCCTTGGTCCTCAGCGTCGATGGTGAGGACACTCGTGCGGGACGGACCATCATCCCAGGGAGACGCGTAACCGCCCTTGGTCGTAGCGGTGGGCGAGACTGCCGGCATCGGCCGCGGAGGTGAGGAGTTGTGCGCATTCTGCCCGGTGGCCGCGAAATCGAACGGATCGGTCGTCGGCGGGGTCTGCGGATCGGGGTCGTCATAAAAGGGAAAGCCCCGACCCTGCGGTCCGTTGCTCGTCGGAGGCAGGTCCCGAGACCCGGAGCCCGCGGCTTCCTCCTGAACATCGGTGCGCAGATCGCCGCTGGGGTCGAGGACCATCGCGGGCGGCCGAGAGACGCTCGCGGCCTCCATCGGCCCTGACGGTTCGTCATCGTCACCCGCCATCAGCACGGCCACGTTGTCGGAAGACGACTCCGGCCCAAAACCTACTTCGTCCTGAATATCGAGGTCATGAGTAGCGTATCGGGCGATCTCGGGATCCGACATGTCGACCGGGTCGAGGCCGGTCGGCGAACTTTTGCTCAGAAGGCGTAGACACTCCTTCGCGCGGGTGTTGTCGGGATCGATCTCGAGCGCCCGTTGCCACCACGCATCGGCGGCCGCAAAGTCGCTACGTCCGAACCAGTACATGCCGGCCCGGATGCACTCCTCGGCCGTCAGCTCCGGAGCATCTTCTTCTTCACCCGTGCCCACGCCAGTTCCGTTCAGCGGCCGCACCATCGGCAGCCATCAATCATTCACGCCATTGCGCCCCGTTTAGCCCGCCTCTTACCACTGGATTGCGTTGGTTCCGAGGGCCCGGCTTGGCATTCAGCGCCGGTCGGACTTCTGGGGGTCGTTCATCTTCTGAGCAACCCCGCGCAGCATTCGCAGCGTCCGCTCCAACGGCTCTTTCACATCGAGCAGGCCCTGCATCGACCGCATGCTGGAGGCCTCCTTCGCTTTCGCGAGAGTGTCTTTCGCCTTGGACAAGGCGTCCCGTCCAAATTGCGAGCCGCTCATAAACCCATGGACGACCGGGAGTATACCCTCGACGTCCCGGATCAACGAATCCACGTCGGCCAGAAGCTGTTTGAGTGCGTCTTCTTGTTTGACATCGACGGCATGGTCGGCGGCTTCCCTCGCCATTCGCCGGATCTCGTCTTCGGTCAGGCCTGATGTCGCGGTGACCGTGATGCTCTGCTGTTGCCCCGTTTCGAGGTCTTTCGCGGAGACCGAAACAATGCCGTCGGCCGAGATCTCGAAGGAGACTTCGACCTCGACCTCACCCCGTGGGGCCTCGCGAAGACCGCTGAGGATGAACTCGCCGAGCAGCTCGTTATCCTCGGCCCGAAGCGACTCCCCCTGGAAAACCATGATGCGGACCGAGGTCTGGTTGTCGCGCACGGTCGTAAACACATGGCTAGAAGTCGTGGGAACCGTCGTGTTCTTCTCGATCGTGGCCTGAAAGTACCCGCCGACGATCATGATGCCCAAATTGTGAGGGGTCACGTCGAGCAGAAGAACATTGCTACGCTCATCCAGGAGCGACACGCCTTGGATCGCTGCCCCGAGGGCCACCACCTCGTCGGCGTTGACGCTCTTCGACGGCGACAGGCCGAAGAACTCCTTCACCATCTCCTGCAGGCGAGGGGTTCGGGTCTGACCGCCGACCAGGATGACGTCGTCGAGGTCCTGCGGGCGAATCCCCGCGTCCTTCAAGGTCTTGTCGCAGATCTGGATGCACCGCTCACACAGGTCGATGACCAGGTCTTCGAACGTTTGCCGAGTAAGCTGCCGCTGCAGGTGCAGCGCGTCGTTCTTTCCGGTCGAAATGATGAAGGGCAGATTGATTTCGGTCTGGGGACTCGACGATAACTCGCACTTGGCCCGCTCGGCGGCGTCTCGGATGCGCTGGCGGGCCAGTCGGTCTTTACGCAGATCGAGCTTGTGTTCCTTGAGGAAGGCGAACACGAGCCACTCGATGATCCGGTTGTCGAAGTCTTCCCCGCCGAGGTACGTGTCGCCGGCGGTCGCGATCACCTCGAAGACCCCATTTCCGATCTCGAGAATCGAGATGTCGAACGTCCCGCCACCGAGGTCGAAAACCGCAACTTTTCGCTCGATGCTCTTGCCGTAGCCGTACGCCAAAGACGCCGCGGTGGGCTCGTTGATGATCCGGACGACGTCGAGGCCGGCAATTCGGCCTGCGTCTTTGGTCGCCTGGCGCTGGCCGTCGTTGAAGTAAGCGGGCACGGTGACCACGCACTTTTCGACATCGCGGCCCAGGTACTGCTCGGCGATCAGCTTCATCTCGCTGAGGATCATCGAGCTGATCTCGGGGATACTGTAGACGGTATCCCGGAGCACGATCCGCACGTCGCGGTGCGGGCCTTCCACCAGCTTGTAGGTGCACGTCTCCAAGGCGGCCGCGACGGCGGGCGAATTGAAGTTTCGGCCGATGAGACGCTTGGCCGCGTAGACCGTGCCTTCGTGATTGGTGATGGCTTGGCGCTTGGCGATGTGCCCGATCAAGCGACGCCCGCTCTCGGCGATCGCCACGATCGATGGCGTCGTACGGTAGCCGGCCCGGTTGGGGATGACCTTCGGAACACCGTCCTCGACGATGGCTACGCACGAATTCGTCGTGCCCAAATCGATGCCAATAATTGGGTCCTTCGACACCCCGACTCTCCTCGTCAGAAGCCCCAGCGAAGCTCGCGCAATGCCTTCTTCGCGTCTTTGTAGTTGGGCTTCAGCTCTAAGGCCTTCTCTAGCGACCTCTTCGCGGCTTCGCCTTTACCTGCTTGTTGGTAGCACAAGCCGAGCACAAAGTGAGCCTCTGGCTCATTGGGCAAGAGCTGAACGGCTCGTTGGGCGTGAGAACGCGCCACCTTCGGATCTCGACCACCCTTCACCATGTTGTAAGC
This sequence comes from uncultured Myxococcales bacterium, assembly GCA_964519665.1. Taxonomy (GTDB): domain Bacteria; phylum Myxococcota; class Kuafuiibacteriia; order Kuafuiibacteriales; family Kuafuiibacteriaceae; genus JANQQN01. The sequence continues at coordinate 29,250 of CAZFIV010000022.1, forward strand.
CAGCCGCATTCGCACGATCGCGTGGCGAGGCGCGATCTCCACGCCGGTTTCCAGAACCCTCACTGCTTCGGACCATCGAGTCATTTCTTCGTGCTGTCGGGCGCGACGCAGAAGGGGAGCGACGCGCGTTTCCGCCGTTTCCTCTTTCAGCTGGTTCACTATCTTCTCGTACTCGGGCCGGGGATCATACGCTTGAGCCAACTGAGCCAGGCCGAGGGCCTTGATGACGTCGCCCCCCGCGCGCTCTTTCTCGGCATCCGCTATCAAGCCCTTTGCCTTGCGAATGATCGCTTTCATCGGGTTTTTTTTCTTACGCCGCTCGATGGCCTCCTGCTCGCGTCTTTTTTCACGATCTTGGCGCCGCTGCGTATCGAGCATCTCGGAGATGTCTTCGTCAGCCACCATCAAGACGCTTTCTCGATCGTATCGTTGGCGCGTTTCGGGGTTCGACAGAACCTGATGAGCGGTTCGGATCCGGTCGTAGACCTGCTCGATCAGGAGCTTGAAAGAGCCCAGTTCGGAGTCGATTCGAAATCGGTCGGGGTGCCACTCTTTACTGCGAGCGAAGTAAGCTTTCTTGAGCGCCGCACCGTCCGCGAGGCGGCTCGCCCGGAGCAACTCGTAGTGGTTCCAGTGGTCTAAGTTAGCGTGAAACCAGATGATACGCTTGCGGTCGGCCTCGCTCAGATCGCCCGGCTCGGTGATCAGCGCGACGGGGAAAATGAAGTCACCGTAGTCGGGAGTCTCGAGGTCGATCGTTTCGGGTCGCGGCCCCTTGTCTTGGACGTTCGTCCAAATGACGACTCCGGCCCGTGTCAATCGGTCGAGTATACGATGCGTCTCCATTGCAGGTTGGCTGACCAAATGGCAAAGGTCTTTCACCGCTGTTTGTCCGTCAATCCGGCATGCGACGAGACCTTCATCGTTTGAAAGGCCGGCGGTCGTGAGGTCGAGGCCCGGACGAAGCCGAGGGATGTCGGTAGACTCGATCGTCGTCATTCGTCAGCTCCGAAAGAATGGTCGCGGCAACCGTTCGCTCGAGTCGAGCGTCAGCCCAGCCGTCGTTTCGTCAAACGTCCGAGCGCCTCGTCGATCGCCTTGATCGCCTCGGAAACGTGCGTTTCGTCGATGATCAGCGGAGGAACCAGACGGAGCACGGTCGGCCCGGCGACATGCACCAAGACTCCCTCCCGGCGACACTCCGTCACCAGGTCCTTCGCTTCGAAGCCGGCATCGTCGCGCAGTTCCGCGCCGACCATGAGGCCCCGCCCGCGGATCTTCGAGAATGTTTGATAGCGCTGGTTGAGCCGGTCAAGTTCCTCGAGCAGCAATTGACCTCGCCGACTGACGTTGTCCATGAAGCCAGCTTGGGCGACCTCGTCCATGACCACCGTGCCCGCCGCGCACGCCAAAGGGCCGCCACCATAGGTGGTCCCATGCGTGCCCGGCTGCAGCGCGTCAGCGACGCGCGCGGTCGACACCATCGCGCCTAGAGCCAACCCACCACCGATGCCCTTGGCGACCGCCATCAGATCGGGAGCCACCGACTCGTGCTGGTGGGCGAACATCTTACCCGTCCGTCCGACCCCGCACTGAACCTCGTCAAAAATGAGAAGCGCGCCCGCCTGATCGGCCAGCCTTCGACACTCGGCCAAGAAGCCCGATGGGGGCAGGTTGACCCCACCTTCACCCTGCACGGGCTCGAGCAGGATCGCGGCCGTCCGCTCCGTCAAGACCTTCGATAGGGCCTCGGGATCGCCGTACTCGACGTAGTCGAAGCCGCCGGGCATCGGGCCGAACCCCTCCTGGTACTTCGGCTGCGCGGTCGCCGTGAGCGCGCCATAGGTCCGGCCATGAAAGGAACGGGTAAAGGATACGATGCGGACTCGCTCATGTTCGCCATTCGAATACGCGAAACGCCTCGCCGCTTTGATGCAGGCCTCGTTGGCCTCCGCGCCCGAGTTACAGAAGAACACCCGTTCAGCGAAGCAGTGCGAAACGAGGCGGTCGGCGAGCTCGATCGCCGGTCGATTCAGATACAGATTGGACGTGTGGAGCAGTTTAGCGGCCTGCTGCTGGAGCACTTCGGTGAGGCGGGGGTGCGCGTGACCCAGCGCGCTCACTGCGATGCCGGCGACCATATCGAGGTATCGGCGGCCTTCGATGTCGAATACGTAAGCGCCTTCGCCGCGGTCGAGAACGACCGGCGCGGGGCGGTAGTTGGGTACGAAGACGTCTTTCGCGTGGGCTGCCAGCGTCTGATTGTTGCTCACTCGGCGATACTACAGCACGAAGCGCGAGAGATCCTCGCTCTCGAGAATCGGAGCCAGTCGGTGGACCACGAAGCTGCGATCGATCGTGACCGTATCCTGCGCTCGCTCCGGCGCGGCGAACGACAGCTCCTCGAGTAGGGTCTCCAGGACGGTGTGGAGCCGGCGGGCGCCGATGTTTTCTCGATTATCGTTCACCCGGGCGGCGACCTCCGCGATCTCGGCGACCGCGTCGTCCGTAAACGTGACCTCCAGCCCCTCCGTCATCAGCAGCGCTTGGTACTGGCGAAGGAGCGCGTTCTTGGGCTCCGTGAGAATTCGCACGAAATCGCTGCGATTCAGCGAGTCGAGCTCCACCCGGATCGGGAAGCGCCCCTGGAGCTCGGGGATCAGATCGGAGACCCGGGCGGTATGAAAGGCGCCCGCCGCGATGAACAGGACGTGGTCCGTCTTCACCCGCCCGTATTTGGTGGTCACGGTCGAGCCCTCGACGATCGGGAGCAGATCGCGCTGAACCCCTTCCCGCGACACGTCGGGGCCACCCTTCTTGGCCGTCCCGGTGGCGACTTTATCGATTTCATCGATGAAGATGATGCCTGACTCTTCGGCTAGCCGGATCGCGTCGCGGCCGACCTGCTCCGCGTCGACCCTTCGCTCGACTTCCTCGTCGTAGAGCAGCCCCTGGGCCTCTTTGACCGACACTTTTCGCCGCTTCTTGGGACCGGCCCCCCGGCTGCTGCCGAGCATATCCTGCAGCTGAAAGACCATGTCGTGCACACCTTCGCTGCTAAAGTTCTGGACCATCGATACCGGCGACTTGCTCGGGACTTCGACCTCCACTTGCCGATCGTCCAGCTTGCCTTCGCGAAACATTCTCCGAAAGGTCTCCCGAGTTCTGGACTCCGATTCCGGGGTGGTCATGTCGTCGCCCTGAACGCCGGACCGCGCCTCAAAGCCCTGATGCGCCGTCTTCGGTGGACTCGGCAACAGGAGATCAAGCAGACGGGCTTCGGCCGCCGCCTCCGCCGCGCTCCGCACGCGGTTTTCGGCCGACTGACGTTCGAGTTGAATGGCCGACTCGACCAGGTCGCGCACCATCGACTCGACGTCACGACCCACGTAGCCGACCTCGGTGAACTTCGACGCTTCGACCTTTACGAAGGGCGCGTGGATGAGCTTCGCCAGCCGACGCGCGATCTCGGTCTTGCCCACCCCGGTGGGGCCGATCATGAGAATGTTCTTGGGCACGATCTCGTCGCGAAGATCTGGACTTACTCGCTGCCGCCGCCAACGATTCCGAAGGGCGATGGCGACCGCGCGTTTCGCCTGGTTTTGGCCGATGATGTATCGGTCGAGCTCACCGACCGTTTCGCGAGGCGTAAAGCTTTGGCGGGTCGTTGCGTCCGTCATGCCGGTAGTTCCTCCACAACGATCTGGTCGTTCGTATAAATGCAGATCTCCGCTGCGATCTTGAGGGATGCCTCGACCACCTCGCGGGGCCCGAGCCCGGTGTGACGCGTCAGCGCCCGCGCCGCGGCGAGCGCCATCGGGCCTCCGGAGCCGATCGCGGTCAAGCCCTCTTCGGGTTCGATCACATCGCCGGTTCCCGACAGCACCAGCGTGCGCTCCCGGTCGGCCACCACCAGCATCGCCTCGAGCCGGCGCAAGTAACGGTCCGTTCGCCATTCCTTGGCGAGCTCGACGGCAGCCCGAAGGAGCCGCCCCCCATGCTCGGCAAGCTTTCCTTCGAAGCGCTCGAACAGGGTGAAGGCATCGGCCGTAGAACCCGCGAAGCCGGCCAGAACCCGGCCGTCCCCCAGTTTTCGGACCTTCCGAGCATTGGATTTGATGATGGTCTCCCCGAGGCTGACCTGACCGTCGGCGCCCAGCGCGACATGGGCTCCCCTCCGCGCCGTCACCACCGTCGTGCGCTTGAATGTCATCGCGCCTTAGTCTGGTGCCGACGTGTCGCCCGTCAAGGCGGCCGCGCGATCCCCCAGGGGATGAGCATCGTCGTAGACCGTTCTTAGACGTTGAATCGAGACCGCGGTGTAGCGCTGCGTCGTGCTCAGGCTGGCGTGCCCCAACATCGTTTGAATGGAGCGGAGATCGGCGCCTCCATCGAGCAGGTGGGTCGCAAAACTGTGCCGAAGCACGTGGGGCGTTACGGGCCGGCCCATCCCGATCGCCAAAACCCGTTCGTGCAAGCGTTTGCGCAGGCCTCGATCGGACAGCCGCTGGCCGCGGTAATTGACGAAAATCGCCGCTAGGGGCTCCCGGACCAACCCCGGACGCACCGAGAGCCAAACTTCGAGCGCTGCCTGGGCGCGCCGGCCGAATGGCACCTTTCGGGTCTTCTGCCCCTTACCCGTGACCGTGACCACCCGGGCCGTCAGGTCGACATCCGGCAGATCGAGGCGGACGAGCTCGGCCGCCCGCAGGCCCGCACCGTACAGGAGCTCGAGCATGGCCAAATCTCGGCGCGCCAGCGGGGGAAGGTCCCCAGGTGCGTCCACGAGGGCGAATACTTCGTCGACCTGGAGGGCCTTCGGAAGCGCTTCGGGCAGGCGAGGCGAGACCACGGCCCGAGCCGGGTTCCGGCCGACGACCCCCCTCCGAACGAGATACGCGAAGAATGACCGCACCGCGGAGAGCTTTCGGGCGCGGGTTCGGGGCTCCGTCGTGGCGTGCACCGCCGCCAGCCACGCCTTGAGCTCCTCCGGGCGAACCGCTTCGACGCACCTCGACGAGGTCTTGCGACCGGCGAGGAACCGGGCGACCTGCGTCAGGTCGCCCCGGTAGGCCCGCTGAGTTTCGGGCGAGTAACGCCGCTCATCACGTAGAAAAGCGATGAAGTCGTCGAGGGCCTCCGTCCACGGAGCCGGCAGGGCATCCGCATCGGGGACCGGCGTCGAGGATCGGGAGGACCGAGCCATCCCGGCCAGCCTAGCCTCCCCCCTTGAATGGCGCCAGATTATCATTCGGGTGGAGCGCCGACCACGGACTCGGCCTGTGCCCACCACTTCTCGAAGTCGGCGACCGCCCGCAGTCCGAACGCTCGCTTCTTGTCTTTCTTGGGCACCCGCTCGGGAAGCGGAGGACACATGCCCCAGTGCACATTGGAGGGGACATGACCGTGCTTGCGAGCGGCCGCGGAGCGGTCGCGCCCCAACACGTGGTTGTACAGCGCGCCCATGGTGCTGGTGGACGGCGGCGGTTCGAGCGTGCGGCCCCAGCGGCGAGCGACGATCATCCACGCGACCAACAGTCCACACGCCATCGACTCCACGTAACCCTCGACGCCCGTGATCTGGCCGGCGAAGTGCAGATGCCGATAGCGACGGAGGCGGAGCTGGTCATCGAGCAGCTCGGGGCTGTCGATGTACGTGTTGCGGTGAATCGAGCCCATGCGCAGAAATTCGGCGTTCGCGAGACCGGGAAGCGTGCGAAACACCGTTCGCTGGCCGCCCCACTTCATGCGGGTTTGGAACCCGACCATGTTGTACGCGGTTCGCGCGGTATTCTCGGCCCTCAGCTGCACGACGGCGTGGGGCCACCGACCGGTGCGGGGATCATCCAGTCCCACCGGCTTCATACATCCGAAGCGCAGAGTCTCCTCGCCCCGGGCGGCCATGACTTCGATGGGCAGACATCCTTCGAAGAATCGCTCTTCCTCGAAGTTATGGGTCGGGGCGTACTCGGCCGTGCGCAGCGCCTCCACGAAGCCTTCGTAGGCCGGCCGGTCGAGCGGGAGATTCAGATAGTCGTCGCCTTCCCCCTTGCCGTACCGAGATGCTCGGTAGGCGATGTTCATGTCGACCGAATCCGCCGAGATGATCGGGGCGATCGCGTCGTAGAAGTACAGACGGTCTCGGCCACCACAGGCCTCGACGATCGAGGCGCTGAGACGGTCGCTGGTCAACGGACCGGTCGCGACGACCACGTCGTCAGCATCTTCGGGCGATGGCAGGGCCTCGATTTCTCGCTCGACGACCTCGATGAGACTCGCTTCGCGGACGGCATGGGTCACCGCGTGCGAGAACGCGTCTCGGTCCACCGCCAGCGCGCCCCCAGCGGGGACCTGATTCCGGTCGGCGCACCGAATGAGCGCGCCTCCGCCTCGCCGCATCTCTTCTTTGATGGCCCCCACCGCCTGATCGACCGCTGCGCCTCGGAACGAGTTGGAGCAGACCAGCTCGGCCAAGTCGTCGCTGACCTGGGCCGGGGTGCGGCGGAGCGACTTCATCTCGAAGAGTCGAACCGGAATGCCTCGGTGAGCGAGTTGAAGGGCGACCTCGCAGCCCGCGAGACCACCCCCGATTACCCAGACAGGCGACGTGGACCCAACCGCGGGTGTCGTAGATGAGGCCATGGTCCGCAAGACAGACCGCTCGGCGGTGAGGGAGTCAAGGCCGGGGAGCGGCCGGTGGGTCCGGATCCGGGAGAACGAGCACGGTGTCTTCTTGGGTCAAGATCCGGGCGATCATGGCCAGGCTGACCGCCAACACGAGGATGAGGACGCCGATGGCCACATACCGGCGGACGGACCAGGGAGGCAGAATCGGTTGGGCGCCGGTGAGGGGACCACTGGTCGGTCGACTGTCGAAGGTCTCCCCGCCCGGCCCCGGCTCGGCGGGATCCGGCAGTAACACCCCGCCCTGCGGTTCGGCGACGGCCATTGGAACCGGCTGCGCCCATGGGCGGGACCGAACCGGAACGACCTCGAACGGGACCGTCGGAAGACCGGGGTCGACCAACAACTCATCGGTCACCAGACCGCGGGGCTGAACGTCGACGGCGGTCGGAAGCTCAGGCGACATCGGCGCCGACCACGCGCTCTCGAGGCCGAGCCCCGGATCGAATCCCAGCGGGTACGTGTCGTCCACCGAAGGCGACTCCGCTACGCGCACCGGCCGCCCGACCGCGAACAACACCAGCTCGACGTGGGCCAACACCGCGCTGACTTCGGCCGCGGAATCCGGTCGAAGGCTCGGCTTCAGTTGAAGACACGCGTCGACGATGTCCGTGAGCTCTTCGGGCAGGATCTCCTGCTCCGGATTGACCGTGATCCGGGGCGCGCCCTTGAGTTTCGCGAGGACCACGTCCCGAAGGGAGTCGCCCTCGTGCGGACAAGCGCCGGTGATCATCTCGAACAGCATGACCCCCAACGCGAAGAGGTCGGCTCGATGGTCGACCTGCGCACCGGCCGCCTGTTCCGGAGCCATATAACGCGGCGTCCCCACAAAGGTACCGGCGGTGGTCGGCTCGGCCGCGGGGTCGGTGACCGTGCGGTCGACGGGCAGGAACTTCACAACGCCGAAGTCCAGCAGTTTGACCCGGAGGGCCCCATCGTCGACGAGCAGGATGTTCTCGGGCTTGAGGTCGCGGTGAATGATGCCCGCCTCATGCAGCGCGGTCAGCGCATCGCTGATCTGAGCGCCGACCGCGATCGCGGTCCGAAGGGCGAGGGCGCCTTCCCGCCTTAGCCTGACCCGCAGAGGTTCTCCGTCGACGAACTCCATCGCGTAGGCGAGTCGACGCGGCTCCTCCTCTTCGATGAAGTCGTACACCTTGACCAAACCGGGGTGGTCGACCGAGCTGGCGGCCCGAACCTCGTCGAAGAAGCGCTGAACGATGCGAGCGCGTTTGGTCTTGGCGGCCGCCAGTACCTTGAGCGCGACGACCCGGTCGGTGCGCTGATGTCGAGCCTTGAAAACCGAACCCGCGCCGCCCTTACCCAGCAGCGCCAAGAGGCGGTAAGGACCCACGGAGTCTCCGACCCTTGGGTCAGGGGCGGTCCTTCGAGTGTCGGGTCGGGCGTCGAGGGGTCGGGCGTCGAGGGGTCGGGCGTCGGGGCGTCGGGCGTCGAGGGGTCGGGCGTCGGGGCGTCGGGCGTCGGGGCGTCGGGCATCGGGATTGACCGACTTAGGCCGAGGGTCGGTCGGCAGCTCGGGTTCATCGATGAACGGTCGCGCCGACCGTCCACCGGAGTCTTCGCCCGCCGCCATGAGGATAGGTTGCCCCGCCCCCGGCTCGGTCGCAACGCCCCGCTCCCAGCACCGTCACTCCGACGGGCTAAACCGTCCTCCGCCGTCGCTGCGAATTCGACCTTCGAGCTCCAGCTCGGTCAGGCGGACCAGCGCTTCTTGAATCGAGATGCCCAACTCGACCGCCAGCGCCTCCGCCGAACCGTTCGGGCTGCCGCTCGACGCCTGCAGCGCGGACGCCCCCAGAGAACCGGAAGCCGGATCTGGGTGCCCCTCGCGGCGTCGGCGTCGCCGCCCACATCGTTTCAACAGCGCTTCGGGGCTGGTGATCGGGCTGCCCCCATTGCGAAAGACCCACTCCGCTTGGGCGCCTCGGCGGTCGCCGGGGCTCCAGGTGACCGCGCCGAGATTCCGCCCCAGCCGGTGGGCAGCCTGAAGCGTGTAGCGGGTACCTGACTTTTCGGCGCCCTCCACGACGACCACCAAGTCCGCGAGCGCAGCGATCAATCGATTTCGTCGGCAGAAGGCGAGACGGTCCGGCGGACCGTTCTGCTCGGATAACCATCCACCGCCCCACTCGAGCATCCGGTCGAAGAGCGGACGATTGAGCCTCGGGCCCGGGTCGGTCAGCGGCGTACCCAAGACCGCCAAGGTGCGCCCACCGGCGTCGAGCGCACCCGCGTGCGCCGCCCCGTCGATGCCGATCGCGCCGCCACTCACCACCCACAGGTCTGCCGCCGCGGCCGCCCCGGCGAGCCGGCGCGCGATCTCGAGCCCTCCGGGCGAGGCTCGGCGGGCACCGACCAGAGCGACGACCCGAGCCGAAGGCCGAGGCATGGATCCGGTCACGAAGACCGGCGCCGGAGGATCCGCCAAGTCGAGCAGGCGACGTGGGTATCGGCGATCAGTCGGGCGCAGCCGAAGAATCGATGTCACTCGTTGGATGCTCGAAGGGCGCCCTGAGTCAGGTCAACGCACGAAGTCGTTCGTAACGATTTGTGCGGTTTTGAAAACCAGCCCCGCCAGCCCGGCGGCGTCGTGGTGAGCCGCGCCCGGGCGGCCGACCACGCAGGTTTAGTTGCGGCGCATCTGAATCTTGTCGCCGACGCTCATCTCGCGCAAGCCGAACGTCACGATGGCCGTCGAGGCGGTCTCCTGAACATCCAACACCATCAGCTGACCGACGTCTTCGATGGGCAGGCCACCGGCCTCCCGGGTGTATTTGTCGCCGCGGTCGAGAACCGAGAAGGTGTTGCCGGGACGCACGCCGTGTTGCCGGCCTCGGTCGATGAAGACCAAGTCGTGCTCACCGAGCGGACCCAGAACGTCGACCACGGAGTCGATGATGTAGCCGCGGGTTTCGGTCTCGTTCGGGGTCGGCGAGATTCGGGCTCCGAACGACTCCGGAAAGGGCCCGACATAGTCGCCGCGCTGGATCGGCAAGAAAGCCTGCGAGATTTGACCCGTGGTGACCCGAGGGCTCGTATCGATGATCTGCACGCCCCCCACGATCTTGACTGCATATCCATAGGGCTCGCCGGTGATCGGGTGCTCGATCCGGCGCACGGGGCGGAAGACTGCGAAGTTATCGCCCTTCTTCGCCCGTGACTTCATCTTGATGTAGATCCGGTCGTAGTCCGAAAGCAGGACGGCTTCCGACTCCGCGTTGCTGACCCGGCCCGCCACCGCCAAGCCCTCCGCAGATATGTAACCGACGCGGGTCGTCCACACCGAGTTCGGCGCGGTCCGGCCGACCTCGATCGAACCGACCGTCTTCACGAGTTCGGCCTCATCGAGCTCACCGGGGATGGCGAGGTCTTCGTCGGTCGACCCCTCGATGCCGATCGGCTCATCGATCGACGCAGCCGCCGGAACCGTGTCGTCGCTCGGATAGAACCGAAGCTCATTGCCGGGGTAGATCCAGTTCGGATTCGTGATCTGCGGGTTGTAGCTCCAGATCTTCGGCCAGTACCAGGGGCTGTTCAGATACTTTTCACAGAGGTCCCAAAGCGTATCGCCGGCCTGGACCACGTGGTTCTCGGAGACCTGAGGCGGCGCGTTGCCTTCGACCTCGATCGTATCGGGCGGCGGCGCCTCGATCTCGGGCTGCGGCAACTCTCCGCCAAACCCGTCTTGGGCCTGGGCCGACGCCGAAAATAGGCTCAGGGCGACCAACGCACCCAAGGCAGAGGCAACGAATCGAATACGGGGGGTCTTCATAAGGGTCCTTTGAGAATCGACTTTCGGTCAGTCGGCCGAGTGCTTGGCCAGCAGGATCTTCGCGGTCTGTGCGGCTTCGCTGGTCGGATAGTCATCCATCACCGTCTTGAAAGCCTCGCGCGCTTCGGGCTTGCGGTTCAGCACCAAGAACGTCTCGGCCTTTCGCACCAGCGCGAACGGTACCTTGGCGGACCGCGGATGCCGTCGGATGAGGGCGTCAAACGCCGACAGCGCCTCTTCATGTTTCTTCAGGGCCATCAGACACTCGCCCCGCCAGTACGCCGCATTGTCGGCGAACCTCGACTTCGGGTGCTTGAGGAGGAACAGGTCGAACATCCCGAGCGCCGCCTTGGGCTCTTTCTTCTCACGAAGTCGGGCTAGAGCGGCCCTGTAGTCGGCTTTGGCTTCCGCCGAAGAAGCGCGGCGACTCCGGTCGGCGCGGCGGCGGGGAGGAGGTTGTAAAGCCCCTGGGTCTTCCATCGAGCGGGCCGCGGGTTGGGGATCGGCGCGGGCATCGCTTCGGCGGGGGGGAGGCCGAGACGCCGGAGGCGCGTCCAGAACCGGGTCGGGCTGCTGCAGAACACTTCGATCCACCTCGAGCCGCTGACCGTCCTCGTCTTCTTCTTCACCGGCCATGGTGAACTTCAACGGAGGCCCACCTCGATCGGGCTCGCCGGGATCGATCCATTCGTCGTTGGCCACCGGTTTGGGCTGTGCATTCGCGCCGAGCCGAACGACGGGAAGCGCCTTGCGGCGAGGGGCGGACGGTGGCGCGAACGAAGCCGGCGGCTCTCGATCGGACCTCGCCGGGGGCGCCTCATCGAGAGACTGGGCGACCAGCGGACCGCCGCGAGGCTGCCGATTGATCGGGGCCGCGCGTGAAGCTCCAGCCCCCAGCGAGACCAGGGTCATGCGCCGCTCCAGGTCGTCGACCGTCTGTTTTTGCTTCGCCAGGTCTTGACGAACAAAATGAAGCTCGCGACGAATGCGGCTCAACTCGGTTTCTATCGTGTCGGTGTTGGCGCAGTTCGTCGCCAGGACCGACACGGCGATCAGTAGGACCGGCTTGCCGTTCACGCGCCGCATCGGCATCGATTCTAGGCCAGTGGAGCACCTAGTCAAGGAAGCCCGCGGAGCCAGGAATCCGCTCGATGAACCCAACGCGCCGGGTACCCTCACGCGCGCTGACCGGGCCTCGGCGAGCGGGCTCGATGGCGCCACGATCTCTGGATCGAGCTGTCCAGTGACCGCCCGTATCACCACTGACCGGTGGCCCCATCGTCCGCATCGAGGTGCCCCCGTCCTCGCTCTGGCCCCGATGGAGGGTGTTTCTGACCATATCGTGCGGGGTCTCCTCAGCGGGCTCGGCGGCATGGACTTTTGCGTATCCGAGTTTCTCCGCGTCACGCAGCAGCCGCTCAGCCCGTCCACGCTCCTGAAGCACGTGCCGGAGCTCCGCCGGGGCGGTCGGACAAGCGCCGGCGTGCCGGTGCAAATCCAGTTGCTCGGAAGCGCTCCGGACCTGATGGCGGAATCCGCACTGCGGGCGGTGGAATTGGGGGCGCTGGCCATCGACCTCAACTTCGGTTGCCCCGCCCGTCGTGTAAATGGCCACGATGGCGGGGCCGCCCTTCTAAAGTGTCCGGACCGCCTCGAGTCGGTCGTGACCGCGGTCAGGCGAGCGACACCCGCCTCGATTCCCGTATCGACCAAGATCAGACTGGGGTTCAACGACCCGGAAGACGTTTTCGACGTCGTGCGGGCGGCCGAAGCCGCGGGAACCGACTGGATCACCATCCACGGCCGAACCAAGATCCAGATGTATCAGCCACCGGCGGACTGGCGCAGGATCGGCGCCGCCGCCGATCTCGTTCGCACCCCGGTCGTGGCCAACGGCGACATATTCAGCCCCCGAGCCCTCGACGAATGCCGCAACGAGACGGGCTTGTCGGCCTTCATGATGGGTCGGGGCGCATTTCGAGAGCCGGGACTCATTGCCCGACTGAGCGGGCGCACTTGGAGCGACCCTGGATACCCGTGGCCATTCGCGGCTCGGCGTGCGCTCCTGCTACGGTTCGTAGAAGAAACCCGAACTGACGTGCGGTTTCGAACGCCTGATCGCGCGGCCCTGTCGCGTCTGAAGCAATGGCTGCGTGCCATGGCCGAGGTCGACGATAACTGTCGCTCACTCTTTCAGGTCGTCAAACGCGCCGCCGAGCTCGGCGGCGCGATCGACCAGATCGTCAACTTCACCTGCACCGAACCCGGTCCGTCAGGGTCCACCCTCGTCACCTAATACAACCGGACATGGATGTGCCGCCGATTGAACAAGGCAGGCTCATCGGAAGATCGGAGGCAACCAGTGCGTTGGTCGTCCTAGGGAAAGGGAACGAGGAGGACCGATGACCGAGCTGGGCGTCAACATTCCAAAAACTGTACTGACCGCGCTCGAAAAGCGCGCACAATCTCTCACCAGCTTGGTCGACGTAGCGACAAGCGGTGCTCAAGACCGGCGCGTTCGCGAAGCCGGCGCCCAGCTGATCGAGCGGGTAAACGAGTGGGTGGAAGAGATCCGTGACCTCAACGCCGTGGGTGACGAAGAAGCGCTGGACCGAGCCAGGAGTTTTCACGTCCGCCTGCGGCTCGCCGAGAATAAAATTCAGCAGTGGGGCTTGCCGGCATCCGTTCGACAGCGGGCCGAGGCCGCTTTGAGGACGCCTCGAAAAGGCCGAGGTCGACCGCGAAAGCGGGTCGCCGCTTGAAGACCGAGAGGCGGTCGCCGCTCATGAAATCGCGACGCGGCCGCCCGCGGTGACGCCGCGACCCGGGCGCCCGTTCGTTGGGCGCCCGCATCGGATGCGTCAGGGCTTTCTTCGACACACGGCGTTCCAGCTCCGGACGAGGTCGGCGTGCAACAGAGATTGCGCCTCGGGGTGAAAAGCGAACGCCTCGACGGTCAGCTCCCGACCCGGGGCCCCCTCGAAGGCAATTCTCGGCTCCGAAGCCAAGGTGGCCCAGGGTGAGGCCCGTGCGATCTCTTCGGCCAGCGCGAGGGCGTCCGCGGGGTCGAACCCGTCGGGGAGCCGCAAGACCACCTTCACCGAGTGCGCCGCGCTGCGCCCGCCGGGCCGCACGTCAGTGGTGCCTGCGAGCGCCCGATAAGGGACGAACAGCCGGTGTCCATCGGGGGCGACCAGTTCCACGACCCGAGTACGAAACGCTCGCACCTGGCCCTCCGCCTCGGCGACCCGAACGTAGTCCCCGACCTCGAAGGGGCGCTCCAGGTTCAGCAACAACCCGGAGATCACATCTCGGATGGCGTTGGAGGCGAGGATCACCACCAGGACCATGCCTCCCGTCGCCACCGCGACCGCCCCCATTCCCGTACCGGAGGCCAAGCGGTCTACGACCCACAGGCCCACTCCGATCCAGGCCAGCCCCTCGATGAGACGCCAGTTGCGATCGACCAGCCGCGCCACCCGTAGCCCGCGTTCGGCCGCTCGGCGAACGAGAACCGCCGTCACCCGAACCGTGAACAGCGCCAGCCCGATCACCCACAGCACGGCCCACAACGCATCTCGCCACGCTCCGAGCCCCTCTCGCCAGGCCCGGCTCCAGACTCGACTGAGAGCCCCGGTCGTACTGTCCGAGCTCTCGCTCTTTGGGCTCGCGCCCCCTCTGGCCTGGGGCGCGGACCCCACCTCGACGATCGGCTTCGGATCCGGCTCCAGGAAGACCAGCCGATCGTCCCCGGTCGGAGGTTGAACCTTGGAGACCGGAGGACGACGACGACGACGGCGCACGGGCCGTCGGCTTTTTCGCCGTAAGCGCCGGGCGGGAGGCGGAGACGCGGCGCGTCCCACCGTCGACGTCGCTACGGTCGCGGTCTTCGTTTGGGCGTGAATCGGTTCGAAGTCGCCGACCATCATCGCGACGAGCATCATCAACCCCGAGAACCAGGCTCCCGGTGGCCACCGAACCATCCACCGAACCATCATCCCAGACCACCTCGCGCGTACAGCATCCGAAGGAGCTTGGGCTGCATGACCGGGTCGAGCCCCCACGCCCCCGACCGCTCGGAGGCGATCAGCTGGGCACGTTCGAGCTCGCTCACCAGCGCGAGCGCTTCCTCACGCCCCACCCGCAACACGTTGGCCAGCCGAGCCGGCGACACCGCCCGGTGAAAGGCGATCGCGGTCAGCGCCGCCGTCCATCGAAGCGGAAGTCGAGACAGCACCGATGCGTCGGGTGCCGGCGCGATGTGGAGCGTGATTCGGCGCTCCGTAGCGCCGACGACCGAGCGCCGCCAGAGGTCGAGCGCATCGCCCACATTGCCTCGGCTCCGTTCGTGCAGGCGACTCAACTGCCGGCGCTCGTTGATGCTATCGGGCCACCGCAGGGGGCCCCAACCGATCCGCTCGAAGGCGAGCTCGAAGTCGGCGGTGCGTTGCCGGAGCATCAGCAGCTCCTTGAGCGCGTCGAGGCGGATCGGCCCGCATTCGGCGATGCCGAGAAAGCCTTGCTCGATCGTCAGCAGATGGCTGGCGTACCGCCAAGTGTAGGGCGTCGCCACCACCACGAACAAATGGCGCTCACCCAGCCGGCGCCACAGACGTTGCCACAGCCGGAGACCATCGAGGCCTCCGGGCGCGCGAGACATCCAACGCCCGATTTCGTCGACGAGGACGACCGCCCCTGGCGGCATCGACCGCAAGGCACCCTCCGCGCCTTGCCCCTCGCGACCGCCTACGGCGGCCACGACCGCCGCGTTCACGGACTCGACATCGTCGCCGCCCCCGACCGGGGGCACCACCCGGACGATGGTCCGACCTTGCATGAGCTCCCGGGACACGAAACTGGCCAGCGAGGTTCGTCCTGACCGGGGCTCACCGATGATCGCGAGCGGACCGCCCGTACCGGCGTTCCATCTTTCGACCGCCCGCTCTAGACGGGCCGCCTCTCGGCTGCGCCCCCGCAGCAGATCGGACTTCTCGAGGGCGGACCGGCCGAAGATGCGCCGGTACAGCAGCGGCAGCTCGACCTGCCGGGCACCGTTCGGCAACAAGGACGCCCGCAGCGCGGCGATGTCGTCGACCAGGTCACCGGTCGGGGGAACGAAGGCTCCCCTGCTCACCCGACCCGGCTCCTGGATCAGTCGGCGCACGGCCGCGCCGACCCGATCCTCGGTCGCCCGAACCACCGCGCGAACGCGCCAACCGAGACCGGGACCCGACGCGGCCCGGGCCGTCGGATCGGATCGCCCGGGGCTGCCCACCGCCGCCGCCCTCGCGCCGCTGACCGCCGGCACCAGATCGTCGCGAAGGGTCGTACGGAGTCGATCGAGGTACGAACGAAGCTCTTCGGCCGCCGCCTCGAGACGAAGGATCCGTGGTTCGATCACCTGCGACAGCGCGTTGACGTCGGCCGGCTCATCTTCGAACCCGATCTCTGTTTCTCGGTCCCCGGACGCCTGCTCCAACTCGAACGCCACCAGTCGAACCGCGTCGAACAGCACTTCTTGGGCGGACTCCACCAGCGGCGGCAGATCCGTCACCAGGGCTCGAGTGGGCTGCACGACCCGTTGGTCGAGAAAGGTCTGCACGAGCCGACGAGCCGGATAGCTGGCTTGTGCCCCAGATGGCTGCCCGTCGAGCGCCGCCGCCATGGCCGCTTCGCTGACCGTCGTGACGGTGCGCGGCAGCCCTTCAGCGGCCCGCCCGAGGGCCCCAACCAGCTGTTCCAAGAGCTGTTGGCTCACCGGTCGATACGGCGCTTCCCATGTCGCGCGGAGCTCGTCCGCCGCGGCGAGATAATCGCGGCGCACCGCCAGCGCCGTCGGGTCGGCGACGTCGCCGGTCTTCGGCAGGTCTGAGCTCTTCGCTCCGGACGCTTTCGCCTCGCGACCCGACGGCGGGCTGGAACCCGACCCGTCGGCCGCCGGGACCGCGCCGCTGCCCGGCGCGGCCGATACCGGTCCGGTCGCGGTGCGATGACCCGTCGACCCGCCGTCGGCGCTGGTGGCCGCCGGCGTCGCCTCGCCGTTCGCCGAGGCACCGGGCGTGACCTCGTCGTCGAGTGATTCGGCGTCGGCCACCCGTCGCATCACGCGAACCGCGGTCGACAACGCGGTCAATGGACCTTGCTCGACCTCCCTCCGAACCCGGGCATCGAGCTGATACAAGCCGCGTCGAGTGGCCACCGCGAGCGACGAAACCCGAAGGTCGAGGTCCAGCGCATTGGCCATCGCCGAGATCTGCTCGGTCCACCGCGGAGCGATGGCCGCGAAGGCGAACTGCGCCCGCCGCACCGCACTTTCGGCGAGCGCGCCCGACCACCGCCGAGAGACCCGTTCGATGTCTCGGCGAGCGAGGTCGTCGGCCATCGCGTGGGCGGCATCGGCGACCAAGTTCTGAAGCTGGACCTTGCTCTGGGCGTCGTTCTGCTCGAAGCGCTGATAAACGCCCGCCGCTACATCGGACAGCCCCGCGATCTCACGGGCGACGCTCTCCCGGAACTCGGACAGAGCACCCGTATCATTGAACCGTTCCAGCTCGGTGGAGAGGTTGCCGAAGCACCGGTCGACATCGGAAGATAGCCGGCGGATTCGGTCGATCGCGTCGAGACGCCGAACCCCTTCCTGCTCCAGGGTCGAGGCCACGTCCTGCCACAGCGATGGCCCAAGGTGACGAAGCGCGACCCGGCGGGTCGGCACCTTGCGGTCCGGTGGGGGGCGCTTGAACCAGCGCATGGCGATACGCACTCGCTTCTTGCGCAGGCGCATCCCCCAGTCATCCTCCGGCGCCATCGCCCAGTCGGCCTCGGCGGTGGGCACCGCGACGGTGACCGGCACTTCCCGCGCCGCCGTCTCGAGATCTCGCTGTAGTCGGTCGATGCCCTCGCGCAGGCGCCGAGTCCATTGCAGCTCCGGAACTTCCTCGCGGGTCCGCGGCGCGGTGCTCATGAAGGCTTGGTTGCGAGCCAGGATCGCGGACGCGTACCGATTTCGCGCCCATTCCACCAAGCCCCGGGCGGTGTCCAGCCTGCCTCCCCGCCGGCCGAGCCTCCGCTCTACCTGGCGAAGATCTTCGACCTCTCGCACCGCCGAGGTCAAAAACGCCCGCTCCTCTTCGACGGAAGGCTGATTGACGTTGCTGATGAACCGCTCCAGGACGTCCCGCACCCGTTGTTCGAGCCGCTCGATCGCTGGCTCCAATGCCGGGGCGACCGGAGCGTTCAAGGTTACGGTACGAGCACTGAGCTCGACCGAATCCGACGAGGCCTCACCCGGCGGAAAGACGGTGTACGGGTTGTCGAACCCGGGGGCCGGACGCACCAGCAACGCCGTACCCAGCCCCTTTAGGAGCGGCTGATTGGCCGCTACGAACTGGCCCGCTTCGTCGGACGGCAGAGCGTGAATCATCACCAGATCGGCGTGCGCCGACTCCTGGCGGATCCGGTCGCCGAGGTCCCCGGCCAGTGGCGCCAGCACCACCGCTTCCGCCTGCACGCGGGCCTGATTGATGATCCGCTCGAGCCGTTTTTGCGCCGCCGCCGGGTCCGTCATCGGCCGTCCGGTCACCAAGACCCGGACCCGCGCGTTTTTCCAGGCGGGCGCGGATTTCAAGAGATAGGCCAACGTAAGGAGCAGCTGACCGGTGGGCGCTACTCCGTCCCACCAGACGTCGATCTGCTGCCGTTTGCCGAAGCCTCGATCGTGATCGTACCTCAGCATGAGGACCGACAGGTCGAGCTCTACCAGGCGCCCGATCATCTGCCCGTACCGGGTGTTGGCCTCCGGGCGTCGGGGCCAACCGATCAGGATGGTGTTGGTCTCCATCCCCGCCAATCCGAAGTTGGCGGCCACGTTGGGGATCGTGTCGTAGACGTTTTCGACCCCCTGCTTTCGGGCGAACATCCCGGGATATTCGCGCTCGAGAGCTTCGTCGACCGTAGACCGCATCGGCGAACCCGCGATCAGGTCGAAGTGCGTAAGGATGCCGCGGTCGCCGACCAGACCGCGCGCGAATTGAATCGTGGCCGCGCGGTACTGCGTCCGCGACATGACGACCATGTTCGGCCGCCAGTTGCGGGTATGGGTCCGAGACGCGGACGCCCGAAGGCGCATGAGCCCGATTCGAACGACGGCCGACCACACGCCGCCCCAGGTGTCGCCCGACGCCAACACCAGTTGACGTCGCTTCAGAAAGAAGTACAGCACGGCCATCATCGAGATGGCGCCCAGCATGGCTAGGGCATCGATCTGCGCCATCACCATGAACGCCGCGACCGCGCCGAGAAGACTGACCCAGATCGGCACCCGAAACTGGGGCCGAAAGTCGGGGCTGGCCCAGCGTTCGAGCCCGCAGGCGAGGCACAGAAAGCCGTAGCTGGTCAGGAAGAACATCGAGATCACGGCACCCACCAGCTCGAGCTGCCCCACTAGAATGCCGGCCTCTGCGATCAGAAGGGTGACGAGGAGGGCGAGCCGGGGTTCGTCGCGCCCGCGGCCCAAGAAGCGAGGCACGATGCCGTCGAAGGCCAGCGCCTGGAGCGTCCGCGGCGCGCCAAGGATGCTCCCGAGGGCCGACGACAAGGTCGCCGAGAAGACGCCGAGGGTCACCAACTCAGGAATCCACGCGATCTTCAGCAGGATGTTGTTGTTCGTCTGCAGCTGCTCGACCGACGCCACGCGCGCCAAGAACGGCGGTAGCACCAGATAGATGACCATCCCGGTGACGATGGCGGCCATGGTGCCGATCGGGATCGCCCGTTTGGGATCCTTGAGGTCGCCCGACATGCCGACCCCGGCCGTAAAGCCGGTCACCGCCGGAAAGAACACCGCAAACACGGTCTCGAAGCCGAGCCCGTTGGGCGGGGGCGCCATCCCGACCTTCGTCTCGGTACCGATATCGAGATTGCTTCCCGCGAAGATCGAAACGAGCGACAGCGCGATCGCGCCGAGCACGAACAACTGGGACTTCAGGGCGAAATCGGTGCTGTACAAGGTCAGGAGCGCGATCGCGACGCAGGCCACGGAACCGACGAGCCGAATATCATTGCGTGGGTCGCCGGTCGGACTCCACGGGGCGGTCGCCGCCAACAATGCCTCCGAAAAACCGATGAGGTAGAGGCTCACGCCGAGAGTCAGGGCCAAGTACAAGGCGACCCCGATCGCACCTCCGATGCTGAGGCCCAGCGACCGGGAGATGATGTAGTAGTTACCGCCGGTCTTGACCGTGTGATTTGTCGCGATCGACGCGACCGATAGGCCGGTGGTCACCGAGATGACGTGCGCCAGCAGCACGATCAGCAGCGCCTGACCGAGGCCGGCGTGGCCGACCACCCACCCGAACCGCTGGTACATGATGACGCCCAAAATGGTGAGCACGGACGGCGTGTAGACCCCGAGAAAGGTCCCGAACTTTTTCTTAGAAGCCGCCGACCCGGTGCCGGGCACGTCAACGCTGAGCTGCTGCTGCATGGGGAAGCGGGAGCCTCATCTCCACAGATTAGCGCCGCCGTCGACGAAGCCCGCGATCGTCTGCACCGCCCGCGGCATGTTGCAGCCCTCGAGACGAACCTCGGCCGGATACTTCGGATCGACCACGATGGGCTGTCCGTACGGACCATCTTCGATCAGCACTCGGTTCAGGCGAAGGGCCGGATGCCCATGTTCGGTGCCTCGCGCATACAGCGCCTGCCCGCCGGCCGATGAGCCGGCCCGCGCCCCTCGAATCGTTATTCCTTCGAGCTCGGCCACCGCCTGATCTTCGAATGCGAAAGCCCCCCCGAACAGAGCTTCGGAGCGCGTAAGCTGACTATCGTGCAAGAAAAATTGCCCTCGGTGGCCGACCCAGACCGCGCCTCCCCGACGCGCCCGAGTGTCGAAAGTGTACACGCGAAACGCCCGGACGCGCCCCGCTTTGATCGCGAAGGCACCCCCATGGCGCTCGGCCGAGCAGTGGTGAAAATGCACATTGCGCAGCTCGACCTGGCCCGAGGCGATCAACAGTCCACCCCCGTCTTCGGCGGAACCGTGCTCCAGCCTTAGCGATTCCAGAACCACGGGCTCGGTGCCTTCGACCGAGATGCTGATCGGCCGCCCCGTGCACCCTGCAATTCGGGTGAGCTCACCGGCCCCTCGGAGTGTGAGGGGCCGGGTGATCGACACGGGTCCTTCGTATCGACCGGGCGCCACGTCGACGACCGCCCCGGGGGGCAGCCCAGCCAGAAACGGGCTCAGAGCGCCATCACTATCGTCCGGGTACCGCACAGGTCTACGTCGTCACGGTGGCACGAGTTGAGCGTTGGTTCCATCCCGACCCCTCGTTAACGAGACCGAGGAAACCGTCCGATGGATCCAGAAGTACTCACCTTGACAGCGATCCACGCACCTTTGAGTCGCTCGTCCTTGACCAGGCCAATGCCTCGAACGTAGGTGCGCACGGCGTGGTAGTGGCCAGCCGGTATACTGGTGGCCTCGACTCGAATCGCGGCGACCGGGTCGGGCCTCACCGGACCGCGGCCGGGAACGCGACGCCCAGCCCCATCCGCCGCCCCCCCCGTTGACGGAAGACCGACGCGGACCGCGGCCCGAACGGAGGGCGGAAGGCCGTCCTCGACGAGCTCGACGCGATAATCGACGCGATTGAATCGCCACCGGCGACCGGACTCGATGGGCGAACGCAACAGCGGAGCCCTGAACGCAGTCATCGAGTCTTTCCACCCCGCGTCGAGAATCCGGTCGGGCAGGCGCTCCAACACGTAAACGTCATCGCTGGATGGCTGATCGGCCTCTCGCCGCCCGCGCCAGGTGCGCATCCGAATGAAGCACAGGCGTCCCTTTTCGGTGAGGACTTCGTCGGCTCTGAAGACCGGCTGGGGTGAATCGGCCTCATCGTGCCACTGATATTCGATGCTCGTTCCGGGGCGGCACGGCAAGAAGTCCTGCACTGCAAGCGCCTCGTCCGAAGCCGGGGAGCTCAGGATCAGCAATGCGAGATATGGCTGAGCGCCGAGAGATAGAACCGTCATCGTCGTCGTTCCCTCGCTCTGTTCATCGCTTCTTGACCGTCGCGATTCGGCTTCGGCTGCCACCGGGCGTCCACACTTCGATTCGGCCCCGCTCCACGATCAGCGCGCAACCCGGCTCGCCCGGCTCGCCGAGACCGACGTCCGTCATGATGAGCCGACCTCGGTGCCGAATCAGGGGCACCGAAACTTGTCCTTCGCCCAATGAATCCGTGCGAGTGTGACCGACCAGCATCTGAGTCGCTCCGATCCGTCGTAGAGCCTCCTGCAGGTCGTCCCGACACTCCGGTCCGTCGCCGATGCAGTACCCCCGATGCCACAGCGGCCCCTCAGGGTCTCTGAAGACGCCCTTCGGGTCGAGCTGCTGATAGAACTCGGGATTGTCGGCCCAAGCGGTCCGGCTCAACTTTTCGAGGCCTTCGACGCCGAATTCGGCCCACGCGGGACTCAGACCGCCGTGAACGAACAGCAGCGGTCCGATCAGAAAAGCGATCGGTAGACTGCGAATCGCGGCCCCATAGGTACCGGTCGCGCCCATCGCCGCTCGATACTCGGTCCGACCGGGGGCGTTCGCTTCCTCCCAGGCCCGCAGTCGTCCGCCCACCGGCTCCACGATACCGGCCTCCTCCGTGGAACCCAGAAGCTCGTGGACGTAACGGCTTCGATCGTATTGGTACATCTCGAGCGCCTCGGAATCGGCGAACTCGAGGTATTCGTCGGGCCATACGTAAGCTTCGTGCCGCAGGGTCGACATGACCTCGTGGTTGCCGAGGAGCCAGTAGACATCCCCTCCTGCTTGTTGGGCCTCTTGCCGCAGCTGCAACAGCAGGTCCATCGCTTCGCGGGCCCCCCGCCCTCGATTGGGCACGTCGCCCATCTGCACCAAGACGCTTCGGCCACCACACCAGTGATGGTCACGGCGAATGATCTTGAGCCCCACGAGGAGCCGCTTGAGCAACTTGGCCTGCCCATTGAGGTCACCAACGATGACCGTCCGCGCTGGCAGTTCTCGCGCGAGAGGATAATCACCAGACATATCGGTAGGCGGGGTGCCCGAGGCCGTCTCGCGCTCGGCGCCTGCGCCGAAGCGGACTACTTCGATTGCTGCAGGACGAACGTATAGCTATCTTTGAGCTCCCGGGCTTTGATTTCTTGAATCGTCGTCACGTAGCCCTCGGCTTCGATTTTGATCGTGTGCGGCTTGGTTGGGTCGAGGTTCGGCACCATGAGGCGACGCTTTGCGCCGTAGGTCTTCCGATCGATGGTGATGGTGGCGGGAACGTTCTTCACGTCGATCCTGACGGTCATCAGGCCGTCTTGACTGATCGGCACCAAGTCGACATCCCGGCGTTGCGCCTTCTCGGGCTCGACGTCGGCGACAAACGTCGCCGGCTCGTACCCCTCCCGCTTCAACAGGATCTCGTACTGGCCAGCCGACAGCGTCAGTTTGACCGGAGTCACTTGGTAGTTGACCCCCTTGATGAAAACTTCAGCCCGGGCAGGGGTGCTGTGAATCTCGAGCTGGCCCTTGGGCGCCCAGATCAGCTGCGGAAAGAAGAGCAGGACGATGATCGAAACCACCAGCAGAACGCCCAAGCCTCCGGCGACCGCCCTCGCGATCACCACATTGCGGTCGACGGGCTCCGGCCGGTTGATGAAATCGAGCGTATGCCCGCTCGGGCTCGACATCGGCATCGGCGCCGGCTTGGGCGGCTGCATCCACAGAAGCGTGTTCTCTCCAAACCCCGGGCTCGTCGGGTGATGGGGGATGTTCGAACCCGGGTTCGCTGGTCGGCCCGCAGGTGTGCCCACCACGACGCCCGGCGCAACGGTGGGCGCGACCGTATCGGCCTGACTCAGAACCGACATCGGGTCGGAGGGGGTGGCGCCCGCCGGCACGTCAGGCTGGGTCGGGGGCATCGACGCAGGGTCGTGAATGACCCCGGTCATCCGCTGCTGCGGCTCACCACCGGGGGGCATCGAGATCTCGTCGAGCGAGACATTGCCTTCAAAGGTGGGTAGACCAGGGATAGCCCGAGTTGGGGCATCTCCGATGTCTTCCCCCATATCCGGGCCGATCACGATTTGGTGCGCGACCGCGCTCCCCGAAGGCTCCTTTTTCGCCTGCATCCGCTGGCGGGCTTCGCGAAGTGCTCGAAGCTCGTCGTTGCTGAGTGGGTCCAGCAGGGTGCGGTCGTCGTATGGGGGCTTGCCGGCGCCCTCTCCTTGCCCGTTGCTCATAGCGGGAACTCTAACGGCGGGGATATCACAACAATGCCCGAGCCGACAGTTCAGCTTCCGAGTTCAAGGGTTCGGCCGGCCCGACGGTGTTCGAGGTCCGAACATCCCCGGAAGAGACGAACTCCCGGGCACGTCCACCCTGCTCATCCGCCTCCGGACCCGCCATTTCGGGGGCGTCTCGCGGCGCGGAGGCCCGACGGCGCGGCCCTCACGGGTCCGAGCCCCGACCGTCCTCGCAACCGTACCGAACCTACCGGGCCTGGTGTACCGGATCCGACATATCGGGCCTGACGGGCTGAGCTCTGGACCATTGACGCTCGCGGGGCCGGGGGTGGGGCTGATATCTTCCCTCTGATGGCCGAGGACATCACGGTCCTCCGGGGCACCGTCGAGCAAGTCATCTTTACGAATCCGGACACCGGCTGGACGGTCTTTCGTCTCGCGACCCCGGCCCCGACCGCTCATCACTCGTTGGTGGTCGGCGTCGTCCCCCCGCTTCAGCCGAGTACGACGGTGGAGGTGACCGGGCGATGGGAAACCAGCGCCAAGTACGGGCGACAATTCAGGGCGGACCACGTGGTGCCGGTGACGCCCAACACCAAGGCCGGGATTAAGCAATACCTCGCTTCCGGCCTCGTCGAGGGGCTCGGCGCTGGCCTCGCCAAGCGGCTGGTGACCGCCTTCGGTGAAGACACGCTGGAGGTCATTCAGAAGACCCCCGAGCGCCTGACCGAAGTCGACGGTATCGGCACCGTCCGGGCCGAGCGGATCCGGCAAACGCTCGCGGGCCAGCTCGAGCTGCAGTCGACCATGGTTTTCTTATCGAGCCTGGGGATTCAACCCGCCCTCGCCACCCGGATCCTGCGCCGGTACGGGCCCCGAACGGCGAACGTCATACAAACCGACCCGTTTCGGCTCGCCCTCGACGTGCGGGGAATCGGATTCTCGACCGCCGATGAGATCGCGGCCCGCATCGGTATCCCCGCCGATTCGCCGCTTCGCGTCGAGGCCGGTCTCCTTCATCTCCTCGCTGAGGCCGCTCACGACGGGCACGTGTACCTGCCGCGCAGTCAACTGGTCGATGCCGCCCAGGGCTTACTGGGCCCCGGTGGTCCCCCGAATGGTTCCCCGGCGATCGAAGACGCCGTTGACAGACTCGTCGCGGACGGTCGGCTCGTCGTTCCAACCCGGAATGCGCAGGCATCCAGCCCCGCCGTGTACTCGGCACCCCTGTTCTCGGCGGAGGAACAGGTCGCCGAAGTCGTGCGGCGGCTGATGAGCACCCCCGTGGCGCCGGTCGTCGCGGAGCCCGACCAGGTGCTCCAGCAGTACGAACGCGAAGCCGATATCCAGTTCGCCCCCGCTCAGCGGGAGGCGATCGTTCGCGCCAACTCCGAGCGGTTGCTGGTGATCACCGGCGGTCCCGGTACCGGAAAGACGACCCTGGTCCGGGGTCTCCTTCGGCTCTTCGCGGCGGGTGACTTGCGGATTCAGCTGGCCGCACCAACCGGCCGGGCCGCGCAACGGTTGGCCGAGACGACCGGTCTCGAAGCGAAGACGCTCCACCGATTGCTGGCGTACGACCCGGGTCAGCACGTTTTCGTGCATAACGCGGACAGCCCGCTCTCCGCGGAGGCCGTGGTCATCGACGAAGTCTCCATGGTCGATCTGCCGCTGATGGCCGCGTTGGCCGAGGCGCTGCCGATCGGGGTACGGCTGGTGTTGGTCGGCGATGTCGACCAACTACCATCGGTCGGGCCCGGTCAGGTGCTTCGTGATCTCATCGATAGCGAGCGAGTAGCGATCGTGCGTTTGTCGCAGGTCTTTCGTCAGGACGCCGCCAGCCGGATCATCGACAACGCCCACCGCATCAATCACGGCCGCCTGCCCTCATGGCCCACCGACGGCGCCCGAAGCGACTTCTACCTGATCGAACGCGATGACCCCACCGCCGCTCAAAGCACGATTCTCAGGGTGGTCAGCGAACGCATTCCCGCTTCATTCGGCTTCGACCCGATCGACGACATCCAGGTCTTGACCCCCATGCATAAGGGCAGCCTCGGCGCGTCGACGCTCAACGAGCTGCTGCAAGATCGCCTCAATCCCGAGAGCGCCGCCATCGAGCGGGGGGGGACGACGTTCCGGCTCGGCGACAAGGTCATCCAGACCCGAAACAACTATGAGCTCGGGGTCTTCAACGGGGACATCGGCCGCCTGGTCAACATCAGCCGCGACCGAGTCCTCAAGGTCGCCTTCGATGACCGAGAGGTTCGGTACGAACCGAACGCCCAGGTCGACCTCGCCCTCGCCTACGCAATGTCGATCCACAAGAGCCAAGGCAGCGAGTATCCGGCTGTGGTTATCCCGCTAACGATGCAGCACTACGTCATGCTTCGCCGGAACCTTTTGTATACGGCGGTGACTCGAGGCAAAAAACTGGTCGTGCTCGTCGGCAGCCGAAAGGCGATCGCCACCGCGGTGCACCGGACCGACGACCTCGCGAGGTTCACCGGTCTTGCCGATCGGCTCCGGGCGCCCCCCGAGGATCGAGACGATGGCGGGGCTTAGAAGGCCATATCGAGGGCGACTTCGCCCTGAACGCCGACTTGGTACGCGCTGACCCTTCGTTCGAAGAAGTTGGCCAGCTCTTGAACATCTTGCAGCTCCATGAACGGGAACGGATTCGACGAGTCGAACATCTTCGGCATGCCCAGCGTCGCCAATCGCTGGTCCGCGACGTACTGCAGATATTCGCGCATGTCGTTGACGGTCAGGCCCGCCACCCCGAAGGAGAGCACGTCTTCAGCGAACTGCATCTCACACTCGACCGCTTCGCACAGCATCTTGCGGACCTCGACGGCCATCCGGTCGTCGAAGAGCTCCGGCTCCTCGGCGCGCACCGTGCGCACGACCTCGAAGGCGAAGGCCATGTGGGCGCTTTCGTCTCGAAATACCCAGTTCGTGCCCGTGGCCAGCCCGTGCAACAGCCCCTTGTTGCGAAGGAAGTACACGTAGGCAAAAGCGGCGAAGAAGAACAGCCCCTCGATGGCGCACGCGAAAGTGATCAGATTCAATAGAAACGCCCGCCGGTCGTCGACCGTCCTCAGCTCGTGCAGACTCTGCACGCTGTCGATCCACCGCATGCAGAAGTCGGCTTTCGCCTTGATCGACGGAATGTTGTCGACCGCCGCGAACGCCTTGATCCGCTCTTCGGGGTCGGGCAGGTAGGCATCGAGCAAAGTCAGATAGAACTGAACGTGCAGGGCCTCTTCATACAGCTGCCGCGACAGGTACATCCGCGCCTCCGGCGCGTTGACGTGCTCGTACAAGTTCAGGACCAAATTGTTGGCTACGATCGAGTCGCCGGTCGCAAAAAACGCGACCAGCCGGTGGATCAGGTGCCGCTCGGCCGGCGACATCCGGGTCCGAAGATCCTGGATATCAGTGCTGAAGTCGACTTCTTCGACCGTCCACGTATTTTTGACCGCGTCCCGATACATCTCGTAGAACACGGGGTACTTCATGGGCCTCAGCGTGAGATTGAGGCCAGGATCCAAAAGCATCGAAACTTCTCCTTAGGCAATTCGAACGGTCACTGCGGTTGGTTTCGGGCGGTGACCATTCTACTGGCAAGCCTCGCAAGACTCGGGATTCTCGAGAGAGCACGCCACCGCCTGGCGGGCGGGAATCTGAGACGTCGTGGAGACGGTCGTCTTCGCGATCTTCGTCGCTGGACGCGACCTCAAATAGTAGGTCGTCTTGAGTCCCTTCTTCCACGCGTAGAAATACATCGATGACAGCTGACCGATGTTGGGACTCTCGGTGAACAGGTTCAGCGATTGGCTCTGGTCGATGAACGCGCCCCGGTCGGCCGCCATGTCGATAAGGGACCGCATCGGGAGTTCCCAGGCGGTTCGGTAGAGATGGCGGATGTCTTCGGGCAACGCGTCAACCCCTTGCACCGAGCCCTCCCCCATCTTGATCTGCTGGCGGACCGTCTCGTTCCACAGGCCCCGAGTCTTCAGCTCCGCCACCAGGTACCGATTGAGCTGCAGGAACTCACCGGAAAGGGTCTCTCGCTTGAAGAGGTTGGAAACCTGCGGCTCGATGCACTCGTAGCACCCGGCGATCGACGCGATGGTCGCCGTCGGCGCGATCGCGAGCACCAGCGAGTTACGCAGACCGTACGCCTTGATGCGCGCCTTGAGCTCGCTCCAGCGATCGGGTTTGGTCGGCGTCAGGCCCCACAGGTCAAACTGAAGATGCCCTTGCGCGGCTCGGGTTTCAGCAAACGCAGGATGCGCCCCGTACGCCTCGGCCAGGTCGCAGCTGGTGCTGAGCGCCGCAAAGTAGACCTCTTCTTGGATCCGGGTAGAGAGCACCCGCGCCTCGTCCGAGTCGAAGGGCAAGCCCAGCATGAAGAAGACGTCTTGCAGGCCCATCAGCCCAAGCCCGACCGGCCGCCACCGAGCGTTCGACCGCGCGGTGCTCTCGATCGGATAGAAGTTCATGTCGATCACCCGGTCGAGCTGTTTGAGTGCCGTGCGCACCGTGGTGTGAAGCTTGTCGAAGTCGATCGCCCCGTCGCGAACGTGACGAGCCAGGTTCACGCTGCCCAAATTGCACACCGCCGTCTCTTCGTTCGAAGTGACTTCGATGATCTCGGTGCACAGGTTCGACAAGTGGACGACCCGACCCGGAACCGCGGTCTGGTTGCATTTCTTGTTGCTCGCGTCCTTGAAGGTCATCCAGCCGTTACCGGTTTGGGCCAGCGTCCGCATCATTCGAGCGTACAGGTCGCGGGCCCGCACCACCCGGACGACTTTGTCGCTCTTTTCGGCCTCGAGATAGGCGCGCTCGAACTCGTCGCCGTAAAGGTCGACCAGATGCGGAAAGTCGTTGGGATTCAGAAGTGACCAGTCTCCGTCGGCCTCGACCCGGCGCATGAACAGATCGGACACCCAGTTGGCGAGATTCAGGTTGTGCGTTCGCCGCGCCTCGTCGCCGGTGTTCTCTTTGAGCTCGAGGAACTCTTCGATGTCGGCGTGCCAGGTCTCGAGATAGACGCAGCACGCACCCTTCCGCTTGCCGCCCTGATTGACGGCGGCCACCGACGCGTCGAGGGTCTTCAACCAAGGCACGATCCCGTTCGAGTGGCCGTTGGTGGATCGGATCAGCGCCCCCCGGGACCGTACCCGGTGATACGCAAGGCCGATGCCTCCCGAGAACTTCGAAAGGGCGGCCACGTCGGCGTACCGCTGATAAATATCGGCCAGGTCGTCCTGCGGTGAGTCGAGCAAGAAGCACGACGACATCTGTTCGTGCCGGGTGCCGGAGTTGAACAGGGTCGGCGAGCTCGGCAGATACTCGAGTGAAGAGAGCAGATCGTACAGCTCGAGGGCCTCTCGCACGTCGTCGTTGCACAGGGAGCAAGCGACTCGCATGAAGAAATATTGAGGCGTCTCGAGGACCGTCCGGTCGCTCGGGTGGCGAAGCAGATACCGGTCGTAGACCGTCCGGAGTCCGAAGTACTCGAACAGGTGGTTGCGGCTGGTGACGACCGCGTCGTTCAGCTTACGCTTGTTGGCTTTGACGAAGAGCCGAAGCCGATCGTTGATCAGCCCGGCTTTGTGCCCCGCCTTGATCGACTGCGAAAAGGACTGGATGTCCTGCTGGGCGACCTCTTTATCGATGAACGTCGAAAGTAGCCGAGCCGCCAGGCGCGAGTACTCCGGCTCTTCGGCCGTGAACGACGCCGCCGTTTGTATCGACAGCTGGTCGAGCTCGGAGGTCGTCGCTCCGTCGTACAGGCCGGAGATGGTCTTGATGGCCACCCGGTTGGCGTCGACGTTCTGAAGGCCGCTGCAGCACCGCCCGATCGCCCGGACGATCTTGTTGAGGTCGACGAGCTCGAAGCGACCATTGCGCTTTTTGACCTGCATCTGGGTGAACGCGTCCACCGGCGCGCTGGCGGCCGGCCGGCCGGAAAGCGTCTTGGCCTCGTCGCCGGCCCCCGCCGGCCGCGCTGCTCGGCCTCGTGGGCCCGCGACGTCCGCGACGTCCGCGACGTCCGCGACGTCCGCGACGTTTGCGGCGTCCGCGACGTTTGCATCGTCTGCGACGTTTGCAGCGTCCGCGACGTTCGCGACGTCCGCCAATTCGGCAGCGTCCGCCAAATCCGCGACCTCAGAGTGGGAAGTCGTCGCGCCGTTCGAGTGAGGGGTGATGCCGGTCTCCATTTCGCTGCCTCCGTTTGATGCTGCGGCGGTTCGAACGCACCGCCAGACCCCAACACCAGATATAGGGGCGTCTCGCCGAGGTCAACGCTATATCTTGAGCTGCGAGGCGCCGCGAGGACCTCAAGATCGCGACACCATTCGGGTTTGGTGCCGTTCGGGAAAGAAGGCCCGGCCCAAATTTTTTTTCTTTCTGTCTCGCCTGCGCGGTCTTCATCAGCGTGAAACGGCATCGGTTGTGGCCGCCCCAGGCCGGTGGGACGATGTGAGTCGGCCTTGGCGATGCAGGCCTCATCGCTCACCACGAGGGATCAGGTGGCGGCGCTCTACCGACGCTACGGGGCGCTCGTGCAGAATCGTTGCCGCTACCTCCTGGGCGACCGCGACGCGGCGCAGGATGCGGCGCAGGAGGTCTTCGTGAAGGTGCTTCGCAACCTGGATCAGTTCCGCGGCGACGCCTCGCCCTCCACGTGGATCCTGCGGATCGCGACCAACCACTGCCTCAACCGGTTGGCCGCTCAGCGAGCCGGCTGGATGTCGAGATTTCGCCAACACGTTCGACACGTCGACGAGGCGGGCCTTCGCGGCGGCGTCGACCCCGAGAAGGCTCGGTTGGTTCGTCAGATCCTCGGCCGGCTCGACCGGGAGACGCAAGCGGTCGCCGTCCACTACTACGTCGACGAGATGACCCAGGACGAAATCGCGGCTCTGATCGGGCGTTCGTTGCCCACGATCCGCAAACGGCTGGCAACCTTTCGGCGGGTCGCGCGCAGGGAGATCGGCGATGGCGCCTTCGAATGACCGGGCGCGGCTGCACGAGCTTCGCCGGCTGGCTTACGGGGAGCTCGACGTCGAGGCCGAACGGGCGTTGAGACGTCGCCTCGAATCGAACCCCGAGGCGTCGGTTCGCCTGCGCCAGCTGATGGACGAGGCGACCGAGTTCGAACGAGTCGAAGCGTCCGTCGACGCGTTCAGCGCCGCGGTGCTCGAACGCCTCGAGCGCTCCGACGACCAGCCCCCTCCTCGAGCCGCCTCCGCGCCGTGGGGGCTCGCGCACGCCTTGAGGCCACCGAAGATCGTCGGATGGGCCGTGGCCGCGGCCGCCGCGATGAGTCTGTGGCTGGTGGTCGCGCCCGAGGCACCCGAGCCGGGCGTGCGCACCAAAGGCGGCCGAGAGAGCTCGCCCCCGGCCGGCGAGGCGCAGTGCGCGCAGACGCCGTGCCCGCACCTCGAAATGTTCGTCAAAGACCACGATGGGATCCGCCCAGGGCTCGACGGGGTTCGACTCCGTGACGGCGACTGGGTTCAGTTCCGCTATCGAGCGTCCGGGCACTCGCACCTGTTCGTGGTCTCGCTGGACGATGACGGGGTGCTGACCCCGCTGTATCCCGACCACTTCGGGTCGAGCGTCGTCATCCGGTCCGAAGGCCGCCACGTGTTGAGTGGGAGCATCATCCTCGACGACGCGATCGGTCCCGAGCGGATCTACGCCTTCTTTTCGGGGCACCCTCTGTCCTTCGAGGAGGTCGAGCGGGCGATGGATTCGATCGTCGACCCCGAGCACGAAGCCCGAGTTGCTGGGCTCCCCCGAGGCGTCGACCAGGTGAGTATTTTGATCCACAAGGTATCTCCGTGAGGTGGCTGCTCATCCTGCTGGCGGCGGTGGGGGTGATGACCGCGTTGACGCGTTCGGCGAACGGCGGCGGCTCGCGTCGCTTCGCCTTGTTGATCGGCAACAACGTTGGAGAACCTCCGGCCGAGAACCTGAGATATGCCGAAGATGACGCGCGCAAGGTCGCGGCGGTGCTGATCGAGTTGGGTGGTTACCGCCCCGACGACATCTTCGTGCTGACCGGTCGCACGACCGACGACGTTCGCCGGGCGCTGAGCGAGCTCGAAGCCCGGCTTCGGCAAGCCAAGCGCGAACAGCACCACGCCACCCTATTCGTTTATTACTCGGGCCATGCTCGGTCCGGCGAGCTGTGGTTGACCGGCACCCGCCTGCCCCTTCGCGAGCTCCGGCAACGCCTGAACCGCTCCGCCGCCGACGTTCGGATCGGCGTGGTCGATGCGTGCGAGGCGGGCGCGCTCACCCGCCTCAAAGGCGGGCGGCGGGGACCGTCTTTTCTGTTCGAGCCCGACGACCGAGCGCCGGCGCGCGGCCTGATCCTGATCAGCTCCAGCTCGGCCGACGAGGCCAGCCAAGAATCGGACGAGCTCGGCGGTTCCTTCTTCACGCACTACCTGACCAGCGGCCTCCGAGGCGACGCCGACGACTCGGGCGAAGGACGGGTGACCCTCGGCGAAGTCTACGCGTATGCCTACCATCGAACCGTGGAGATCACGGCCGGAACCCGGTCGGGCCCGCAACACCCGACCTACCGGTTCGACCTCGAGGGGCAGGCCGACGTGGTGCTGACCGACGTATCGCAGGGCCGGTCGGGGCTCGTGTTTCCGGCCCCGCTCGCGGGCCGGTACATGCTGTTCGATACTCGCCGGGCCCGAGTGGCCGCCGAGATTGAAAAGGAAGTCGGTCAGTCTCGTCGGCTGGCCCTGCCCGCGGGCCGCTACGTGATCAAGAAGCGGCAGTCCGACCACCTGCTCACCGCCACCTTCGAACTGGCGGACGGCGCCTTTCATTGGATCGACGAGTCGACGATGCGCAAGGTGGCCTTCGAAGACGATCCGATCAAGGGTCTGCGGCGGGCCGCCCGCTGGCACGACCGGCCCTTCGAGGTCGACCTCCGCGCGGTCGTCGTCGCCCAAGGCTTTCTGACGAGCTCCGCGCGGGACGAGCTCTTTCCGGCGCTACCGCTGTTCGGCATCGGCATCGAGGTCGGACCGGTCCTCGGCGCGCAGGTGGGCGCCGAAGTCCTCTGGGGGCAAAGAAATGGAGCGCCGTTCCAACTCGATGACGTCACTCTTCGCCAAGACTTCTGGCAGCTCGAATCCGCGGTCCAGGTCACCTGGGGGGCTCGCTTTCGACAATTCTCCTTTCACGCTGGCCCTCGATTGGCCGGGCAATACATGCAGCGGCGGTTTCCGGTCGACAGCGCGCTTCGCGGCACGGTGCAGGACCACTTCGGTCTCAGTCCGGCTGTCGTCACGTCGGCCCGGTGGTACCCCTGGGAGAATGTGTCGCTCGGAGTGACCGGTCGCTTTGGCGTGCTGCTGTTCAGCGTCGACAACAATCAGGCGCTCCCGTTCGCTGAAGGCGGCGTGAGCATCGGAGTCATCCCATGATCCGAACCGCCCGAATCTTGGCCCTCCTGTGCGCCGCCACGGCCTGCCACGACCCCTACTCCAACGAAGACCTCGTCTTCCTGTACAACAGCGTGCCCGACGAGATCGAAGTCGCGGTTCCAACCGACGACGGCGTCACCGGCGTCAATGCGCCCGGAGCTTCCCCCTCCGCGGAAACCGCGCTGTTCTACCGGGAGACCTACCGAGCCGCGAATGACATCAACCAGGACGTGCTCTCTTTGGTGGCTCTGATCGACGACATCGTGGCCCAGCCCCCGACCGAGCGGAGGGATGACACCCGTGTCTGGGGGCCGATCCCCGACCGGGACGGAGTACAGCTGACCTTGATTGCCGACCGAATTCGGACCTCGACCGTGCTGCAAGCGACCTCCACCAGCACCCCCGCGGCGGCCCCAGAGGCCTTCACCTACGTGATGCTCGCCATCGGTCCTCAGCAGTCGGAGCCCGTCGCGATCGTCAGCGGTCAACAGGTACCGGAGCCGTCGGGCGTGCAGGGGACCTTGGTCGTCGACGTCACCGCATCCCGAAGCGTCTATCCATCGCAGGTCGGTCAGGGTCAGGTCGTGGTGGGATACGACA
Organism: uncultured Myxococcales bacterium; assembly: GCA_964519665.1. Lineage (GTDB taxonomy): Bacteria > Myxococcota > Kuafuiibacteriia > Kuafuiibacteriales > Kuafuiibacteriaceae > JANQQN01. The sequence goes on from CAZFIV010000022.1 coordinate 63,078, forward strand.
CTCGGTTCGGGCAGCTGACCCTCGAGCTCGCCCTCGGCGAGCTGTTCGAGGGGTTCCCTCCGACGGCGAGCTGGCGTCATACCCGAACCGGCGGCAACGCCGGGACTTTCCTGTACTTCATGTGGCAGAACTTCGATCCCACCACCCCCCATCCCGAGCTGTGGTCCGTCGCCGCCCGCTGGCGAGACGACGGGCAAGGACGGGCCGACGTCGCGATCACCAACGGTGACCTGGCCTTGCCGCTTTTCGTCGCCGAGTGCTGGGACTCGGCCTTTCGACGCACCTACCTGCTCTCCAACATTCCGGATCCCGCTTATTTTCCGGTCGGGACCGTCCAAGGCTGTGCGCCCGACCTGAGAGACGGGCAGTTTCCGGAGTAACGGCTTCGAACCCCGCCCGGTACTGAGTGCATGGAATTTCTGTCGCGAACGCGTGCCTGGATACCTTTTACCGGACTGCTCGTCGGGGCGGCGAGCGTCTTCGCCGCGAACGTGAGCTGCGCCCACGCCGAGTCCACCCCGCCGGAGCTGGGTGACGTGCGCTGGCACCGGGACTACGAAGCGGCTCGAAAAGCAAGCGCACGAACCGGTCGCCCGCTCCTGGTGTTGTTCGATGAAGTGCCCGGCTGCTCGACCTGTGTTCGGTACGGCCAAGCGGTGCTCACCCATCCCCTGATCGTCGAGGCCGCCGAGACTCTGTTTGTCCCCGTCGCGGTGTACAACAACGTGCCTGGGCCTGACCGTCGGGTCCTCGAAAAGTACGGCGAGCCGACCTGGAACAACCCGGTCGTGCGGCTCGTGTCGGCCGACGAAGCCCCGCTCACTCCGCGTCTCTCGGGCCGTTATGACCAGGCCTCGCTGGTCCAGGCCATGCAGGCTGCTCTTCGCAAGGCCGGGCGGCCGGTGCCCGGCTATCTTCAGCTCCTGGCCGATGAGCTGTCCGGGGGCCGAACCGAGGTCGCGCTGTTCGCCATGCACTGTTTCTGGACCGGTCAAGCCTGCCTGGGCGACATCGACGGGGTACTCGGCACTCGAACCGGCTGGCGGTCGGGGCGCGAGATCGTGGAAGTGCGCTACGATCCGCGGCGCATCAAGCTGACCGACCTCCTCACGGCGGGGCGTCGCTGCGCCGACCAGGTCTACGTGCCCGCCGGTGAGGTCGCCGTCGCGCGGACGATCTTCGGGGATCGGGTCGGTCGGGGGGTCAGCCTTCGGCCCTCCCCGAGCGACGACCTGTACCAGCTCACCCATTCGGCGTTCGCCCGGGTGCCGATGACCACGCTGCAGGCCCAGCGCGTCAACGCGGCGCTCGGCGCCGGCCGGGCGCCCTCGAAATGGTTGTCCCCTCGGCAGGTCGAGCTCGGAAGGGCCATTCAGCGCCGCCCCACTCGTGGTTGGCCCAGGCCCACCGGCGACCTCCGAACCGATATGCGCCGTCTAGCGGACGCTGCCTCTTGAATCACGGTCATCTTGGGCGCGGTGCGTTAAACTGCTCGCGTGTACTCCTCGCGCTTCGAAGCCGCCCTCAACTTGGCGGGACTGAGACACGCCGGTCAGGTGCGCAAAGGCACCGGCGCGCCGTACCTCGTTCACCTGATGCACGTATCTTCGATCGTGGCCCGCGCCGGGCACGATGAGGACACCCAAATCGTAGCCCTGCTGCACGACGTGCTCGAGGATACGACGTCCAACCGGGCCGAAGCCCAGACGGTCTCCGAACACATCAGCGCGACTTTTGGCGGCGCCGTCGCCGAATCCGTCGAGACCCTGACGGAGCCGAAGCGCGATGAAGACGGACAGCGCCTGCCCTGGCGTCTCAGAAAAGAGCATTACCTTCGGCAGCTCTCGGACGGCAGTTCGATGGCCCTCGCCGTCTCCGCCGCCGACAAACTCCACAACCTCGAGACCCTCGATGAAGAGCTCGCCTTGCAGGGGGAGAAAGTCTGGCAACGTTTTCGGGTGGGCCCCGACCAGACCTACTGGTTCTACAGTGCCGTTTTGACGGTGTTGGAGCACCAGCTCGGCGGCCCGATCGTTGACGCCCTGCGTCACAAGCTCGTATGGATGAGGTCGAGAGACCTTAGCTTGTCGTAGGGGTCACATTTCCCAGGCACGCGAAGTTTTCAGCGATTAACCTTTCTAGGGAGGCTGTGGGTGGTGACGAACGATCCGATGGCGCGCGAAGTCCAGGGCCCACCCCGCCGGCGCTCCGTCGGCCGAGCGCCTGACTACGACGTCGTCGTTGTGGGGGCCGGTACAGCCGGGCTGGTCATCGCGCTCGCACTCGGACGGAAAGCAGGCTTGCGGGTCGCCGTCGTCGACCATCCGCCGGCGCTGCGCCTGGAGACGCAGGAGCAACTGTGCCCTCGTTCATGTCAGGTGCTCGAACGGCTCGAGGCATGGCGGGCGTTTTTGGTCGAGCACCACGTTCGCGCCATTGCGCGCAGAAGCGGCGGGGCGGCGGAGCGGGCCACGAACACCTACATCTACGATCCAGAGCAGATCGGATGGACGGTCGATCGCTTCTGGTTGAACGACCTGCTGCGCCGAGAAGTTCGTCGCCACGGCATCATCGTCGAGCCGCAGCTGGTGCTCGTCGGCTTCGATGAAGCGCGCGGCCTCCTCGTTCAGCGCGATGACGGCGCGACCATCTACGTCACGAGCGCCTTCGTCGTCGACGCCAGCGGCTTGAATTCTTGCTATGCCCGCCTGCGCGGCGCCCACCGGCGGATCATCGATCCTCTCGTCGCGTCCACCGTGACCTTTCAACGCCCTACGCCGCCCCCGGACTCGACCCCGACCGAGGCGTGGTCCCAAGGCTGGTGGTTCGTAGACCAACGGCCCCGCGGGCAGACCCTGGTCAGCTGCGTGACCGATCCCGAGGCCATCGATGCCTTGGGCCTGGCGTCCCTGAACCTGTGGTGGGCTCAGCTCGACCAAACCGACCGGGTTCGTCGCGACATCGCCGACGCGTGGGCGTGCTCGACCCCGATCGTGCACGCCGCGAGCTGTGAGCGGCTCGACCGTTTCGCCGGACCGGATTGGCTCGCCGTCGACGACGCCGCGTTCGCCCTTCCTCCTTTGGGTCGACCTGGGGTGGCCCGAGCCATCATCGCCGGGGACCGGGCGGCGGCGACGGTGGGGGCGCACCTCGAGGGCCACCAGCAAGCCTTGGAACAGTACGCTCACGACTTGGAGGCCGAGTGCTCCAAGTACATCGCGACCCTCACCGAGTATTACGTTCACGAACGCGATCCGTGGTCGGAGAAGACTTTTTGGCGGCGCCGGCGCTCGTTGTTCGAGCCGCATTCATCCAAAGCCGACGTCGATGGCTTTGCGCCGCTGCGTCGATCAGGATGACGACGCGGAACGCTCCAGCCAGAGGGTGACCGGCCCGTCGTTGAGCAAGGAAACTTTCATCTCAGCACCGAATCGGCCGGTAGGAACCGGCCGGCCCAGTCGCTCGGCGATCATCGAGGCAAACCGGTCACACGCCCGAGCCGCCATATCAGGAGGCCCCGCGTCGATGAAGCTCGGACGATTCCCCTTGCGAGCATCTCCGTACAGAGTGAACTGACTGACGACCAGACACTCGCCGCCGACGTCCGTGACCGACCGATTCATCTTGCCGTCGTCGTCCTCGAAGATTCGAAGCGCGACACACTTGTTCGCCATCCACGAGAGCTCGGCATCGGTATCGGTGCCATGAATGCCGACCAAGAGAAGAAGCCCCGGTCCGATCACGCCGACGGTCTCTTCGCCGACGCGAACCGATGCATGCTCGACGCGCTGGACCAATACTCTCATCGTCACTCCGAGGTGACTTCGATGTAGGCTTGGTACTTGGCCTGGATGTGGGAGACATAAGCCACCGGCTCTTTGCCTCGACAGTACCCGTAGCGCGCCTTCTTGTAGTACTTGCGCTCGGACAGCAGCAGCATCGCTCGCTCGACGTTCTTGAACCATCGGTCCGGATCGAGGTCGAGCTGTCGGGCGAGTTCGCGAGCGTCGATGACGTGGCCCAGTCCCGCATTGTAGGCGGCCAGCGCGAATCGGACCCGCTGGCGGTAGGGCAACTTCGGATCGAATCTCCGTACCAGACGATCCATATACTTGATCCCGGCGTGGGTCCCGACTTCGGGGTCTTCGAGGTCGTAGAATCCCATCGAGGCGCCGGTGTTGGGCATCACCTGGAAAAGGCCCTGCGCCCCCACCCAGCTGCGCGCCTTGGGGTTAAAGCGGCTTTCGACGAACGACTGGGCGGCCATCAACCGCCAGTCGAAGCCATACTGGCTCGCGTATTTCTTGATGATGCCGTCGTACGGCGAAATCTGACCCGTGCGCCCCAACCGCAGACGCCGGTAACGACGGACCGTCCGCCCCGCGCTAAGGTACCGCCGCTTGAGGATGTTGTAACGTCGCCCTCGGTAGTTCTTCGCGATCCACTCATCGATGAACGCCTTCAGCTTGGGCGAGGTCGGGCGCATCGCGAACGCGATTTTCTTGCCCCCTTCGGGCTCGAAGCGGGGATCTCCATCGTAGTCGGCTGGCGCCTCGGTGAGCGCCGGCCCGGCCCGGACCCGAGTCCCGTACGCGAGCTCGACCCGAAGGATATGCTCGTCGGCGACGGTCAGCTCGAACTCCTTGCGGCCGACCGCTTCGATGATCTGCTCGGTCTCCATCTCTTCCGGGATCTCTTCGATCTTCACGTCGATGCCCTGCTCTTGGAGCTTGCGGAGGGTCCGCGCGTAGCTCGATGAGGCCCGGACGTGAACCGTCTGGCCGGCCAAGTCTTCGATCGTCTTCGGGCGCTTCGACCGGCGATGGGCAACGATGACCTCGTCGGTGAACAAGTACGGCCTCGAGAATAGGACGCGCCGCTTGCGGTCCTCGGTGGCGGTCATGGAGGCGGCGATCAGGTCGCCCCGCCCCTCGAGCAGCCAGGGGATGAGCTGGTCACGGGAAGGCACCACCAGGACCTCGAGCCGAACGCCCAGTTCTTCGGCCAGCAACTCGGCCAGGTCGTACTCGAAGCCGAACTGCGCGCCTCGGTAAAGGAGATAGGTCAGCGCATTGTTCCGAGTGAGCACCCGGAGCACTCCGCGTTTCTTGATTCCGTCGAGGTCCGGCGTGTGGGTCTTGCGCGTGTGGGCCGTCAAGGCCCGTCCCTGCAAGAACCGGTTGATCGCATCGCGCAGCTTCCGGTTTCGCTTTCGTACCGCCCAAGCGATCTGCCGCCGCTCGGTCAAGGGAAACAAACGAACGAAGCCCGACGAGTACGTCTGCATCGCGTCGAGAAGATGGGCATCGGCAACGGTGAGCGGTCGGCGACCATCGGCGACCGATGCGACGATCTCATCGGTCGACTCGTGCTCCCCGACCGCCACGACCTCGACCTGGGGCCCGTTTCGGCGCCGAGTCAGCTGGGACAGGGTATCGGCATACGAAGAGCTCGCGCGGACGTGAACTTCGCGACCATCGAGCTCTTCGACCGATTTTGGAAGGTCGTCGGCGCCTTCACGCCCGACCAAGTACTCGGCGGTGCCCAAGATCGACCGAGTGAAAGCAACCTTGCGTTTGCGAGCCGAGGTCACGGTCAGCTGGGCCGCGATCAAGTCGCCGCGGCCTTCCCGCAGCTTGGGGATGAGGTCGGCAAACGAATCGACACGGACGAACACCGCCTTGACGCCGAGCGACGCCGCGAAGTCCTCGGCCGCCGCGACGTCGTCGAAGGCGGGGAGACTGGCTCTCGGGAGATATTGCTCATGGTCCCCGTGGATGAGAATCCGAAGCTCCTGGCGCTGAAGGATGGTGCGAAGCCCGCCTCGGGATGGTTTGACTTCGTCGGGGGTCACGACCGTGCGCGGCACTTCCGGCTCGGCTTCCGGCACGTCGGGCTCCGAAGCCTCATCCGCGGCCTGCGCCTCCATGGCGATGTCGAATGCGTCGTGATCGTTTATAGCCTCGGCGGGGAGGCTCGCCGCTTGGGTGGTCGTGGCGGTCGTGCTCGACGTGGACACCGTTTTCGTCGAGGCCCGAGGCTGGCCCGTCCCGCTTTGACAAGCGATGAACAGCAGGCCTGCAAGAACCGACAGCACGCGTACAAAAGACGCCATGAACCAGCGATATGGGGGACCAAGGCCAATCACAAGGGGCGAGTGCACGGTTGCCGCAACCCGCGACTTCGCTTCGACACCTCCCAGGTCTGTTGTCGCACCCTGGAACGCGAGCGGTCAGCTCACGGTGACTTCACCCGGCGTTCGAAGGCGCTGCCGTACCCGGACCGTGGGGTCCTTGACCGGTTTGGACGCGTCGAACGGTTCGACTGCATAGCGGGCCGTCTCAGCGGAAAACTCTGCATCCTGAGTACCACCGGTCGGCTCGACGTTGGGGGTGGGTGACTGCTCGCGGTGGAGAATCCGCTTTAGCTGGGGCGACGGGCTCGGTACCGCATGCAGTTGCGGGTGGTCGCACAAGGCAAGCGCCTGGGCCATGTCTTCGGCCGTCGACCACCGGCAGCTGGGATGTTGTTCGAGGCCTCTATCGATGACCGCCGTCAGGTCGAGCGGCAGGTCGCGGCGGTGTTGCCCGAGCGACGGAGGAACCTCCGTCGCCGCCGCCAACAGGGTATCGTTGCGGTGTTTGCGAGCGAACGGCGGTCGTTCCGTGAGCGCTCGAAACAGAACCGCGGCCACCGACCACACATCGGACCGGGCGTCGAGCCCGGCGCCCGACGCCTGTTCGGGGCTCATGTACTCGACCGTACCGATCACCGAACCACGCTCGGGGCGGGTCCGCTTCGTCGCCGGATCGATGCGGTTTGCGATCCCGAAGTCGAGCAATTTGACCTGCAGCGAACCATAGGCGTTACGGGCCAAAAACACGTTGGCCGGTTTGACGTCCCGATGAACGAAGCCACACCGGTGCACGGCGGAGAGGGTATCGAGGAGCTTCACGCCGACCCGGACCAGGTCCGCGGGGCGCAACCCCCCGCGCAACAGGCACGTTTCGAGGTCCTCGCCCCTCAGCAGCTCGAAGGTCACGTAGACCGACCCGTCTTCTTCGCGACCGGCGTCGAGAACATCGACCACGCCCGGATGCTGGACGGCGGCGGCCGCTTCGGCCTCCTGGAACAATCGATTCTCCAGCCGCAACTTGGACGCCCGCACCACCGCGCCGTGGATCAGCTTCAGCGCCACTCGGCGTTTCGTGAGAACGTGCTCGGCCTCGTAAACCGCGCCAAAGCCCCCCCGACCGACGACCCGCAGAACTTCGTATTTTCCGCCGACGGTGCGGGGGGGCGGAGGCAGGGACCGAGAACCAGACATTGGGAAAACCTCGGAAGGTTTCATCGACCGAATGCCAGGTGAATTGAGGACTTTCGGGAGTTACGTCACATTACGCCATTTTCCGCAGTGCGGTCCCGAAACGAGCCTTGCATGCGCCGCGGGACCGCGCGCCGATCATCGATGCCGATAGCGGCGCCGAAGGGCCCGCTCGAGGGCCTGAACGAAAAGCTCCGTCGACTCGAAGCGAGCGTTCGGTTCAACCGCGCTCGCCCGAGCCAACACCTTGGCCGCCGCTTCGTAGGACCGCTGGTCGACCCGCCGGAGGATGTCTTCGAGCATGACCGCAAGCGCATACTGGTCGGCGAGCTGGCCCGGAGGAACGCTCGGACCGACTTCGGGCGCCAGCCGCTTCGAATCCTGCTTGTAGTTGGCCTGCCCAATCGGGCGCGGCCCTCGGAATCCCAGGACACATACCCGGTCCTTGGCCGTCACCCATACGAGATGCGGCGACAGCCAGCCGTGCACGAGACGAGCGGCTTCGGCCCGAGCCATGGTTCGGGCGAGGGCGCGAACCAGACGGAGCCCTCGCCCCGCGCTGATATCCTGATCTTCGAGGACGTTGGCGAGACTCCCGCCCGGTTCCAACGCGTACACCGAAAACGGGCGGTCTCGGCTGACCCCGACCTGAACCGGCGCTGGCAAGCCCGGATCGTCGAGGCGCTCCAGGCGTCGGCGCCCATCCTCCAGCATGCCGAGGGCCTGACCGGTGTTGGCGGTGGTAGACTCGGCAACGATGACGAACGGTTCCGCGTTGGCCTGCCCCTCCGCCCGGATGACGGCCCCGATCCCTTGGCGGTAGACCACGCTCTTTTCGACGTACTTGTCGTCCCAAACGCGCGGCCGGGAAGGCTGGCTCAGGCGATCCGCACCCAGCCAGACGAGGGCGATGATCCCGACCATCAGGACGACGCCCCAAAACCCTCGGCTTCGGGCTTCGTCGCGAATCCACGAATCATCGCCGGCGTCCGCATCCAGCGTTTCGGAGGCGGGCGCATCGGCCTCGACCGCCACGACCGGCGCCCCATTCGTCCCCGCAGGTCCCACAGCCGCCGTGGCCGTCCCCGCGGCGGTCTCGGCGGGGATCTCGGCGGGGGTCACGGCGGGGGTCACGGCGGGGGTCTCGTCTGATCGAGGCCGGCGCTCGGAGTCGGACAACTCCCTGAACACGGTATCCGCCAGCTGCTCGCCATTGAGGCGCCTCGCTTCCTTGAGGTGATTGGGGTCGATCTTGCCGGTCGCCTCCACGGCCCGCGCGATTCGAGCCGACAGGTCGTGGGCATCCGCGAAGCGCTCCTGAAGCCAGCGACTCACGTGCATGTGGGAGCCGGCCCGCCCCGTCAGCCACGACTCGAGGCGATCCACGACCTCGTCGGCGGACCCGAGCCGCCGTTTCGGATGGCGCTCGAGCAGGTGGGCCACGATCTCGGACACGGCGTCGTCGGCGTCTTCCCGCAACGAGCGGACGTCGGGGACCGGAGCCGATAAAACCCGGTGAAGCGCCGTCGCGGGCACGGGGGCGTGAAACAAGCGCCGATTCGTCAGCAGCTCGAAGAAGACCACGCCGAGCGAAAAGAGGTCGGCTCTCGCGTCCGGCTCCTCACCGCGAATGATCTCCGGGGCCATATACCCGACTTTTCCCTTGAACTCGCCGGCCTGGGTCTCGGCGAGGCGGTCGCGAACCTTGGCCACCCCGAAGTCGAGCACCTTGGTGGGCCCGGCATAGGTCAGAAATAGGTTCTCGGGACTAATGTCGCGGTGCACCAGGCCGAGGGGTTCACCGTCTTCGCCGGTCGCCGCGTGCGCATAGGCCAAGCCGGTGGCGGCATCGGCGATGACCCGAGCCGCGAGGTCTTGGGGAACCCAAATTCCATCTCGGGCACACCGCTTCAGGCAGGCGATCGCCGAGACCCCCTGCAGATGCTCCATCGCCAGATAGAGCGCCCCCTCCTCGGAGGCGCCGAGATCGTAGACCTGGACGATATTCGGATGCGCGAGCGCAGAGGCGATCCGAGCCTCATCGACGAACATGCGTGCGAATCGGTCATCCACGGCGAGGTGGGGCAGCATGATCTTGAGGACGACAGTGCGCTCGAACCCCCCGATGCCCCTTTTTCGGGCGAGGTAGACCTCGCCCATTCCTCCGGTGGCGAGGTGCCCAACGACCTCGTACGGACCGACCCGAGCGCCTTGCCCCAGGGGTGGCGTCATGGCGGACAGAAACGACAAGCCCCCCCATCGTCAACCGTCCCTCGGCTGGGGGCAAGCGGTACCCGCGACCACGCCCCGCCGTGGTGCCCCAAACCACGGATCTTGGCTTATCCGATTGTGCGAAGGGATATCGGATGATTCGATCCAGGTCGCCCGCTGGCGACCGAATTGCTTGTTGCTCGCGGCATGCGGACTCGACCCATGGATGAAGATACCCAGCCGACCGTCACCGAGCCTCGCGGCCCCCTTTCCAAGAAGAAGCCCGCCCGATGGTTGGTGTGGCTTCGACGTCTGGTGTTCGCCATTTTGGCGGGCATCGTGTTCGGCGTCCTCGCCATCACGATCGGCATCATCGTGGTGTCGCAAGACCTGCCCAACATCAAGAGCCTCGACGACTACCGACCGGCTCAGGCGACCGAGGTGTACGGGCGCGGAGGGAACGTCGTGGCGCGCTTCGCAAAGGAGCGCCGGACGGTCGTCGATTACGACAAGATCCCTCAGGTGATGATCGACGCGGTCATTTCGGCCGAGGACGCCGCGTTCTTCGAGCACGCGGGCATCGACTACGTCGGCATCGTTCGCTGCGCCTTCAAAAACGCGGTCCGGGGCCGGGCGGTATGCGGCGCTTCGACCATCACTCAGCAGACGGTCAAGACGTTCTTCCTCACCTACGAGAAACGACTCACTCGAAAGGTCAAGGAGTTGGTGCTCGCCAAGCGGATCGAAGAAGCGCTGTCGAAAGAAGACATCCTCTATCTGTACCTCAACCAGATCTACTTCGGGCACGGCGCCTACGGCGTGGAGGCCGCTTCGCGGGTCTACTTCGGAAAGAGCGTCAGCGATATCGACGTTGCCGAAGCCGCTCTGTTGGCCGGCCTCCCCCAGAGCCCCTCGCGGCTCGACCCGTACCGGCACTCTCAGAAGGCTCTCAATCGGCGCGCGTACGTCTTGGAGAAGATGTACGAGCAAAACAAGATCACGGCGGAGGTCTATGAACAGGCCAAGGAAGCGCCCCTCGAGCTGGACTGGAACTCCTCGGAGACCGCGATCGATTCGAACACTCACTACGCTGCTCACGTAAAGACGATCCTCAAGAGCCTCGAAGAAGTCGGCGAAGAGCGGCTCGATGCCGGTGGCTTGAAAGTCTACACCGGGATCGATCCCAAGCTGCAGCGGGTCGCGGAAGACGCCTTGCGCGAAGGATTGCGTGCGCTCGACAAGCGGCAAGGGTGGCGAGGCGCGATCCTGAACATCGAGGCCGACGCGCTTCGGGAAGCCCGTGAGCTCCTGGAAAAGCGGCGCAAGGCGGCGAGCAAGCGGAAGAGGAGCGCTCCTCCTCCGCCGGCCGACGACGAAGACGCCCAAGCCGGGCCTGAAGAGGAACCGCCGATAATCTGGGATCTGTCCCGCCTCGACGGCGTCAAGGGCTCGAAATCTCCCTCCGAGATCACCGAGGCGGCCCGCTTGCCCAAGTTCGAGCTCGGCGAGACCTACGCCGGCTTCGTGGTGGTCGTCGATGACCATCGTAAGGAAGCCCGGGTCGACCTCGGGGGCGTTCAGGTGGTTCTGCCGATGCGCACCGCCCTGCGCTGGGCGCACCCGTTCCAGGAGTACGAATGGGAGAAGCGCCCCACCGAGCCGAGTCAGGTCCTCAAGGTCGGCGACATCGTCCTGGTGAGGACAACCCAGCCTTACAAAACCAAAAAGGGTGAGTCCACCTCGCTGGTGCCGACGTACTACGGCAAGCTGGAGCAGACGCCCTTGGTCGAGGGCGCCCTGGTGTCGATCGACCCGCAGACCCGTGAGGTCCGGGCCCTGGTGGGCGGTTATGGTATCGGCGCCGGCACCTTCAACCGGGCTGTGCAGGCCCGCCGTCAGCCGGGCTCCACCTTCAAGCCGTTCGTCTACTCGGCGGCGTTCGACACCGAAAATTTCACCCCCGTGTCGAAGTGTCTCGACCAGCCCCGCGTTTACCGAGATCGCTGGACCGGCAACACCTGGAAGCCCCAGAATTACGGCGGTCGGTTCTCCGGGGACATCACCTTGCGCACCGCGTTGACCCTCTCGAAGAATATCTGTTCTGTGGAGTTGATCGACAAAGTCGGCGTCGATCCGGTGCGCGACATGGCCAAGCGAGCCGGCATCACCTCCGCGTTGCCGGGCAACCTCACCCTCGCGCTCGGATCCGGCGACGTCTCGCCCCTCGAGATGGTCAACGCGTACGCCACCTTGGCCTCCCAAGGGCAGCTCTCCCCCCCGATCTTCGTGCGGAAGGTCGTCGGTCTCGATGGAGAGATCCTCTACGAGCAGAAGTACAAGCCGAAACAGACCATCCGGCCCGAGATCACCTACATCACCACGAGCCTCATGCAGTCGGTCGTCGAAGACGGCACCGCCCGCCGAGTGAAGCAACTGGGCCGACCGGTGGCGGGCAAGACCGGGACCACCAACGAATCTCGGGACGCGTGGTTCATCGGCTTCACCCCCGACCTCGTCGCGGGAGTGTGGGTCGGGTTCGATAACAACGCGACCCTTGGGGTCTACGAGACCGGCGGTCGGGCGGCGATTCCGATCTGGCTCGAGTACATGACCGCCGCGGTCGAGGGCTCGCCGGCCAACGACTTCGTCGCGCCGGCCAATGTGGTTTTTGCCTTCGTCGATCCCAAGACCGGAAAGCTCGCGACCCCCGATACGCCGGGGGCGTTGAACGAGCCGTTTATCATGGGCACCGAACCCCAGAAATCGACTCCGGTCGACGACATCGATCCCGATAAACCATTTGAGGATTTCAGGTGACGACAAGCGCGCCGGAGAAGGTAACGCCGCGAAAACTCACGCTGCGGAGGGCCACCAGGGGCCTGCTGGTCGCCGGGTTGATCCTTGGCGGCCTCTACTACCTAGCGGCGCGCAACGGAGGCACAGGGCGCCTTCAAGTCCACGAAGTCCGGCGCACGCCGCTCGGTGACGGAACCGAGATGCTGCAGGCGAGGCTGTACCGCAACTGGGTGAGCGCGGCCGGTCAACTGGTCATCGTGTATCTCGATCCGGCGAAGGTCGATCTTCAGATCCTCAGGAATCCGGACCGCTTGAAGCTGGCCGAGCTGGCCCCCAACGCTCAGCTGGTGATGAACGGAGGGTACTTCACGCCGGAGTTTCGGCCGACCGGCCTGCTGGTATCGCGAGGCGTCGAGCTGTCGCCGTTCATTTCGACCGGTGGGCCGGCCGGCAGCGGGGTCCTGGTGGTCGAAGACGGCCAGGTGGAGCTCATCCGGCGGGAAGACGTGCGCGAACGAACGTTCGAGAACGCCGACATCGCGATCCAAGCGGGCCCACGCCTTATCGAGCCTGACGGCACCCGGGGGATCCACTCGGACGACCGGCATCACGCGAACCGGACATTCATCGGCGCCGACGCCCGCGGGTGGCTGGTCTTGGGCGTCGTGTATCGAGGGGACGGCGGCGTCGGTGGCGGCCCGAGCTTGTTCGAGCTGCAACGACTGCTGCTCAAGCTCGGACCTCCTGTCACTCGGATCACCTTCGCCCTCAACCTCGACGGAGGTCCGTCAACCGGCCTTCACTTGCGGGTGCAGCCCGAACTCAACCTTTCGGAATCCGGAACCGTCTTCTCGGCGGTTACCGTCCGGGCCCACTGGCCCTGAGGGTCGCCCATGATCGCCGGCTCGAGCCTCCTCCTATCGCTCCTGCTCGCCTTCGTCGCACCGGATCGGTCGGCGGAGAGGCTGGTCCGGCAACTGGCGCTCAGAGATGTTCCCAACCTCCGCTTCAGTGACCCGATCGCCGTCGCCGCGGCCCCCGGCGAACGCGACCTGGCCGACAAGGTCCTCGGGCGACTGCGCGTCATGGGAATGAGACGGGCGTTCGCGGTGATCGACGAACAGGATGCGCGCGCCATCGCGCTCGACCGGGGAGCCCGATGGCTGCTTCAAGTGCGCCGCACGACGGCCCGACTCCACCTCGAACTGAGGATGGTCGACGCGGGCCTGTGGACACCGCCCGCCCCCGGAATCATCGCCAGCGCCCAGATCGATACCGCCCCTCAGCCCCCCTACGCGCTGAGCCAGGCGCCCTCGCCGATCTTGGGACCGGACGAGGTCGGTCCGTTGCCGGCGCCCGGCCTGTACGGACCACCGAAAGCGGTCGCCGACCTTCCGGGCGAGCCTCTGGCCCTGGCCGCGTGCCCTGACGATTCCCCTACCCTGCTGGTCCTGACCAGAAGTCACCTCTTTCGGCTGGGCGTCGAGGGAGATTGGACCGTATTGGCCCAGCTGCCCCTCGGCGCTTTGGCGCGACAGCCACGCCCGAGCCGCTTTGCGATCGGGGTCGTCCAGTGCACCGAAGACAGAGCCGCTTTCGGCACGTCCGACCTCCTGCACGGCCACGAGGTCGATCCCCAAACGCTGGAACCGATTCGAACGCTCGCCGGCGCACCGCTCGCCGTCGATGGCGACGACTGGCGGCCGGGGACCATCGCCGACGGCAAGCCGGTCTGGACGACCGACGCGGGGACCCTCGTTTGGGGCTACGCCGGCGGCCGCCACGATTTCGTGATCGAACCTGACGGGGCCCTTCGCCACGACGGCGTTCAACTGACCTCGACCGGACTCGGCGCCACGTCGTATGCATTCGAGGGTACCGTGTACTGGATTCGAACCGGTCAAGGACCCTGGTCTGGTCCTGACGAAGTTCAACTCGGCGCCCAAGACCAGGCGATCGGCGAGCCGGTCGTCTTTCCGAGCGCCGTCCGGGCCACCGCGATCGGTCGATTTCCCGACCGGGTGTGGACGCTCGCCGTCGCCCTGGCGAAAGACGATCGCACCGCCCTGCAGGCGGTTCGAGTGGTCCTGCCGTGAGCGCGGTGGCGGCCGTCGGCTCGGTCGGGGCGGCGCGTCTCGTCGTGCTGCTCGCCACCCTCGCCGCGCGCCCTCCCTCCTACGGAGGGGAAGTCGTCAGCTATGTCTACGGTCCGGAGCTGATCCCCGACCCTGCGCTCGCGCAGTCAGCGGCCGACGCGGCCGCGCAGGCCGCCGCTTTCGAGCGATTGTACATTCAGACGAGCGCGGGTCTGGAGCCGGTGCTGGCGCGCGGAGCGCCGGTCGTCGACGAGCGCCGGGTGATCGTGCCGTTGCGCCGAGATGTGGTGATGCACGACGGCGAGCCCCTGACCCCCCAACGGGTGATCGATGCCTTCGAGCGACTCTCCGCGCTGACCCCCGGCGCGTACGTCCTCTCGCCCGTGGTACGCCGAGGCCGGCGGCCGGCCATCAGGGCGGATGACGACCAGTTCGCGGTGCAATTTGAATTGACGCATCCCGATCCGGACTTTCCGTACTTGCTGGCCGCCGATCACGCGCGGCTGGCCTGGGACGATCTGCCCGGCCCGCTCATCGGAACCGGGCCCTTCCGCTGGACGAGTTCCACCGAGCTGCGCCCATTTCTCGAGCACCGCGAAGGGCGGCCGTTCATCGATCGGCTCATCTGGCGACGGTACGCGTCGCGGTTCGGGGCTGGCTCGATCGCTCAGCGAGGTCGCGCGCCGATCTTCGGCGGCCCCGAGATCCCGCACCCCCTGCCCGGACCCGGGACTTGGCTCGTCCTGCAGGTGGGGACCCGTCCCGGCAGTTCGAAGATCCGACGGCGGATTCGAAGCCATATCCACGGGGCGCTCGGCCGGGAGCTGATCGTTCGGCGTTATTTGGGCCCTGACAACCGGCCGGCCGCGGGGTTCATCGACCAACCAATCCCGGAGGATTCGGCCAGCATCGAGGGGGTTCGCCAACTCGAGCTGATCGCGCCGCGCTGGCTCCGCTTTAGGTACCGGCTCGTCGAACGGCTCCAGCTGGAGCTGTTTCGGTCCGGCCTTCGGGCTCAGGTCAAGTGGGTAGACTCGGGCGCCGCCCTGGATCCCCGCCATCGGAACTTCGACCTCCGAGTGCTCGAGGTCCGGGCGGGGGTTCCGGACGATGGGTCGCTGCGCTCCGGTCTGCATCGAACGCTCAGCGCGGCGGCGGTGCTCGGGGTGCTGGGTGACATCCGGCCGGTCGACCTGGCCCGTTTCGCCGCCGCCGAGGACGAAGCGACGAAGACGAGGGCGCTCGCGGCCATCGAGCGCCGGGTCCGACAGGCAAGC
The DNA here is from genome assembly GCA_964519665.1 of uncultured Myxococcales bacterium. GTDB lineage: Bacteria > Myxococcota > Kuafuiibacteriia > Kuafuiibacteriales > Kuafuiibacteriaceae > JANQQN01. The sequence goes on from CAZFIV010000022.1 coordinate 78,782, forward strand.
GGGGCGGTGGTGATCGGCAAGCTGGTACCGGCGGTGGCGCTGCCGGCCGGCGTGAGTCCAGGGCCCCGGGGGATGGTCGACTGGGCCCACCTCACCGCCGAGGCCGCACCATGACCCCACCTCGGCCGCGTCATCGGCTGAGCACGCGGATGGCCTTCATGTTCCTGTTGGCCACCGTGCCCGCTTGGCTGGCCACCGGCGCCGCGGTGTGGGTGCTCGACCAACTGGTGACCCAGGAGATCGAGGCGCGCAGTCGGTTCGCTCGCACCGCCCTCGAAAAACACCTGGCCGCCGAGCAATCCCGGTTGCAGGCAACCATCGACCGGCTGGCCGACGACTTCGAACTTAGACAACTTAGCCTGCAGCTCGACGGAGGCACCATTGCCAAGTCCGAAGACGTGGCTCCTCGTCTGGCGGCGTCGACCGATCTCGACATCCTTGCCGTCGCCGCCGATGACGGCCCCTTGCAGGGCCGATTGCTTTCGAGCGCACACCTAGCGGAGGCCGCCGAAGACCCGGTCCCCAAGTTCGTCTCGTTGGCGGCCGGTGCACCGGGTACCCGCGTCGGCCTCGTTTACGAGACGGTGGATGGTAACCCCATCCAGCAGGTCCCAGCTCTGGTCGCGGTGCGCTCCATTCGCAACTCCCAAACCGGTGACCGGGCTCTGCTGATCTACGGCGGCATTCGTCTCGACGACCGTCGTCTCAAAGGGCTCGCCGAGATGTCGGAGACGCAGCTTCTCCTGCGGGCACCAGGGCTGCGCGATTGGCGCTTCGGAACGATGACCGACCGCCCCGCCCAGTCACGACTGTTTTTGCCGCTGCTCGCGGGAGGCGCAGCGACCGTTGGCGACGCTCCCGCCGGCTCGAAGCCACAGCTCGAAATCCGAGTGGACAGTCCGCGCCTCGAGGAGGCTAGGGAGCAAGTCCTCCGTTGGGCTCCGTTGATCGTCGGCGGCTCCCTGGTGCTGGCGTTCGGACTCAGCTGGATGCTGTCGAGAAGGATCGCGCATCCGATCCGTACCCTTTCCACGGCCGCCCAGTCGGTGGCGGCCGGAGACCTTTCGGTGCGGGTCGAGCCGGTCGGGCGCGACGAGGTGGGTCATCTCATGGCGGTCTTCAACCACATGGCTGGGGAGCTCGAAGACTCGCGAGAGATGCTTCGCCGTGCGGAGCGAGCGGCCGCTTGGCAACAGATCGCCCGCCGGGTCGCCCACGAGATCAAGAATCCGCTCTTCCCGATTCAGATGTCGATCGAGACGCTTCAGAAGAGCTACGACAAACAGCACCCGAAGCTCACCGAGATCGTGCGCGAATCGACCAAGACGGTCCTGGAAGAGGTCCAGGCCCTCAATCGACTGGTGACCGAGTTTTCGCAGTTCGCCCGGCTCCCGCCCCCCGACAAACAACCCACCTCGGTCAAGGCGCTGTACAGCCACGTGTTGGAGCTGTACGGGGCCGATGGCCGGGTTGTCGCCGACCTCGACCCCCTCGACGACCTGCCGCTCTTGAACGCCGACCGGGAGCAAATGAACCGGGTCCTCCTCAATCTCGTCAAGAACGCGCTGGAAGCCATGGGCGGAGGCGACGGGCGAGTTCATCTCGACGCTCGGCCCGGCGAAGACGACAGCCTCGTGCTCACGGTGACCGACAGCGGCCCCGGCATGACGCCGTCGGTTCAAGACGAGATCTTCACGCCTTACTTCACGACGAAGCCCGAAGGGACGGGCCTTGGTCTCGCCATCGTCGACCGGATCGTGGCCGAGCACGGCGGGGAGATTCAGGTGCGGTCAAGCGCCCACGGAACCACGTTTACGCTTCGGTTGCCCACCACGGACAACACCAGCCCTTCGGTGAGGGCGTCGCTGCGGGCCCGTCGGGAATCCAGCCGCCCCTCTTCTCGCTAGCGCGCCGATTCACTTGGAGCGTGCTGTTGTCGCGCCGGAATCGGCCCGTCGGGTCG
>CAZFIV010000023.1:0-18884 GCA_964519665.1 uncultured Myxococcales bacterium
CGGCCCATCTTCCAGCGCCTCGATCCACAGCTACCGGACGACGCACCCACCCCCCCTCAGGAGGGCCTGGAACGCCTGCGAAAAGGAACTCGAAAAGATCGTGGCCGAGGCCCGACTTGCGGCCTGATCTGACTGTTGGCTAGCACCTGATGACTGCAGGCCCCTGCGGTGGACCGGAGCGCCCAAAGTCCGCTTCTTTGTCACGCTTCGCTCGGAGCAAGTCTCCTAGAGCGGCGTCGGCAGCCGGGCTATGACTCGGGGAGGTCGAACTCGGCCGGAAAGTGCTCGCCTTTGACGCGGTCGTGGCCGAGCTTTCGGCCGAGGTTGAGCAGGACCTCGACCGCATCGTCGCGGGCGTCGAGGGGGCGCATTCGTTGAAGTGCGGACTCATCGAACGTCACGTCAAGCTCGTCTTTCAACCACGTCGTATCGAGGCGGACGTCGTATCGGGCGTAGGAGATCAGCGGCTGACCGGCCAAATACTCGCCCTGCAGACTTCCGATGGTCGGGTCGATGACCCGGCTGGTGTCGGAATCCGACAGCCACTGCATCATGGTCTCGACCTGTTCCGAAGCCTCGTTGAGCGTCGTGTGGAGGGAATGGACGGCCGGTTTGACCGACATTCCGCGGAGCTCGTGCTGACCGGGGGACGTGCCGGCCCCGACCGAAACGAGCAGAAGGTTTTCGGCCCCCGTCGACCAGCCCAAGCCGTTGTCGGAGCGGGCGGCGACCAGCAGGGACTGCAAAGCCGGATTGTTGTGGGTGCTGGCACCGGCGTTGATGAAAGTACCAACGTCGGCGGCCTTCGAATGGCTGTTGAGCAACCGGATCTCTTCGGGCGCCAGCGGGTAGGGTGCCGCGGCGCTGGCGTGCAGCACTTCGGTCAGGAGGTATTCGGCGTGACCGGTTCGTCCCGAATCTCCGTCGGTCAGCCAGTAAGGATCACGAGGGTTGTTGCTCAGCGGCCACACGCCGCGGGCATCGAGGCGTTTGGTCACGACGAGCAGACCGGTGAGCAGCGTTTCATCGCCGAGTTGGGCGTCCGAAAACACCTCTTTGAGGGCCGTGCACAGCGGACCTGGGTCGTGCTTGGGACGGAAAAGCGGCGGCGTCCACAACCGACCGAAGATCGACGGCGCCAGGCTGCGGAACCAATCGATGGTTTCGGTCACCGACCGTCCCGTCGCCAGAAGGGCCGCGATCACCGCGCCGGTCGATGTTCCGGCCATGAGATCGAAGTAATCGCATAAACGCAACTCGCTGTCGTTATGACGCTTTTGTAGGGCGCGTTCGATGGACTCCAGTACGCCCAGACTCAGGATGTTGCGGACGCCCCCACCGTCGACGGCAAGAATCCGTTTGGGGCCCGTTCGAGGATCGAGGTGCTCGTCGCGGTTCGTGGCTCGGCGCGGCGTGATGACCTCCACGTACATCCGGTCGAACTCTTCGCGTTCTATCGGGTAGACTTCGCCGCCCGGATTCTTGACGAGCATTGCGGTCTCGCTGCCGACCGCGCGTTCCGTTTCGACCTTTTTCTTTCCCGGCTGACTCGCGTCGTCGAGCTCGGTTCGCACTGCGAATTCGTGCCCCGGTGTGTACGCTTGGATGGTGGCCGTTTTCATGTACCGATGCGGCTGACCCGAGAGCGAGGGCGCGTATGTCTCCTGAAAGGCCTCGTCGTCGATTCCGTAAACTTCACCGGTCGGAGTTCCGGTTTCATCGAGGGCGACCGCCACCCAGGCGCCGGGCGGCATCTCTTGTAAACCCCAGGATTTATGGAAGCTGATCGCATCCTTCGATTCGAAGGCGAGGATCTCACTGCGCTTACGGTAAGTGCGCGCTCGGCTGGGATCGAACTCGATGGGCTCCGTCATGGATGCGAAGGCTACTTGACCACGAGCACCACGTCGACTTCCCGGCCGCTTCGAGTCGGGGATGAGGCTACTCGTACGGAGTGCCTTCCATATCGTGGTGAAAGACCCGCTTCTTGTCGCGGGCGAACTCCACGTGCTTACGAATGAGCTCCCGGACGCGGTCGGGCTTCGTGATGCCTTTAATGACGAGGTTGGGTGCGGTCGCGTCCGTCGAGAGCACTCTGATATGACCGCGGTTCGCCAACCGCAGCCAAAACGGCTTGATCACCGACCAGTCCTTGACCCGATAAAGCTCAATCTCTTCGGAATCACGAGAGAAAATGCCCTCTTCAACGATGAGCCGCTGGTCGGTGAGTCGGTAGTGGGTGCTGCGCACGAGTTGATAGCGGATCGCGACCGTCACCACGATGGCGAGCACGCCGATGGCGGGATAGTACCAGTAGCCACCCATGTTTTGGGTGGCGACGACCATCCACGCCGTGAGACCAGCCAGCAAAAGAGCCAGCAGACCGCATACTAGGTAAAACCCGAAGGCCATCCACTGCGAGGGGTGCCCTTCCCAGAGGTCGGTCTCAGGAGTGTCGTGCTTGTGTTCGTTGGCCATTGGGGTTTACCTGCCTTATTCTAGCTCCGCCCCGGTCTGAGCGGCAACTGCGGGATGAGAGACGGGATCGGATCATTCGACCGCGAGCGATGAGTTGTGTTCGCTCTGGTCCATCAAACGTTCGCCCAAGGTCTGCCATGTCTTCAAGAGTGACTGGTACACGTCTTCAGGGGGGCGCGCACGGTATCTCGGCTCGTCCCCCTCGGCGCCGTCGATGCGCTCGAGGAGCCCGAGCGGCGACTCTCCGTCGACCGCCTTGCGAAGGGCGTCGTCCACCTCGAAGTCGACGTCCAGGCCCGCAAAGTGCTTACGGACGAACGCCTCGATGCTCTCGTCGGTCTGCTGGGCCGTCAGGGGCTCTCTCTCGTTGAGAAGGACGCCGTAGACGAGCGCGACCTCTTTGAAGTCCTGTTCTTCACCCGCGTCCACCAGGTACTGAAGGACGCCGACGTCGTTATCGCGGGTCTTGTGGTACAGCTCTTGGGTCATGCGGGCCATGCGCATCTTCCGGGCGCGAAGATACTGCCCTACAATTTTGCTGACGTAGGTTAGGAGCACCACCGCCAGCAGAACGGAAGCCCGGCCGCCGCCGAGGGCTCGCCAGAGCGCGGGCGCGGCGGCAAATGCCGTGATGGTCAGCAGAACGGCGTCGAGCGTCCGCATCTGGGGCGTGTTTTCGGGAAACACGATCTCGCTGTCGGCCAGCGGAATGTCCCGGAAGATCTTGATATGCAACCGGCGGCGGTTCTCGTTTTCTTCGTCTTTCTTCGCAAAGCCGAGGCGCTCCAGCCACTTTGACCGCAATTTGTGCAGGCGGAACACCACCACCACCTCTCGATAGGCGGGTTCCTGCAGACGGCTTTGCCTGAACAGACCGGATAGCGGAAGATTCTCGAGGCCGAGCCGGCGAACCCATCGTCGACGCCACGCATCGGGCGCGCGGGGATCGAGCTTGAGTCCCTTGGCTCCCGCTTTCTTAGGGCCCTCGAGGATGCGCTCGACGACGAGCACAATCGGATAGGCGACCACTCGGAGGATGCGAGTGAGCCAAATGTCGATCTTCGCCGCGATGAATCTACCCTCTGATTGGAGGGGAGACATCCCGCGGTGAAATACGAATGCCCGCTCGGCGAACGCGTCGGGGAACTCGATGAAGTCTCGGAGGGAGCCTTTGATGCCGAGTTCTCGGCGCAGTGCGGCGCCTTCCGTGGAGTCTGCGAAGTCGAGAAAGCCTCGGATCGGCTTTTCGTCGAGGCGCTCCCATCGGACCTTGATCGGCACGTCGAGGACGAAACGCTGGTCGATCGCCTTGCGGTATAGGTCGTCCGACAGGGGGACGAAGTTTCCTCGGATCAAGGCTTTGAGGAGGTTCGAGAAGAAGCCTCGCTCGCGCTTTTGAAGCTCTTCTTCGGTGGCGGCGGTCGGCTGGGACGCGGTCGGGTCGAAGTACGAGAAGTCTTCCTTCAGTCCTTCGAGGGTGTTGAACGCGTGCGCGTGAATGATGTGGCCGGCCAGCTGGATGCAGCCCTCGAAAGCGCGGGGGTCCACGTGGGGGGGCAGGTTTCGACGGAGTGTGTCGACCAGGTCTCGCTTCGTGAAGGGCAGATGGGTTCCCGGAGGGACGGCGACCCAATCGTCCCGACTCCATTCTTTGCTCTCGGGAGGCTCGGCTCCCCGAGCGACAAGACCTTCCTCGACCCACTCGACCACGAGCGGAGATCATCCGGCCTCGAGCGGAGGGTCAAGCGGGACGAGGCAGATGAGGTGTGTCCCGTCGCAAACCGGCCTGGGGGGGGCCGAGTTTTCGCGCGGGTTGACCTGGGTCGCGCACGACAGCGGGCTCCGGGAGCCCCGGGGCAGGATCAGCGCGACTACATTCGACCGCGGAGCATGCCGTGCCAGTACATCTCGGGCAGGCCATACGCCTTGAGCGCGTACATGCTGTAGCGCTCCTGCCCTTGGTCGAACGGGAAGCTCTCTGCGGGTTGACCTTGATAGTCGAACTCGGCCAGCACGAGCCGGCCGTACCCGGTCACCAGCGGGCAGGAGGTATAGCCGTCGTACGTCGCCGAGGACACTTTGCCTTGCCGCACCGCCATGAGGTTGTCGGCCAGCACCGGAGCTTGTTTACGGATCGCGGCACCGGTCTTCGACGTGGGCAGCGACGAGCAATCACCGAGCGCGAACACGTTTGGATGACGGGTGTGCTGAAGGGTGTCTTTGTCGACGTCGACCCAGCCGCCCGCGTTGGCGAGCGGGCTCGTCTTGATGAAGTCGGGGGAGCTCATCGGCGGCGTCACGTGGATCATGTCGTAGCCAACCGTTTCGGTGCCTTCGCCGTCGAGACGCTCGAACACCGCCTCCTTCTTGTCGGCGTCGAGCGAGACCAAGTTCCGCTTGTGGTGCACGTCGATGTTCCGGTCTTGCACGATCCCGGTGAGGGTCGCGTTGTACTTCGCGACCGCGAACATCTTGTCGGGCGGTAAGAAGAACATGATGTTGGCCCGCTCGCGGACCCCACTGCGTCGGAAGTGGTCTTCGGCCAGGTACATGATCTTCTGCGGCGCTCCGCCGCACTTGATGGGCGTATTGGGCTGCGTAAAGACCGCGTTGCCGCCTTTGAAGCTCCGGATGCAGTCCCACGTGTATCCGACGTTTTCGTAGCTGTAGTTGCTGCAGATACCCTTCGTGCCGATGTTCTCGGCGAGGCCGGGGACTTTTGACCAGTCGATCTGGATGCCCGCCGCGACGACGAGAAAGTCATAAGTAACGTCTTGGCCGGACGCGAGGCTCACCTTGTTCTGGTCGGGCGAGAAGGACGCGACTTTGTCCTGGATCCATTGCGCTCCGCTGGGGATGTAGTCCTTTTCGTTGCGCTCCGACACCTCTTTTGGAAAGACTCCGCCGCCGACCAGCGTCCAGATAGGCTGATAGTAGTGTTTGGCTGAGGGCTCGACGATCGTGACGTCGGGAGGATTGGGCTGGTTGCGCAGGTGAGCGGCCACCGTAATGCCGCCGGTTCCGCCGCCGATGATGAGGACGTGATGATGTTGGGTCATTGAGTTTTATCTCCGTGAGTTATCGTCGCGATGATTCGACTGCTTCTATTGAATCGAGGGCGGACGTGGCGCGGGTTCGCCGAGGGCCGCTAGATGCTTGAGATTGTCGGGTTGCGCGAGCTCTTCGCCGAACGACTGCGCAAACTTGATGGCGAAGCCGATCGCCCGCTGCACATCCTTGTTCGAGGTGGCTCGAAAGGCCCCGAAGACGCCGGTTTCGACACAGGCCTCCATGCGGGCGTGGACCAGAGCCGAGCCCGCCTTGCCGACCATGTCGAGCGTGCCGGGGTCGAGGACGCCCGAATTCATAAGAGCCTTGTATTGAGACGAGTTAAGAAGCTCGCTGAGTTTGGACAGCGCAACGGTGACGCTCTCGCCGATCGCCTGTAGATCCGTGCCGCGGTCGGTGAGGCGGCGCATCATGCCGTCGAGCGAGTCAGTGGCAGCGGCGACGAGTTGCGGAACACTCTCTGCGATCTCGGCCGCCTCCGGAGCCCTTCGAGCGAGCACTCCGAGCGCCTCGATCGTGCGGGGGTCGGCCAGCGTCGTCAGGGTCGGGGTGAGGGCGCGGAGCGTGGCGTCGAGGTCGACGCCGTTCTCCTGCGCCTTCTTCATCCACGAGTCGAGGATATCGCCGACGGTAGCGATGGTCGCCGGGAGATCGGTCGCCATGTCGAGGGAGGTCTCGACGGCGTCGAGTCGATTCAGCAGGCGCTCGACGCGCTGCGCGGTCTCCGGCGCGGTGACCTGTTCCAACAGTCGGCCGGCCGCCGTGAGGGAGCCATCGACGTCAACGCCTCGCGCCTGTGCGGCGCGCATCCAGCTGTCGACCGTGTCGGCGGCGGTCGCGACGAGGGCCGGTCCCTGTTCGACGGGGGCGGTCAGCTGTTCGAGCTTGCGCTCCATCCGCTCCAGACGGTCGAGAATGCGGTCGAGGAACTCGGCCGGGACGACGACGGCGCCGGTCGAAGGATAAGGAGACGGTTGGGATTCGAAAGAGGTGGCCATGGCTAAGCCCACCTCTCAGCAGGAACCGTACCATTCGGTAGCGACCCCCTCTCGGCAAGCTCCGCTCCATATTTTCCCTCAGATCGTCCGCTGTTCCGTTTCCAAGACGTTGCGACTCGTTACAACAGAGGCACATTTTCTTCATGAATGGCCAGTCGCGAAGTCGTGTGGATGGTCCACGTGATGACGGGGTCGGTGAGCGATTGGGCGTAGAGCGCCGATTCACTTGGATCGCACTATTGTCGCTGGTTCTCACCCCGTCGGCTCGCCGCGCCGCCTTCGGCTTTCGTCGGTTGCGTATTCCCGATACGCGCCCTCCTCACGCGACGACCCTATGGGCCGATTCCGGCGCGACAACAGCACGCTCCAAGTGAATCGGCGCTCTAGACTTGCTTCGAGCGAAGTGGGGGCGTCGTCCGGTAGCTGTGGATCGAGGCGCTGGAAGATGGGCCAGATGCGTCCTGCACATCTGGTGTCCCGCCCGCAACACTAGGCGTCGAGCTGGCGGATCACTGCCTCCGCAAACGCGTCGGTGTTCGCGGTACCGCCCAGGTCGGGCGTGAGGGTCTCCCCAGCATCGATCACGTTTCGAATCGCGGTCTCCAGACGGTTGCCTTCGTCGACGAAACCCAGATCTCGGAGCATCATGCAGCCGGACAGGGTAAGGGCAGTTGGATTCGCGATCCCCCTGCCGGCGATGTCGGGGGCCGTTCCGTGAATGGCCTCGTAGATGGTGACTTCGTCGCCGTGATTGGCGCCCGGCGCGAGGCCGAGGCCTCCGATGAGGCCCGCGGTCAGATCGGACAGGATGTCGCCGAACAGATTCGTCGTGACCAGCACGTCGAATGCTTCCGGCCGAATGACGAGGTTCATGGCCATCGCATCGACGATCCGGTCTTCGAACTGAATGTCAGGATACTGCTCGGCAAGCTCCCGCCCAACCTGCAGGAACAGCCCGGTCGTCAGCTTGAGGATGTTCGCTTTGTGAACGAGGGTGACCTTGTTGCGCTTGTTTCGTCGGGCGTATTCGAATGCGTAGCGAATGACCCGCTCGGAGGCGTATCGAGAGATGAACGAGATCGCCTGGGCAGCGTCTTTTCTGGGATCGATGAAGTGCTCGATCCCCGAGTATAGGCCCTGCGTATTTTCTCGGACGACCACCAAGTCGACCCCCGAATAGCGGTTCTTCAGGCCATCGAAGGTCCGGACCGGCCGAACGTTGGCGTACAGGTCTAGCTCTTGACGGATTCCGACGTTGACGCTGCGGTAGCCGCCGCCCACCGGCGTGGTCAGGGGAGCCTTAAGAGCCACCTTGTTCTCTCGGATCGACTCCAGGGTCGCCTTAGGGAACGGCGTGCTGTGGGTAGCGACCGCCGAGGCTCCCGCCTGTTGCTCGTCCCAGTCGATGGGCACCTTGGTCGCCTCGATCATCGCGACCGCAGCCGTAGTGATCTCCGGGCCGATGCCATCTCCACGGATCAAAGTAACCCGAACCATCGCGGGGCCCATAGCATGTTCCCGCAGGCCTCAGAACGCAAACTGCGGCGATATTCTGCCAGCCGTTCCACGGCGCGCCATGACGGGTCGACCCAGCGTCTGTTAGGGTCCGCCGCGCCGTGCTCAACGGAATCTTCTTTGCTTTGATCCTGACCGCCACCGTGTACGGGGCATTCGCAGGCACCATGGGCGACGTCAGCACGGCGTCGATCGACAGCGCCAAGGTCGCCGTCGAGCTTGCGATCAGCCTCATTGGACAGATGGCCTTGTGGTTGGGACTGGCCCAGGTGCTTCAGGACGCGGGGCTGATGAAGGTGATCGCTCGGTTCATGCGCCCGGTCCTGAAGTGGGCGTTTCCGGACATTCCGGATGATCATCCGGCGCTGGGCGCTATCCTTCTCAACGTCGTCGCCAACATGATTGGACTCACCAACGCGGCGACGCCCTTCGGCATCAAAGCGATGATCGAGCTGAACAAGCTCAACCGAAAGCCGGGGGTTGCCACCAACGCGATGTGCTTGTTTCTGGCGATCAATACGTCGGGGGTCGCCGTCTTGCCCACCGGCGTGATTGCGATTCGCGCCGCCAATGGGTCGACGAACCCCACGGGCATATTTCTGCCGTCCATCCTGGCAACGATGTGTTCGACCATCGTCGGCTTCTTGGTGTGCAAACTGCTTCAGAACTGGCGGATTTTCTCGGTTGAGAATGCCCGGATCGACGACGCGGGTGCGCAGACGACCGAACAGGCTCCGGTCGCGGGCCTCGACAAGGCTCAGGAGGTCGCCGACCTCCAGGGACAGTGGTCGCGAGGTCGAACCATAGGGGCCGGAGTCTTGGCTGCTTTGATTCTCATCGGCTTTTGGGGCCACGTGAACGGCCAGGCCTCGGCCGGGCTGGGCGCTTTCGATATCGTCAAATCGACGTCGGCGGAGTGGATTCTTCCCATGCTGATGACCGCGTTCTTGCTCGTCGGTTTCTCCGGCGGAGTACGCGTGTATGAGTCCGTCGTTTCCGGCGCGAAGCAGGGCTTTCAAGTCGGAGTCATGATCATCCCATTCCTGGTGGCCATTCTGGTCGCGATCGGGATGTTCCGGGCCTCCGGAGCGATGGACGTCCTGGTTGACAATCTGTCGGTCGTGACGGTGCCGCTCGGCATTCCGGCCGAGGTGTTGCCGATGGGCTTGATTCGACCTTTGTCGGGCAGCGGCGCCTTCGCGGTGCTCCTCGAGACGCTGCACACCTACGGACCGGACTCCTTCATCGGGTTCGCGGTCAGCACGATGTCGGGGTCGACCGAGACGACTTTCTACGTGCTCGCGGTGTATTTCGGCGCGGTCGGGGTTCGGGCAACCCGGCATACCGTGTTTGCGTGTTTGGCGGCGGACCTCACGGGGCTGGTGACCGCAGTGACCCTGGCCCGACTCTTCTACAGTCCCTGACCGTGATGATATCAGGGCTTTCTCTGGGGTGAGCGCCCGGTACTCTCGCCGAGTCGTGGACTCGGCATAATTCGCGCTCCGCACCGTAAGCCGTTATTGCCCCTGTTTTCGCGTCGGCGTAGAACCCCTGAAGTCCGCCGGGCCCATCATCGCCGGTGGTCGGAGCGCATCCTCATGAAGATCCACGAATATCAGGCAAAAGAGCTGCTCCGTCGGTTTGGAGTTCCGACGCCTCAGGGGCAGGTCGCAACCACCGTCGAAGAAGCCGTAGCTGCCGCCAAGGCGTTGAATACCCTTCCGGTGGTCGTCAAAGCTCAGATTCACGCCGGCGGGCGGGGCAAAGGCGGCGGCGTCAAGGTTTGCAAGACCCTCGCGGACGCCGAGCACTGGGCCAATCAGATCCTGGGCATGAATCTGGTCACGCACCAAACGGGGCCTGAAGGCCAACCGGTAAAGCGCCTGTTGATCGAGCAGGGCGTGGCCATCGAAAAAGAGCTCTACGTTGGGTTTACGCTCGACCGGGCCACCAAGCGGGTCACGCTGATGGCATCCAGTGAAGGGGGCACCGAGATCGAAGAGGTCGCCGCCAAGACCCCAGAGAAGATTCGATACGCCGCCATCGATCCGACGGTCGGCCTTTCGGCGTACCAGGTACGCGACGTGTGGTTCGCCATGGGCCTCGAGCCCAAGCTGGTGGGCAAGGCGACCCAAATGTGCACCGCCCTCTACGAGGCCTTCGTTGGCACGGACGCGTCCATCCTCGAGATCAACCCGCTGATCATGACCCGCGACGGGAGTCTGCTGGCCCTCGACGCAAAGATGAACTTCGACGACAACGCCCTGTTCAGGCAAAGCGAGGTCGTCGGGTACCGCGACCTGGACGAAGAAGACGCCAAAGAGGTCGCGGCCAAAGAGTTCGATCTGAGCTACATCGCCCTCGAGGGCAACGTTGGTTGCATGGTGAACGGAGCCGGCTTGGCGATGGCCACCATGGACATCATCAAGCACTGCGGCGGTCAGCCCGCCAACTTCCTCGACGTGGGCGGAGGCGCCGACGCCGAGAAGGTGAAGGCGGCGTTCTCAATCATCTTGCGCGACCCCGAAGTGAAGGCCGTGCTCGTCAACATCTTCGGCGGGATCATGAAGTGCGATGTCATTGCCGAAGGCATCATTCAAGCAGCCAAGGAGATCGAGCTCCAGGTTCCGGTGGTGGTTCGACTCGAAGGCACCAACGTCGAGCTGGGCAAGAAGATGCTCGACGAATCCGGCCTCGCCCTCACCTCGGCCGATGACATGCTCGATGCGGCCAAGAAGGTCGTAGCGGCGGCAGAAGGAAAGTAAGGAGACACGCGTGGCTATTTTCGTCAACAAAGACACGAAGGTCCTGGTTCAGGGCATCACGGGTTCGGCGGGCTCCTTTCATGCTCAGCAGATGCTGGAGTACGGCACCCAGATCGTCGCGGGCGTAACCCCCGGCAAGGGCGGTCTCAAGTTCAACGACCAGGTCCCCGTCTTCGATACCGTCGCCGAAGCCAAGGAGGCGACCGGAGCGAACGCGACGGTCGTCTACGTGCCGCCCAAGTTCTGCGCCGACGCCATCTTGGAGGCGGTCGCGTCCCGAATCGAGCTGATCGTCGTGATCACCGAGGGCATTCCGGTGCTCGATATGGTCACCGTCAACCGGGTGCTGGAGTCGGTGCCCGAGTGTCGTTTGGTTGGTCCGAATTGCCCCGGTGTCATCACTCCCGGGCAGTGCAAGATCGGCATCATGCCCGGCCACATTCACCGGGTCGGCAACATCGGAGTCGTGTCCCGCTCGGGCACCCTCACGTACGAAGCCGTCGGTCAGCTCTCCTCGCTCGGAATCGGTCAGTCGACCTGCGTCGGCATCGGCGGCGACCCGGTGAACGGAACCAACTTCATCGACGTCCTGCAGGCCTACAACGCCGATCCCGACACTCACGGTGTCATCATGATCGGCGAGATCGGCGGAACCGCCGAAGAAGCGGCGGCCGAATACATCAAGTCGGAGTTCAAGAAGCCGGTCGCGGGCTTCATTGCCGGGACCACCGCACCTCCGGGCAAGCGAATGGGTCACGCCGGAGCCATCATCTCCGGTGGAAAGGGCGGGGCCGACGACAAGATTGCGGCCATGGAAGCCGCAGGCATCCTCATTGCGCCGACTCCCGCCGAGCTCGCCTTGACCCTCCAAAAGGCCATGAAGCGCGCCTAACCCGCCCTCGCCGGGACCGGGCCCCGCACGTAGACGGGTGGTCCCGGCTTCGCCGGGGCCGGGACCGGCTGGCCTTCACAGGCTGGTGGTTTTCGGGTTCAGCCGCTGCTAGCCTTCGGTCGGCGCACCAGTATGAACATCTACCTCATGAAAAAGCCGAAGCGGATCAACTCCGTGTCGGTGTCCATGTTCCTCGGGTTGTTGCTGTTCGTCTATCTTCTCTACTGGTGGATTCCGATTCTTTGGCCGATCTTCCAGATGACCGGCATCATGAAGAACGCGTGTGGCGAAGCTTACCGTAACGTCGACGATCGGGTGGTCATGGAGAAGCTCCTCACCGACGCGCAGCGCACCAAGTTGAAGATCAGCGAGAACAACTTCCGATTCCGCCGCATCAAGTACTCCCGCGACGAGCTCGCGAGCATGAACATCGAAGAGGATACGTTCGTCGCCAACCGGGGCAAGCACTGCGAGATCGCCTTTCATTACGAGGACGACTACCCGGTTCCGTTCATTGGCTTGGAGACTCGTTTGGTGTTCGAGCGAACGATCGACGCGCCGCTCGTACCCGTTAAGTACGAAAAGTTGTGTACCTGCGTGACGGTGCCCGGTTCTCGGCCGTGACTGGTCGCTGAGGCCCCCCTTGCGAGCTCCCACCCTTCGATACGCACACCGGCACCTCCTGGGTATTGAGGCCCTCTCCGCCGAAGAGATCCTTCGCATTCTCGACTGCGCGCGAGAGCTGCGGTCGCGCCCCGACTTCGGCGCCTCCCGCGAGCTGGCCGGTAAGTCCGTCATCACCCTCTTTTACGAGGCGAGCACGCGAACACGGATTTCGTTCGAGATCGCCGCCCACAAATTAGGTGCGAGCAGCACGACCATCGACGCGACCTCCAGCAGCATCGCCAAGGGCGAGAGCGTTTGGGATACGGGTCGCACGCTAGCCTCGATGGACCCAGCGGTCATCGTCTGTCGCCACAAGAGTCCGGGGGCATCGCATATCTTGGCTCGAGCTGTCGAGGCGGTCGGTGACCTGACCGCGGTCGTCAACGCCGGCGATGGAGCCCACGAGCACCCTACTCAGGCCCTTCTCGACGCGCTGACGCTCCTCGACCGTTTGGAGACCCTGGAAGGACGGACGATCGGTATCATCGGCGACATCGCGCATAGTCGGGTCGCCCGATCGAACCTCTTCCTCCTGCAAAAGCTGGGGGCCAAAGTGCTGCTCGGCGGGCCGCGGTCGCTCGTACCGAAGACGCTCGAACAGCTCGGCGGAACGATCCACCGGAATCCTGACGAGATCATCGAAGTGGCGGATGCGGTGATGATGCTGCGCGTCCAGTTCGAGCGGTTGGTCGGCCCGCCTCCGTTCCCATCGCTGCGCGACTATACACGCACCTATGGTCTCACCCTCGCCCGTTCACGGCGCATGAAGACGGACGCCTTCGTGATGCACCCAGGCCCCATGAACCGGGGGATCGAAATCGATCCCGAGGTTGCGGATGGCCCGACATCGGTCGTCGCGCACCAGGTCCGCAACGGTATTGCCTGCCGGATGGCGGTGTTGCAGCGAGCCACCGGGCATGGTCGGTGGGCGAGCGAAGCATGAAGCGGCTGGTTCTTCGAGATATTCGCGTGTTTGACCCGGGCGCGGGCATCGATGCGCCTCATCGGACCGTCGTGCTGAGCGGGGGGCGAGTCGTCAGTCTCGATGCGCCTGCGGACTCTCCGGGCGACCGCATCATCGACGGGCGCGGGCGAGTCCTGATCCCGGGCCTGGTCGACCTGAGGACCCACGTTTGCGAACCCGGCTTCACGCGCCGAGAGACCGTGGCAACCGCTGCCAAGGCCGCCGCGGCGGGCGGCTTTACGAGCATCGTGGCGATGCCCACGACAGTGCCGACGATCGATCAGCCCGAGGTCGTCGAGCTCATCCTCGCCCGTGCCCGCTTGGCCGGCTCGACCCGCGTGCTCCCAGCTGGCGCTCTTTCCGTGGGCCGCAAGGGCGAACGGTTGGCCGAAATGGCGGTCCTCCGGGAAGCCGGTTGTGTGGCGTTCACGGACGCCGACCGCGCGATCAAGGATAGCCAGTTGCTTCGGTACGCGCTCGAGCTCGCCGGAGACCTCGGTACGCCGGTCTTCACGCACGCCGAGGACGAAACGTTGTCGTTGGGCGGCGTCATGCACGAAGGGACCGTGTCCGAGCGCCTGGGACTCGCGGGCGTGCCGGGCGCGGCGGAGGTCGTGGGCGTTTCTCGCGACATCGCGATCGCGGAGCTCACCAAGTGTCGACTCCATATTGGGCACGTCTCGACCGCGGCGGCGGTCGAGCTGATCCGGGAAGCCAAGCGTCGAGGGATTCGAGTGACCGCCGAGGTTAGCCCGCTGCACCTGCTCCTGTCGGATGAGGCGGTGCTCGGCTACGATACGCAGTTCAAGGTCTTCCCTCCGCTGCGTCCGGCGAGCGACGTGGCGGCGGTGATCGCCGGACTCTCCGATGGCACGATCGATTGCGTCGCGAGCGACCACACCCCTCAGATGGAACTCGAGAAGAACCACGAATTCGATCGCGCCGCGGCGGGGGCGATCACCCTCGAGACCACGCTCGCGACCTCGCTCAGCTTGGTTCGCCAGGGCAAGCTGACGTTGGAGCGAGCGGTCGCCACTCTGACCCGCGGCCCGGCCCAAATTCTCGGTCTCCCCGACCTGGGGCGGATCCGAGAGGGCGGACCCGCAGACCTCGCGGTGGTCGATCTCGAGCGCGCCTGGACGGTGACCCGGTCGTCCCTGTTCTCCCGGTCCTCCAACTGCCCGCTGCTCGGTCACTCCTTCGTCGGCCGGGCTGAGATGACGATCGTCGGGGGCAAGATCACCTTCGAGGCCGAGGACGCTTCGACCGAGCCGGCGGAATGAGGCCCCCCGCCCGTTTCTATGGCCTGGCGGGGGCCGGGAGCCTCCTCGTCGCAACCGCTTGCGCCGGTTCGCCGGATTCGACGTTCGAGGCTTATCGGCGCGCGCTGGCCCGCGGCGAGGTCCGCCGGGTGGCGGCCCTTCATGCCCAGACCGGCCCGTTGCCGTCGGATCCCGAGCGCCTGTCGGCATTCCGTGAACAGCACCCCGCAACGTGGGAGGCCGCGGTCGAACGACTGCGTGAACCGGTGGCGGCGGTTCGCCAGACCGCCGAAGTCCGACTGACCTCCGGAGCAACGGTGACTCTGGTCCTTGAAGACGGTCAATGGCGGGTACTCGAGGGGGCGATGTGGGTGCCAGCCGCGGATACCCCCGAATCCGCCCTCCTCACTCTGTTTTTCGGGCTAGAAGCCGGCGATCTGGCGGCCGTTCGGTCGGTGATGCCGCAGTCGCAGCGGGCCCAGTTTGCGACCGACCGAGCGCTGCGCAACCACCTCGGCCGCATTCGAGCCCGGGTCGAGCGGGCCCGGGAGCGAATCGGCGACGTTCGCCCCGGCCTAGCACGAATAACGGGCGACAAGGCAACCCTGCCGTACGAAGGCGCAAGGCAAGTTCGGTTCGTCTGGGAGGCGAAACGATGGCGAGTGCTCGACGTCGAGTGACGGCTTAGGCATTATGTTCCTCAGCCGAGTGTTCGGCAGGCCAGCCATGTCTGATGCGAACGACGACCAAGACGACTTCCTCGGCGGATACGATGATGAGCGGCGGCGCTCCCGGAAGGATCGGCGCCCGATGCAGGAGCTTTTCCGGCGCGCCATCGAGAATACGGTCGAGTCCGTACAGAACTCGGGCGCGCTGCCCAAGGAAGCCCTCACCTATCTCCTTCAGCAGGGCGACCGAGGGCGGCGCGAGTTGGTGAAAGTCGCGGCCAAAGAGCTGGGCGACTTTCTGCGGGCGACCGACATCTCTTCGGAGGTCGTCAAGGTGCTGACGACGGTGCAGATGGACATGACGCTCAGCGTTCGCTTCAAAAGAAATCCGGAGGGCGAGGGGGTCGTCCCCGAGGTCGATGGCGCGGTGACGACCGTAACCGAGACAGCGCCCGTCGATGCGGCGTCGAGTTCACCTCCGGCGCCGTCGTCGGGCCCCGCCGGAACGCCGGGGCCTCGAAGCGACGAGCCCACCGGCAAGTGAGTCGTCGGCGCTGGGCCCTGCTGGTCTTGGGGTTGATGGGCTTTGTTACCGCCAAGTGGGTTTATCCGTGGCTCACGCCGCGAGCGGTGCACCTGAGAGTCGCCGAGATCGAGTGCGCTCAATTCGTCTCGGTAGAAGTTCTCCAAGGCGATGCACTACTGCGTCGCCTCCAGGTAAGCCCAGCGTCGACCGGGCTCAGCCTGTCGTACGACACGACCCTTCATGCGGGCGAGTACGACATCGTCGTCGAGGTGGTCTGCGCGACCGGTGGGGTCGAGAGGGGGCGCCGGCGGTCGATCGTGATCACGGATGAGGCGACGTATTATCTTAGGCCGCCGGCGACCTGCGAATGTCGCTAATCGCAGTCGGCGCGGGAACAGTCGGCAGAGCGGCCGCATTGACGATCCGTGAAGCGAGCGTGGCTGGCTCTCGGAGCGTGTTTTTCTGCGACCTGCGCGGCGTCACCGTCGATGACCTCGGCGGAGAATGTCGCACCGGGCTCGACCGTTTCGGCCTCGGCGGGCGGGCCCCTTCGCCCCGACGAGATCCTGGGAATCCTGGAGCACAGCGCGACCCGGTACGACCTCGAGTCGGAGGCGGCCGTTCAGGCGACCGACCTTACGTCGGTGGTGGAGGAGGACGGGCTCCCGATTCGATCGGTCGATCCCTTCTTCGAAGTGGTTCGGGATCCAGCCGGACAGCGAAGATTGAAGTCGTCTCCACCCCCGGAGGCCGTGGCGGACTTGTTCCGAAAGGCCGACTTGGCCTTCGCCGCGAAGGACTTCGCAACGGCTCGAGGGTTGTACGCACGAGCTGTCGAGGTGGCACCCGACTACTTCAAGGGGCACATCTATTTGGGCAATGCTCACCTTTTTCTCGGCGACTATCGCGCGGCCGAGCAATCTTTCTTGCGGGGCCTCGAGCTCAATCCTCTTGACTATCAGGCGTATCTGTTTCTCGGGCAGACCTACGTCGATATGGGGCAGCCAGCGATGGCGAAACGGTCGTTCGTGCGGGCTTACATGTTGAATCGGGCCAATCCGGCTGTTCACCGGGCGCTGTCTCGGTCGCTGGCCCGCTTGAACCAGCGGATTCGTCGTGAACGTCTGTCCCCGCGGTTTCGGATCGCGCGGAGCGACGAGGGGCGAGTTCGGCTGCAGTTCGACCGGGACCGGGGGATGCGATGGCTCGCCTTGGCGACCTGCCTCGCCTGTTGGTCATACGAAGAAACGTGCAGCCGGCGCGGACCTGAGTCCGAAGATCCACTGCGCTTGTCGATGTACCGCGAGTGTCTCATCAACCAGGCCGCATCGGTCGCTCTACGCAAAGATCGGCACCTGGAGGTCGGTACGGACGAGCGCGTCCTGCTTTCGGCGATCGAGGATGGATTCCTCGACGCGATCGTCATTTGGGAAGTGGTCGCTCAGCGCCTTCCGGCCGTCGTCCTGCTCCTGCCGGACCGAACGCGGGCATCGATTCTCGAATACATCGAGCGCTACGTCATCGTTTCTTCCTACCTGGCGTCGAATGAGGAATTCTGAGGAATCATCGCATCTTCCGGCCCTTGTCGGGGATGGGAGAGGCTATCGTTGACAGGGTCGATCGGGCGCTGGATCGTCGATACATGAGCACCCAAGACGTTGTCATCCTCGCCGCCAAACGCACGCCCATCGGGTCGTTCCTCGGAAGCCTCAGCAGCGTTTCTGCCCCCGATCTCGGTGCTGTCGCTGCTCGCGCCGCTCTCGAGTCGGCGGGGGTCTCGCCCGACCAGGTCGAAGAGGTTTACGTCGGTTGTGTGTTGCCGGCGAATCTCGGACAGGCCCCCGCACGACAGGTCGCGCTCAAGGCCGGCTGTCCGAACGACGTTCCTGCGACCACGGTCAACAAGGTCTGCGGTTCGGGGCTCAAAGCGGTCGCCATCGCGGCCCAGGGCATCGCGGCCGGAGACGTGCAGGTGGCCTTGGCCGGCGGTATGGAGTCGATGTCGAACGCCCCATATTATGTCGAGGGGGCTCGAAACGGCCTCAGGTTCGGTAACCAGACGCTGGTCGACGGCATGATTCGTGACGGCCTGTGGGATGTCTACAACGACTTCCACATGGGCAATGCGGCTGAGCTGTGCGCGAAAGAGATGAAGATCCCTCGAGGTGCGCAGGACGAGTTCTCGGCTGAAAGCTACCGCCGAGCGCTCGAGGCACAGGCCGCGGGCTTCTTCAAGGACGAGATCGTCGGGGTTCCGGTGCCGCAGCGAAAGGGCGACCCGCTGATCGTCGACTCCGACGAAGAACCCGGTCGGGGCAAGCCTGAGAAGTTCCCGACGCTGAAGCCCTCCTTCCAACGGGAAGGAACGGTCACCGCCGCCAACGCGTCGTCGCTGAACGACGGAGCCTCGATGCTGGTGCTGGCATCGCGCGCTTACGCGGAGGCCAACAATCTCACCCCGATCGCGACGATCACCGGACACGGCAGCGCGGCTCAGGCGCCCGAGTGGTTTACGACCGCGCCGGCCAAGGCCATCGGCAAGGTGCTCGACAAGATGGGTCTCCGGGTAGACGAGATCGACCTGTGGGAAGTCAACGAAGCTTTCGCGGTCGTCTCGATCGCCAATGAGCAGCTGCTCAAGCTCGACCGCTCCAAGGTCAACGTACACGGCGGGGCGGTCGCCCTGGGGCACCCGATCGGCGCGTCGGGGGCGCGCATTCTGACGACCCTGCTGCATGCGATGATCCGCCGCGAGGCGAAGCGCGGGCTCGCCTCGCTGTGCATCGGGGGCGGTGAAGGCATCGCGCTCGTCGTGGAACGGTAATACTTCGGGTTCGGGGCGGGATTGAATCGCGCCCCCGGACATCGGGTCCCGGGCGCGAGTGAATCGCGCCCCCGGTCATCGGGTCCCAGGCGCGAGTGAATCGCGCCCCCGGTCATCGGGTCCCGGGCGCGAGTGAATCGCGCCCCCCCGTCTTCGCTCGCTTCGCTCGCTGCGCGTTGTCACTTGCAGGACATCGGGTTCGGGGCGGGATTGAATCGCGCCCCCGGTCATCGGGTCCCGGGCGCGAGTGAATCGCG
>CAZFIV010000023.1:18984-20828 GCA_964519665.1 uncultured Myxococcales bacterium
TGCGCGTTGTCACTTGCAGGACATCGGGTTCGGGGCGGGATTGAATCGCGCCCCCCTGTCTTCGCTCGGTGCGCGGTGGCGCTTGCAATGACTGGAAGGCCGGGACAGACAGTGGGCATGACGAGTGTCGGAGACCGGATGGCGTCCGCCGCGATCGGCGGCTATCTGCTCTTCGGAGCGTTGGTCGGGTGCGGGACCTCCGCGCGCACTCAGGGCGCCCTCGACGTTGGCCCGACGGGTGGGAATCCGGCCGAGTCGACGCCGTCCGATGCCTTCGGGACGCCGAAGGCGGTGTTCGAGCCTGGCGACCTCGTCGGTTACGTGGTGCGCGACGGCGATGGTCGGGTCGTGGGGCGTCTGCACTCGAAGTATGTCGAAGATGACGACCAGCGGACGGTTGTCAGTCGGGCTGCTTACGGACGTCCGGCCGTCGATCTGGCTCGTCTCGCGACCGATCGAACCGTCGAGCGGGCGACCACCCTGTCGAGCGACGGAACCATCCGGCAGCTCAAGGTCCTGTCATCCGTCGACGGCCTCCACACGTATCTCTACGAAGACAGCAAAATCAAACACGCTGGACCGCGACAGACGCGGCAGGTTCCTAACGCGGACCCGACGGCGGTGCCCGTATTTCCTGACGATCCCGCCCTGCTCGCCCTGATGATCGAGAGCTGGGCGCTCGAACCCGGCGACAGCGCGCGACATTCGGTCCGAGCCGGCGAGCCGGTCGCCGTCAAGACGTGGGTGGTGCAAGCATTCGCCGACGCCGACCGGGCCAAGGTCGTGCACTTCCCGTGGGGCGAAGCTACCCTGGACCCCCGCGGTCGCATCGACCAGCTGCGGACCAAAGACGGGTGGGTCTACGAGCGGCTCGACGCGCCCGGGACCCCTCCACGGCTGGTGAAGCCACCTGAGCCGCTTCAGTACGAGCGTCCGCCGACCGCGCGCTGGGTCGACCGTGCCGTCCGGGTGGACGTGTCGGAAGGGACGCTGGCCGGCGTCCTGTCCGCGCCGCCTCGCGGAGGCCCGGGGGTCGTCCTGTTCAGCGATCTCGGGCCCCAAGACCGTTTCGGCTTTGGGCGAGGCATCGATCACGCGACCTGGGCGGTACACGATCGGCTCGCCGAAGAAGGATTCGCAGTCCTGAGACTCGATGATCGGGGCGTGGGCGCTTCGGAGTCGGGCGTGGCGAGGCTAGCCGTCGGTGATCGCCTCGCGGTCGAGGACGCGGGGGCCGTAGTCTCGTTCATGCGCCGCCAACCCGAGGTGTTCTCAGACGCGATCTTCGTCATCGGTCACGGCTTCGGGGCCTACGAAGCGGTGGCCGTCGCGGCGCAGGAAGACCTGCGAGGCGTTGTCCTGCTCGCCCCGCCGGCTCGAGCGCCGGCGCAGGTGCTCGCCGAGCGTTGGGTGACCGAAGAAGGAGGCGACGTCGCCGCTCGACGGGCGACCCTCGAGGCGGCTTTTCGCCGGTGGCGAGAGCACCCAGAGCCGGATTTGGCGCCATCGGGGTGGCCGGTCGTCCTGGGCGAGGCGGTCGCTCGGAACGCCTCGCGAGCGCCGCTCGTCAAACTGGTGACGACGTTCGATGAGCCGGTCGCAGTCGTGCAGGGCATGAACGACTTCGAGGTATCCTGGCGGTCCGATGCGCAGGCGCTGGTCCGTGCGATCAACGGCCGCCGAGGAAAGCGCGCCCAACTGTTCATCTACGAGTACGTCGATCACCTGTTGAAGACCGCCAACCGGCCTTCGAGCCCCGAGCGCTATGAGGACCGGTACCGGAAGGTCGACCGCAAGGTCCTCGATGATCTGGTGCGCTGGCTCAAAGCCCACGTGGACCCGGC
>CAZFIV010000023.1:20928-32506 GCA_964519665.1 uncultured Myxococcales bacterium
AGAGCCGTCCTGACGTGGACCCGGCAGAGCCGTCCTGACGTGGACCCGGCAGAGCCGTCCTGACGTGGACCCGGCAGAGCGGTCCTGACGTGGACCGGGCAGAGTACGCGCCCTCGAGACCTCTATGGCCCTTCGGAGCTGGGAATCTTGACCTGGTGGTTTGCGGCGCAGGTCATGGCCTCGTCGTACCCGGCGTCCACGTGGCGGAGAACGCCCATACTCGGGTCGCTGGTCAAGACCCGCTCCAGCCGCCGGGCCGCAGCGTTCGTCCCATCGGCGACGATGACCATGCCGGCGTGAAGCGAGTATCCGATTCCGACGCCGCCCCCGTGATGGAACGAGACCCACGAGGCACCGTTCACGGCGTTGATGAGGGCATTGAGGATCGGCCAATCGGCGATCGCGTCCGAGCCGTCTTTCATGCCTTCGGTCTCGCGGTTCGGCGAGGCGACGCTTCCGCAATCGAGGTGGTCGCGTCCGATCACGATCGGAGCCTTCACCCGACCCGATCGGACGAGCTCGTTGAAGGCTAGCCCTACCTTGGCCCGCTCGCCCATCCCCAGCCAACAGATCCGAGAGGGGAGACCCTGGAACTTGACCCGTTCGCGCGCCAGAGCAATCCACCGATGCAGATGCGGCTTATCGGGGACGGTCGCGAGCAGGGCGTCCTCCGTGTGTCGGATGTCTTGCGGATCTCCGGAGAGGGCGACCCATCGAAACGGCCCCGAGCCCTCGCAGAACAGGGGTCGAATGTACTTCGGAACGAAGCCCGCGAAGCGGAACGCGTCCTCGTATCCGCCCTCCTGCGCGAACGCCCGGATGTTGTTGCCGTAGTCGAATACGTGGGACCCGAGGTTCTGAAGGTCGACCATCGCCTCGACGTGCACCGCCATCGATCGCTTCGCGGCTTCGATGTAGCGGTCGGGCGCTTCGCGCCGAAGGGTTCCGGCCTCCGACAAGGTCAGGCCAGCCGGGATATAGCCATTGAGCGGGTCATGGGCGCTGGTCTGGTCAGTGACCAGGTCGGGGACGATCCCGCGTCGAACCAGCTCTGGATACACGTCGGCGGCGTTGTCGCACAGAGCGACCGACAGGGGTCGGCGGGCCGCGCGAGCGGCTTCGAGGCGGGCGAGGGCGTCGTTCAGGTTGTCCGCGACCTCGTCCAGGTACCGGGTTTCGAGTCGCCGCTGGATCCGCTGGGGGTCGACCTCGATGCCGAGGAACGCCGCCCCCAGCATCGTCGCGGCGAGCGGCTGGGCGCCGCCCATGCCGCCGAGCCCGGCCGACAGCACGAAGCGGCCGCTCAGGTCGTCGGAGCCGAAGTGAGCTCGGCCGGCCGCCGCGAAAGTCTCGTAGGTTCCCTGCAGGATGCCCTGAGTCCCGATGTAGATCCACGAGCCGGCGGTCATCTGTCCGTACATGATGAGCCCGCGATCCTCGAGCTCTCTGAAGTAGGCCCAGTCGGCCCATTTACCGACCAGGTTACTGTTGGCGATCAGCACCCGGGGAGCGTCCTCGTGCGACCGCAGCACACCGACAGGCTTGCCCGATTGCACCAGCAGCGTTTCATCGTTTTCCAACGTTTTTAGACTGGCGACGATCCGGTGGAAGCTCGGCCAATCCCGCGCCGCCTTTCCCGTGCCGCCGTACACGACCAGGTCCTCGGGGCGTTCGGCGACGTCTGGGTCGAGGTTGTGCTGAATCATCCTGAACGCGGCTTCCTGCACCCAGCCCTTGCAGTGGAGCTCAGTGCCCGTCGGAGGGCGGATTAGAGGAAGGCGGGCGGTCATAGCGAGTACCCTGACCAGGGCTTTGTCAGGGGTCAAGCCGCCTTCGCTACGGTCAGCTCGAGGGCTGCTCCCGATGACCGTCCGGTTGACGGGCCGGTCCAACGGTCGCAGCGTCGGTCAACGTGCTGATGTCAGCGCTCGAACGGGTGCTCGGGGCCCACGGTGTGACTCGGGCGGGCACTGACGTGGTCCTGGTTGCTTGCTCGGGGGGCCTCGACAGCGTCTGTGTGGCCCATGCAGCGGTGAGTCTTCTCGGCGGGCGGCGGGTCGTGCTCGGGCACGTCGATCATCGGGTTCGGATCGGTTCGGCGGAAGACGCGGATGCGGTACGGAGCATCGGAAAGCGGCTCGGGGTCGAGGTCTTCGTCGAACGATTGCCGCCGGGCGCCGACGATGAGGCTCGCCTTCGCCGGGAACGATACGAAGCCCTTGAACGCCAGCGGCTCGGGGCGGGCGCTCGGTGGATCATCACCGCCCACACTCGCGACGACCAGGCGGAGACCGTGCTTATGGGCTTGCTCACGAGCGCGCGTCCCGAGGGCCTGCGCGGCATTCCCGAGATGAACGGGGTGGTCCTTCGGCCGATTCTGTCCGTCCCTCGGTCTGTCCTGGCGGTCTACGCCGAGAAGCACCGATTGCAGGCTCGGGATGACCCTTCGAATCGCGAGCCGCGGTACTTGCGCAATCGGGTCCGCAAAGAACTCCTGCCGCTTCTCGAGCGGCGCTATCGGCCTCAGCTTCGTCGGCGCCTGGCATCCCTGGCCGCCCGGATGTCCGAATGGCTCTCGGAGGGGTCCGCCCGGCGCGACGTCGCCGGGCCCGAGAAGGATGGAAGTTCGCGAAGTTGGCCGGAGACGAGGTCGGAGGTCAGGGTCCACCCGCTCTCGCCCTGGCTGGATGGCTGTATGTGGCTGAAAATGGAGCGCCGGCCCTGGACGGGCGGAGAACCGCCCGCCGGGGTCGATTCGGCGGCCTTCGACGCCGCCCTGGTCGGAGAACCGAGGATTCGCTTGATTCGACCGGGAGACAAGATCCAGCCGTTCGGGATGCGCGGACGCCGCAAGCTCCGAGATCTTTTGCGCGAAGCCCGTGTTCCCGAGAACGACCGGCGGGTCATTCCGGTGGTGGTCGACCCCGCCGACGAGGTGCTTTGGGTGCCTCGAATTCAGCGTTCAGCGGCCGCTCCGGTTTCGGGAACGACCCGTGAGGTTTGGTGGTTCTCGATTGGACTGGATCTCGAGTTGCCGGCGCAAGAAAGCCAGGCCACTCTATACGTTGCCGGCAACGGCAAGACCTAAGGTTCGACGCACCGCCACGGCGTGCACAGGTTGCTTGTGCTGCGGTCGGCGCGCGGATACGAAGGCAGGAAGACGCATGAGGCAAAGCCACAAGACCTTAGCCCTTTGGGTGCTGCTTATCCTGATGGTGTGGGCGATCATCCAGATCGTAAACAGCGACAGTAAGCCCACCGCCGACATCAAGTTCTCGGAGTTCCGGCAGCACCTGGCCGACGGCAAGGTCGAAACCGTCAAGGTCGGGCTAACCTCACAGGGGAACGCCGGCGTTTTCGAGGGCGAGTACAAGACCGAGATCAAGAAGGACACGAAGCACTTCCGAACGACCGGGGTGCTGTCCGACGACGTGGTCAAGCAGCTCGAAGCGCAAGGTGTCACCTACAGCATCGAGCCCAAGGCAGAGCCCGGCCTTCTGCAGAACGTGCTCCTGACCTGGCTTCCGATGCTCTTTCTGGTCGCGATCTTCTTCTTTTTCATGCGCCAGCTCCAAAGCGGAGGCGGCAAAGCCATGAGCTTCGGCAAGTCCAAGGCCAAGCTCATGAACGAAAATCAGAACAAGATTACCTTCGCGGACGTCGCTGGCGTCGAAGAAGCGAAGGAAGACGTTCAAGAGATCATCGAATTCCTTCGCGACCCGAAGAAGTTCACCCGTCTCGGGGGGCGCATCCCGAAGGGCGTGCTTCTGATGGGGCCACCGGGAACCGGTAAGACCCTTATTGCCCGCGCGATCGCCGGCGAGGCGTCGGTGCCGTTCTTCTCGATATCGGGCTCGGACTTCGTCGAGATGTTCGTCGGCGTCGGTGCGAGCCGGGTCCGCGACCTATTCGAACAGGGCAAAAAGAACGCCCCGTGCATCATCTTCATCGACGAGATCGATGCCGTGGGCCGTCACCGCGGAGCGGGACTCGGGGGCGGGCATGACGAGCGCGAGCAGACCCTCAACCAGTTGCTCGTCGAGATGGACGGTTTCGAGTCGAACGAAGGGGTCATCCTGATCGCGGCGACGAACCGTCCGGACGTTCTCGACCCGGCTCTGCTCCGGCCTGGCCGGTTCGACCGTCGAATCGTGGTGCCACGCCCCGACGTGCGGGGTCGGGAAGGGATCCTCAACGTTCACGCCAAGCGAACACCGCTCGACGAGGGCGTCGACCTCGAGATCATCGCCCGCGGTACCCCAGGATTTGCGGGCGCCGACCTCGAGAACCTGGTCAACGAAGCGGCGCTGCTGGCCGCTCACGCCAATCGCGACAAGGTCACCATGGATGACTTCGAGAAGGCCAAAGACAAGGTCCTCATGGGTGGCGAGCGCAAAACGGTGGTGATGAACAAGGAAGAGCAGCTGAACACGGCCGTCCACGAGTCGGGCCACGCGCTCGTTGCTCGTCTCATTCCGGGGACCGACCCGGTGCACAAGGTCACCATTATTCCCCGGGGTCGCGCCTTGGGGCTCACGATGCAGTTGCCGACCGAAGACCGCTACTCGATGGACAAGGAGCGGGTGCTTGCCGACATCGCGGTGCTCATGGGCGGTCGCGCGGCGGAAGACGTGAGCTTCGGGAAGTTCACCACCGGGGCCGGCAATGACATCGAGCGGGCGACCGAGCTCGCGCGTAAGATGGTCTGCGAGTGGGGGATGAGCGACAAGATGGGGCCGGTCGCGTTCGGACAGAAGGAAGGCGAGGTTTTCCTAGGCCGCGACATGACCGCGAGCCGTGACTACTCCGAGCAGACCGCGATTGAGATCGACCGGGAAATCCGAACTATCGTTCAGGGGCAGTACGACCGAGCCAAGCAGCTACTGGTCGAGAACCGACCCAAGCTCGACCTCCTATCGGAGACCCTTCTCGAATACGAGGCCCTCGACGGCAAGGAAGTCGACATGCTTCTCAACGGCGAGGCGATCAACCGCGAGAAGCCCGAACGGCGACATTTGGCCACGCCGGAAGAGCACCGCGCCAAGAAGAACCAGGATAAGGAAGCCCGCGCGGGCCGAGACCGTAAGGGTCTGCTGGACCCTTTCCCCAAGCCTGAAGGCGCATAGACGGGCTGGCGCCGTCGGTGGACGAGGACTGCCGCTGAGGCCTGTGGTCGGCACGGGCCTCACGGGCCTAGGTCGGACTCATTCGGACGCTTCGTCTTCCGACGGGACACCGCCTTCTTCGATGAGTTGAATGCGCGCCGTCCAGGTTTGGAGCGCGTCCCAGAGCTCTACATTGAATGGGTCGTAGCGCAGCGCCGCTTTTGCCTCTTCGGAGGCCTCTCGGTACTTCATGATGCCTTCATAGCGGAGCGCGAGACTCGCGTGCTTTTCGGCCTGAGAAAGGGCGGTCGGATGGTACCGGTGCCAGGTCTTCCGAAGCCGGGTTCGTTCCGGCTCGTCGAGGCTCGAGAGCCGCTCCTGCGGATAGAGGTGGCCGTGCCGAAAGTCGTAGTCGAGCCGACGCTCGGGATCACCCAACACCACGGCTATCCGCCGGACCAGACCGCGAGTGAGGGTCACCCTCGATGCTTGAGCAGTCGTCAGTCCCTCGGTCGCCTGGAGGAGGGCGCAAAGCTCGGCGACCCTCGCCTCGATGTCGCGTTGAGACACCCACCCGTCCACTCCGAGTGCGGCATAGAGGTCTCCCTGTTCGAACCCCTGCAAGACTTGTTTCGTTATCGCTTGAACGTCAGCGGCCGGCGACGTCGAAGGTTTCGAGTCGGTTGCTCGCTGGAGTTCCGCGGCGAGACCTTCGACATACGACTCGATGGCGTTGCGGCAATCGGGGTCGAGATCGATGAACTGAAGCCCCACGCCGGCCGATGTGCCGAACCGTTCGGCGTCGTCTGGGCTCAGGATGTGGACAACCTCCGCGAACAGCTTGAGGGCACCATCGGGGGTTTCGAGTCGGACTTCGACCCGCTGTCGTAAGCCAGGCGGGTCGTCGGTGGCGACGAACAAGCCTCCCTTCGATATGTCGGTCATCCACACTTGGCGCAGAGCGTTGCGGTCGCCGGCCGCAAGCTCGACCCGGTCCCGAGTGACGAACCGCAAGTGCCGTCGCTTTGCCTGCATGACGATCGCGATCATACCGTCGTCGGCCGTGGTGGTCGACGGCGCGAGGACTATGCTAGACGGGCCCTATGCGAACTATCCTTACTCTCACCCTCTGCACTGGATTGGTCGTCGCGTCGTCCGGTCTCGAAGCGGCTCCGAAGGCCAAGGAGAAGGCGAAGCCGAGAGTCGAGCTGGTCACCAACAAAGGCACCATCGTGCTCGAGCTCGACCGCAAGAGCGCCCCGATGACGGTGAAAAACTTCCTCAAGTACGTGAATGCCAAACACTACGACGGGACGATTTTTCACCGTGTCATTTCGAACTTTATGATCCAGGGAGGGGGATTCACCAAAGGTTTGAAGCGCAAGTCGACCGGCTCTCCAATCAAGAATGAAGCCGACAACCGACTCAAAAACCTGCGGGGCACCGTCGCCATGGCCCGAACCGGGGACCCCCATAGTGCGACTGCGCAATTCTTCATCAACGTGACCGACAACGCGTTTCTGAACCACCGATCCCCGGATCCTCGGGGATGGGGCTACGCGGTCTTCGGTCGGGTGGTATCCGGCATGGACGTCGTCGACGAAATCCGCAACGTCCGCACCGGCGCTCGGGGCGGCATGAGCGACGTTCCGATCGAAGACGTGGTGATCATCAAGGCGACCGAGATCTGATCAGCCTATTTCTTCCACTGTACCGGCGAATACGACTCCTGGGTCTTGTGGCGGTCGAAAGTGTCCGCCTGCGTGGCGTCGAGATCGTCTTCGTCCTCATCGCCGGTCATCCCGTCCAACTCGGCTTCGTAGGCCGCCAGAGCCGCCAGGGCCGCGTCTTCATCCGACATTTCGCTGGTGGCTCCCACGACCTCGACCTCCGCCGTCAGTGTGGGCTGTCCGCCGAGTGGAGGGTCAGCCGGTAACTCGTCGACCACGACGTGCGGAGTGAACTGCGTCGGGTCGTCGGTCGGCGGGGCGTCTTCGTTTCCGTACATGATCGAGATCGTCTCTGATATTCGCCCGTCGGTGGTCCCCGACTCATTTTGCTCGACGTCGGGCTGGTACGTGAATTCGAGCACGGCGTCGGTCGGCAGTTCGGGCGGAGCGTACAGGCTCACGTCCGTATCGCTACCGATGGCGTCACCAAAGTCGCCCTCGCCGAGGAGGGGCACTTGCATGAGCCCGGCGTCAGGCTCGTCGACGCTCGCCTTTAGCTCGAGTATATCATCGTCCGTGAGGACCGAGGACACCGGCACGTCGTCGAAGGTGACCTCGGTCGTGGGCGATTCTTCCTCCATGCGCTCGGAGGGCTCCTGCGCCCGGCCGAGGTAGAAGGCCGTGCCCTGAATTCGATGCAGAAACCGCCCCTCTTCTCGGATCATGAGGTCGACGGTTCGCACCGGGGGTCCAGATACGCGCACCATAGGGCGATCCCATCGGGTGCCGCCAACCTGACTGAGCACCTCGGCCGGGGTGCCGTCATCGAGGAGCACGACCGAGCCCTTCGGGAACGCACGCAAGACGTTGATCAACAGGTCGACCCACCGGCGGTCGAGATCGAGGCCCCGGTCGTTGTGGAGTCGGGCCAGGGCGGCCAGGGGATGAAGGGGCGGTCCGCCGGCGAGGCCGAGCACCAGCTCTTGGTATGCGTAGGCGCAGCGAACCAATTGTGCATAGGGGTGGGGAGGCGCGCCGACATCGACCGCTCGCAGGCCGGATTGCTCACCGACGACGATGGTGCGGAGAAAGGTCGAGGCGCTCATTCCCGAGTCGCTGAGAATGCCGACCACGGCGGCGCTCGGATAAAGGCTCGAGGAGTCGGCGGCCGGCTGGTCGACCGCAAAGCCCAACGGGATGAAGAGAGCGGCCAGGCCGATGTCGACCAAGTCCTGCCTCGGTATTCGGAGGGTGTGCCCCATGACGATGCTCAGGAGGCTTACGTTGGCCCCGAGCAGCTCGGTCAGGGGTGCGCCTTGCCGGTTCGTCGACAGTCGAACGAGGAAATCGGGCCGGTCTTCGCACAACTCGACCAAGTCTTGAACGAAACGCACCGGCTTCAACCGAGGAGGACCAAGAGATGTCCCGTGTCCGGCGCGGGCGCGTTGCTGCAATCGCTCGAGGCGCTCCCGAAGGGCGAGGAGCAGTTTGCCGTAGGACTGAACGACCATCACTCGGCGGTCGATTTGTACCCTGGCGGGCTGATCCTTGAATCTCTGGATGCCGAGGACGCCGATCTCGCCCAGCAGCTCCTGAATGCTGGCCGGGCTCGAGTCGGCAGTGGACGGCGCGAACAACGATACCAGCTTCCGCAGCGCGGTCGTGCCCGGCGAGCGCTTCAGTTCGAGCCCGCCCAGACCTTGCTTGGTCAACATGTCGCGCAGCATCTGAATCGACGAGTAGGTTCCGCCCTCGAGTCGGAGCGCGGTTCCGTTCAAAAAGACCGAATCTTCGACGAAGCGAAGGCTGAAGCCCCCCGTCGCTAACACGAGGGACTGAGCGGCCTCCGCGAGCGCCTGAACGGCTTTCTCGAAAGCCTGGTTGCTCGGGTCGTGAATCTGCGCGGTGCGCGCGGCCATGAACAGCGAGGCCAGGAAATTGCGTCCGTGCTCGAGGGCGTTGGCCGACACGGCGGTCCCCCGCGGATTCGCGTTCGTCATCAGGTCAAACTCCACGCCCCAAAATTTGTTGGGCGGCCTCGCGGATCCTGCGGTTCTTGCTCTCGGCCATCTGGGTGAGCAGCTCGCGCGCTTTTGGGTCTTGCACCATCGAAGCGGCCAGCACGGCGTGAATCGCCAGCTCTTCGGATTCCCGACGAACCAATCGGCCTTCTCCCCGCCGGATCGTTCGGCTCAACATCGGAAGGGCGCGAGGGCCATTCGTTTGGGCGTACGCGGCCAGCAGGGCGCGCTTGACCTCGGGCGGGTGAGGGTCGAAACCGAGGCCCTCGACCGTCGACGCCAAGACGGTCGGTGCGTCGACGTGTCGCAGTTGAGCGAGGCATTCGACCGCCGCGACCCGAACCCGAGGCTCGGGGTCGTCCAGCATTCGCGTCGCGACGTTGACGGCCGAGCTGCTCGTTTCGCCGCACAGACTCTCCAGTAGAGCGATTCGCGCGAGAGGGTTAGGATGGTGCTCTACGGCGGCCCACGCTGCCGCGACGTCTTCCGCCGGCGCCGTTCGCCGGGTGATGTACAACCCCTCCTGAACTTGGGTGATCAGGCGGTCGTCGAGCATGAGGCGGACTTGGCGCCCGTCGAGCGGACCGAGCTCGATGGCGAGATCGCTCAAGGCGCGCCGTTGACCAGGATCCGAGAACCGTCCGAGCATGGGCAGCAGCAGTGGAACAACCTGGGGGCCGCAAGCTCGAAAAAACTGAACGAGCGACGTGAAGGCGCTTTGGCAGGCACGCGATTCAGCGGCGGGCCGCAAGACGTGCCGGATGCGAGCCTCGGAGATCGCTTCTTCGAGCCAAGTGACGATGCGGAGTGGATACGGCGGTGGCGTTGCACGCACGCCGGCGGCGATCCGACCGGCCAAGGACAGGTCGGCGGCCATGACCGCGGTATCAAACATTCGCAGGAGCGCGTCCGCCGCGAGGTCGGCCGCGACGCCATCGAGCAGGTGCAGTGCCCGCAAGGCCGCGTTGGCGGCCCGAGCGGCGACTCGGTCCGAATCTTCACGGCGCGCCTCGTCGATCAGGACGCGGCCATACGTCGGCGGTGAGGGCGCCCGCCGGGCCGGGTGGAGACCGGTGGCCATCTCGTCTACGTCGTCGAGTGCACTCGCGATCTGCTTGGCCGCGAGGTCCGCCGCGTCGAGATGAACGACCTTCGGCCCGACGTCGTCGGTGGATTCACCGTAGATCGCATGGAGCAGGCCGTCGATCTGCGCATCGACGTCTTCGGGCGCGGTCTCCGCGCTCCCTTCGGGCGAGGCGCCAGAGGCGGCCTCGATGAAAGTCGTGTCGACGACCAGATACTGGATGTGCTGCAGGTCGTGCTTCCACAGGAACGACACGATGTCGTCGCCCAGGCCCGAATACGCAAACCCGGCCGCGGTAGCGGACAGGAGGGCTTCGACCTCGGCTTCGGTGACCCCTCGCGAAAACTCCATTCGGCGAAGACCGTCGCGGTACAGAGCAAAGGGAATCGAGTCCTGCGGGTTAGGCTCCTCGAGGACGGTCGCGTCCGCGAAGACGAGCCGGTCGGGTCGGATGCGCAACGACAGCACGTTGAGGTGGACCAAGGTCTGCTCGAGCGCCTGCATGAGAGATTCCCTCATGCGGATATAGGCCCGGTTATGGCTGTCGTAGAGCTGGCGGGCGCGAGCCGCACGGGCGAAGGCCTGCAGCGTGCGGCTCACCTCGGGAACCGCGCTCGGCTGTCCGATCTCCAGCACGGTAGGACGTTAGCGTACCGTAACCCAGACACCAAGGAGTTCAGTCGGAGGCGCCACGAACAGACCTGACGGTCGTTTGGGTCCCTCGAAGCTCCGAACGAGCGGCGTCGAGGCGCGCCTGCGCATCGGCCAATTCTTGCGCTCGCGCTTCGACGTCCTCTTCCAGCTGCCGAATTCTCTTCTTGAGCGCGGTGAGTCGGACTTGTTCCCGATTGTCCCGCATTGGGACCTTTGGTTCCTCGGTGAGCGGCTCGTCCGTACCGCCAGCCTCGGCGGGGGTGACCACGACTTGGTCTGTGGTCGAAGCCCTTCGTTTGGATGTTGCGTCGGTCTCAGCGGGGCGCGCGACGGCGGCGCGCGCCGACCGGGCCGCCTGCTCGACCCGCTCCGCGCGCTGGGCTCGCGCTCGGGCGGTCGCTTCGCGGCGAAGCTGGACCGCTTGCGCATCGACGGTCGACATCACGTCGTCGCCCAGGCCCTCGAAGCCGGCCTCGACAACTTCTTCTGTCAGCCGGCCCTGCATGAGAATGGACCGATGGTGCGGGTGCGCTGCCGCCGCCCGTGCTGTCTTGAGGGCCCGCTCGATCGTGGCCGCAGAAAGGGGCGTGTCACCTTCGGCCGGGGCGGGAACCGCTCCCGCCAGGGCATCGAGGGCGGCCCGCTCCTGGGCGCGGAGGTCTGCCAGCGGCCGGCGATCTCCGGCCGTGGTCCTCTGCGCGCCTCGAAGGGCGTCGAGCGCGGCAACCAGGCTCGACAGGAGCGCCGGTTGCTGCCGGGCCCACTGGTTGACCAACCACGCTGGCATCGAGGGTTTGGACAGCTTCTTGACCGCCTGAGCTTCCGTCTTGTGCCCTGACAGACGTAGCTGCTTGGCCAGCTCGTTGCGCGCAGCGACGAACTCGTGCGGCTTTTTGCCGTAGAGCGCGTCGATCAGGCCATCGGTCTCCGTTGAATCGATACTGCGCAACTCTACTCACCCGCGGACCGATTCTGTGATGTGGCGCAAACGCTTGCGAGCCACTCTCCGCATCGATCGAGACTTGCAAGTGCCAACGCGCAGCG
>CAZFIV010000023.1:32606-79897 GCA_964519665.1 uncultured Myxococcales bacterium
AGCGTCGCGAGCGTAGACGGGTGGGGGCGACTCCGTCGCGCGCGGGCCCCGCGGACATGCAAGTGCCAACGCGCAGCGAGCGTCGCGAGCGTAGACGGGTGGGGGCGACTCCGTCGCGCGCGGGCCCCGCGGAATTCTGCGAGGCCAAGCTCGACGGCTCGCCGGCGAGGGGAGCCGAAGCGTTAGTCGAGAGGGACAACGTGCCGTTGCTGCCAGGCGGCGAAGGAAGTTGGCGGTGGTGCCAAGCCGGCGTCGCCTGGTTGACGGATTCATCGCGTCGGATCATCGGTGGCTTGACGCCGCCAAGCAAGACAGCGTTCGTCGGCTGGACTTGACCGTCCTTCGAGTGCCTCTCATGCTGCCCCTCATGTCGGGGCGCTCGAGCGGTTCGGGAGATGATCATCGCCCACCTCATCATCATCTCCCGGTTCGTTCCCCGACCCAACCGGGCCCGGGGCACGTACCGCTCGGATCCGCCGAGTCCTCCTCACCAGGATCATCGGAGTCCGCGGAGGGGTCAGGACCCCCTTCCGATCGCGCCACCGGCAAGGCCGGGTCGGCCCCCGGCCGGCCGTCGAATCAAGTACCTCGGGCGAGTCAGGTACCGCCGTCCGGTCAGCCGCCGTCATCCAGACCGCCGGCATCCGACGACCCCTATCCGCCGCCGCTGCTGACTCCTGCGCACGGCGTTCCCATTCCGGCCGGCTCCATGATGGCCCCGCCGGGGGCGTTGGCTGGGCAGCCTCCACTCAATAGGTCGGCCTCCAACGCGGGAGCTGGCCCCCGAGCTGGTTGGCCGAGCCAAAGCTCGGGGTTCCGAACGCCCTCGCCGTTTCCATTCCAGGAGCGATCCACCCCGTCGCCGGCGCTCGGGGTGACGCCGTCGCCGGACTATGGAGGTTCAGTGTTGACGCCGGCGCACGGGGTGCCGGCTGCGTCACCCGCCCACGGCGTGGGGCCGGCGGCGTCCCCGGCTCTCAGAGGGCCCGACCCGGCGTCGACGGGTGGAGCGACCCCAAGCTTCGGGGCCGTAGCCGCGGAGTTCACGGCCGCTCAGTCGACTCCGGCTCATGGGCTGGCGACCTCCGCACCGAGTCGAGCGTTGTCGGGTACCCGCGGAACCCGACGGTCGGCGTGGGGGCGGGCGCTCGAGCACTTCTGGCAGGCGGTGGATCGGGCGGCGACGGCGTTGCACGCCTACCCAGCCAACAACCCGGTGCATCGCGAGTATTTCGGTCAGGTGCAGACGCTGCTCGAAGAACTCTTGGTCCGGCAGTCGCCGTTGATGCTGAGTGTGGTCGGACCGACCCTGCGCTGGTCTTCCGAGTCGGTCTTCGAGGACGTTGACCCGGAAAACGGACTGTTGGCAAACCTGAGCCGCCAAGGCATCGAGCATGTGTGCTTCGCTCGAGGCCTCGGTGAGGATGACCTCGCTCGCATCATTCGAGTGCTCGCCGGTCTCGGGAGCAACGACGGGCACCTCGACCTCGCAGCTCAGCTGGTGGGTATCGATGCTCGTTACTTCCAGTGCGCGCTGACCGATCCCTTCGACCCCGTGAGTCCGGTGCCTCGAGCGCTCACCGCCGAGCAAGATCAGTATCGTCAATTCATCCTTCACACCTCCGACGCGGCGGTCGTCGCCGAACCGCCGGCCGAGGCGCTGGCTGGATGGGCTCCGCCGGCACCGCTGCCGTGGGTCGAAGCCTTGGACGTCGAGATGTCGGAGCGTCGTCAGGAGCTTCAACAGCAGGACGCGCGGGGGCCGTTGACCGCCCGGGCGATGGTGCTGCTGATGCGTGCGCTCGGTGCCGAGGCCGAACCTAGCGCCGAGACGCCCGCTTGGCGGCTGCTCACCGAACTGATCCGAGCGATCATCGTTGGCGGCCACCTTCAGGACGCCCAAGCTCTTCTCGACCGCATGGACGACTACGCCCGCCGATCGGGATCGGCGCCCGTCCAGCGGATCGCCGAGGGCGTTCGGGGCTGGCTCAGCAGCGAAGACATGGTGCGGACGGTGCTCGTTCAGGTCGAGCAGATGGCCGACCCGACCGCCCTTCGGGCTGCCGTCGTCGGCTACCTGAACCGACTCGGTCCGGCGGCTGAGCCAGCGCTGTGGTCGATGGCTCGGTCCCTTCGTACCGAGATGGCGCGCCGCCACGTGGCGGAAGTCCTCGTCCAGTTTCTCGAGCGAGCGCCGCAGTCTGTGTTTCATCGGTTGTCCGAACAGAGCCCGAGCATGGTCATCGACCTGGTCACGCAGGCGGAGGCCCGGCGAACGACGGTCGGTGATCACGTTTGGTGGTTTGGGCTCGAACACCGAGATGGGGCCGTACGAACGCCCGCGACCAAGCTCCTGCGTCGACGCGACGGACCGGTGACCGAAGCGGTCTTGCTCGACAAGCTCGATGACCAGGACCCGCAGGTTCGGATGGCCGCGCTCGACGCGATCGGCGTCCGCCGACGCCAACTGCTGCTGGATCGGGTTCAGCGGTACTTCAACTTCGAAGACGTCGACCGGTACGCGGACGCCGAGATCGGCATGGCGATGATCGCGCTGGCGCGCATCGCGGGCGCGCGGGCGGTGCCTCAGCTCAGCCAGATTCTTCTCGAAGGGCATCGATTCGGACTCGGCGCCAAGACGGTCGAGGTCCAAGTTCGGGCGGCCCAGGTCCTGGGGGCCGTCCCTGACGGGTCGGCGGTCAAAGCGCTGCAACAGGGGGCGCAGTCCCGCCAGCCGAGGCTTCGGAGCACTTCCCAAAGAGCGTTGGAAGGGCAGTTTGCGCACGGCCTCGCGGTCGAACCGGCGCCGGACATCGACCTTCACCCGAGACCCGCGGGCCTCACCCGGCTCGGTTCCACGTCGACGCCTGCCGGACGCGCACCGACGACCGAGAGCAGACAGGTGGCGCGAGGAATCGTCGGACTTCCGAACGAGAGCGGGGAGGGTGACGCATGATTCCCCCGCCCGTCCTGCCCGAATCGCACCGAGAACAAGCGCGGCAGGCCATCCTGCATGGCCTGGCTGTTCTCCAAGCCGTCGAGCGCCACGGATCCCAGGGGCGTCCGTTTCTCGACGCGCTCGCGGGGTGGCAGGTCTCGCTGGTCGAGCTGACCAATCGCACCGGCCTTCCGCTCAGGATGCGGTTGCTCGAAGACACGCTCTGGGTAGGGGAACGCATCCTTGGGTGCGACCCCCGGACCGCCGAAGCGATCGGGCATCTGCAGACCCGATGGCGACAGCGGGCGGTCGGTGGCTTGTTGTGGCAGCAGACACCCTCGGTCGAGATCCTACGGCACTGGGTTCTTCGGTTCGGTCAGCCGCTTCACCAGCCGGCCGACGCAGCTCGGATTCGGTCGACCCTCGAGGAGCTGAGACCCTACGGCCTCGAGACGATCGACCCCCGGTCACCCAATGTGAACGAGCAGCGCGCGGTCCGGAGCATGGGCATTCGGTTCGCTCGGGGGGCCCTCGCGAGGGCGGCGGTCGCCTTCGCGGGCTTCGTCAATATGATCTACGAGCGGCAAGATCCCTTTACATTCGCCGTCGGTTTCGAGCGGCCGATCATCGACCTCGTCGAAGTCGCCCAAGCCGCGCCCGAGAACCTAGCCTGGGTCCTGGCGGGCCGACGGGAACAAGCGAACGCGCTCGAGGAGGTCATGGGGGGCTACGCGCCGATCCACGCGGCGTCCACCGCTGCGTATTCGATTCTGCTGGGCACCGGCCTTCGCCTATCGTCGCAGCAGCTGTTGGAGCTAGGGGTCAGTGCGTTGCTGGGCAAGGTACCGTTCGCGCTACTGCCGCCCGAAATGACGGAGCGGGCGGGCTCGTTGTCGCCGGAAGATCGATATGCACTGCAGCTGGCGACCGTACGAGCGGCGCAACCCATGTTGGCGCATAGCCGCTTCGGCGAAGCGACCTTGCGACGCCTAGTGGTGGCGTACGAACATCAGCGACCTTATGCGCTCGATTCAGGGCAAAGGACTGACACTCACGTGTTCTCGAGAATCGTGTCGGTCGCCGACGCGTTCGACGCTCTCACTACCCCGCGTCCGTGGCGGGCCAATCACACGGTCAACGAGGCGCTCTCCGAACTCCGGCAAGGTGCGGGTACCCGCTACGACCCGGTATTCGTGGAGGCCATGGACGGCCTCACTCGTAATAGTGCGCTCTAACGAAGCGAGTGGATGTCGTGCAAGAAGGGCTGACGGCATGCCGTACGTGATGGTCGACATCGAGGCCGATGGCCCGATCCCAGGCGACTACTCGATGATCAGCTTCGGCGCGGTCATCGTCGAGCCTGGGTTGTCGCGAACCTTCTATGGTCAGCTGAAGCCGATCTCCGAACGATGGGTGCCCGAGGCCCTCGCGGTCAGCGGACACACCCGGGACGAGACGCTTCGGTTCGACGACCCGCAGACTGTAATGGAGCGGTTCGCGAGCTGGCTTGAGCAGGAATGCCCAAAGCGGAAGATCTTCGTCTCGGACAACAATGGGTTCGACTGGCAATTCATCAACTGGTACTTTCACCACTTCATCGCCCACAACCCGTTCGGGTTCAGTTCTCAGAACCTGGGCTCCCTGTACAAGGGGCTCGTCAACGATACTTTCCAGACCTTCAAGCACCTTCGCAAAACCAAGCATTCGCATCATCCCGTGGACGATGCAAAGGGTAACGCCGAAGCCCTGCTGGCGATGAAAGACATGGGTCTCAAGATCCGCTGGGACTGAGCCGTCGGCTCACGTCGCGCGCCGTCCTCGTGTTCAGCCAGCCATCATGACCAGGGTGAGTATTGCGTCGACCACGTAGTCGGGCCATCCCGTGGTGGCTTGTGCTTCACCCGCCGGCGAGTCTCCGGCTGGGGGCCGGACCCCAGCCCTTGCCAACACCTTTCGAAGTGCGGAGATCACCGCCAACGGGCGCGGAGTGAACTCATCGCGGCTACGAAGTCCCGCCGTACCGCCTCCTGACGCGAGTGGCGACCGTTCGCCACGAGCTGCGTGCCGCCCACCCAGACGTCGCGGATGACGTCGTCGGCGCCGGAGAATACCCAGGCGTCGACCGCGGTTGCAGGGTCGTGCCCGATGAGACGTGGATGGTCGGCGTCGAGGACGACCAGGTCGGCCCGGCGACCGGGGGCGAGGGCGCCGGTATTCTGGGCGATCGCGTCCGCGCCGGTCGCCGATGCCGTGTCGTAGAGCGAGCGGCCGACCTGTCGCTCAGCCCCCCAGAGCACGTTGCGGCGGCCGAGGACCAAGCGTTGGCCCCACTCGAGTAGCGCTAGCTCTCGGGACACGCTGACCGTGGCGTGGGAGTCGGAGCCGATGGCCCACCGACCGGCGAGGCGGCGAAACGCTTCGGCCCGGAAGACGCCGTCGCCGAGGTCGGCTTCGGTGGTGGGGCACAGACCGACGACCGCGTTCGAATCGGCGATGGCGGCCAGCTCGTCGTCGGTAGCGTGGGTCGCGTGCACCAAGCACCAGGCTGGACCGAGGCCGAATCGCCCGGCTAGCCACTGGATCGGCCGCTTGCCATGATAGCGCTGGCAGTCTTGCACTTCTTGCGGCTGCTCCGCGATATGAATGTGCTTCGGCGCTTCTGGTTCGGTCGTCTCAATGGCGCTCAACAGCTCGGCGAGCGCCGCTTCGGGAACGGCGCGAAGGCTGTGGGGCGCAACCCCGATGACGCCGAAGCGATGACTCCGAAGGCTGGCGCGGGCCGCTTCCCATGTTGTCAAGAAAGCCTGCGGATCGCGGTGGACGAACCTTCGTTGCTCGAGTAACGCCGGGCGGTCGAAGCCGCCCGTGAAATAGGCGACCGGAAGCAGCGTGAGCGGCATGCCCGCCGTTCGGGCCGCGTCGATGAGCGCGTCGCTCAGTTCGGCGGGGTTGTGGTAGGGCTCGCCGCCGGGTTGATGGTGCAGATACTGGAACTCTCCGACCGCCGTGTAACCGGCCTCCAGCATCTCCACGTACAGCTGCGCGGCGATCGCTCGCAGCTCGTCCGGCGTGAGGGAGAGGGCGAGGCGGTACATCCCCGTCCGCCAGGTCCAAAATGAGTCTTCACGGTCGTCGGCGAGCTGCACGAAGCCGGCGAGGGCCCGCTGAAATGCGTGGGAGTGCACGTTGGCCATGCCGGGCAACGTGTAGCCGGAGATTCGAACATCGTCCTCGGTGGGCGCGCCGGCCTCGACCGTGATGATGGTTCCCGCATCGTCGATCGTGAGGATACCGGGGGACAGCCAGCCGTCGGGCTGATGCAGGTGCTCGCAGCTCAGTCGCATGACGTTTCGAGGGCCGACTTCACCGCGGCCCGGGCGCTAGCCGTTGGGGTGGGGTTGGCCGAGGTGTATGGCAGATGGCTGCGGGCTCGGCTCAATACGCGTTCGAATTCGGGCGAGACGCCGGCCAAGGCCAGGTCGACATTGCGGGCCTCGAGGCGGTTGCGGAGGCTCTCGAAACTCTCGAGCGCCGAGAATCGCAGCTGATGCGCATGGGTGACATCGACGACCAGGAGCTTGGTCGACGGTGGGAGCTCCGTCTCGAGACGGTCGAAAAATGATGGAACCGCCGCGTAGTACAGAGTACCGCTGACTTCGACGACCACGTGAGCTGGTGCATCACTCGATCCGATCGGGACGAGGGCGTCATTTTCATACTGA
The DNA here is from genome assembly GCA_964519665.1 of uncultured Myxococcales bacterium. Lineage (GTDB taxonomy): Bacteria > Myxococcota > Kuafuiibacteriia > Kuafuiibacteriales > Kuafuiibacteriaceae > JANQQN01. The sequence goes on from CAZFIV010000023.1 coordinate 39,267, forward strand.
AGCCAGTTCAGGCGCGGCGCCGCCGTCACCGCCAGTTGAATCAGCAAGCCGAGGCCGCAACCGAGGAGGATCGCCCACTCGAGGGGGAGAGTGAGGGTGGCAATGAAGGTGACCAGCAAAAGGGTACGTGAAGCCCGACTTGCAGACCAGATTCGGAACAGCCGGCCCCGGTTAATCATGTTCGCGGCGGTGATCAGAAGGACGCCGGCGAGCGCGGCCTGCGGGATGTAGCCGACCGCGGGACCACCGAACAGCAGAATGGGCACCACCAGCACCGCGGCCGAGATGGCGGCGAGGCGCGACTGCGCGCCGCCCAGGCGAAGCAGCGCCGACCGGGTCAAGCTGGCCGAGGCGGGAAAGCTGCTGGCGAAAGCCCCCGCGATGTTGCCGAGGCCCTGCGCGACGATCTCTCGCCCCATGTCGGGCCGTTCGCCCTCGGCTCGGGCCGACACCGCCAACTCCAGTGTGCCGAGTAACACGATGGCCAGCGATGGCAGGGCAAACTGTCGCCAAAGGCCCATGTCCAGGCTTGGAAGGGCGCCTTGCGGCCAGCCCGACGGGACGGTGGCGCGGTCGCTGACCAGAAGCAAGCCTGGATTCACCAGGTACGCGACCACCGCTCCCACGATGATCGCCAGCAACGCGATCGGCCACCGCGGTAGATACCGTCGCCCGAGGGCGATCGCGCCGATCGTCAAAACGGTGGCGCTGGCCCCGGTCAAAGTGGGGTAGTGGCCCGCCGACACGCGTTCGATCAGGGTCGTTGCCTGAGCCCGCAGTCCGCCGCCCGTGAACGGCTTCATGCCGAGGGCTTCGTCGAGCTGCATGATTCCGATGAGGACGCCGGCGCCGGCGGTGAAGCCGGCGAGCACCGATTCGGGCAGGTACCGCAGCAGCTTGGCCCCCCCCGCGACCGCCGCGACCAACCGGACGAGACCCGCCATCAAAGTGAGGGTGGCGAGGGCCGCGAGCCCGGCGGAGGTCATTTCGAGCAGTCCCGTGGACTCGTCGAGAAAGGGGTGCAATGCGGCCAGAATCAATAACCCGGTGGTGTTCGTAGGGCCGGTGACCACTTGAGCGGAGCGTCCAGCGACCGCGGCGACGAAGCCCGCGATGGCGGCGGTCGACAGGCCGTACGCCGGAGGGAGCCCCGACATCAGTGCGTAGGCCAAGCACTGCGGAAGGCCCACCAGGGTTACGGTCAGGCCCGCCAGGATATCTGCGCGCACGCTGTCGGCCCGGCTCACGCCCGCGGTGTTGCGTGCACGACTCGATCAGTCAACCGAAACGCCGCCATCACCTGTGGTAGCGTCGTTCATGATGAGTCAGCCGGACGGCTTTCAGCGCGTGTATTCGGGCGCGAAGTGGGAACAGAAGGTTGGGTACTGTCGGGCGGTCAGGGCGGGCGACCACGTCTATGTGACCGGCACGGCATCGGTCGATGACCAGGGTGAAGTGCACGGCGTCGGTGATCCACAGGCGCAGGCGGCGCGGTGTTTAGCGCTCATCGAAAGGGCGGTGCTCGGGCTTGGGGGCACGAAACGATCGATCGTCCGCACTCGGATGTTCGTTGTCGACATCGAGCTATGGGAACGATTCGGGCGCGCCCACGCCGACTTCTTCCAGGGACACCATCCGGCCACCACAATGGTCGAAGTGAGTCGATTGATTCATCAAGACCTGTTGATCGAGATCGAAGCCGACGCCTATCTGGGGCCGTGATCTCCGTCCGAGTCGCCCGCCGTGGTGGCGAACGCCTTCGTTGGGTGGTCAACCTCGGCCTGGGCCCGGACAGGTACGGCCAAATCGCAGGCTCCAACCGGGACGTTCTTGGTCAGCGCTTGCCGCCGGCGGCGGGGGCTGCCACCCTTCATGGATGAAAGTTGTCTTCGTTGTCTTTCCCGGCATCACGCAACTCGACTTCACCGGGCCCGCGCAGGTCTTTAGTCGCCTTCCGAAAGCTACCCTGCATGTGGCGGCGCGGACGCGAGACCCGATCGCGACGGACTGTGGTTTCGGTATCGTACCCTCGACTTCTTTTGAAGACTGCTCTCAGGCCGACTTGATCTGCGTGCCCGGTGGTCTTGGGGTTCCGGAGGCGATCGCCGACGCGGCCACGGTGGCGTTCGTCCGGCACCAGGCCGAAGGCGCGCGTTACATCACCTCGGTCTGCACGGGCGCGCTCATTCTCGGAGCCGCCGGTCTGCTTAAGGGCCGCCGAGCGACCACCCACTGGGCTTACACCGGCCTGCTGGCCGAATCGGGCGCCACTTTTGAACCCGGGCGGGTCGTGATGGACGGACCGGTCATCACCGGCGGCGGGGTCACCGCAGGGATCGACTTCGCCCTGCGAGTGACCGCCGAGATCGCCGGCGAGGAGTACGCGCGCAAGCTCCAGTTGGCATTGGAGTACGACCCTCATCCGCCCTTCGACGGTGGCCATCCTTCCTGCACCGCGGCGGACCTCGTCGAACGCGTCCGGTCTCGCTATCAGGGGCAGGTCGACGAGCTGCGCCCGGTGCTCCGGTCGCTGGCGGCCGGTGATCGATCCCGTTGATGTCGAGCTGGCGGGCCACCGGTCCGGCCGGACGCGTGATCTATGGCTGGCGTCCACCGGGGGCTTCGAGTCGCTCGAGCGCGGAACAGCTCGGTATTCGAGACGAAATCGACTGTTCGACGCTCACGGGTGGGGACTCCGGGTGACCACCGCCCACACGCGATGGGGGATCGAAAGAGTTTGCGGAAATCCGGCCAAGCGACCGGCCAGGAAGGCGTCGAATCGCTCGACGTCGGCCGGCGGCAGGCTCCCGCCGATCGGGTGGCTGGCTCGGATACGGCCGCGCCAGTCGGATTGAGAGTACGAAACCTCGGTGTCGAACGAGAACGTTTCAACGTCGACAAACCCGGCTTCCCGGACGTCGCGGGTCCAGGCAGGGTAGAGCCCTTCGCGGCCCAGGTCGAGAAGGCTCGAGAATCGAGCCCCGAACTCCAGTATTGCCCGCTCGGTCACCTCGACGACGTTGTCCGCGAACACGAGCCAGTCCAGGTGGGCGATGACCAGATAGCCGCCGGATGCCAATAACCGTCGGCATTCTCGGGCCACCTGGGCCCGGTCGAACCAGTGCCAACACTGCCCGGCGGTGATCAGCGAAAACGACTCGTCGGCAAGGTGGCTGGACTCGGCGCGCGCTTCGATGAACCGAACTTGCAGTCCCTCGGCCGCGCTGGCTCGGCGGGCCTCGTCGAGGAGGGCGCTCGCGATATCGAGACCGGTAACGTTCATGCCGGCGCGGGCCAGGCCGAGCGCGAGGTGCCCGGTGCCGGTTCCCAGGTCGAGGGCGCTTCGGCCGGGAACCAAGGCGCCTCGTTCTTGGAGCCGGGCGAAGAATGCGGGCGGGAATCCAGCCCGATGGCGGGCATAGTCCGACGCTGTACGACCAAAGTCGGGCATTCGAATCATCTCCTCTGGTTCGCCGGCAACCTCATCGGTCGCTCGGCGTTCGACATGCCGTCGGCAATCGCCGACGGGCCAGGCTACGATGGACGCTCGATGAGTCGTCGTCCATCTCGATTCGACAATCGACCCGGCCGGTCGGGCCGAGACAGCGGATCTAACCGCCCTAGCGGTTCAGCCGGCGCGTCGGGTTCGGTAGAGCGGACGAAGGCGTGGTTGTCGTCGCGTCAAGCGTGTGCCCGGTTAGGCGTGAAGCCCGCCACCCTGTACACCTACGTGAGTCGAGGCTTGATCCGAAGCGTCGCTTCAGATGGCCGCGGACGGGTCTATTCAGCCGACGACGTCGAGCGGGCAGCCGAAAAGGCAGAAGCGCGTCGAGGGCACCGAGCCGTGGCGGCCGGTGCCCTCCGCTTCGGGGAGCCAGTGCTCGACACTCGCATCACGGCGGTGGGACCCCACGGCCTGCGGTATCGAGGGCGGAACGCGGTCGAGCTCGCGCGGACCGGCGTGGGCTTCGAAGACGTCGCGAGCCTCCTGTGGGCTTGTACGCCGCCAACCCGGGCCTGGCCGTGGCCGAAGGCTGACTTGCTCGAGCGCCCGTCGACCCGAGCGCCGCTGCTGTGGCGGCTCGCCCGTTTGGTGCCTCGATTGGCGCTCGCCGACGCTTCTCGAGCGAAGCTCGACCCATCAGAAGAATTGCGTCGGGCACGGCGCATCGTCCGCGCTTTCGCGGCCAGCGTGGGCCCGAAGCCCGAACCGACGCCTCCGTCGGCGGGCATTGCCGCGACGATGGTCAGGCAGTGGCGTCTGCCCGCCGCGGTCACGGCCGCCATCGACACCGCCCTGGTGCTCCTTGCGGACCACGAGCTGAACGTCTCGACGTTTGCGGCTCGGGTCGCGGCGTCGGGGGGGGCTGACCTCTACGCCTGCGTCGGGGCCGGGTTGTACGCTTTCGCGGGTCCGCGGCATGGAGGTTCGGCGGACCGCATTTCCGCGTTCGTAGACGACGTCGGCAGCCCTCGACGGGCCAAGTCGGCGATGCAAAAGCGGTTGCGGGAAGGACGGCCGATGCCCGGATTCGGCCAACCCTTGTATCCGGAAGGTGATCCCCGAGTCGCGCCCCTATTGGAATGGGCGGCGCTTGTCGATCCGGGCCGTCAACAACGGCGCCTGACCACCTTGCTGGCCCTCCACGAAGCCGCTCTAACGGTTGGGGCGCCGCCGATGTCGGTCGACGGAGCGCTATTGGCACTCGCCTACGCCCTGGGCCTTCCCCCGACCGCGGCGACGGCTATGTTCTGCGTCGGCCGAACCGTCGGATGGGTGGCTCATGTGTTCGAGCAGCGTGCCCAAGGGGCGCTTCTGCGGCCCCGCGCCCGGTATGTGGGCCTAGAGGCGATCGATCCTTGATCGCGATTGGACGCGACCGCGCGCACACGCAACTTCCGCGGTCGGCTATGGTTGAAGAAAACATGAAGACTCGATTGCCCAGGGGCGCAGCAGCCCCGGTGTTTCTTGTGATGGCCGCCGCTTCGACGGCATGGGCTCAGGATGGGGCCGAGGGGGCTTTGGCGTCCGACCCCGCCGAGCGTGCCGAGATGACGTGGTCGACCCTCGACGCGGATGGAAGCGGCGAGGTGAGCCGCGCTGAATTCGAGACGGCTCAAGTCCGCGTGGCCACCGAGCGGTTCGAGACCCTCGACAAGGATGGCAACAAAGCGTTGTCCGCGGCGGAGTACCAGCAGGCGCGGGCGGAAGCCATCGAGAAGCGCTCGCGCTTGCCGTGGTTCGTCCGACGCCGGGTGCCCGAGCCGCCCACCTTCGAGGAGGTTGACAGCAACCACAATGACGGGCTTTCGCTCGACGAATGGCTCGCAGCCGGACAGAAGCGCCGGAACCGAATGTTCGATCGTGCTGACGGCGATGACAACGGGACGTTGTCGAAGACCGAGTTCGAACAGTGGACGGCGCGGATGAAGCGCTTCGCCGGCTCCCGCACCGGAAACTGAAGTCCGGACCCCATCGGACCCCACCTAGAGCGCCGATTCACTGGGAGCGTGCTGTTGTCGCGCCGGAATCGGCCCGTCGGGTCGTCGCGTGAGGAGGGCGCGTATCGGGAATACGCAACCGACGAAAGCCGAAGGCGGCGCGGCGAGCAGACGGGGTGAGAACCAGCGACAATAGTGCGATCCAAGTGAATCGGCGCTCTAGGGTCTGGGGTCACCCGCGACAGACTGAGACTTCGCTCACAGCCCGCTACGGTGGCCCCATGACCACCTGCTTTGTGTTCCGCTCCCATTATTGCGGCCCGACCGATAAGTACATTCGGCGCTTTGACGACCCGACCGTGCAGGACTCGTTTCGGACTCACTGGGAGGCTTTGGCCGCGCCCCAAGCCGCCGCGTTCGATCGCGCTCGGGAAGTCCTGGGCACTGACGTGTATGGATTCGCGTCCCTGGACGAGACCATCGCTGAACGTGGCTTGGAAGTTCCGCAGACCCCGGACGAGCTGTGGCGCGCGCTGGACCAGCACCTATACGACCCACACTGCATTCAGGTGCTGACCGACGACGACGAGCTGGAGCTCGCCTATTATTTTTTCGACGACGAGTTTCTGAAGGCTCACGGCGAGCGGGCGACCTATCTCCTTTACGACAAGGCGGACCTCCCAAGCGGCGAGCTCGCCGAGCCCGCCCGTCTTACGCCATCGGTGAACATGGAACAGCTCGACCAGCTCGATGGCGCGGGAGAACTGTGGATCTGTCTTGCGACTTGGTACGTCGGCGCGAGCCTAACCGAACGAACACCGCGTATCGTGAGGCGGCGGCCAAATCCACGGTCGCCGTGAGTGAACACCTCGCTCATCTATCGCTGTTCGTTTCCGACTTCGGCCGAGGTACCGGAGAGTATCATCAGTGGATCCTTTTTGATGACGTATGGGCTGTATGGGCTGTATGGGCTGGTCGGCACCCGGAGCTTGCGGATGGCATCGTCCGTTGGGTCGGGCGCTGGGACATACTCTCTTAGGCCTCGGGGGTATCGGCTCGGCTGGCCCCTAGACGCAAAACGTCGTAGACCCGCCGCCAATGCCGACCGCGACTGCCAATGGAATCGAGTTGTACTACGAGACTTTCGGGTCGAAGGATGGCGACCCGCTGTTGCTGATCATGGGGGTGGGCGCTCAGGCGGTGATGTGGCCGGTCGGTTTCTGCGAAGCGTTGGTCGAGGCGGGCTACTACGTGATTCGCTACGACAGCCGAGATGTCGGTCTATCGCAGAAGCTCGACGATGCCGGGACTCCGAACGTCCTGCGGGCCGCGCTGCGAAAACTACTCGGTCTTCGCGTCAATGCACCTTACACTCTCAGTGATATGGCTGCCGACGGGGCCGGCCTTATCGAAGCGCTCGGGTTCGATAAGGCCCACGTGTTCGGGGTATCGCTCGGAGGCATGGTGGCTCAGACCATGGCCATCGAGAAACCCCATCGGGTCAAGACCATGATCTCGATGATGTCGACAACGGGGTCCTTCCGGTATGTCGGCAAGCCCCGGGCCATTCGGGCGCTGCTGTCGCGACGGGTAGCGACCACCTCCGAAGAGGCGGCCGATAACTCCGTCGCGTTCTTCAACGTGGTCCGAGGCCCCGGCTACGCCGTCGATGAAGAGATACTCCGGCCCGCATCGGCCCATGCGTTCGAGCGCTGCGTTTATCCACCGGGGTTTGCGCGGCAGCTGGTGGCGGCCATCGCGTCGGGCGACCGCACTCGGGCGCTGGCGCAGGTTCGTCTGCCTGCTCTGATCATGCACGGAAGCCACGATCCGCTCGTCCCGCCATCGGGGGGGCGGGCCACGGCGCGCGCGATTCCCGGCGCCAAGCTCCACATCATCGAAGGTCTCGGCCATCACATGCCGCGCGGCGTGTGGACGGAGATGATCGAACACATCAAGGCGATCACCAAGCTGGGATGAGTCGCGACGAATCACACCCGCGCCGGTAGGCCCGGTGGGCCGGTAGGCTGGTAGGCCCGGTGGGCTGGTAGGCCCGGTGGGCTGGTAGGCCAGTGGGCTGGTAGCCCGGTAGGCTCATCCGTTTCGGATCAAGAGCGTGTAGGGCGTGCAGGTCGGCGCCGCGGAATGGTCTCGAAAGACCCGGATGATGTAGTCACTCGAGTCGTCTCGGCCGAAGGCACCGTCGCGGCGGTATTGGCGGTTAGGGGGGCAACTCTCGTTCTGAAAGAAGCACTCGTTGAGGTGCTCGTCGGTCTCGTGCCGGTACACGCACAGACGGATCGAGGGGTCGGCGCTCTCCAGTGAGATCCGCACGTCGAAGTCGTCATCGAAAAACTCGGCGCCGTCGTAGGCGAAGAAGCGTAGGACGTCGCGGTCTTGGTCATCGGGGACGATGCCCTGGAACGTGGTCCGGTCGCCATCGTCTACCAACCGGCCTAGATATTTGGAGTCGACGCAAAAGGCGCCCGGGTCTTGGTCGATCTCGGCGCACTCACAGCCGTTGGCAGACCTGCCGTCCACGTCGTACCAGTTTTCGTCGCAGACGCCGATGGCGCAGACACCACCCGTGCAGCTCGCCGTCGCGTTGGCGACCGGGCAGCCGACCTCGCAGGAGGCGCCTTCGGCGGCCATCGCGACTTCTACCACCGGGGTGGCGGCGTCATTGGAGTCGATGGCCAGAGTGCCCGCGAACGAGGCCGAGGCCTCAGCACGAAACTCGACTTGCAGCCCCGCCTGTTGGTTATGCTGAAGGGTCAGCGGCAGGTCGGGGAGCCCCCGAATCGCGAACAGGTTGGAGGAGCCGAGCACGTTGCGGATGCTCGAAACGACGAGGTCGCCGTAGCCCACATTGGTGATCTGGAGAGATCGAACGACGGTCCACCCCTGGGGAACCGATCCGAAGTTGACCCGGCTCGGTTTGACCCGGATCTGCGGCTGAGCGATCAGCGCTTGGATGGGAACCCGGGCGCTCGGGGCCTCGGGGTCGTTCGTTTCGAACACGACGTCGCTCCGCACGGGCCCGCGCATGATGGCCTCGAGCGACAGGGACACGTCGATGGAGCGCAGAGCCGATATCGACGCCGGTTCCAAGACGCCCGGGCCAAGCATGTTTACCGTCGCCATCCTGGGCACGGGATCGACGTGAACCGATCGAATGTCGAGGTCTTCGGCCCCCCCGTTGCTGATCGTGAGCGTGGCTTCGGCGCGTCCGCCGACCGGCAGCTCGCCGAAGTCGATGCCGGAAGCGGGTGAGAGTTCGAGCTTCGGTCGACGGATCGACGTGGCCGCGAACGGGACCAACATGGGCAGCTCGAAGGCGCCGAACGCCTTGATGGTGATGAAGCCCTCGACAAATCGGCCGATGACCGGTTCGTAGGTGACGTTCACGTCCCACGCTGCCCCCGGCAAGATCGCGTGCGAGGGCTGGTTCTCGAACCGCACCTCGTCGGGGAAGTCGGCCGCTAGCGACTCGATCACGATACCGAGGTTGCCGAAACCTTCGTTGCGGAGGGTCAGCGGGAGCGTCCTTTGGGTGCCCAGGGGCACGGCGCCGAAAAAGAGCTCGGGCGGATCGATCGTGAGGCGAGGTTCGCCGATGACTCGACGCACGAGGGGGACGACCAACTCATCCGCCGATATCCGGTCTACGTCGTCTTCGACCTGCGAGGCGTCGGCGTAGGCGATGAGCAGATCTACGTCACCGAGCCGCGGGTCACCGGTGGGAACGAAGGTGACCCGGACGTCGAAGGTTTGGGTCGGGGTGAGGATGAACGGGGTGGTCGCCGTCGACACGAACGTGAAGTCGGTTCGCGTCGCCTCCGACAGAACGATGCGCTTCACGACCATGTCGCGGTCGCCCTGCACTTGAATGCGGGCGGTGAGCTGGTCGCGGCACCCTGGCTCGACGCACGTGAAGGTCAGCCACCGGGGGTCGCTGACGAGGCCCAGGGGTGGGGATTCGACGATCTCTCGGGCTGCGGGCGCGTCGCCGCAGGCGGACGTGACGAGAGCAGTGCAGGCGAGGGGGAGCACCAACCTACGGTTCGTCGAGCTTTTCATGGGCGCACCGAGAATTGGCCGTTCTCGCGGATCAGGTCGGCCACGTAGAGGGTCTCGCTCTTTCGGCTCAAGGTGGCCGGGACTTCGGCCACCACGCTGCCGTTGACGTAAATGGTGACGGTGGCGTTGGAGGCGGTTCGGTCAAAGCAGATGCCCTCGATGGCCGACGACACGTCATCGGCGCCGATGCCGAGGTTGCTGCCCCCGGACAGGTATACCACCAAGGCTTCGACCGAGATGCCGAGGACGGCCGCCACCAGGCCGGCGGGCACCGACGCGCAGTCTTCCTGATAGGTGAGCAGCACTCGATAGACGCCGTCTTGCTGGGCGTTCGGCAGAACGATGCGCTCGGGCTCTTCTTTGGGGCCGAACGCGAGCCAGCTGGGGGTTCCGAACGCGTCCCAGTCGGGATCGGGAAACTGCTTGTTGACGATCAGGCCGAAGGGACTCTCGACGGTCAGATCGACGTTTCGAAAGTCTTCGTCGAAGAAGCCGTCCTCCCCGTTTTCGAAGTTCATATCGATCTTGACGACCTGGGCGCCCGAGACCTCTTGGCCCTCGGCCGACACCTGAATAGTGACGGTCGGTCGGGCCGGGTCATTGCTCTCGAGGATCAGCAGGCCCTCGATCGGCCCCGGGGACGTCGCGGTCACCAGGACCAACAGCTCGGCGAAGCGGCCGGCGGGGATCGGGGTGACGATCGGAGGTAACGCCGACAGGTCGGTGGTCAGGCCCGTACCGCTCCATCGGTACGTCAGCCGAAGCGGGGTGCCGCCTTCGTTGATGATGGTGAGCGGGAGCGCGGTGGTCTGGCCGAGCGGTACGAGGCCGAACTCGATCTGCTGCCTCGACACCGCGATCTTGGCCGGCGTCTTCGAGGAGCCCTCGAGAGGCACCCGCAAGACGCTCTGCGCTGGCTGATTGGTGAAGATGACCAGCTCGCCGGTGTGCGCCGCGACCTCTTGGGGCCGGTAGCGCAGGCGCACGGTCAGCTTTTCGTCGGTGTCCGCGGTCAGCGGATGCAGGCCCACCGGCGCCCCGGCGAGGTCGTCGAGGGCCGACGCTACCGAGAAGGCGGACGCAGAGGGGCTCTCGATGACGATCCGACGAACTTCGAGCGGAGCGATGCCTGTGCCCCGGTTGCGGATGTCGAGGGTGCGGGTGACGGAGCGCCCGACGGGGATGAAATCGAAGTCGACTCGGTCCGGGGTGATCGCGGCGGCGGGCACGCCATTGAAGTGGGCCCGAACCGGTATCCGGATCTCGCCGAACTCGCTGTCATCCGAAAGGAGCCGGAGGACATCCTGGAAGGTTCCGGTGCCCTCGGGCGTGAAGAAGACGCTCAAAGCGTGGTCCCGAAACGGAAACAACTCGATCGGGAAGCGCTCGGGAGTGCAGAACGGGCATTCGAAGGGGCTTTCGGCTCCTCGCTCGAAGTCGGCCTCGAACACGGTCACCGTGCAGTTCCCGATATTGCGCAGCAGGAGCTGCTGCTGGTTGATGCCGGCTCCGGCAAAGCCGAAGTCGATCCGAGCCGGGCTCGGCTGCAGGATGGCCAGGCCGCCCTCGACCTGCTGGCACAAGATGGCTTCGCGAGGTAGGCACTCCCCTTGCTCGCAAGCGAACCCTGACCCGCACTCGATGTCGTCCGAACATCGCGCCTTGACGATGATCGTGGGCTCTTGCCGGCACGCCGCGGCGCCCAACAGCGCGCATGCGATGGTATAGGCTGCATATTGCATGAAGCTCTCGACCCTGACCGCCTGGCCACCGGTTGCCTAGTCGACGATCGGCCCATGCAAACCGGTTGACTGCTGACCCACCGCGTTGTCTCACGGCGGCGGGTGGAGAGCGCTCCGCCCACGGGAGGAGAAGATCCAATGCACAAGCGAGTTTATTCGAGCGTAGCGGCTGTAGCGATGTTGACGACTTCGGTGGGTTGCGGGCTGAGCAACACCACCAAGGGCGGCCTGATCGGCGGCGCGGGCGGCGCGGCCGTCGGCGCCGGTATCGGGGCTGCGATTTCCAAGGACGCGAAGGGCGCCGCCATCGGCGCGATCATCGGTGCGGCCGTCGGCGGCACCGCGGGTGCTCTCATCGGCAACGCGATGGACGCCCGGGCCGAAGAGATTCAGAAGGATCTCGAAGGCGCCAAGGTCGAGCGGGTGGGCGAAGGCATCCTCGTGACCTTCGACTCCGGCATCCTGTTCGATGTCGGCAAGACCGACCTCAAGCCGGCTGCGAAGGCCAATATCGAGCAGCTCACCGAGGTGCTGAAGAAGTACGAAGACACCGACGTGGTGATCGTCGGCCACACCGATAGCAGCGGCGGCGAGACCCTCAACAAGCAGCTCTCCGAGCAGCGAGCACAGGCCGTGGCCGACTACGCGGCCTCGCACGGAATCGACGCGAAGCGGATCAAGATCGTGGGTGAAGGCGAAACCGCCCCCGTCGCCGACAACGAAAGCGACATGGGTCGCGCCGCGAACCGCCGGGTCGAAGTCGCGATCTTCGCCAACGAAGATCTGCGCGAGCACGCCGAAGAGAAGCTCCAGCAGCAGTGATCGGCGCTTCGCCAGGGTCTCCGGGCATCACGGTTCGCGCACGACCCTGAAGAGCTGGCGCGCGTACTCGTCGGCTGGGTGTTCGGCGAGGTACGCGCGCAGCACCCGTTCGGCCCGCGGCCGCTGGCCGATCTTCACCAAGAATCGAGCCCAGTAGAGTCGCGCGATCCGGGCTGATTCGTCTCGACCTTCGGCGGCCTGTGCGTAGAGCGCCTCGGCGCGCGCCCAGGCCCCTCGGTCTTCGGCGAGCTGGCCGGCTCGCAACAAGACCGCGGGACTGGCTTCGCCCCGGCTGATCAGGCGTTCGAAGGCGCGTTCGGCGGCTCGAGGATCGTCTTCGGCGAGCGCGATTCGAGCTTCGAGCAGGGACAGCGATCGGTCGCGTTCAGCCGGCGGCACGTTGTCGAGCCATCGGCGGGCGAGCGTCGGGTCGCCGGCAGCTTCGGCGACCCGCACTGCGAGTCGAATGAACTTGGGGTCTTTCGAAAGCTCCGGGTGGGTGAGCGCGTCTCGGATCAGATCGACCGCCGTCTCGAAGTGTTCGGCCAAGAACTGCGCGCGCACGTGCTTTTCGAACAACAGCCGGTCATCGGGGACCGCGAGGTGGGCGGCCTCCAGCACCGCGCGGCGTTCCGCGTCGCCCGAGCCCTCGAGCGCCGCGGCGGCCCACTGGCGCCAGGCGATCGGATCGGTCGGGTCGTCGGCGATCACGCTCTTCGCCGCCGCTGCGGCTTCCGACCACTGCCGGCGAGCGACCAACACCGCCAAATCGAGCCGGCGGAACCGAACGTCGTCGGGATATCGAAGCAAACCGCGCTCGGACAATAGCCGAGCGCGCCGCACGTCACCCGCCTCGAGCACCGCTCGGGTCAAGAGGACGAGCGGGTCGGCGGCCGCGGTGTCGGGGTCGACGAGCGGCGTCAGCAATCGAGCCGCCTGCTTCCATTGGCCATCGGCCGCGAGGGTCTGGGCCTCAGCGAAAGTCTGGGCGTCGGACTCCGGCGCGCCGGCCAGGATCAAGGCGAAGATCAACGACGAGGCCGCCATTTTAACTCCAATCGGGTCTGGCCGGGCACCGGCCGTCCTCCGCGTCGAGCGGGAGAAAACGTGAATCGGGTCGCGGCTTCGACCGCCGCCCGGTCGAATAGGCCTTGGGGCTCGCTCGACAGGACCTGAGCGCTGACCACGCGGCCCGTGGCGTCGACCTTGACCCGGACGATGGAACGGCCGCCGAGGCCGCGTCGCCGTGCCGACTCGGGGTAGAAGCGAGTGAGGTCGGGCGGCACGGTGAGCTGGGGCGGCTCATCCGCCGCGGCATCGGGCGCTCCGATCGATTCGGCGGCAGGCTCGAACGTGAAGTCGCCCAAGCCGACGTCGTCCAGGCCGTCGGAGAGCAGGTTGGCCAGGCCCAGACTGTCGGGCAGGGCCGGCAGCTCGATGGAGGGCATGAGCGGCCGCGCCGGAAGGACCGGGTTGGCGCGACCGGCTGACGCCGGAACGCGGGCATCGGTCGGGGGGGGCGGAGGCGGCTTGACGACCGAGGGGCGGACCCGGTGCGGTTCGTGGTCGTCGTCCGGGATTGTGGTCTTGTCGAGCTGGGCCAACGAATAGATGACCGCCGCGTTGAGGGCGGCGCTCAAGATCAAGCCGCCCCCGTACCGGAGGAACGCGTGCCCCGGGGCGCCGATGGTCGCGCGAACGGGAGCCGGCTCGGAGGCCGGCCAGTGGACCGTCTTCGCCGCCGCTGCTGCCTCGCGGTTCATCGTGTCGTCTCCATCGCCGCGACATCGACGTGTTCGGCCCCCGCTAGACGGCACGTGTCCAGCACTTCGAGCAGTAGGTGGGTGGGCACCTCGCGGTCGGCCTGGATGAGAATGCGGCGCTTGCCGGTCTCGGCGAGGGCGGCTGCGACCCCGCGAATGGAATCGGGGGGGATAATGCGGCCCCGCAAGTGAACCGCCCCCGACGGCTCGACGGAGACGATCAGGTACCCCTCGTCCACCGGTTCGGCCAGGGTGCTGCTGGGACGCGCGATCTCGACCCCGGTCTCCCGAACGAAGCTGGTGGTGACCATGAAGAAGATCAACAGGATGAACACCATGTCGATCAGCGGAGCCATGTCGATCGTCGCCTGCCGCCGACCGCTGCCGCGCCCGAGAATTCGCCGGCCGCTCACGGGAGCTCCTCCGGGCCGCCCGTCGCCGGGTTCGGCTTTGCCGCGAGCGAAGCCGCCTTGGCCATCCCGGCCAACACCCGCTCGATGAGCACGGCGGGCGCCGCGAGGGCCATGCCGTACTGGGTCGTCCGAAGGGCGTGGCCGATCCCGACCCCGACCTCGCTGACCAGCGCTTCGTCGACCAACGACTCGAACGACTGAATGAGGCCGCTCACCGTGCCGAGAAGGCCGAGCAGCGGAGCGGCTCCGATCAGGGCCCGGATCAACGTAAAGCTCTCCTCGCCGAGGGGCTCGGCCGTCGGGGCGCTCCATCTGAAGCGAACCAGCCGCGTGGCTCGCTCGAAAAGCAGGGTGTAGAGCAGGATGCCGACCGCGAGCAGGGCCGGCATCACGGGGCCGCCGCTGACGAACCACGAGATCGCTTCAGCCATCAAACCTCCTCGGGGCCGTCGAGACTCAGCAGAGCGGTGCGAGCCTCTTCGAGGAGCGCCTGCCGCCGGGCGACCGCTCGGCTGACCCACGCGTGGGCCAGCAGCGCCGGGACGGCGACGATCAAGCCGAGCTGGGTGGTGATCAGCGCGACCGAGATCCCGCCCGACAACAGGCGTGGATTGCCGGTGCCGAACATCGAGATCACGTCGAACGTGGTGATCATTCCGGTCACCGTGCCCAGCAGGCCCAACAGGGGCGCAAGCCCGGCCACCGCGCCCAACAGATTGACGCCCCGCTCGAGGGTCGGTTCTTCCCGCAGGAGGGCGGTCTCGAGCGCCTGTTCGCGTTGGGGTCGCGGTTCGGACAGCGTGTCGATGCCCGCGTGCAGGATACGGTCGAGGTCGGTGGTGGTCGGCGACACGATCGCCGAGGCGGCCGAGCGGTCGTCTCGACGCAGGGCCGCCATGACCTCTGGGATCCGGTTGGGCCGCGGAGCGCGCAGCACGAAGAACCACCAACG
The DNA here is from genome assembly GCA_964519665.1 of uncultured Myxococcales bacterium. Taxonomy (GTDB): domain Bacteria; phylum Myxococcota; class Kuafuiibacteriia; order Kuafuiibacteriales; family Kuafuiibacteriaceae; genus JANQQN01. The sequence goes on from CAZFIV010000023.1 coordinate 54,481, forward strand.
TTCGATAAACAGGAGGAGCCCGAGCAACCCTGCGGCCAAGATCGGCCATACGAAGAATCCGCCGGCTTGGATGCCCCCATTGGACTGGCTCGGGGCCTCGGCGGCGATCCGGGTGAGCGCCCCGTCGACGTCGAACGGTATCCGTCCGCTCTTGCCGGGTTCGGCTCCGCGTAGGGCACTGATCGCGGCGGGCGACAGGGCCGGCCCCACGACGATCGGCGGCGCCTTTGGCACCCCGTTCAGCGCATCGTTCGGCACGTCGCTGCCCGTTGGGTTGGGCGTTTCGCGCAGGAAGCCCGTGTGTCCGTCGTCTTCGGCGACCGCTAGAGCGGTCGCCTTGCCGACCCGCAGAATCCGGGCGGGGCGGGCCCGACCGTCGCGACCGAGGACCGGTCCTTCGTCGATATGGATATGGGTGTCGTGCTCGAGGGTGCGCAGCCGCGCATCGACCCGTGATTCGACGCCTCGAAGGAAGGCCTCCGGATCGTCCTGCTCTTCTTCTTCTCTCGCGGGGGCGTCCCAATCGGCAGCCTGACCCAACAGGCGCGAAAGGGCCATCGCCCGCTGCCGGGCCCGGGCTCGGGCGGTGGCGCCTTCGAGGCGGAGCCGCTCGGCTGCTTGCAAGCGCTCCTTCGCATCGGCCGCGGACCGTTCAGAGTCCGCCAGGCGCGCGTAGGCTTCCTGCAGGGCGCGTGTCAGCTTGGCCCGTTCGGATAGGCGCGACCGTCGGTTTTGGCCGAGGGTCGATTCCGCCTGGGCTCGCCGGTCTCGCGCGGCTTTCAAGAGGCGGGCCGAAGCATCGTCGTTCGATGTGTCCTGCGCTCGTCCAGTGGCCGGAAGCACGACGAGGGCCGCGATGAGCGCAATCGTTCGCGGGCTCATGGGGTGCTCCCAGTGCTGGTGCGCGCGAAGCGGACCGGCAGGATGGTGATCTCGGGGGCTCGGCGCCCCTTGGCGATGGCGCTCGCGCGCCGAATCGCGTCGAGGGCGGTCGGATCGTCGAGCTTGTGCAATCGGAGTTGCCCATCGGTCATGCTGGCTTCTCCGCCCTCGGTGCCGTCAAGGGTTTGCCACCAGGCGGCGACGCCGCCCAGCCGCATCACTTCGACCGACCGGGGTTCGCCGTCGAGCCAGCCCGGCGCGATGGACACCGCGACCGTGGAGACCCCTCGCTCCGCCTTTTCGAGTCGGTGCAGGGCATCGTCGAGGATATCGCGAGGCTCCGCGCGGCGGGGCCCGCGCGGCGGAATCAAGCCCGGCGGGACACTGCGGGCGAGTGAATCGAGGGCTCCGTGAATACGTTGGGCTACGACCACGGCTCCGGTTTCGAGGGCCGCGTCAGGTACGACCGGCGCCGACGACTGCAGCTCTTGCAGCTTGGCCTGCGCCTTTCGCCGCTCGCCTTTCGCGGCCGTGATCCGTTCGCCGACAGTGCTCAAGAGGAGCTCGAGCCTGGCCTTTTCTTCTTCCCAGGCTTGGGTCTCGGCCGTATCGGTCTGACGAAGTTGGTCCGTAGCTCGGAGCACTTCGAGCAGCTCGTCGGCGGGGTTGGCGTGAGCGGGGGGCGCCCACGAGAGAATGAGCGCGAGGGATGTGGTCCCCGTGAGGGCCATCCAGCGACCGGTCGAGGTCGCCGTCATCCGTCGGTTCTGGAGCCCGACCTGGCGCAACCCGGGTTGGCGAAACCGGGATGGGTTCCGGCCTTGCGGATGGTCGCCGGTAGGGGCGACCAGGAAAGATGACGGCGACGCTCGACGTGTGGTCATGGCAGGTTATGGTTGCGTGGTGACAATGAAATCGATGTCGAAGTCGACCTCGCCGTCGTTTTCGGTGGTGTTCATGGTCTTCTGAATCGTGTCGCCGATCGGGGGAAGGTGCAAGAGCAAGACGTTGAGGTTAGCCGTAGCGTCGGCTCCGGTCGTGGTCGTGAGCGTGCCCGCCAGACCAACGGGGAGGTCACCGCTGACGGTGTCGGTGACGTAGTCGGACTCCTGGTCGGTGATCGTGACGTCCGTGATGGCGGCGCCGGTTGGAGTATAGAAGAACAGGTGCTCTTCAGCCTCTTCTTGGATCTCCGCCGTCACGTCGAACTCTTCCGAGTCCATCGGTTCCGTCTCGTTCAAGATGGTGAGCATGAACGAGTACGTGGTGTTCGTCGCCATGGCGGCCGGATTCGTGATCGTAGGATCCTCGTCACCGCCGTCGCCGTCCGGGTCTGACCAGGTGGCCGTGAACGTGTTGCTTGGGTTGGTGGTGTCGGTAAGGTCCATGATCACCGTAGTGATGACCTCCGGCTCGTCTACGGAATCGGCGTCGTCGCCGCAGGCGACGGCGAACGCCAGCAAGGCCCCCGGCAGTACTCGTACAGTGTTGGTTAGATTCAATCGCATCTTCATTTCTCCTTTGGTTAACGATCCGGAGTCTCCGGACCGGGTGCGTCGAAGCCGGCGCTGAAGGGCAGGCTGACGCGCAAGATGGCGCTAAAGCCGGGTTCGTCCGCGAAGAAACGCAGCCGGCTCAAGTAATCGCGATAAGCGGTGTTGAGGAGATTCTGGATGTCCAGACTCACTCGAAGTCGGTGACCGACCAGCTGAAAGCTAGCGGAGCCGCCCACGTTCAGAAGGTGGTAGGCGTCGGGCGGTGGCGCGAAATCCGCGTTGATATCGAATTCGTTTTGTCGAGCCACGAAAACGCTCTCTATCCACAGTTGGCTGTCGAGCGCTTTCAACGGAAGAAATGTCAATCGGGTCTGGTAGCGGTCGGGCGGGATGTTGACCAGAAAGTTGTCCTGACTGAGGTCTCGGGCCCTCACGTAGGTGGCTTGGCTCTTGAGTTCGAGCCAATCGAGCGGAGTCACCGTGAGGGCGACGTTGCCGCCGGCGTACAGGGCTTCGACGTTTAGGTATTCGAGGGCTGGATGTAGCCCGGTGATCAGCTGCTCGAATTCGACGTTGCCGTTCTCATCCAGGCGCGGGGCTCGATAGATATAGTCGGCGATTCGGTGCACGTACCCGGTCGCTTCGGCCTGTAGCCAGTCGTTGGCGTAGGCGATGCCGAGACCGACGTTGATGGTTCGCTCCGGACGTAAGTCGCGGTCGCCTTCGATAAAGTACACTTCGCCGGGCACCAGACCGTCGATAAAGAGCTCATCGATCGTGGGAATCCGGGACCCGGCGGCCACATGAAGGTCGAATCGCCACGCGGGGTCGGGCGTGAAGGAGGCGCCCAGGGTGGCCATGAGCGCCTCGAATTCGAGGCTGAAGCGGTCCGGGGGGTTGCGGTTGGGGGCGACTCGGGCCGGCTGTTCGGTGTCGAGGCCCTGTCGCTCATAACGGAGGCCGATGGCGACCTCGATGTTGTCGCCCTGGTACCGTTCGAGCGCGAAGATCCCGCCCACCCATCGGTCATAGTCGGGAATGAGCCGTATCCCTTCGTGGTCGTTGGTCTGAAGGAGTCCCGACACGCCGAACAGGCCCACGAAGCGTTCGCCGAGCCGATGATGCAGGCCGACCTCGATCGCGTGAGACAGAAGGTCGAAGGTGAGCTGAGGTTCGTCGGTCGGGATTCGAGGTATATCGAACTCCCGACGGTCGTTGAACTGGAACCCGTAAGTGACATCGAGTCGAGTCTTTGGCGACAGGTCGACCTGGACCTGGCCGCGGATGAAGGTGTGGTCGACTTCCGTGAAGGCCCGGTCGATCTCGTACGAGAAGAAGTAAGCTTCGACGTTCCGGGGTTCACCGAGCGCGATGGCATCCTCGAAGTTGCGGAGGCTGGCGGCCCGCAGGCCCGTGAATATGCCGTACCGCTGCGATATGTAACTCGCGCTCACCTCCGCCTGCCAGCCGCGACCCAGGTATCGAGCGCCGCCACTCACCGACAAATCCTGAGACTGGGTGTTGTTGAGCAGGTAATCGGGGGCGCTGAGCGTGCCCGACTTTTTGAAGCTGCCTTGCGCCCGCACGCTCCAGCGCGGCGCGCCGGGCACCGTGCTCACCAGGCGCAGATTGCCGATCCCCTGCCAGCCGTTGCTGATCCCGACCAGGTTGGCCTCGCCTTGCAGGCCGGCCTCCGAGGGATCGAGAAAAGCGGGCGGCTCAACCAGGATGACCCCGCCGATCGCGTCGGCGCCGTACCGCACGCCCTCGGCGCCTCGAACGACGGTGAGGCGGTCGGCCCCGAAGGGGTCGATCTCGGGCGCGTGGTCGAGCGACCACAGCTGGCTGTGGTGGCGAAGGCCGTCGGTCAGGATAAGAATTCGATTGCCAAAAAAGCCGTCGATCACCGGCTTGTTGACCGCCCCCGACCGCAGCACCTGAACCCCGGCGGTGCGGCTGAGGGCGTCGCCGAGACTGAGCCCTCGGGTCGCCGCGAGGGCTTCTCCTTCGAGCGAATCTGCGAAGCCCAGGTCGGCCAGGGGGTCGGCCAACGGGGCAACGATGGTCACCGACTGCATCGCGAAGCCGAGCTCGATCCGAATCGGCGATCGGAGCGACGGGGATGGAACCGATACCGAGATCGTTTTCGACAAAAACCCAGCTTTCGACACGGTCAGAGTGGTAGAGGGTGGACAAAGGCCTTCCGCGGCGAAGCGACCTTCGGCGTCGGTTCGAAGAACCTTCGAACGACCGCCGACCACCACGAGGGCGTCTTCGATCGGCGAGCCCAGATCGGTATCGGTCACCAATCCCTGAAGCGAATGCGTACAGGCGGTCGGAGGGACCGAAGGCGCTGGCTGGGCGACGGCATCGGGCAAGCTACAAACGAGCCCGACGACCGTCATGAGACTGACGATCGTTCTCAACGTCTTTCGCTCCGACGGGCGGCGGCCCGACGCAGCCAACCCCCGCCGACGTACGGCGATTCAAGGTTGGCGGGTCATCCAGAAATCGAGGGAGACTAAGCGACAGGCAGAGGCGGTGAGGTCTTGGGTGCGGCCCGCAACAGCGCCATCAGCCGGCGGTTCGGTACCGTGGAGTGCTGGAGGACCGGCGCATAAGCGGCTCGCCAGCCTGATATGCGAGGAACCGGCCGACCGAGGACGTACGTCGACAAGAATCCGGCCAAGCACACATGCGCTCGGTGCTGCTCACAGCAGACAGCTCGAACGGCCATGGGCCGGGTGCGCTCGCCCGTGGTCGATGCTCCCAAGCGATCGGGATCTCGATCGGCACCGCGGTCGGCATCTCGATCGGCACCGCCGTCGGCATCTCGATCGGCACCGAAGTCGGCATCTCGATCGGCACCCCGGACCTGCTCAGCGTGGAGTCCATGGGTGTCGGCGTGGGTTTCGGACTCGGCCGCCTCTGCCGGTGACCGGTCAGCCGGCGCTCGATGTTTGCAGTGCACCCGGTGAGACCCGTGAACCCGAGCTACCGAGTGCCCGCCGGCGGTGTCGTCGTGGTGGGACAGCAGAAGGCTATGTGCGATCGGCGCGGAGACGTACAAGACCACCCACAAGCCGAAGAGAATTTGGCGAGGCGAAGGCCACGACCGCGCGTAGGAGCCAGCGCGGGACGCCCTGTTTCGGGGAACGTCGACTCGTGTCAACCCGACAGACCTCTGTGGTTGGTCGACCAACGCTTCGTTCAATGAATCGGCGAGCTTCTGGTGTCAAGGTTTGCGTTTACGTAAACTCCGCCCCGCGGAGGCTCCCCTGGCTACTCTCCTGCTTGTTGATGACGACGCGGCGGTCGCCGTGGCGGTGAAGGAAACGCTGCGCGAGCAAGCGATCACCGTCATCGTGGCGACGAGTTTTGGTGAGGCGGTTCGGGTTCTCCGAAGCCAGACCGTCGATGTCATGATCGTTGACGCTCGGCATGAGTCGTCCGAGGGCGCCTCCCTGATCGAAACGGCTCAGGGGCTTCCAGACCGGGTGACGACGATTCTCATGACCCCGGCGGCTTCGGCCCGTGATGCGGAAGCGGCCCTCGACCAGGGGGTCGCCGGTATTCTCGATAAGCCGTTTAACCCCGACGACCTTACGAGCGCCCTGAATCGGATCCTCGAAGGTGAGAGTGTGCGGGGCGATCTCAGCGGGGTGTCGCTGCTGGACTTGTTCCAAGTCTTTAACCTTAGCCGACGCTCCCTGGTGATCCGCGTGGGCGGAGTGCCGCCATCCCGAGTGTGGTTCGAAAATGGCGAAATCATTCACGCCGAATGCGGCGACCTTCAGGGCGAACGAGTCCTCGAGAGGCTGGTCGACGTTCGAACCGGAGCGATCCGTACTTTACCGTTTTCTCCGGCCCCGCGTTCGGTCGACCGTCCGTTTCACAGCCTCTTGCTCGACATTCTTCGAGCCCAAGACGAGGCGCGCCGAACCGACGGCCCGGCACCGGAAGAAGATGAGATCTGGGAGCTGAACGACGAAGACTTGTCCGAAGTCGATGGCACCATCGTCGCTCCCGCCATAGACGACGATTCGCTTCATTCGAACAAGGAACAGCCCTCGCCGGCCGTTTCGGCCCGGCCGAGCGTCCTGGAGCCGTCCGAACAAGGCGCGCTCCTGCAGGAAGATATCGGCACCCTCGCGGCCCGCGAGGTCGATGCCCGGGCGACCGAGCAGCTTCGGGCCATGGAAGAGGAGACCGGCGGAGCGGAGTCCAACAAATCTGAACCCGGTGACCGAGCCGCAGATCGGTCGGCTAGTCCAGCCACTGACCGAGCCGCAGATCGGGCCGTCGACCCAGTCGCTGATCGAGCCGTCGACCGAGTCGCTGACCGAGTCGCTGATCGGGCCGTTGACCGAGTCGCTGATCGCGCCGCCGACCGAGTCGCGGACCGAGCTGCGAACGGCCAAGCCGCGGGTTCGACGTTCGAGTCTGCGCTCGAGCCAACCGACCGAGGGGGCGCTCCACCGGTCGGGTCACCGACTCCGGTCGGTAGCATTCCATCGGCAGTCGCGGGGGACTCCAGCTCTTCGGCCGCGGCCGACCCAACTTCTGATTTTCAGATCGTAACAACCCAAGCCGCGGGCGCCGGCCGAACGCTCGCCTGGTCGGGCAAGGTTCTGTCGCAGCGTCTGCACGACCCGATCTGCCGGGCGATTACGGCCGAGATTCCGTTTGCTCTGGCGACTGCGCTCGTCGATTTGACCTCGGGCAAGCTGCTCGGCCTCGACAACACCGCCGACTTCTCACCGGCCTTCGAGAGATTCATTTCATTGTACGTGCGCGAGCTGTTCCGGGGGCCCGAGATCCAGCACATCGAAAGAACAGTGCAGGAGCAACGCGGAATGCAGGGGCGGACCGGATTCCTGGAAGAGATCGTACTCACGTCGCGCCATACGCATCACCTGGTCAAGGTTCTTCACGAAGGAAAAGTAGCGATCATGGTCGTGACGCCCCGGCGGGTGTCGATCCAGACGACGTGGACGAAGCTCCGGTCTCTGCTTCCCGGGGTCGAAACCAATCTTGCACAGACCGGGGCTTAGGAGTCGACGTGGCGGAAAAGCCCAGGCGGGTCGGATGTGGGCTCGGGCTCTCAAACGTTCATAGGCGTGAGCGAGATTGAGCGGCGATGGCCATCAGTTCGTCGTAAATCCGCAAGGCTGCTTGCTTTCGTTCGTCTCGGGGAACCAAGTAGCTCACCCGGAGCTGAACGCGACCGGTACGGGGAACGATGATCAGCCGGTGCCCGTCGGGACTCTCGAGGTCCAGAAGTTGGGCAAAGGCGGAGGCATTGGCCCACCCGAGGGTGGTCAAGCGCTGGCTCAACTGGGCGGTCTGGTCTCGGTCGCCGACCTCGATCCGCCACAGAAGGTCGCGGATACAGGCTTGGTCCCGAACGATCATGCGCGAGCTACATGAAGCTCTGCTGACCATCGCGTCGGGTCACGACCACTTCGTCGTAGGGGTCTCCTTTGGCCACGCACCGAGTCTCGACGCATTGCCATGGCAAGCCGCTTCGGAACAGACGGTCGTAGTAGGGCTGATCGAACGTCGGTCGCTCGTTCCAATTGACCCGCTCGATCAGCTGCATCAGTCCGACCGCGGCGCCTTGATAGAAGAAGCACTGCGGCGTCGTCGCGCGCCCTTCGCGATTCACGAAGTAGGTCGATTCGTAGGTCGCCGGCGTACGCAACACGAGGCGGGTGCCGGGCTCGAACTCGGGAACGCACCACTGGCCCATACCCAGCGCTCGCGCGATGGCCATGCTGCCGATGATCGTGTTCGCGTGGTCTCCGGTCGGACGTCCGACGAGAGCTTCCCACTCGGGTGAGGCCATGATGGCGCCGAACGTATTGAACACGCACACGTGACCGGCCTCTCGCAGCAGCGCGTGCATGATGGGCACGGAGCTGGGGGCGGTGCGGCTGAGGTGGCGAAGGCCGTCGTAGCCGGCGCGGTTGTAATAGGTCGTCGGCAACTCCGAGACGAAGAGGCCGAACGCCTGGATAAGACCTCGGTCGTCGCCCATCATACCACCGGTCATCTTGCGAAGCTCGCTGAGGATCGGCGCGATCTGGTCTTCGTACAGCCCGCCCATAGTGGGGCCTACGCACTGGGCAACCTGGGCCCGGGTCATCGGCCCGGCTAAGGGCCCGGGCTCGGCGGGTTCGGCCCGAAACCGGCAAACATCGGAGTCCAGCGTGATGCACTCGTACTCTCGCACCCGGATCGAATCTCGTTGGGCCCCGTACGCGAGCTCGACCGCCGCGGCCGAAAACCCGGCGGCCAGGGCGTCGGCCGGATGCTTGCGGCGGACCCGGCCGTACTTTTCGTTCCACGCCACTCCGAAGTGCAAATTCTGTCCGACGATCTCGCCGCCGTGGGCGGTCACGTCGAAATCCAGCGTGCCCTGACCGGCCAGATGAAAGGCGGATTGCGCGAGGCGCAGCATTTCATTGGTGCCCGATACCCGCGCGCGCGCGGCGAGCCCGGCCAGCACGTCGTAAAATGATTCCCGCGCCGCGTTCGTGCGGATGACCGTACCCAGCTCAGGCCCGAGCGCGTCGTCGATGGTCTGGTCCCAGAAGAGATTGAAGTGGTGGCAATGGAACACCGTGGGGATGTCGGCCACGAAGTTGAAGCTGTGCTCGGGCATGCTCCCGCGGTGATTGACGATGGTGCTCTTGTCCATTTCCGCCTCGCCTCAGATCCCGAGCTGTTCCTGGCCGATGATGTCGCGAACCGAAGCCGCCATCGACTCCACCTGCTCGTTCGTCAGCAGCTCCGGCCGGTCGAGTCTTTCAAGCGATATCCCGGTGCGCAACGAGAGTCTCAGGAGTGAGACGTGCGGATCGGGTGCATACCGGTGCAGGAATTCCAGCAGACGAACGGCGCGCGGTCGACCCGGACTCTCGGGCGGCGAGGGGCGAACGACCTCCGGCGGCGCGGACCGCATGGGCTCGACAGGCCCCCGCATCGAAGAGAGGACGTCGGGCCGGGGCTCTTCGCTCGGCGCGCGGGGCGGATCGATCGCCGGGGTGCGAAGGGTAGGGTCGAAATTCGGAGCGGCGCTGGGGGGCGGAGGGTTCGAAAGACCGGGGCCGCGCCCTTCGGGCGGCAATGTGGGCGCCCGGCTGACCGATGAAGAGCTCGCCAAGCCCGCGCTTGCCGGGCCGGCGGTCCCCATGCTGGCCACCGGCATGGGGACCGCCGCCGGCGGCTTGCCGAGCGTTTCGGTTCCTCGCAGCAGCGGCTCGAGCTCGAGGAGCATGTCGCGGATCTGAATGCGGGCCAGGCCCAATGTAGAGGTTCGGTCGAACACGAAGCAGGTGCCCATCGACTGGCTGACCGCGCACATGAAGATCAGAGCGTCGGGCGTTTCGATGCTGACCAGATCGGTGTTCGGTCGGTCGCTGATCGCGCGCGCGGCCTGGTTGGCGGCGTGGAGCGTGGCGCCCATGAGCGCGGCGACCGATTCCATATCGGCGGGGGCCGCCGACCACTGCTCCACCAAAAGGCAGTCGGGCATCGACATTACGACCAGGTTCTTCAGGGCCGGCGCCATCTGGGCGACCCGAGCCACATCTTGCCGTCTCATTTATTGTGCCTTTCCCTTGAACGCATACTCCACGGCTTTCCTCACCAGCGAAAGGGCATCGGTCGTGGGATTTTCAAGTGCGATGGCGGTCGGCCCGATCCGCGTCTGAACCCACATCGTGATGAGCTTGCGCTCCCCCGTTAGATGGTAGGTGACCGCTTCGATCGCCGTCGGCCGTCGGCCGGGCCGCCAGTCGCGCATGGAGTGGATGAGCTCGCCGATCCGCGCGTCACCGAAGCCCGCGTCGTGGATCGAGAGACCCTGGTCGTCGGCGAGAAACCAGCGTTGAGGCCGCAGATTCTGTTCGATCCAGCGGGCGAGGGCTTGCACGCGGGCGGCGACGGTCGCCGGATAGCTCAGCGGTTCGATCGGCGTGAACGCCGGAGCCATAGGCGCGGTATCGTTCGGGGTGGGGTACGCGGGCGCGGGGGTCGCCGACTCGGTTCCGCGAACCTGGGCGAGGGCAGCGCGCACTTCGGTGGCGTCGATCCAACTGAGGGTAGGGTCCATCTTCGGTCTCCGCCTCCGCGGCGCTTGAGATTCAACACGTCCCCGGTCGACTGCGCAAGTTACGCGGCTCCCAGGGCCCGTTACTGGGCCAGGTAGCGGTCGATCAGGCTCTGCGGTTGAAGCCGGCGCGACATCTCGATGGGGGATTTGAGCAACGCTTTCACCTCCGGATCTTCACAACCGATCCGAGCAATGTCGGTGATGCTGGGCCGAACGCTGTTTCGTTGTAAAATCTGCTGTCCGAGCAGCGCCAGTGCGGCTTCGAACAGCCGGCGGAGATCTTCTCGGGGATCTTCGGCGGCGACAGTGGCCAACCGCGCGGCGATGTCCGCGTAGGTCCGGGCGAGGGCCTGGTCGTCGAGGTGTTGGCTGACCTTGCGGAGCCGGGCGAGAGGGTCGGAGGTGCCCGACAGCCAGTCACGGGGGAGCAGTCGCCGACCGACGGTTGTCTTGAGTGTGCGCTCCGGAAACAAGCGACGCTCGATCTCGTCGGTGAGCAGGAGGCGGTTCCATCCAACCGGGCCGCGGACCACGCCATAATGCCGCCGGGCTTTCTTGATGTCGGACTCCGAGACCGCCCCGTCTCGGTCGCCGAAGCTGAAGTCGATCTCGATGGCCGCGCTTCGGAGGCGGGAGGGGAGATCGTACTCTGCCTCGGCAAGATACACGACACCCGCGGTCTGCTCGTCCTCGAGAAGGTTCTCGAGATCGTGGCTGCGTTCGAGCAACTGCTCGAGCGCTCGTCGCTTGCCATTTTTCTGGCCCGCGGGTCGCGAGAGCAGGTCGCGCAAACGATTGATCCCGCGGGTGAGGTCTTCGTGGCGGACACAACCGCAGTCCGGTCGCTCGGTCCCGCCGGGGGTCATTTGCTCGATGGCGAATGCGGTTTGGCGGAGGCGGGGATCTTCGACCCGCGACAGCTGCTCACCCTCGACCACGGTTCCAAATGAGCACGAACCGCGTCCACTGTCCGCAATCACGTGGCGGATGGAGGGGCTGATGAACGATGCTTATCGGGATGAGCCTGCTGAGGATTTTTCCGGATATAGGTCATCGAACCCACGTCATGGGAATCCTGAACATCACGCCGGATTCCTTCTCGGACGGCGGCCGCCACCTCGCCCCGCAGCGGGCGGTTTCAGCGGCCGGTGAGATGCTCGCCAGCGGGGCGGACGTTCTCGATATCGGCGGCGAATCCACCCGGCCGGGCGCCGCGCCGGTCAGCGAAGTCGAGGAGCTCGAGCGGGTCTTGCCGGTCATCGAGGCTCTTCGTAGGGACCGACCGGACGCCCGCTTGTCGATCGACACCACCAAGGCAGCGGTGGCCCGGGCGGCGGTCGCGGCCGGCGCGGCGGTGGTCAACGACATCTCGGCCCTGACGTTCGATCCCGAGATGGTGAGCACGGTCGCCGAGCTGGGGGTTCCGGTGATCCTTTCGCATACCCGAGGCCGCCCTCAAGTCATGCAAAAAGGCGATCTGCGGTACGAGGGGGGCGTGGTGCGCTCGGTCGTCGCGGCGTTGACCGATGCGCGGGATCGCGCTCTCGCAGCCGGCGTGGCGGCGGATGATCTCGTCTTCGACCCCGGTATCGGCTTCGGAAAGACCGTAGCTGACAACCTGGCCTTACTTCGACGCCTCGGGGACCTTCGCGCGCTGGGCGGACCGGTCTTGGTGGGGACCAGTCGAAAGTCCTTTCTCGGCACGCTGACCGGCCAGCCCGTGGAGCGACGGGATCCCGCCACCCATGCATCGGTGGCCCTCGCGGTCGCGTACGGCGCGGATTTTGTTCGCGTTCATGACGTTCGCGGGACGCGGGATGCGGTTCGGGTGGCCGACGCCTTGGTCAGGCAGCATCCGAGCTGATAGACCGGCCGAACAGAAACGATAGGAACCGACGGATGGTTGAACGAAAGCTCTTCGGAACCGATGGGGTGCGCGGCGTCGCCAACGAGCCGCCGATGACGGCGGAGATCGCCCTCAAGCTAGGGCGGGCCATCGCCCATATCTCGCGCCGCGGTCCACACCGGCACCGGATCGTGATCGGCAAAGATACCCGGCTGTCGGGGTACATGATCGAGTTCGCGATCGCGTCCGGCGTCTGCTCGCTCGGGGTCGACGTCACCCTCTTCGGCCCGATTCCGACCCCGGCGGTGGCCTTCTTGACCCGAACGATGCGGGCCGACGCCGGCATCATGATCAGCGCCTCCCACAATCCCTTCCAGGACAACGGGATCAAATTCTTCGGGGCCGACGGCTTCAAGCTCGCCGACGAGATCGAGGCGGAGATCGAGAGCCTGCTCGACTCTGGGGCCATCGATTCGGTCCGGCCGACCGCCCTCGACATCGGCAAGACCATGAAGATGGAGGACGCGAAGGGGCGCTACGTTCAGATGGCGAAGACGACCTTCGCCCCCGACATCTCCCTCGATGGTCTGAAGCTCGTGGTGGACTGCGCCAACGGTGCCGCGTACCGAGTCGCGCCCCAGATCTTCGAGGAGCTGGGCGCCGACGTGGTCTCGGTCGCGGTGAGCCCCGACGGCAAGAACATCAATTCCGGCTGCGGTGCGGTGTATCCCGATCGGTTGCGCGGATTCGTGCTCGAGCATGGTGCGAATGCCGGGATCGCCCTCGACGGGGACGCCGACCGCGTGATCGTCGTCGATGAGAAGGGCGAGATCGTCGATGGCGACGCGGTGATGGCGATCTGCGCCCGCGACCTGATACGTAAAGACAAACTGCCAAACCGGACCGTCGTGAGCACCGTCATGTCGAACATCGGACTCGAGGCCAGCCTGACCGACGTCGGGGGCCGGCTCATTCGGACCCAGGTCGGCGACCGGTATGTTGTCGAAACGATGCGCCGGCACGGCTACACCTTCGGCGGCGAACAGTCGGGCCACTTGGTCTTCTTGGACCACACGTCGACCGGCGATGGTTGTATCGCTGGCCTCATGCTCCTCGAGGTCATGATCCGTTCCGGCAAGCCGCTGTCGGAGCTCGCGACCGTGTTTCAGCGGGTGCCCCAAAAGCTCGTCAACGTCAAAGTCACTCAAAAACCCCCGTTAGCTAGCCTGGAGCGCTGCCAGAAGGTCATCCGAGACGTCGAAGCGAAGCTCGGGCGTGACGGTCGGGTGCTCGTTCGCTACAGCGGCACCGAGAACAAAGCGCGGGTCATGGTCGAAGGCCCGAACCTCGACGAGACCACCGACTTCGCCAACGATATCGCCGAAGCCCTGCGGTCCGAAATCGGCGCCTAATCCGGTGGCGCCGAGCCCGACAGCCGGTACCCCACCATCCGATCCCCATCGAACAAGAACCGGCCCTCGAACGGTCGCCGAGCCAACATCAAGGGCACCCAAAGTTGATCGTCCGCCCACATCTCCTCGAAGGGCAGCTCGTCCCGAGGAAACCATAACGGGACGGCCTCGTCGGTCTCCGTCGGTTCGCCGGTGAATCGGTCGGCTCGAAACACATGCACGAACAGCGAAAGGCCGTCTACGAACTGAAACGACAGGGTTCCGTACTGCACCGGGTCGATGGGCGTGATGCGCAGCTCTTCTTGCGATTCTCGCACCGCCGCCTCGGCCGCCGTCTCGCCCGGCTCCAGCCGTCCCCCGGGCGCGTTGATCTTGCCCGCCCCGAGGCCGCGTTTCTTCCGGATCAACAGCACTCGTGCCGGTTCGACGACGAACAGGAGGGTCGCCGTCTGGCGGGGCACCCAGGTAGCCCACGGAACGTCCTCGAGCCGCTCGAAAGTCATGACCCGGTACGGATTACGCCAACGCGCTCGAAAAAGGCGAGAGGCATCCGCGTTGGAAGAACGAAGCGAGGTCCCCGTCTCTGCGCGCTGCGGTCGCGTCGGCTTCGGATCGGGAGACTTGCCGCTGACGGCGATGCCCGAGAGAATCGGGCCATGGCGCGCGAATTCCCTTGTAAGGGGTGTGGAGCGAACGTCGCGTTTTCGCCCGGCGCCCAGGCTCTCAAATGCCCTTACTGCGGACGAGAGCATCGGATCCCCCAGGCGGTAGAGGAGGTCGTCGAGCTCGACTTCCGGTCCGCGCTCGCTCGGCAGGACGACCTTCAGACCGTCGAGCAGATCATCGTCGGCTGCGGCGGCTGTGGCGCCGAGGTAGTGCTCGCGCCGGGGGTCACCGCGAATCGCTGCAGTTTTTGCGACAACCCGGTCGTCGCCCAGCACGAGCGTCGGCAGCTGATCCAGCCCAAGGCCCTGTTGCCGTTTCGGGTGCCCGAGAAGGACGCCCGCGCTTCGTTTGACCGCTGGATGAAGTCGCTATGGTTCGCGCCCGCCGACCTTTCGAAGAAGGCCCAGCGGGACGGGCTCGACGGCGTCTATCTGCCGTTTTGGACCTTCGACGCCGAGACCGAGAGCTGGTACGAGGGCGAGCGCGGCGACCACTATTACGTCACCGAGCAGTACACCGTCCAAGAGAATGGACAGACCGTGACCAGGACCCGCCAGGTTCAGCGGACCCGCTGGTGGCCGGCGTCGGGGGTGGTATGGGCGCACTTCGACGACGTGCTGGTGCCGGGCAGCCACTCGTTGCCGACCGCGCTCGTCGATCGCCTACAGCCCTGGGACCTTCCGTCCTTGGTGCCCTTCGACCAGCGGTATGTGGCCGGCTTTCGGGCCGAGTGTTATCAGGTCGACCTCGAAGCCGCGTTTCAGCGGGCCAAGCAGATCATGGCCGGCCAGATCCGGGCGGCCTGCTTTCGGGACATCGGTGGCGACGAGCAGCGGGTTCACCAGGTCCGCACCCAGCACTATCGCGTGACCTTCAAGCACGTGCTTTTGCCGCTATGGATCAGCGCTTACCGCTATGGCGACCGCACCTATCGATTCGTCATCAACGCTCAGACCGGCGAGGTTCAGGGCGACCGGCCATATAGTTGGTTCAAGATCGGCCTGATCGTCCTCGTCATCGTGGTAGTGGTGCTCATTATCTACACCCTGTTGAATCTGTAACCCGCCGGGTTGCATTGAAGGAGAAGTCAACTTGCGACAGCGTCTAGGCGTCAACGTCGACCACATCGCCACCATTCGTCAGGCCCGTGGGGCCAAGTATCCGGATCCGGTCGAGGCCGCCCTGATCGCGGAGACGTCGGGGGCCGATCAGATCACGGTTCACCTGCGGGAAGACCGCCGACACATACAGGACCGCGACGTCGAGATCCTTCGGCGGGTGGTGAAGACCGAGCTCAACCTCGAGATGGCCGCCACCGACGAGATGGTCGAGTTCGCGCGCCGGGTTCGTCCCGACACCGTAACCCTGGTACCCGAACGCCGCGAAGAAGTGACGACCGAGGGCGGGCTCGATGTGGTCGGACAGGCCCAGACCATCGACAAGGTCGTCGACAAGCTGCACGAAGTCGGTATTAGGGTCAGCCTGTTCATCGCGCCCGACCGCCAACAGCTCGACGCGAGCCACGAGATCGGCATCGACGCGGTGGAGTTCCACACCGGGCCGTACTGTGAAGCCGAGAGTGAGGGCGAGCGCTTCGCCGAGCTGGTGCGGCTCCGCGAAGCGTCGGAGGCCGGGGTTCGGCACGGTCTCAACGTAGCCGCCGGACACGGCCTCAACTACGTCAACGTCACTCCGGTTGCGCGTATGCTAGAGATCGTCGAGCTCAACATCGGCCACGCCATCGTCGCGCGCGCCGCCATCGTTGGCTTGGATACCGCCGTCCGCGATATGCTGGCCCTCATGCGCGACGCGCGGCGTTGAGCTCTTCTCGTCGAGCTGTAGCCCCTCGCCGCCGCCCGTAGGGGGCCATAACCTCAGGCGCGACGGGCGACGGGTCTACGGTTTCGTCCCATGGGTCGACAAAAACGCCTTTCAGCCTCCAGTGAGGGTTGCCGATAGGCTTAGAGGGGCCTAGTGGGGTCTCGATGCAGCTGTCAGAGATGAAGATCATCGTCACTGGTGCCGCCAGCGGGATGGGCCGGCACTTCGCGATGCGCCTCGCCGAGGCGGGGGCGCGGGTCGCCGCCGGCGACGTGAACGAAGAGGGGCTTCAGACGCTGGCCGCCGAGTGTAAAGGCGCGCCGGGTCGGCTCTACGTCCGTACCCTCGACGTCAGCGATGACGCACATGTGCAGGCGTTCGTCGAGTGGGCGGCGGGCGAGATGGATGGTTTGAATGGCCTGATCAACAACGCCGGCATTCTTCGCGACGGGCTGCTGGTCAAAAAGAAGCGGGAGACTCAGGAGATCGTCAAGCTCTCTCGGAAAGATTGGGATGCGGTCGTCGCCGTGAACCTGACCGGCGCCACCATCATGGCGCAGGAGGTCGCGGCCACCATGATCGCGGCCGAAACGCCGGGGGTCATCGTGAACGTGTCGTCGATCTCCCGCTATGGCAACCGGGGGCAGTCGAACTATGTGGCCGCCAAGGCGGCCCTCGCGGCGAATACGAAGACCTGGGCTCTCGAGTTCGCGCGGTACGGAATTCGCGTAGGGGCGGTCGCACCGGGCTTGATCGAAACGGCGATGACTGCTGGCATGAACCAAAAGGCCCTGGAGGCGATCACCGCCCAGATTCCGGTCGGCCGCATGGGCGTGCCCGACGACATTTGGCGCGCCGTCCAGTTCGTCATCGAGTGCGACTACTTCAACGGTCGCACGGTCGATGTCGACGGTGGTTTTTCGTTCTGAGCGCCACCCCAAGGCGCCGACGGCCGTTGAGAACGACATAACGAGATCGCGAGGTAAGTTGCGTTGCAGACCAGGAGCGCGTACAACTTCGGTCGATGATCTCCCGTAGCGCCGTGATCGTTTCGACCGGTGTCTGCTTGCCCGACCGAGAGGTGTCCAACGCGGCCCTCGAAGCCCGCTTCGGTCAGCAGAACCCGGAATTCGTCAGCAAGATGGAGTTGCGAACCGGGATTCGCACCAGGTTTCACGCGCCCGACGACTGGGCAACCTCCGATCTCGCCGTGCGGGCGGGTGAGGCCGCCTTGGCGCGGGCGGGGGTATCAGCCCGCGACCTCGACCTGATCCTCGTGGGGACCGACTCGCCCGACTACATCACCCCCGCCACTTCGGTGGTCGTCCAGCACAAGTTGGGGGCCGAAAACGCCGGTACCTTCGACGTGGGGTGTGCGTGCGCGTCTTTTCCGACCGCGCTCGCCACGGCCGCGGGCCTCATTGCCACCAATGGGTCCATTTCGCGGGTGCTGGTGGTCGGCGCGTATATGATGCAGCGACTCGCCAGCCCCGACGACCCGGTGACCTTCTTCTATGGGGATGGCGGTGGCGCGGCCTTGGTCGAGGCGGCCGACGAGCCCGGCGTGCTGGGCGCGGTCTTCAAGGCCGACGGCTCCTACGCGAAGCGATGGAGTATCTTGAGTGGAGGCACCGCCGAGCCCGCGACCGAGGCCAGCGTCCGCGAGGGGCGCACCCAGGTACGGATGTACGAGCGCTATCCGCCGGAAGTCAATGAAGAGGGTTGGCCGGCCCTGGTTCGCCGGTTGTCGGCCGAGCTCGAATTCGCGATCTCGGACGTCGATCGGTTCTTCTTTACGCAAGTCAGAAAACCGACCATCGAGCTGGTCATGGACGACCTCGGCGCCCCGCGCGAGCGGGCCGAGATGATCATGGATCGCTTTGGTTACACCGGCTCCGCGTGTGTGCCGATGGCTCTTCACGAGGCCGTCGTCCATGGTCGCGTCGGCAGTGGTGATCTCATCGTGCTCGTCGGCTCCGGCGTTGGATACAACCAGGCCGGTGTCGCCGTGCGACTGACGGATGCACTTCGGGTCGGGCAGGTCAGCGACGGAGGTTGAAATGTCGTCCCATGGTCTTCGTGCCCGCTTCTACGACTTCGTCGCGCATTACGCGCTCCGGCGCCCCGCGCACTTAGCGGCCGTCGATCTGGCATCGGGCCGCCGACATTCTTACCAGGAGCTGCACCGGCGCATCGAAGCCGTTGCGCACCACTTGTTCCATCGGTGCGGTGTGCGCGCGGGCGATCGGGTGGCCGTCCTCGCGCACAATTCAACGGATATTCTCGAGATCCAGTTTGCGTGTTGGCGGGTTGGAGCCCTCTTCGTGCCTTTGAACTGGCGGCTAGCGCCACCCGAGCTGGAATACATCGTCGGTGACGCGATGCCCAAGGTCGCAATCGTCGACGAGGCGCTGTCGGCCTCCGCGTCGGGTTTCGGCGGCGAGGTGACCATCCTTACCACGGACGGTCAGGGGGGCGACACCGCCTACGAGGCCGCGATACAGGCCGCGACACAGGCCGCGACACAGGCCTCTGCACAGGCCTCGCCACAGGCGGTGCAGGGCGATGCGGGCCCCGAACGCCCCGCGACCGATCCCAAGCTGAGTGACGTCGGCTCGCTTATGTATACTGCGGGAACGACCGGAAGACCGAAGGGCGCGCTCATCACCCATGCGATGACCTTCTACAACGCCGTAAACCTTGGCGTGGCGGCGCGCGTGACCCGCGACAGCGTACACTTGGCGGCGCTACCCTTGTTCCATACCGGAGGGCTCAACTGCTACGCCAACGTCGTTTTTCACGTGGGCGGCACCAACTTGGTCATGCGGAGCTTCGACGCGTCGGAGGCGCTTCGACTCCTGAGCGACCGTGCGCTCGGGATCACTCACTTCTTTGGCGTTCCCGCGCACTATCAGTTCATCGCCCAAGAGGCCGGCTTCTCCGAGGCGACGTTCGGTTTGGTGAACGCCGGCGTCGGGGGGGCGCCATGTCCTCTCGAGATGCTGAAGCAGTGGGCCGCCAAGGGCGTGCCAATGCAGCAAGGGTACGGTTTGACCGAGACCAGCCCCACCGCCTTGGTGTTGGACACCGAGCGCGCCCAAGAGAAGTTGGGTTCGGCGGGCCTGCCTGCGCTGCACACCGAGGTCACGCTTCGCGACAAAGACGGCCACCCGGTGCCCGCAGGCCAGATCGGCGAGATCTGGGTCCGGGGGGACAACGTAAGCCCCGGGTATTGGCAGCGCCCCGATGCCACCGCCGACAGCTTCGTCGACGGGTGGCTCAAGACCGGCGACGCTGCGCGCCAAGATGCGGACGGTTTCTTCTTCATCGTCGACCGGTACAAAGACATGTACATCTCGGGTGGGGAGAACGTCTATCCGGCCGAGATCGAGGACGCCATCTACCGCTTGGACGGCGTGGTCGAGGTCGGCGTGGTCGGCGTGCCGGACGAGCGGTGGGGCGAGGTTGGCCGCGCGTTTATCGTCCAAGCCCCTGACAGCGCGCTCACCGCGGCGCAGGTGATCGCGCACTGCCGCTCGGTGCTCGCCCGATTCAAGGTGCCCAAGTCGGTCGTCTTCATCGACATGCTGCCCCGCAACGCGGCCGGCAAGATTTTGAAGCGACAGCTCAAGACCGAATGCAACGAAGACGTCGAATAGTCTCTTTCGGGGATTCGGTCGGGTTCGCGATCCGATCCTTCGGGCTTTACTCGTCCAACGGCAGATACGACTTTCCGTAAGTTGCATTGCGCCGAGGTTGCGCGTATGACCGGCGCGGTGGTGACTAGGTGGACGGCGTGACCGGTATAGTGTTCGCCTGGCTTCTGTTCTCGACCTACGTCGTGGTGACCGCGGGTCTCGCCCTGATGGGCATGCGCAAGACCACCACTCTCAAGGGCTTTGCGATCGGTAACCAAGACATGGGTCCGATCCTGGTCGGCGTGACCCTCGCGTCGTCGATCGCGAGCACCGCGACGTTCGTCATCAACCCCGGCTTTGTGTATACGCACGGGTTGAGCGCGCTCCTTCACTTCGGGGTGGCAGCGACCTCCGGGGTGACGATCGGGCTCATCGTCCTGTCGAAGGGCTTTCGACGGCACGGTGACCGAACGGCTGCTTTGACCCTACCGCACTGGGTGGGGGCCCGATTCCAGAGCGCGAGCCTCCGGACGTTCTTCGCGGTGCTGAACCTGCTGCTCGCGGTCAGCTTCGTCGTCTTGATCATCAAGGGGTCGTCGCTGGTGATGGTTGCGACGCTCCAGTTGGAATACGTGACCTCGGTCGTTCTCATCACCGTCTTCGTGTTCACGTACATTCTTCTGGGCGGTACTTATGCGCACGCGTACACGAACTTCTTCCAGGGCTTACTGATGCTGGTGGTCGCCGTTTTGATCGTTTCGAGCGGCTTCGGCTTATTAACCGACGGTTTGGGCGCATTCGGCGACCGCCTCGCGGCCCAGGATCCGAATCTGGTCCGTGCGTTCAATCCCGACAGCGCGCTATACTCGAACGTGTGGGAGGTCCTGGTCACCCCGTTCATTGTGGGGTTCGGGCTCGTATGCCAGCCCCACATCTTGACGAAGGCGCTGTATGTCCGGAGCGAGCGCGACCTCAATCGATATCTGGTCGTCGCGGCCCTGGTTGGCTTGGTCTTCGCGAGTATTCTCGTCGCTGGGCTCTACGCCCGAGTGCAGTACCCCGAAATGCCGAGTCAGGATGCGGTCATGGCGATCTACATCCAGCGAACCTTTTCCGCCTGGCTCGGGGTGCCGATCAGTGTTGCGCTTCTGGCGGCCGGTATGAGCACGATGGACGGCATTCTGGTGTCCGCATCGTCTATCGCGGGCAATGACCTCTTTTTGGGCGCACTCGGTCGATGGTTGTTGCCGGGCCGTAGTGAGGCCGAGCGCGGCGCGATGGCGCTGTCAGCCAGTCGGTGGATTCTGCTGGGCATGGGCGTCCTCGCTCTCGTAGTTGCGGTGGACCCACCGACGTTCGTTGGACTGTTCGCCCAGTTCGGGGTCTACGGCGTCGTGGCGAGCAGTGTGGCACCGTTGACGTTCGGCATTTTTGTGCGGCGCGTCGATGGTCGCGATGTGTTGGTCGCCGCCGTCGTGGGGCTCTCGGTTCACCTCGGCCTCTATATTTATTATATGGCGGGTCTCGGTCGTGCGTTTGCGCAGATCAACCCGTCGATCACGGCGTCGGCGGGCGCCGTCGTTTCGGTGGCCTTGCTCGGCACGGCCACCCTCGTCAGGAGCTGGGCTCGAGATGATGCTGGTTCCATGACCCCCCGCGTTAAAGAGGAGTAATGATACGATGCAGCTAAAGAACTTGATGGTGGGCCTGACGGTCCTGGCCGCTGGCACCGCGGCGTGTGGCGACGACGATGATTCCGTTACCACCCAAAACCCCGCCTGCAGCGCGACGATCGAAACAAAAGAGGAGCAGTTCGCCACCGAGCTGTCGACGTGGTCGATCGCGGACGCAACCGAAATGACGCGCACCGGCGGAGACCAGGCGCTCGAGGCCGACTACGCCGGGTTCTATCGTGACGACTTGGCGAACCATCCCGGTTGCCAACCTCGTGGTCCGTACGGCGCCAACACCTCAGAGCCCTTCTCACTCGACAACGAGGCGACCGTCGCGACCGGCACCACGGCGGCCATCGCCGGCTATTCGTGTGCAGCGAAGACGTATGACCAGCCCAGCGAAGACACCTCGAAGCCGATCGTCATCCTGGTGCACGGCAACTCGTCGGGCGTGACCTCGTTCGAGGAGTACGGCAATTCGAACCTGGCGGGCACGACGATCACCAACGTGGCGGGCTTTGAGCTGGTGGTCGACACCATGGTGCGCGAGCAGCTCGCATCGAAGCTCGTCGCCGATGGCTACCAGGTGATCGGGTTCGACGCCCGGACGGAGCTTGTTCGGACGCTTACCGACTACAGCGCCGATCAAACCACCGGGAACCTCTTCGTGAACATCGACCACGGGTGGATGGTTCCGATGCTCCAATCGCTTATCCGCGCGGTGATGACCAACAACCCTGACCGGCAGGTTTCGATCGTTGCCCACTCACTCGGGGTGACTGCGACTCGAGACGCCCTCCGCCGGCTTTACAACGAGTCCGTTACCGGCACCGCCGGTGCCGTCAATCCCTACGCGCAGCTTCAGGACGTGATCCTGTTGTCAGGCGCTAACCACGGGGTGAGCTCGGCGAGCGCTCTGTGCCCGAACGGTGTCCGGACCCTCAACAACATGCGCGCGACGGTCACCTGCGAGATGGGCGACCTGAGCGCATTTCAACCGACCTACTTCACCCGCCCGCTCAACGGACCTGGCGACATTTTCTCGACGCCGTGCGCTGACGGCGACTACGCGTATGGCCAACGCGACCAGTGTGGCGGTAATGCCGTCGAATGGACAACGGTCACCATGGAAGACATTCCGGGGGGTCAGCTTCAAGATGAGTTCATCTCCGAGGCGTCGTCGCGGCTCGACAACGAGGGTTGCGTCGAAAACGCGCTCATCACGCTCGGCGACTTCGACAGCTCCGGATACTTCTTCACCGGCGCCCCCGGCTTCTTCGCCAACCACTTTGGCAGCGCCCGTTCGGAAGCCGGCATGGCCCTGATCCTCGGCCGACTGGCCGACTGAGGGCTTCGGCGCGGGGCGCCGGCGAAACCGACGCCCCCGCGCCGAGCTTCCGCAAGGGCACTCCATGAAGAAACCAACGATAGTGCTCGCTTTGTCGGCGAGTTTGCTGCCTCTCAGCGCGCTGGCGGCACCTGACACCCCTCCAGCCGACCAGATGGACCAGACGGACCAGACCGACCAGATCGACCGGGTGCTGGGGACGGCCGATCAGGCGGTTCCGAAGTCGTTCGTCATATACGAGAACCCGGAGGTCGGAGCCTTCATCAAGCCGGTGCTTCAGATGTCGGCCGCAACGGTCGGTTACTTCCCGGACCGAGACAACGACAACGAGCTGTCCGGCCGAACAAGTACTCTGCTTCTCGCCCGCATCGGGGTCGAGGGGCAAATCACCGACTGGATTCACTTTCGATCGGTGTTCGAGCGCAATATCGGTTTCTCGCTTGCGAGGAACGGGCCCGTGGGTACCAGCATCTGGGAAGGCACAGGATCGTTCCAGGCGCGGGAGAACTACATCCGGCTCGAACGGTGGGGCTTCTCGCTGACCGGCGGCATCGTCCCTGACCCGGCGAGCATCGATTACGTCTCCGACGTCTCACTCGACCTGTTCGGCATGGACCCATACGTGCGCGACCCGTTACTCGTCTCGGGCTTCAACCAGGGTCAAGGCTTCCTTCTGCGTTACAAGCGATGGGGCTTAACGGCCGGCATCGGGGTCACCGCTGGCAATCCGCTGGTGTCGACCCTGTCGTTCGGGTTCGGCGGGAACGTGTCGTCGCTCGGCACCCTGTTTACAGCCCCGCTGCGGGCGTTGGCGAACGGGATCCCCGGCTCTGACATCCACATGGTCACCTACAGTCCGTCGTTGATGTTCGAGTCGGACTACGTCGACGTGAAGCTGGCCGCCCAGTTCTACAACGTCAACGTCGACCTCACCAACGCCGACACCGTGGATCTGACCGGCTACAACCTACGTTCGACGGTTCAGTTCAAAATCAATCAAGAAGTCCGCGTGTTCGGCTTCAAGTTGTTTGACAGTTCGCGCGTGTTCGGGACCTACGCTTATCGCCGGAACCAGCAGCTGGACGTTCCCGACCTTACGACGCAGCTCGATGACGACTTCGAGGGCATGGTCGTGGCGGCAGGCGCCGACTTCACCCGCGGCCACCTGGTCATCGGGGGGCAGTGGTATTGGCTGCGCCAGGAGGCGACTCCTGACAACGCGCTGTTCACCAACTTCATCAACGCGGGGGCGATGTATTGGATCTGGGAGCGTTCGGTTTCGGTCGGAGTGCGGTGGGCATTCAACGATGTCGAGTCCGAAAATGACTCGATTGCCACCCTTCAGACCCACAGCGTCATCGGCTCCCTCCGACTGCTCCTGTAAGTCCCGTTGCGCCGCGGCCTGACTATGCGAAGAACGCGGCCAGTCGTTCGACGCGCGTTCGGTCGACCGATGCTCGAACGTCGCCTCGTTCCTTGAGCCACGTGCCGACGATCGCGCCGTCGACGAAGGGGAGAAGCTCGGCCGCGTTGTCCGGAGTGAGGCCCGAGCCGATGTACACCGGAGTGCCGGGGATGGCGGCTCGAACTGCTTCGAGGGGAGCGCGTTCGGTCGCTGCGCCCGTCGCGGCCCCAGTCACGATCACGCCGTCGGCGAGGCCCCGGTTGACCGCGTCTCGGGCTGCGTCGGCGATAGCGACGGGCGCGATCGGCGCCGCGTGTTTGACCAGGACGTCGGCGAGGATGGCTACCCGCTCCGCTCCGAGGGCCTGACGATACCGAAGCGTCGTCGCCGCTTCTCCTTCGATCAGGCCCTGGTCGGTGAGCATGGCGCCGGTGTGTACGTTGACCCGGATGAAGTCCGCGCCGGTCGCGGCGGCGATGCCGATCGCGCTAGGGGCGTCGTTACGCAGGCAGTTGATCCCGACCGATGCGCTCAGCTCGCGCCGGCAACGAGCGGCGATAAGCGCGATGGCCGCGACGGCGTGCGGCGCGAGGCGGGCACCGGCGGTGCCTTTGTCGAAGGGGACGGACCCGAAATTCTCGATGATCAACGCTCGGGCGCCGCCCTCGATCAGGGCTCGTGCGTCGGCCATCGCCCGGCGTTCGACCTCTACGAATCCGCCGCCGGCGAATCGCGGGTCGGTCGGCATCGGTGGAAGATGAACCACTCCGATGAGTGCTTTGGGTGCGGGCATCCCGTCATCATACCAAGTACGGCCGCAAAGGCGTACCGCACGGTGGTCGGTCCCTGGTCCGCCGGACGTAAGCGCTCGAGCTTCCTACCTTCGAGGCTATGCGAGGTGATGTGAAGGGGGCCCGATACGAGGGCGGATGCACATGGCGGTGCCATCATGCCTGACCGGACGTGGGACGAGGGTACGCCGACCTGACCAGACGTGGGACGAGGGTACGCCGACCAATGAACCGTGCTCGTCACCCATTACCGGGAAGTGTTTGGTCTAGGAGACTTGCTCCGAGCGAAGCGTGACAAAGAAGCGGACTTTGGGCGCTCC
>CAZFIV010000024.1:0-13185 GCA_964519665.1 uncultured Myxococcales bacterium
GAGCAGACGGGGTGAGAACCAGCGACAATAGTGCGAACCAAGTGAATCGGCGCTCTAGGGTGGGGTGCACGCGAGCGGATAGTTCGTGCCGCTCTCGGAAGTCGGATCTTGGCTGACCAGGGGCGGCACACAGTTGTACGCGACGACGCAGAACAGGTCGCCGCCCGCCGTGGCCTCTACGCACCGCGGAAAGGGAACGGAGCGGTCGATAAGACCGTAGGTGGTGGGGCATGCGAACGATGCAACCCCGTCGGTTCCGCATCGGCATCGACCGGCGATCGGCTGGTCGGCTCCACAATCAGCGCCGATGCAGTCGAGATCGCCACAATCCGAGTCCTGGCAGCAGGGGGCGAATCGTGCGCTGCATGCCTGTCGGCCCGGGCAGCCGTCATCGGGCGCGGTCGGGTTACACGTCGTGCTGCACACGGCTTGGTTCATCGAGACGACGGTGCAGAACTCCAGCTCCCGGAAGGGCTCGCCGTCGTTGACGGTCGGGTCTTCGTTGAAGCCTGGATACCAGCCCGTAGTGACCCCATCGGGCCCTGGGAGCACCCGGTTGGGGGCGCTGCACTCCGCGGCCGAACCGGGGCTCGCGCACGCGGCACAAAACTGCTGGTTGCCGGCCGGGCTGGAGGCACTGACCATAGGGAAGCACTCGCCGCCCTCCGCCTGCTCGCTGCCCAGCGACGTGAGGGTCAAGCATGTGCTTTCGTCCTCGTACGGCGATCCGGGTTCCCCGCAGCACCATTCGTTCAACCCGCAGTCGAAGTTGCGATCGAGACAACCCGGATTGCAGCACGTGCCGATGAGCGTCTGGTTGCCGTTGGGGACATCGGGCAAGTCACGGCACTGCTGGCGAGAGTACGACGTGCCGGGGGCCGGCGCGATCGCGTTCTTGCAGACATCGCCGACCGGGCAGTCGTCGTCTTGCAAGCACCCCTCAACGCATTCGGGCGGCGCGACCCCGAGATCACAGACAAAGCCCCGGCCCCCGCAGTCGACCGGTCGCTCACAGCCGAGGCGCTGACACGAGTTGTCGTCGTGGTAGTCTTTGAAATACCGAGGCGGGAGCTGAGCCGGGGAGCGAGTGTTGCAGTAGGACTGAGGGCCGTAGCGGGCGTCGGTTTCGCAGTCTCCGTTGTTGCTGCAGGCCGCCGCGCACAGCCCGTCGAGGTGACAGACTTGCCCGGCGGCGCAGAAACCCGGCACGCACGGCTCGATGCAGGTGCCATTTCGGGTGTTGCAGACCGGCGCCGAAGATGGGCAGTCGCTGTCGCTCAGGCAAAAGTCGATGCACGTTCCGAGGGCCCCCGGAACATCGTTGTTACCGCACCGAGGGCCCGTCCCAGCCGAGCAGCGGTCGCCCTCGCAGATTTGGTCCGATACGCCGACCGGGCAACTCGGATTCTGGCCGGTGTTGGCGGGGCAGACCGTCGGGAACGCATCGCAGCCCTCGGTTCCTGCCCGGACGCACTGCCCATCGGTGTTGGCGGTGAAGCCGAGCGGGCAGCCGATGCTGCTGGGGCGGCCGCAAAACCGCTGTCCGTTGCCGTAGTCGACGCAGTCGTGCTGCAGGGACCCTTGGACCGGGTGGGTGAAGCCACAGTCGGCGGCGGTTTCGCAGGGTTCGCACGGCGACTTCGAACGGACGCAGACACTGTCGTGAGATGGGTCGCACCAAGCCGTCAGCGGATAACCGTGCCCGCAGTCCTCGGGGTTCTGCAGGTCCGAACAAACGCGGCAATCCTCGGTGGTCGTACAGGCCTTGCCGGCCACGCACTGCGGTGGATCCATCCGGAGATTGCACACGAAGCCCGGATCGCACCCGCGGTTGGTGAAGCCACCCTTGTCGAACCCGCACGGCTCGGGGCCGGCATCCGTGGTGCCCGCGTCGGCATCCGCGCCGCCATCAGAGCGGTCGTTCGGGCCACCACCGGATGAGCAGGCGAGGTGGGACAGGGCGATGAGCGCGGCGAGCAAAGACGAGCGGAGCAGGAGTCGATTTCGACGCATAACCACCTTCGGACAGCAAGGATCACCAGCGCCGGGACAGTCGGAGGAATCCCCCGAGCGGAAACTCGTTGACTGTAACCTCGGTCAATTTATGGTTTCAACCACAATGCATTGGCAGGTCCGCCTGTTCGCCATTTGTCGCGAACGCGCTCAGACAGATGAAATCTCGATCGAGATGCCGGAAGCGAAAGTGACGGTCGGCCAGGTCAAGTCCGCGGTCGCCGCCCAGTACCCGATGTTGGCGCCCCTCATACCGGCCGTCCGGGTCGCCGTCAACGAGACCTTCGGGGTCGATGACGACCCCGTGGTCGAGGGCGACGAGCTGGCGCTCATACCGCCGGTTTCGGGGGGCTGAGTGTTCGAAGTACGCACCACGCCGATCGAAGTGGCGGAAGTGGAGGCCGCGGTGCGACACGGAGGCGCCGGGGCGGTGGTGTCCTTTACCGGGGCGGTTCGTGACCACACCGGCGATGCGTCCGTCGAAGCCCTCGAGTACGAATCGTACCGGTCGATGGCCGAGAAGTACCTTGCGCTCATCGGCTCGGAGATCCTCGACAAGTGGCCGAAGGCCCGGGTCGCGATCCTGCACCGGGTGGGCCGCCTGGTGGTCGGCGAGGCATCGGTGGTCATCGCGGTCGCGAGCCCGCACCGAGCCGATGCCTTCGACGCCTGCCGGCACGCGATCGAACGGCTCAAGCAAGACGTCCCCATCTGGAAAAAGGAAATCCGAACGGACGGGTCCGTATGGGTGGGCGTCGGGAGCTGAGACGCCGCTCGGCCCCGGCCGGCTCGAATGACCGCTCCGAGGGCGAAGGGGCGCTCCTCTCGGTCGAGGTCGGGTCGGTGGGCCCCGACGGCGCGGGCCGAGGGTGGGCTCTTGAGGCCCGAGTGCAGCTGCCGGGCGTCTTGCCAGGGGAGCGGGTGGCGGCATCGGTAGTGCACGTTCGGCGGGACGGTCTGCACTTCGCCAAGCTCGAAAACGTCGAGCGCTCGAGCCCCGACCGCGTATCATCGCCGTGTCCCCATTTTCTGCGCTGCGGCGGATGCGATTTCCTGCACGCGACGATCGAATGGCAGCGTCAGTGGAAGCGGGCTCGGGTCGCGTCCGCTCTCGGTCGTCCGATCGGCACGGTCTCGGCGACAGTCTCCAGCCCCGACACTTTCGGCTATCGACACCTGGTCAAGCTCGTTCGCGGTCCCGAGGCGCTCCTGGGGTCGTATGCCCCGAGGAGTCACGATGTGGTCGACATGACGGGCTGCCCGGTTCACGCGCCGACCGCCGAGCGCATCGCGGCCGCGGTCCGGGCGGAGCTGGCCGCGGTCCCGTCAACCTCGTTCCGATATCTACTGATCCGGCAGTCGGCGTCGGACGATCGAGCGGTGGTCACGGTGGTCGTCCGAACGCCGGAGCGCGAAGGTATCGCCCGGATGATCGACCTCCTCGCGGGCCGGGCCGAGGTCGGTCAAGTACGCTTGCATATCAACGATTCGCCCGGGGACGCGCTGCTTACCGGCGTCGCCGATGAAGTGAAGTACGACGATGGCCGGCCGGTCGCCGAACGGTTGGGACCGGTCACCCAGCACTTGGCCTCCGGCGCGTTCGCCCAGGTCAACCCGAAGGCGGCAACCGTCCTGTATCAACGGGTGGTCGATGGCCTCGAGCCCGACGGACAGCCGGTGCTCGACCTTTACGCCGGGTCAGGGGGTATCGCGCTCACGCTCTTGGCGGCGGGAGCCTCCGAGGTGGTCGCGGTCGAATCCCACCCCTCGGCCTCCGCCGCCGCGAGGGTGTCGGCCGAGGCTCACGGCTTCGCAACCCGACTGCACGTGGTGGCTGATACGGTCGAGCGGGCCTTGGTAACGCTGCCCGAAGTCGACCGGATCGTTGTGAATCCGCCGCGCAAGGGGTTGAGCCGGCAAGTGGTCAGCGCGCTTGCGGCGCGTCGATGGCGACGCCTGGTTTACGTGAGCTGCGACCCGGACACCCTGGCTCGGGACGTCGAAGGGCTCGGCGGCCGCATCGCGTCGGTCGTCCCCGTCGACCTGTTCCCGCACACCCGCCATGTCGAAACGGTTCTCACCCTGCTGCGTGAGGCGAATTGCCCCGGCTGAACCGCCTGTTTCGCTTTGATTCTGTGCCAGTGGTCCCTAAGCACCACGCATGAACATGCTGGTTTACACCCCGTTGTTGATCGCCTTGGCCGTCGCCCAAGCGGAAGGTGGCGGTCGGACCGACTCGGATCGAAGCGCCCGTCCCGCCGCGGGCGCCTGCATCGCTGACGCGGATGCCCGAGATGGGATCTGCCGAGCGCCGGCCGCCGAAGAGCTGACCGCGGAGGTCGCGCCCGAACTGAACGTCCTGCAGCTGCCCCTCGAAACGTGCTCGGAGGACCCTCTGACAGGATTCTACCGCAATGGTCGTTGCGCAACGGGCGCCGACGATCGGGGCATTCACGTGGTGTGCGCCGAGATGACGAAGGCGTTCTTGGAGTTCAGCCGCAGCCGGGGAAACGACCTCATCACTGCGGTTCCTCGGTACCGATTTCCCGGCTTGAAGCCGGGGCAGCGTTGGTGCCTGTGTGCGGCCCGCTACGCAGAGGCGGTGCGGGCGAACGTCGCGCCGCCCGTGGTTCTCGAAGCCACGCACGCGGTGGCATTGCGAAGCGTTTCACTCCAAACTCTTCAGCGTAACACGACGGTCGCGCCGAGGAGAGCCAGCGATGAACGAAGCCGCAGTGAAAGCGAGAGTCCGCGCTCGAACCCGTGATCTCGACGGACAGATGAGCGTGCGTCGAGTGCTGCCGGTGCCTCGGCATCGCTCCGTCGGGCCATTCGTTTTTCTCGACCAGATGGGACCGATTCCGTTCGCGCCGGGGCAGGGCATGGATGTAGGGCCCCACCCCCACATTGGTCTGGCCACGGTGACCTACCTCTTCGAAGGCGCCGTTACGCATCGGGACAGCCTGGGCTACGACCAGGTCATTCGGCCGGGCGATGTGAACTGGATGACCGCCGGGCGGGGCATCGTGCACTCGGAGCGCACCGAGCCGTCGATGCGGGCCCAGGGAAGCAACCTGTTCGGCCTGCAGGCCTGGGTCGCCCTGCCGCTGGCGCACGAGGAATGCGAGCCCCGTTTCGAGCACTATCCGAAGGCCAAGCTGCCGACACTCCAGCGCGATGACTTCGAGGTCCGAGTCCTGGCCGGTGCCTTCGAAGACCTAACGTCGCCCGTGAACTTCGAGGGTGACATCGCCTGCTACGATGTCCGAACCCCCGACGTGGGGCGTCTCGAGGTGGCCCGAACCCAGCCCGAGCTGGCCGTGTACGTGGCATCGGGAGCTCTGGAGGTCGGCGGCGAACGGTACGGCGGGGGCGACCTGGCCATCTTCGACGAGGCGGGTCCGATCATCATTCGACCTTTGGTTCGAAGCCGGTGTTGGGTGTTCGGCGGGCCGCCGCTCGATGGACCGAGGTACATTCAGTGGAATTTCGTGTCGAGCCGGATCGAGCGGATCGAGCGAGCGAAGGAAGACTGGCGGTTGGGTCGATTCGTTCCTGTGCCCGGCGAGACGGAGCGTATTCCGTTGCCCGAGCTGCCTCGGCTGGCCCGGGGTTACAACGACGCGGCTACGTGAGCCAGCCAGCGATGCTGAAGCTCGGTCTCGGGGACGGCCAGGCCGCGGGCGCGCTTGGCGCGCTGTTTAGCGTCGTCGAGGTCGTAACCGGCGACGACGAGAGTAAGGATGGCCATTAAGCCCGACCGGCCGATGCCCGCGAAGCAGTGGTAAACGACGGCTTGCCCATCCGACAAGTGGGTGAGCATCTCACGCGCAAAGGCCACCGTCGCGCGGGGGTCTTCGGGAACCGCGTGGTCGTAGATGGCAAATCGGTCGAATTCGAGGCCGACCGACCGAGCGACCGCTTCTTCGTCCGCGAGGCCCATCCGGTCGCTCTCGACCTCCGTTTGGAGCGAAACGACCCGGTCGGCGCCTTCCTGCTTCCACTGGGCGAGGCTGCGAGCCACCGGCGGCGCCGGTCGGCCTCGAAACGCCAGACGAAATCGCCCATCGGCGTCGATCCACTCAAAGGAGGCCATAGGTCGAGCTTCCCTCCGGGCGCGGTCTATGGCAATCGATCCTGGCCATGGGTCCCTATCGAACGCTCGTTCAAAACGGGTCGCTCGTCGTCGGTTTGCTCGCATGTGCAGCCTGCGGGGGTGGAACCGCCCAATTCCAGATGGGATTGCTCTCGGTGCAGGCCTCTCCGCCGCCGTCGTCGCCGCCCCTGTCGTCCTCCTTCGAGGAGCCGCCGCCGCCCCCTCCACCGCCTATCAGGGAGACCGCGCCCCCTCCGGCCGCGGACTTTTCCGAGCGCGTCGAAGACGATCCGGCCGCCGCGATGGTGCAGCTGCGCAACGAACGCATCGAGATTCGGGAACGGGTGCAGTTCGAAACCTGGAAGTCCGAGATCAGTCGGTCGTCGTTCCGGATCCTCGACCAGATCGCGACCCTCCTGAAGCGAAACCCGCAGGTTAGGAAAATCGAGATTCAGGGCCACACGTCGGTGACCCGGCGGAACCGGGAGCGGCTCCAGCCGCTTTCGCAGCGGCGGGCCAACGCGGTTCGGGCTTACCTCATCCGGGCTGGCGTCGAGAAAGACCGGCTGGTCGCACGCGGGTACGGCTACCAGAACCCGATCGCGTCCAACAATACGCCCGAGGGCCGCGAGACCAATCGCCGGGTGGAATTCGTGATCCTCGAGCAAAGGGCGGTCGACCCGGCGCCGCCACCCTCCGGGGCGGATTTTGCGCCGCCGCCGGCCCAACCGGGCGGCAGCGATGACGGTGGCTTTGGCGACAACGATTTTGGTGACGATGGCTTCGACGACTTCGACGACTTCGAGGACGACGAAGACTTCGACGATGACGATGATTTCTTGGAGTAAATCGTGATGATTCTGACTAGGTCCGCCCTCGAGGCCCTTCGCCGGGTCGTCCTGACCACCGTGGTGGTCGCCGGTCTGAGCCTTTCCGCTTGCTCATCGGGACTTACCCCAGCCATCAAGCGAGATATCACATTCAAGATCGAAGACCGACGGCCGGCCCTGGTGACCTGCTACGAGCGGGTGCTGTCGTTCAATCCTACCCTCCAGGCCTCGGTGATGGTCGCTTTCGAGGTCCGGGAAGACACCCGCCGCTTCCGCAGTATCCGCATCAAAGACGGGGAGCGGATCGATCCCGATCTCGAGCGGTGCTTGATCACCCAGCTGAGTGAGATCGAGCTCGATCGGGCGCCGGATGTTCGGGTCGAGACCATTTTGCCGGTGGAGTTCAGCCCGCTGGCCCCGGAGTTCGATTCCTTCGACGACGATCTTCGCTGACCGTTTCTGGCGAGATCACCGGGTGGTCGGTCACCGGGTGGTCGGTCACCGGGTGTCGGTCAGCACGCTCTTCGGTTGCGCGAGCTGGGTCAGCATCGCCCGCCCCATCGTGGTCGCGCGCCCCGACAGTCGGCGCCCGGCCCACGGAAGGCTCGGCTCCGAGACGTCGTGGGTGTTGATCCACACCGTCCCCACATCGAGTCGCCGCCCCACCCTGTGGGCCCGCGCGAGTTGGTTTGACCACACCGACGCCGCAAGGCCGTAATCACTTCCGTTCACCCGATCGATGACCTCCTCCTCCCGCCGAAACGGCGCCACGCAGAGGACCGGTCCGTTGATGTCCTCCCGGGTGACCCGCCACTCGTCTCGAACGTCGACCAGGACCGACGGTTTGACGAAACAACCGCGCGCTCGGTTGCCCTCGACGTCGCGGTTGCCGCCGGCGACCACCTTTCCGCCCTCACGGCGCCCCAGCTCGACATACGCCAGGACCCGTTTGAGGTGGGCCTCGTCGGTCATGGGGCCAAGCTCGGTGTGTTCATCGAGCGGATCGCCGAGGACGGTCTCTCTCGCTCGACTGGTTACCGCGTTGCAGACGTCGGTATACAAGGACTCGTGCACGTAGAGCAGGGCGGCCGCTGCCCCGTGCGTGCACCGGCTTCGAAAGATCGAGCCGCAGACCGCGTAGGCAGCCCGCGCTGCGGGCGCGTCCTCGAAAACGACGGCCACCGACTTACCCCCCAGCTCGAAGTGGACCGGCTTCAGGTTGCTCTTGGCCGCCCCGACCAGCATCCGCCGTGCCTGGTCGACCGAGCCGGCGTAGGTCAACGCGGAGATCCCGGGATGGGCGGCCATCGCCTCTTCGGTCGTCGCCTGACCCGTGAGCACGTTGATGGCACCTGGGGGAAGCCCGTGCTGGTGCATGATGGCCGCCCACTGAAGGACCGACAGTGGAGCTTGTTCGGGCGCTTTCAGGACGAGGGCCGAGCCCAGCGCGAGGGCCGCCCCACAATGGCGAACCGCCGCCGCAAGCGGATCGTGGAGGGGAAGGACGGCTCCGAGGACCGCAGGCCCCTCCCAGGAGACGGTCCCCGAGTAACTCGGACCGAGCTCGAGTCGCTCGCCGCCGAGCTTGTCGACCCAGCCCGCGAAATACCGAAGGGCGCGGATCGAGGGCTCGACGTCATACGTCAGGACATCCCGGAAGGTCTTTCCGGTCTGCAGGCTCTCCAGGATTGCGAGGTCTTCCGCTTCGTTCTCGAGTGCGTCCGAGAACCGCCACAACAGACGCGCCCGTTCCGACGGAGGAGATGGTTGCCAGTGATCGAAGTACAGGCGCCGCCCGCTCTCGACGGCCTTGTCGACATCGCGCGCGTTGGCGGTCGGGATGCGTCCGAGCGGGCCGCCGTCGGTCGGATTCCTGACCACCAGGGTGCCGCTGCCCTCGGACTCGACGTCTAGGCCGCCCAGAAACAGATAGGGGCTCTTGCCTTGCTGGATACGGATCAGCGTTTCGGCCCGGTTTCGGCGGTCGCGCACTAAACGCCCTCCACCAGGGCCGCTTCGCCTTGACCGACCCCGACGCAGAGGGTGGCGATGCCTCGACGTGCTCCCCGTCGCCACATCTCGTGGACGAGGGTCGTAAGGAGGCGGGCGCCGCTCGCCCCGAGCGGATGCCCAAGCGCGATCGCGCCTCCATTGACGTTCACCCGCTCGTGGAGGTCCTCCATCCCGAGGCGGCGTAAGACCGCCAGGGACTGGGCGGCGAAGGCTTCATTGAGCTCGTACAGGTCGATGTCGTCAAGCTTGAGCGACGTGCGTTTGAGGAGCCGTTCGACCGCGGGAACCGGTCCGATGCCCATGATGCGAGGGTTGACGCCGGCGGACTGTCCCCCTCGCCAGCGGGCCATAGGCCGCTTATCGAACGTATTCAGCACGTCCCCGGATACCAGGGCCACGGCGGCGGCGCCGTCGTTGAGTGAGCTGGAGTTGCCGGCGGTCACCGAGCCCCCCTTGCGAAACGCCGGCCTGAGCTTGGCTAGGCTCTCGAGGTTGGAATCGGGGCGTGGACCCTCGTCCTTGTCGACTCGAATCGGCTCGCCTTTGCGTTGAGGAATGGAGACCGGTACGAGCTCGTCCTCGAAGCGTCCCTCGGCTTGGGCGGCGATCGCCCGCCGATGGCTCTCATCCGCGAACGCGTCCTGGTCTTGGCGGCTGATGGCCATCTGCTCGGCGAGGTTTTCGGCGGTCTCGCCCATGCTCTCGAGCGGAAAAAGCTCTTCCATGCGCTTGTTCGGAAACCGCCAGCCGAGCGAAGTGTCGTACATGGTGCGGTTGCCGGGCGCGAAAGGCATTTCACCTTTCTCAACGACGATCGGGGCTCGGGTCATCGACTCTACCCCACCCGCGATGACGATCTGGGCTTCGCCGGTCGCGACCAGGCGAGCGGCGGAGTTTACGGCGGTCAGGCCGGAGGCGCACAGCCTGTTGACCGTGAATCCGGGCACCGAATTAGGAAGACCGGCCAGCAGGAGTGCCATCCGAGTGACGTTGCGATTGTCCTCGCCGGCTTGATTGGCGCACCCACAGATGACCTCGTCGACGGCCGCGCCGGCGATGCCGGTGCGGTCGAGGAGCGTCCGAAGGACATGAGCGAGCATGTCGTCTGGTCGCAAGCCCGACAGGACGCCGCGGTGGCGTCCGATAGGTGTCCTGACCGCATCGAGAATGTAGACGTCTTTGAGGGCACTCACCGGAAGGGTTCTAGCTCATTTGAGAGGTCGAGTCGCCGCTTGACGTATTTGCCTTGCACCGGCTGGGGGAGGTGTGCTACCCGCCGGGGTCCCTGCAGGGCCGAGAGGTCCAGCAAGAATCGGCAGAGGGAACTGAGCATGGCCAAGTGCGAACTGACGGGGCGGGCCCGGATGACCGGCAATCTCGTCTCTCACTCCAACCGAAAGACGCGCACGGCCCGCAAGGCCAACATCCGGTCCAAGCGGATTTGGGACCCCGAAAAGGGCGTCTTCGTGCGCATGAACGTGTCCACCCGGGCGCTGAGGACCCTCAGCCGCAAGGGCTGGGACGCCTTCAAGAAGCGACGATAAACAGATAATGAACGGCGATAGGCGAGAAGGCCGCGAGGTCGGTCGAGAGCGAGAAGGTGGGCCTGCGGGCCGAGGGGGTCGAGGCGGCGGTGGTCGTCGGGGCAGCAAACGGAAGGTGGATCCGTTCGTGCTCGACAAGACCCTGACCATTGATTGGCGGGACCCTCAGGTGTTGTCCCGATTCATCACCGAGCGCGGAAAGATCGTGCCGAGGCGGGTGTCCGGGGTGACCGCGAAGAACCAGCGTCTCCTCGCCAAGGCGATCAAGCGAGCCCGACAGATGGGCTTGTTGCCGTTCGGCGGCCACCGGGTTCCCCTCCGCAATCTTACCTAAACCCGACCTGAGCCAGGTTCGCGCGAAAGCGGTTGCCGCAGCCTTGGTGATTGGGGAATGTCGGGCCACTTCGCTCCGCTTGTGGGGGCGAACAACGGATCCCCATGTGCGTGCCAAGCTCAAACTGGTCAATTCTCAAGCGAGTCTTCTACGCCGTTGCAAGCAGAGGGCGCTCTGTCGGCCGGACTCGCCTGCCGGTGGTCAGCCTGCTCATGCTGGCCATATCGGTCGCCTGTGCGGCCGGCCGTAGTCCGGTCGTCATCAACGGCATCGAAATGCCGTACGAAGAAGGCGCCGAAATGGTCTTGCGCGAGGGCCAGGCCGCTCTTCAGCGCGGCGACCGAGCCACCGCGGAGCAACGCTTCAAGCTCCTGCTCGACCGCTTCGGTGACTCCGACCTCGTTCCGTATGCGCTCGATGGCTTGGGTAAAATCACCTTCGAGGACTCGGGTTGTGCCACGTCGGCCGAATACGACTATCGGCTGATGGAGAATTTCCCGCGGCATCCGGGGGCCCTCCGGGCCCAGAAGCGGCAGGCGGGCTGTGACGTCGAGGGGACGGTGCCACAGCTATCTACCCGCTTCACCGAGATGTATGAAGCAGCGGCGACCGATGACGAGCGTCGAGACGTCGCGACTCAAGCGGCCGAGGAAGCCATCGGCACCGGCGACTATCCACGGGCGGTCCAGTGGCTCTTGCGGTTACGCACCCTCGTCGAGACCGACCCGGTTCAGCGGGAGGCCGTCGAAGCGGACATTGTCGACCTTCTCGATGGCAAGGTCTCGGCCAACGACCTGCAGGCGCTGGCATCGTCGCTCACCGGCCGCGACTTCCCGGCCGCCTTCGTGAACGCCAAGCTCGCTCTCCTGCTCGAGCACGCGGGGGATCTCGACGGGGCGCGGCGCACGCTCGAGCGTTACATCGCCACCTGGCCGACCGGCGAGTTCGAATCCGAGGCTCGCCGTCGTCTCGAGCGCCTGAGCGCGGCCGGACGTGAGAGCCCGGGCACCATCGGAGTGCTGCTACCCCTCAGCGGTCAGCATCGCGGTTACGGTAACGTGGCCCTTCGCTCCATCCGAATGGGCCTCGGCCTCGGAAAGGGGCGTGAGATCACGCAATCGGGCTTGCGGGTGGTGATCGTCGATACGAAGAGCGACGCCGCCACTGCGGCGAACGCGGTCGACACGCTGGTCGTCGAGCACGGCGTGCAAGCCATCCTCGGCCCCATCTTCACCTATGAGGCCGAGCCGGCCGCATTTCGCGCCCAGGCGCTCGGCGTGCCCTTGCTGACCATCTCTCGTGGCGACAACCTGGCCAAGATCGGGCCCTTCATCTTTCAGAACGCGGTGACCAGCGATGACCAGGTCAAGGCCCTCGTGGCGCACGTCACCGGCGTTATGGGCATGAAGAAGTTCGCGGTGCTCTATCCTCGCCATCCCTATGGTGAGGAGCTCATGCAGCTCTTCTGGGATGAGGTCGAAGCGACCGGTGGCGAGGTCGTGGGCATCGAAGCCTACGAGGCTTCCGCGACGACGTTTACGCAACAGGTGAAACGACTCGTTGGGCGCGACGACCTGGAGCTGCGGGCAGACTTTCGACAGGCCCGCGACGAATGCGCCGAGCAGCCGGACAGCTATCGAAAGGCCCGCTGCGAGCGGGATGTCGCCAAGAACATCGAACCGCTCATCGATTTCGACGGCTTGTTCGTGCCCCACTATCCGCCGAAGCTCTCGATGATCTCGGCCGCGCTCGCGGCCGAAGACGTCATCGTCGAGCAGAATCCCAACCGTCTCGAGATCATCGAAAAGACCATCGGACGCAAGGTGAAGCCGGTAACGCTCCTCGGAGCGAACGGTTGGAACTCTCAGACGGTCATCAATCGGTCGGGTCGCAACGTCGAGAATGCCGTCTTCACCGACGGATTCTTCACGGCCAGCGAAGACCCGGTCACCGCCGAGTTCGTTGCCGCTTACGAGCAGCGCTATGACCGCAAGCCTCGATTGTACCCCGAAGCGATCTTCTTCGACTCGGCTCGCATCCTGTCGTCGGTGATGAGCAATCGGCCGGTGGACCGGCAGGCGGTCCGCGACGCCCTCGCCGGGGTCGCCGATTTTCCGGGGGTGACCGGTCTGACGTCGTTCAGCGGTAACAACGTCGCGAGTCGGCCCATTCAAATCCTGACCATCAAGAATGGCGCGATTCAAAGGGCCTCGCTGAACGACGAACCGGCACCCGATTCGGCTCCGGCGGGCCGATGAAGGACTGATCCCGAACCCAAACGCCCGGGCCGTCCGGGTGTCCAAGCCGTCGGGTGTTCAAGCCGTCGGGTGTTCAAGCCGTCGGGTGTTCAAGGCG
>CAZFIV010000024.1:13285-77321 GCA_964519665.1 uncultured Myxococcales bacterium
CAAGCCGTCGGGTGTTCAAGCCGTCGGGTGTTCAAGCCGTCGGGTGTTCAAGGCGTCGGGGCCGAGCCGCCTTCGGCTCGAGCGGCCACTGCAGGTCAGGCCCGAAGGCCTAAGAAATCGAGGGGCCCTTGTCGAAGTCGGCGCAGCACGGTCGCACCTGGTCGCGGGATCGATAGTGCTGGGTCGCGGCGCCCGCCAGCGTTGGCGGGGGCCTCGCGCGCCACCACATCAGGTTCAGTAGGCGATCCTCTCTTTCGCCTTCGCCCCGGGCCCGGCACCGATGGATCGGACAAGAAGGATATCGCGTGGATACGCTGATCGGCGAAATAGCGCTCACCGTGGGCGTTCCCACCGTGGGCTTCGCGATGCTCTCGGCAACGAGCCGCCGATGGCTCTGCGCAGGAACGGGGCCCGTGGCGGATGCAATCTGGTTTGCGCTCAGTTTTGCGGGGGGCCAGATGAAGATTCTCGGCGCTGGCCCGTGGCCGCTCGCCGACTCCGGTCACGCCCTCGTGGGGCTGGCCTTCGTCGGGGTATGGGGCGCCGCCCTGCCGTCAAGACGACTTGTCGCAGGGTTCATCGTCTTGAATGTCGGGTTGTATTGTCTGTTTCGTCCCTTGGTCGCCGAGTTTGCGCTCTCGGTGGTGCTTCAATGGGGCCTCGCGCAGGCGCTATTCGGTCTTTTGTTCGGGGTGGCGCGAAGGCGGTACCCAGGGCGCGGGCTCGTGCTGGCGGCGTTCGCGGCGGCCTTCGGATGGGTGATTCTCAATACGGGGAGCACGACCCTAGCGATGACCGCGTGGCTCCTCGCGGGCCTGACGGCCGGTCGCTGGGTGGCGAGTCGGTGGGCCCGGACCGCGCCGGGACACCCGGACTTGGGGTCGGCGGACGATGCGTCGCTGTGGCCAGCCTTCGTCGTGTTGTTTGGGTTCGAGCTCTACAACTACGTGCTCTGATCCTTCGGTTCGGTGCCGGGCAACTTCGGCCTGCGTCGGACGTTGGGCCCGCGATTACGGATCGACGGCCTCCGCCATTCGGTAGACGACCCAATCGCGAGCCTCTTCAACGACGCGAAAGGCCGGGTCACCGTCGAAGTGATGGCGATGCACGGGCATGTAGTACAGGATCCAGATTGCGCGGGGGCTCCGCGCGAAGCTGTCCCGCAAGCGCTGCTGCAACCGCCGAAGCACCGGGGGGCGAAACGGGTTGTACAGATATACGACCAACGGAGCGTCCGGAAATCGGTACTCGGCGGCGTCGGCTTCAACACACTCGAGGTGGGTGCATCGTTGCCATGGAGCAGAGAACGCGGCCAGGTTGACTCGGCAGTCGGAGACCAGGGAAGGGATCAACTCCACCCCGATCACCCGTTGAAAAGGATACCCGGCGGCGAGACAGACGACTCGACCTTTACCCGCCCCGATGTCGATGAACACGAGAGATTTCGGGTCGAGGTCAAGGCCGGTCAGGATGTCGTCGAGCACCCCGCTAGGCGACGGTTGGTAATCTTCCGCGTGGGCCTGGTGCGGATGGTCGACCCGCAGTCGACGCTGCGACTCGGTCCGGCCGGTCCGAATGCCCATCGCTCGGTCGGAGCGATCGCGTTGTGATTCATGTCGCACGCCCTCGGTTGCGGTGATCTCCGGTCTCCCAGAAATGCAAGGAACCAGGCAAGGTTTCCGTGATGGCCCGGATGCTACGGCATTGGGTGGCCGACCCCTCGTCGTGCGCTTATTTGCCGGACCAACTGTCCAGCCTCGAGTACCGTCTCATGCTGGATGTCTCCCCTGACGAGATGGATGCGCTCCTGGAGCGCGGCTGGCGGCGCTTCGGACCCGCGTACTTTCGACCGGCCTGCTCCGCCTGCCAGGAGTGCGTGCCGCTCAGAATACCAGTGGCCGAATTTTCGCTCACCAAGAGCCAGCGTCGGGTGCTGAAGCGAGGACAAGACCTCCGGTTGGCCATCGGCGTTCCCGTGGTCGATGACGTGCGCCTGAAGCTCTATCATCGCTGGCATTCGAGACAAGCCGAATCGCGAGGTTGGCAGGACGATCGGATCAGCCCCGAGGAGTACTATCAACAGTTCGCATTTCCGCATCCCTGCGTTCGCGAGTACGCCTACTACGATGACAGCACCGACGCCGGGTCCCGCTTGGTCGCGGTCGCGATCGTCGACGAGACCCCGCGCGCGTTGAGCGCGGTCTATACGTATCACGACCCTGACTATCGCCGTTGGTCGCTCGGAACGCTGTCCGTCCTGCGACAAGTCGAGCAGGCCGCCCGAACCGGGCGCACGTGGCTGTACCTGGGCTATCGGGTGCTGGGCTGTCCTTCGTCGGAGTACAAAGCGCGGTACCAACCACACCAGCTGTTGAACGCTTTCGCCGAATTCGGGGAGGAGCCAACCTGGAAAACCGTGGATGCGGGATCGGTCCACGAGTAGCGTGACGAGGGTGAAGCGGGCGAGAAGACTGGGAGCTAGTCTGTTGATCGTCGCGGCGATGACCGGACTCGTGTGGTTTTTCGGAGGTTCGGCTAAGGATCCCGCGCGCACCGACGCGGAGGCGGCCCCTTTCGACCGGGGAGTCGGCGCGCCTGACGACTTGGCGGTATCTGCAAGCTCCGGCGCACGCGAAGTTCCAGGCCGAGATCAGGTAGGCGCGGTGGGACCGGCCGCAGACTTGGGCTCCGGTCGTACGCCTCCCATCCCGGCGGACCAGCGTCCCAAGGCGATCTACAGTCCAGACCCCGATGACGATCGGGCTTTGGTGGGCTTGGACGTCGCAGCCCTGACCGACGCCGAGCGAGCCCAGCTCAGGGTGCCCGACCGTTTCGGAAAGGGCGTGTTGATCCAGTCGATTCATCCGGACGCCCCGGCCGTTCTATCGGGCCTGAAGGTCGATGACGTGATCGTTCGAGCGCAGCGAACCAACGTCGACTCGGTTCAAGACCTCGACGACGCGGTCGGCGACCGGTCGCAAAGCGTGCTGACGGTGTCGCGCGCCGGGCATCTGTTTCACGTCGTCCTGCACAAGCCGTACATTCCCCCGAAGTGATGTCTCGGGCGACGATTGTTCGCTCGATGACCCAACCGTCCAGATCGAAGGGCCTGACCGACGGCCCACCGAGGCTCCGGGCGTGGCCGGGGATACCACTGCGCCCGACACCTCTCCGCCCGTTGCAGGCCGCCCTGCAACATTGGGAGGACGTTGATTTCAGGAACGACATTGGCTCGACGCGCGGCGTTGGGTGCGCCATGATAGGGGCAAGGCGGGTCGGGTCGACGACCATGCCTGGGCTCGGGGGACCGTTCGCTTGATGAACGTTGGGGACACTGTAGGGGGCTACCAGCTCGTCAAGCGGGTCGGAGAGGGGCCGTTCGGCGTCGTATGGCAGGCGCAGAGCCCTCGGGGCGCCCCACTCGCGCTCAAGCTGCTCAAGACGGCCTTTATTCAGCGCCCGGCTGGCCAGGCTGCCTTCACCCGTCTGCTCGCGTCGGTTCGGCTTCAGGAGCTGCTGCATCACGACCGCGTGGCCCGCCTCTATGGCGCCATTCAGGACGCCCAACACTCGGCCTACGGAATGGCGTGCGAGTTCGTAGAAGGACGGCTGGTCTCCGAGATCCGGATGCCGGCGACCGCTGAACAGGACGCGAAATCGCTGGCGGTTGTGTTGGCGTGGTTCGAAGAGCTCGGCGAAGTGCTCGCGTGGCTTCACAGTCAGGGTTTCGTTCACGGCAACCTCAAGCCGACCAACGTCAAGCTCGTGCGGGAGAGCACCGGGCATCGAGTCAAGCTCCTGGATCTGCCCTGGTCCGCGATCGGATTGGCTGCCCCGGCCGAGGGCAAGCCGTCCTACCTCGCGCCGGAGCAACTGCGAGGCGCTCCCCCTTCGATGTACTCCGACCAGTACTCGTTGGCGAAAATGCTCATCGACGTCCTGGCCGGGTCGGGGCGTCCGGCGGGGGCCGGGCAGCTTCCCCCGAGCCTGACGATGGCACTCCAGCGGGCCAATCAACCTGAACCAGCGTACCGGTTCCCGCAGATCCTGGACTTCGTCAACGCGTTGCGGCTGGTGCGGGCGGAGCTCGCTCGTCCGCCGCCCGGCGTCTACACGCCCTACGCGCCGTTCGTCGGCGCGGCGACCTCGAGCGTTTCGCCTCTAGCCAGTCTACCAGGCGTCGTCACCCCGCTCGGGGGCTTGGGCGCCGAGGCTTCGATCCCTGGGCTTCCGATCGTGCCTGGACCGGCTCCAGTCCCGGGGCTGATGCCAGGGCAGACGCCATCCCCCATGGCCGCCCCTCACCCCACGGCATCGCAGACGTTTGGGGCCACGCCCGGTTCTCAAGGTCAGGGTCCAGCGTCGCCACACGGGACTGTCGTGCCGGCCGGTATCGTGCCCGGTGGAGGGCATGGTTCGATGACCGGGGGATCGCCGTCCTCGGTGCCGCCGTCGCCCTTGGACGACGCGGAAGACCCGGTGTTCGTGCCCACGGCGCGTCATCTGGGCAGAACGTCGACCGGATCGCTGCCCGAAACGGGCGAGCACGACGCGTCGTCGCTCATGGACACGCCGGCGATCGCGCCGTTGGCGACCGACCCGTACAACCGGATTGAGACGCCCGACGTCCCCGAGTCCTCGGCCGCAGGGGGGCACGACGAACGGCCCGGGATCGGGGGAGCGCCTGGCCTTTCGCCCGGCCGAGCCCAACAGCGGTGGGATGGTGGGTCGAACAACGGCGACCTTCGGAGCGACTCCGGCGACTTCGAATCAGCGCTTCCGAGGCCCGATCTGACCGGACCGACCGAATCGGGCGCGCGACCTGCCGAGGTGCGATCGAAGGCTCCGGAAACGAACGGATCCGAGGCTGAGCTTCGGTTTCCCCGCGCGCCGGTGGGCGCCGCAACCGCGCGGCCACGGGTCGATACCCTGCCGATGCTCAACAAGCCGGATCCCATGCCGCCGAGACTTGAGGTCCCCGATGAGCCCCCGACGTGGAACTATTGGCCCGCGTTGATCATCGGCGCGCTGCTCGTGTTCGCAGGGGTCATGGCGGCTGCTCGGTACAGTCAGACCATCACTTCGGAGCCTATCAAGAGCACGGTGGTCGACACCGTGCCTCCCGCTGATGACTTTCCCACCGCCGAGCCGCTGGCGCCGCCTGTCGGCGACGACCCCGGCGCCGATTCCGGCGACGCCGGCGTCGCCGGGGAAGCCGCCGTCAAGGCGAACCAACCGGGCGAAAAGCGTCGCCGCCGCGCCGCTGGCCCTCGCCAGCGAGGCAAGGCGAAGAGAACCGAGCGAGGCGCACCTGCGGCCGTCCGTCAGGGCGACCGCCGAAACGCCCGCGACGGAGATGGTTCTCGAAGAGAAGACGAGGCCGCCGCCGCGAACTCCGAAGCCGCTGACGCCGAAGCCTTCGAAGAGGCGCAAATCGGGTGTGACGAGGGCGATGGCGAGTCCTGTCTGGAGGTCTCGGAGTTCTTCAAGAAAAGCGGCAATGCTCGCGCGGCTCGCGGCGCCGCGAAACGGGCTTGCGACTTCGGTGAGCGTCAGGGCTGCCTGGTTGCCGCCTGGGCCTTCAGCTACCGCCCGGAGGTCGCTTTCACGTTGTTCGAGAAGGGGTGTGAGCTCAAGTCGGCCTCCTGTTGTCACCAAGCGGCGTTTCGGCTCGAAAAGGGTATCGGGGTTAACCGAGACCTCGACAAAGCGGCCGTTTTGGCCGAACGCGCTTGCCGGTTGGGCCGTCAAGACAGGTGTCAGACCAACACCAGCACTTCGACAGACTGAGGGGTGACGTCCCTGGGGCCTCATTGAGCGCTTCGGTCGGACCCGACGACGTCTACTCCATCGAGCTACTGCATCGAGCTAGTTTCCTCCACCACGCGGATGAAGTCGTCGACCGCCGCCACTGGGTCTTCCCGAGTTGCGAAATCGGCGAGGAGCGTCGGGTCCAGCCCGGGCAGCAGCGCACTGCGGCTGACC
This sequence comes from uncultured Myxococcales bacterium, assembly GCA_964519665.1. Lineage (GTDB taxonomy): Bacteria > Myxococcota > Kuafuiibacteriia > Kuafuiibacteriales > Kuafuiibacteriaceae > JANQQN01. The sequence continues at coordinate 19,271 of CAZFIV010000024.1, forward strand.
ACGATGTAGGTGCCTTCGTCGAGGCGCCGGATTCTGAGTTGCCCGCGCGACCAGCTCCAAAGCTCGGTAATGCCGATTTTTGCGTACCCGGCCAACCAGCCGCTCTTTTCGGGATCCAGAGACTCGAATACGAAGTCGGGCTTCGCTTTGGTCTCGTCGCCCACCACGAACGCTTCTTCCGTTTCGATGCCTACGGCCCCATCGGAACTCTCGAGGGCCCAGCTTCCCCGCAGGCGAAGAGGGCGCCCTTTGAGCTGGGCATAAGCGATCAGGAGACGACCGATATTGGCGGTGATTCGGCGTCGTTCGGGCCGGGGCGGATGAAGCTCGAGGATGCCATCTCGAAAGGTGAGCCTCGGCGCGGTCGCCGCTCCGCGCATAGCCCGCAGAGCTCGAAAGTCGGTTAGGGTCACCCCGGGCAGCCGAATGGGTTGCAGGTCGGTGCGTCTCAGCTCGGCGTCTTCGAGTCGTTCCGACAGGTCGGCGCGCTCTCTCTTGAGCGTTTCGAAAGCCGCCCGAAGCTGCTCGACCTCACGAATAGCCTCTCGCTGTGCCTCGAGCTCTCGGTCGGTCTCTTCGAGCGATGCGGTCAGCTGTTCGACGGTATCGTTCGAGTAGGCAAGCTGACTTTGGAGCTCCTCGATCGATCGCCGCTGAGCGTCGCCCGGCCCGCCCGGCTCACCGGACGAGCCCGAGGTGAGCCACGCAGCGCCGATGACCCCGGCCGCAACGATCGCGAACAGCGCCCACATCGGTACCGCGCGAGGCGCTCGGCGGCCGTACCGGTGAAGAGCCGTGAGAATTTCCTCGGTCAGGTCGGGCATCAGTCCAGGGAGACGGACGTCGATCAGCCAGGCGTCGGGTTGCCCGGCCACCGGGACGACCGACCGGAGGTCGCACACCAACGACTCGACCTTCTCGTGCAGCTCGGTGGCCAAGAACGACATCACCACCTTCTGTTGCGTGGACAGGCGAAGCGACAAGGGACGACCGGCTCGACCCATCACGCTCACCCGCATGTCGTAGCCCGACACCTCGGTGGCGATCCCCAGCATGGGCTCGGCGATTCGGCGGCGCCCGGTTTCGTCGAGGAGCCGGAGGCTCACCGGGATCAGGGTTTCGGTGCGACGACGGAGGTGCTTCGGAATACCGCTACGCCCCGTCCGGCCGTCGGCGGGCAGAACATGAGACGTCGCCACCGCACTTCAACTTACCTCGCTTTATGTTCCCGGTGCCACTGGGCTGACCCGGACTCGTGGGATTCGAAACCAAAAGATAGTCAGGGTTCAAAGGTTCAGTGGGTCGACGCGGATGTTGACTGCCCGCAAGCCGAGCCGATAATCGCGCGAGCCGTCCCGCCGAGCGTTAGGCTTGATTCTGCGATGACCGCTGCGACGCCGCCAACGATCGTTCCCCCTCCCCAGAGCAAGGTTCGCGTCCGGATCGCCGGGAGGTCCGAAGTGAGCGAAGGGGTTGTCGAGCGGTTCAGCGAAGCCGGGGTGATGTTGAGCCTCAGACGAGCGCCCGAGCTCGGGATCATGACCCTGCTCGAATTCATCGGCGAAGACGAGTCGGTAGTGCTGAGACGGACGGCCTGCGTGGTCTTCCGCCGCGGCGCCCCGGTCGACGGCGGGGCCATCTCCGCCGCGCTGGAATTCGTCGACCTCGGTCCCCCCGAAGACCCAGCCCGGGCGACCTTGCTGACCCGTTTCTTCCGGTTGTTTTCTCGCAAGAGAGTCGACGGCGCGCCCGTCGATGAAGACCTCCCTTCCGAAGAGTCGCTCTCGACCGACGGCCCGGTGCTGGGCATCGATCTCGGTACCAGCACCAGCTGCGCGGCGCTGGTTCACAACGGGCGGGTACAAGTCGTCCAGCACGTGCACGGGTCTACGATTCCTTCGGTCGTCCACTTCGATACCTCGGGGCGCCGGCGGGTGGGCGTCGCCGCCCGAGAGAAGATCCCGCTCGAGCCCACCCGCACGGTGTTCGGGTCGAAGCGGTTCTTAGGGCGTCCCTTCACCTCGATGGAGGTCCGGCGCTGGGGCCATTTCTTCCCGTACCAGCTGGTGCAGGGCGCGGGTGGCGCCACCGCCGTCAAGATCGGGCACGAGCTATTCAGTCTGGAGGAGGTCGCGGCCGAGATTCTCCGCGCCCTCAAGCGACGCGCCGAGACGGTCGCGGGCCGCCCGGTCGGCCGCGCCGTCATATCGGTGCCCGCGTATTTTGGGGAGTCCCAGCGGCAGGCGGTTCGGCACGCCGGATTGAAGGCTCGTCTGCGGGTGGAGCGCATCATCAACGAGCCCACCGCGGCGGCGGTCGCGTACGGCTTTGGCCGGAGGCTTCAAACGACCATTCTGGTGTTCGACCTAGGCGGGGGCACCTTCGACGTGTCGATTCTCAAGATCGACGGCGACGATATGCGGGTGCTCGCCACTGGGGGCGACCCTTTCCTCGGTGGATCCGATTTCGACGACCGGCTGACCGAGCTGGCGTTCACGACCTATGAGCGGCGAACCAAGCGAAATCTTCGCGATGACTATGTGGCTGTCCAGCGGGTTCGAATGGGCGCCGAGCGGGCCAAGATCCAGCTGACCGAGTCCAGAGAAGCGATGGTCGACGTGCCCAACGTGACGGTCATCGACGGTCAGGCCATCGACTTTTCGGTCAAGGTCACCCGCGACATGTACACCCAGGTGGTGGGCGACCTCGTCGATCGCGCGCTGCTGATCGTCGACGGGGTGCTCAAGGCGGCGGGCCTGACAGGCCGGGATATCGACGAGGTCGTGCTCGTCGGCGGACAGACCCGGAGCCCAGTCGTTCGCGAGCGAGTGCTCGAACGCTTCGGCAAGAAGCTGTCCAAGAGGTTACATGCCGAAGAAGCGGTCGCCGTCGGCGCGGCTCTGGTGGGCGAGTCGGTAGCCAAGAACCTGTCCCTCACCCTGAAAGACGTATTGACCGCGTCGCTGTGGGTCCGCTTGGGCGACGGACCGGGCCGACTCATTCTTTCGCAGGGGATCGCGCTACCTGCGAGCGCTACCCTCGACGTGCCCGCGACGTCCTCCCTGTCTTCGATGTCGTCGATGCTGATCGGGCCGAACGGTGAGGCGGAGCTACTGGTTCGCTTTTACCGAGGCGAAGCGGCCGACCCCCAAGACAACGCGTTCATCGGGTCCTTCACGTTGGACGCAGCCAGCGACGACGACCGTCGAGTGGAGGTCTCGGTCGACCAGGAAGGTCTGCTATCGGTGAAGGTGAACGACCCGACCCGCGGGGAGTCGAAGCCGATGCAAATCAGCTTGCTGGACGCCGGTCCGCTGCCCTTTGAAGAGTCGTAAGGTCCTTAGGTCTTTTGCGGACAGAACGTCGCTCGCGGAGGCTCGGCGCTAGACGAGGCGGTTTTGGGCGGCTACGCCGTACAGGAGCTGATCGCTCAGGGAGCCGCCGGACTGCAGCAGCCCCAGCATGGCGGTGAGGGCGTTCATGGGCGAGTTGATGTTGCCGAAATAGCTCGGCCAACCGCCGAAGAGAGCGTTCATGAACTCGCCCTGGATCTGCTTGGCGTGCAGGCCGTAGGCCATTGGCAGCGAGTGCTCGAGGCCGCGAGGTCCCATGAGTTGGCCGGCCATCTGCGCGTACTCGTCGTTCAGGTAACCGTAGAGCATATTGGTGTACGCGGGACTGCCGGGGGCCGGCCGCATGTGCGGAGCGACGGTGGCCATCAGGCTCTCGTCGACCTTCTGGTCGTAGATCTTGTGATTGCCAGCGCTGACCTTGGTGGCACCGGTGATCACGCCGTCGAGCTGGCCGTTGCGCTCGCGCATCCAGTGAATGTTCTTACCGTCGCCGGCGAGGTGGAACGTGTCTTTGTTGGGGTTGGTGGTCAGCGACAGCGCCCGGTACTCGTACGCGTCGTAGTGGTGCGTCGAGGTGGGTTTGCTGGTGTTGATGCCCTGCACCTCGACCCGGTCTTGGCCGTTCATGATGTTGAGGCCGGTGGTCACCGACTGACCGTTGCCCTTGCTAGGGTCGTAGTTGGTGATCGCTTCGATGCGGGTACCGTCGGGAAGGACGAAGTCCGAGTTCTTGGTGAAGTCCCACCGGGTGCCGTCGGCTTCGGAGACATGGGGGTCGCCCCAGACTCGGGTCACATCTTCGCCGTCGGGGCCCTTGATGTTCCATGCGCACTGTTTGCCTTCAGCGGTGATGACGTAGCCGCCGGCCGTCTTCCACTGGTTCTCTGCGATCTGGGTGACGCCCTTCGCTGCGGGCGGGCCCGAAAGGTTGATGTCGGGCGATGGGATGCAGCCGCAGCGCGGGAGGGCGACATCTTGTCCGCCGTAGCATCCGCCGGGCATGATGCCGTGACGACCACCGAAGAAGTCGTCGAGCATCGGTCCGAGGGCCCGAACATCGTTGTTGTTGCTGACGATGTTGTTCCCGAACAGGCTGAAGTTAAAGTTGAAGTTGAAGGTGTCTCCGAATCTTACGCTTCCCATATCCCGCTCCGCGTGTGGGAGGGCGGTTGGACTTCCTGTCCAGGCGGCCACCCCATGCAGTCGATGCACTTATCGGATGCCCGGGCGTTCCGTTGCCAAAAATCCTTAAAGAAGCACGAGCGGTGCGATTGCGTAAGGGACGATCGACCGATGCCGACTGGTCGCCGGCCCGGCGACGGGGCATCATTCCACCATGAATCCGGTGGTGGGAATCTGGATAAGGGTGGGTACGGGTCTGGCGGTCGGCGTTCTCGCGGGCGCGTCAAACCTCGCGCTGGCGGCGCCCGCAGGTCCGACTCGCACCGCAACCGTCGCCGAGGTGGGAGAGGGCCTAGAGCGGTACAAGGGCTTTTCGATCGGCGAGGATGCCGAGGCGCGGGACGCGATGGCTGCGGGACCGGGCGCCGTCGACAACACCGATATGTCTGGCGAGACGAGCTCAGCGGTTCGTGAACGGCGAATCGATCTCGATTTCCAGGGTGCGTCGGTCGTCAACGCTCTGAGGCAGCTCGCGCTGGTCGGGGGCGTCAACATCGTCATCGCGGAAGACGTCCAGGGCCGGGTCACGATGAGGCTTCGCCAGGTGCGATGGTCGGCGGCACTGGATGCTATCACCCGCAGCCAAGGTCTCGGGGTATACCGAAGCGGAGAGATCTTGTTCGTCGACCGGCTCGAGCGCTTGGCGGCGTACGAGCAAGCGCAGCTCCGGTGGCGGAAGGCCACCGAGGCCACGATGCCTCTGGTGACTCGGATCATCCGACTGTCGTACGCCCGGGCCGACGACGTAGCACCGATCATTCAGGGGCTCCTCACCGAGCGCGGCTCCGTCATCGTCGACCGCCGGACGAACACGCTCGTCGTGACCGACGTGGCCAGCCGCGTCGACGCGGCGATGAAGAAGATCGCCCGCTGACGACCGCTGACGACCGCTGACGACCGCTGAATGCCGGCTTATACCTATGATGACCGATGAAGTTGTCGCTCTGGGGGCCTAACATCACAGTGGCCCCTAAGGTAGGGTAAGAGGGAAGGCGGGCTCTCTGGGGCCGGTTTCAGTACCAATGGGGCAAGAACGAGACGAAAAAGTGGTCGACGTCGATGTCGAGGTCGAGGCGGTTGACCCGCTGGTGTCCGCGGAGGAGTCCCCGACCGAAGAGCGGGTGGCTCGGTCGACGCGACCCGAGGGGGACGACGAGTCCCTGGAGACCCAATCGACGGTTGGTTCGATGACCGTCGGAGAGCTCGTCGAGAACGCCAAAGACGCGATCGGCGTGGTCGGCACGACGGCGCGACGACTCGTCGACCAAGGCCGCTACCGAAAGGTTCGCATTAGCCGCAAGGGCAAGCCCGTGCTCCCCGATATCCCCGTCGCCGCGGTGGCCGCGGTCGAGGTCGCCTCGATCTACACCGCGGGTTTTGCGCGGGTGCTCGCCGCGAACGTAGGCGCTCGATTCCTGTTCGACATCGAAGTCGTCAATGAGGCCGACAAGTATTTCCAGACCGGGGTCGAGCGATTCTTGGAGGGCGACCTCGAGAGGGCTGAAAAGGCCCTGCTCAAAGCGGTTCGGATCGACGATACCCACGCCGGCGCTTATCTGCAGCTCGGCGTCCTGTACCGCATGCAGAACGAGTCGGAGAAAGCGCGGCCGGTGCTGGAGCGGGCACGGGCGCTCGACGAGACCGGCGAGATCGGTCGAAAGGCCGGCGACATTCTCAAAGCGCTCGACGGGTAAGGCCCCGAGATGAGCAACGAAGCCAAGCCTCGCGCGAAGGACGGTCTTTTGACCGCCGACCACAGCAAGCGCGGGCAGCGCTTCGTCACCGTACTCGACGAACGCCAAAAACGGGTTACTCTCCTCGCACCGTGGGAGCACGCCGTGCTGGTCCTGTGCGATGGCACTCGGTCCGTCCGCGAGATAACGACTCTGCTCGAAGCCGGGATCGAGGGCGAGGCGGTCACGGCGCGCGACGTGACTCGCTGCATCTCCTACATCAGCCGGGAGGGCCTTATTGAGAACGCGCCGGACGCTCTGACCGCGCCCGGCCCCACGACGTTGGCCGGTCTTCAACAGGCCTACCGCGAGTGGCATCAAGACCCCGAGATGCAGGGTCGGATTCTAAGCGGCTTGCTGAGCCCGCCTTTTCTGGACAATCCCCCCCCGTATAAGCCGTCGCTGGGACCGACGGTGGCCTATGTCGATCCTCGCGACCGATCGCGGGTCGCGGTAGGTTCGACGTTGGTGGTCGACGGTCCGGTCCAAGACGCCGACCAATCGCTACACTCCGTCCTGGCCGGGACTTCCGAGCATCACGACGTGTTTCCGTCGACCTCGGTCGCCGACGAAGACCTCACGAATGTGGCCGATCTGCTGGCGGCTATCGACCTCGAGCTCGCCCACGAGGATGTGCAGGCAGCGGAGGCCCAGGTGGTCGATCCCATGGAGCCCCTCGGGCGCCCAGGCAGCGAGAGCGAGCGGACGCACCGGGATTCGTTGCCGCCCGAGGCGGTCCGGAGGGCCCAGCGAACGGTCGGTCGAGCCATCGGAGGGGTCGCCAACCTTCCGGGCGTCGAGCCCACCGCCACCGAGTCGATCCGATCGGTGCTCGGCCGGGCCGGTGCTTTGACATCGGAGTCGCCCGCGTCCGAGGCGCTCGCTCGGGACGCGACCGCGGCCGGACCCCTGTGCGTGGAGCCGACCAACCGCTTTCGGCACCGCAAGCTCAGCGAGGCTGCGTTGACCCCTACCGTGGTCGGCCAAGCGCCTCCGGAAGGCGGAGGTCCCCCGATCTTGGTGGCTCCGCCGCGAGCCGGCGCGGCTTCGGGTTCGGAGTCAGGGGCGCCGGCGTCGCCCCCCGAGGAACCGACCGTCAGTGTCGGAGGGGCCGGGTTGGCCCGCTCCGCCGGTGAGCGAGTGATGGCGAAGGTCGGACCCGAGCCGATGGAGCCTTCCCATGGCGAATCGTCCGGCGAACGCCTCGCTCTCGAGGATACACTGCCGGTCAGTGGCCGTAAGGGCGAGTCGCCCGCGTAGCAAGCGCCGCTGTCTTTACAAGGCCAAGCAAACATGACTGCTCGAAAAATGCCGAAATCACTCGGCTCGTACGAGGTCGGCCGCCGATTGGGCCGAGGGGGTATGGGCGAGGTCTACCTGGCGACCCACGTTAAGTTGGGCCGGCCGGTGGCCATCAAGCGCTTCGCTCCCGAACGGTCGAAGAGCAATGCCTCAGAAATGGCGGAGCGCTTTATTCGCGAAGGCAAGGCACTGGCGCAGCTGCAACATCAGCACATCGTCGGTATCCATGACCTCTTCGAGACGGAAGACGGCCTGTACATGGTGCTCGACTACGTGGACGGCGCCGATGTGGCCACCCTGCTGGATGACAGCGGTAAGTTTCCAGTCGAAGTGGCCACGATTATCGCCCTCAAAGTGGCTGAGGCTCTTCAGTGCGCCCACTACAACCAGATCATTCACCGCGACATCAAGGGCGGCAACGTCATGATCTCCAGAAGCGGTGAAGTCAAACTGATGGATTTCGGTGTGGCCCTCGACGAGCGGATGGACGCGATGACCGCCACCGGCTTGGTCGTAGGCACCCCGATGTACGTGGCCCCCGAGGTCATCTCTGGCGAGCCGGCTAGTGAACAGAGCGACATCTACGCGCTCGGCGTGCTGCTCTATGCGATGCTTTCTGGCAAGCGGCCTTTCGAGCACGCGCGCAATCAAGAGCACATGTTCCAGCTCATTCTGACCGGTAAGAGTCGTCCGCTGGGGCGGATCGCGAGCGATGTTCCTCGGGAGTTGAGGACCCTCGTGGAGCAGCTCATGCACCGACGGGTCGAGAGACGCTTCAAATCGGCCGCCCACGCGCGCCAAGGGCTCGAGATCTTTTTGGCTTCCCAGCAAGTGTGGGCCCATCACGAGGCGCGGCTGGTCGCGTTCATGCGGGAGCGCGGCCTCCTGACCACCCAAGAGGCGGACGCGTGGCTCGCCGAGAGCAACGATGTCTTCTCGATTCCGATCGAAGTGCAGGAGCCTCGCCCCGTTCGATGGCGGCGTTGGGGGATCCGGGCGGCGCTGGCGGTCGTCGTCTTGGCCTTGGGCCTGTTGACGTGGTTCAGCCCTGGCTGGTGGCGAGGCGTCGGTCTGCGATGAGCGGGTGAGAACGGAGCGTCGTTGCCAACATCCGGTCGAGGATCAGCTCCTCACATTGACGACCGTTCGACCCCGCACCTTGCCCTCGATGATTTGACCGGACACCGTGAAGACGTCCTCGAGGCTGACCGTCTGGGTCATGGAGCTCAGGTGCTCAATCTTGAGCTCATCGGCCAGGCGCTGCCAGGCGGTCGCGCGCCGCTCGCGGGGCGCGTAAACGGAGTCGACGCCGAGCAGACGTACACCGCGCAGAATGAACGGCGCTACGGAAGCCGGTAGGTCCATGCCCCCAGCAAGACCGCACGCGGCCACCGCTCCGCCGTACTTTGTCATCGACAGGACGTTGGCCAGGACAGTGCTGCCGACGACGTCGACGGCGCCGGACCATCGTTGCTTGCTCAGCGCTCGGACCTTGCCGGTGAGCTCATCGCGGGCAACGATGTCGGCGGCGCCAAGGCCGCGCAGGTAGTCCGCCTCTTCGGGCCGTCCGGTAGCCGCGAGAACCCGATATCCACGGTTCGCCAGCAGGCTTACCGCGACGCTTCCGACGCCGCCCGCCGCGCCGGTGACCAGGACGTCGCCTCCGTCAGGATCGATGCCCGCATCTTCGAGCGCGAGCACGCACAGCATGGCGGTGTAGCCGGCCGTACCGATGGCCATCGCCTGCTGCTCGGTGAACGCGTCCGGAATCGGAATCAGCATCTTGTCCGGAACTCGAGCTCGGGTCGCTAGGCCCCCCCAATGGGTTTCGCCTAGGCCCCAACCATTGGCGACGACCCGAGTCCCGACCGGAAGGTCGGGATCGTCGCTCGTCGCGACGGTTCCCGCGAAGTCTATCCCCGGCACCATGGGGAAGGCGCGGGCGATGGGAGCCTTGCCGGTGACGGCGAGAGCATCTTTGTAGTTCAGGGTCGAGAAAGCGATGTCGACGGTAACATTGCCCTCTGGAAGCCCCGCATCGTCGACTTCGTCGAGACGGGCAGGCTGATTCTCATCGATGATGATGGCTCGCACGGTCGGTCGATTCTATCGGGCTTGACCAGTCCTGCCCAGGCCCGGCCCGCTGAAGGTTGCCGACGAAGTCTGTCTCGCCGGCTGAGCGGAGACGAAGGCCCAATTCCGGCGACTGGCTGGGCCCGGGGCTTCCTTCGTCGCGTTCATGTGCATCTGCCTGTGGGATGCGTGGTTGCCTTGGCTCGAGGCGCGTGACGAAAAGTGGTCCTCGGTTTTCCGGCGCGACCGTCATCGTTGTTGCAATCCGGTCTGCGACCGCACCGATGTCACGCCGCACCACCTGAAGTTTCGTGCCTACGGCGGCGGCGATGAGGACGACAACATGGCAACGCTATGCGCATGGTGTCATCTCCGAGGCGTTCACGGCGACCGGATCACGGCCTTGCCTCCCGCATCGAGTATTCACTGGTGGATCGCAAGACCGCCGGTGCTCGAGGTTCGGGGCCGTGAGGTCCTCGCTCGCGCGGCGTGATCTCGACGGCCACGGCGCTCGTCAGCGGTACTGGTCTATGTCGAAACCGAAGACCCGAGCCCCGTCCCGCTTGACCCGAAGCTCCAGGGTCACCGGTAGCGTGCTGGTCAGCGTGACTTCGACCTCTTTCAAACCGGTGGTTCGGGGCACCGGGTGTTCGACCAGGGCCTGCGTTCCCTGCCGCAAGGTCAGGGCGATGAGGTGGGGGTTGTCGACTACCGCGACGCTGGCGTCGGCCATTCCGTACCGCAACACCAAGGTGTGGGTTTGGCCGTGCACCGGAATCGTCGCCCGGACGACTTTGCCGGCGATGGGGTGTAGGAACAGCAGGTCTTCGGGCATGCCGGCCATCGTCAGGCGTTCCGGCCCGAACTTCTGCCACGGTTGGGGGCCATAAAAGCAATAGCCAGACCTGAACGGACCGCAGGGCCGGGTTTCGGTTTTCGATTGAGTCTCCACTCGAATGTCGCGAAACGCGGTGCGAGCTCGATACACGCGACCCGGCCGCTCCGGCCGGCGTCTACTTCGGGATCCCTCGGAGGGTCCGGTCGGCTCCCAAAAACCCCAGAGGCGTTGGTTTTCGCGGTGAGCAGCGTCCGCGTCTCGTTCGGGAATGGCTGCGATCATAGCGATCCCCACCACCAAAGGTGCCGTCGCGCCGACGATCCGGCTGACCTTGAGACCGCCGTTGAGGCAGACGATACGAGGGGCGGCGCGAACCCCGAGGCCGGCGCCCACGCAATAAACAACAGCCGCGCCGAGCGGGAGGATGTGCACCAGATTGGCGAGGCCGCCGGTCAATCCCAACGAGTGGCCGAGGCCATACGTCATTTTCCCCGCCGAGTACGATTGCCACAGGAAGGTCGTCAGAGGGTTGGTGTAGACATCCGAAAGGTGCGGATATAGGGCCGCAGCGAAACCGGTGGTGACGATCGACAGAGCGGCCAGCCCGGCCACCAGAGGGCGCCATCGAGGCCAACGTAGCGACTCGAGGGTCCACAGCCCGAGCATCGGAGCGACGGCGACGATGTAGCGTGGTCCGACCGTCCAGCCCCCCCGCCAGCCCCGGTGAGACGAAATGAAATAGATCGAGGCGGCGAATGCGACCAAGGTGGCTATCGCGATGGCGCGTCGGAGCGGGGTGGGATCGTCTTCGTGCGGCGCTCGCCGACAACCGATGATCGCCGCCACGAGCCCCATGACCAGCAACGGCGAGTAGAAGAAGAGGCCGGTACCGGGTGAAAAGAGGCTCCCTACGAATGCTTCGCCCCGCGGAAAGCTCACCCCAAAGAAGCCTTCTCCATGGACTTCGACGTAGGCGCGATTCTCGAGGAAGCCGTAACCGGTGCGCAGTGGGTGACCCCAGAGTTTCCAGTGCGCCCACAATCCCAGCCCGAACGGCGCGGCTCCGCCGGCCAGCAGTCCGCCGAACAACTGCGCCCGGCGGCGCCAGCCTTTCGTGACCGCGAAGGCGGCGAAGAGGGCCGGGGCGGCGACCAGGGCGGCCGGGTACTCGGAAAACGGCGTTGCGCCACCGAGGAACCCCGCCGCCAGACCGGCCGACCACCACGCACGGGAACCGGGAACTGCTCGGCTCAATGCGACCACCGCCAACAGACATCCGCCGGCGGCAAGGGCGGCGAGACCATGCCCCGTAAACGTTATCGAGTATGGGTAGATCATCGTGCCGAGGGCCAGACCCAGGCCTACGGTGGTCCCTAGCGCGCGACCGGCGCCCAACTCGACGCTGCGGTGCTGGCACCAAGCCAACAAAACCCAGGCGAAAGCGATGCCCAGCCCCGCCGCTCCGAAGAGCCGCATGACCCAGGTGATGGTGCGCTTGTTGACCGGGCTACCGATCGCCTCGAGCAGCAATGGGGCCACCGCGTACGCGGGGATTCCGACTAGGCTTTGCAGGGGGGCTTTCGAGCTGTACAGACGGTTGTCGCGTTGGGCCTTGTCGTCGACGGGGCCCCACTGTCGGATCACGGGCTGAATGACGAAGCTGCCGTGGTCGACCCAGGCCTTGCTCATGTACACGCGGACCATCTCGTTGGGGTTGTTGAGTCCAGCGTGATAGGGCGACGTCACGCCGTAGAGCAGGGCGATCAGGGCGTAGGGCCACCATAAAGCGAGCGTCCATCGACGCGGACGGTCGGGATCCGCTGGCACATGCCTGGCCACGAGTGGACCGTATGGACCCGCGGCTTCCGTGGCAATGTTTCAGACTTCCGCTCGTGGGGCCGAAGCGGTATGGCCTCGGGCATGAAAGAGCGCCTTATGGAGCTCATCGTCTGTCCGAAGACGGGTGAACGCCTGCACCTCGCGGTAGACCGCCGGGACGGCGATGAGATCGTCGAGGGCCACCTGGCGTCTCCCGACGGCACGATATATCCGATCAGTGGCGGTATCCCGCGCCTGCTGCCGGATCCCGCTAAAGTCTCCCGTGCGCAGCAAGACACCGTCGACCGGTTCGGCGAACAATGGAACGACTTCGACTTTCTCGATGACCACTACGAAGAGCAGTTTCTGGGCTGGATCAGTCCGAACACCAAGGCGACCTTCGAAGACCAGGTGGTCCTCGAGGGCGGCTGCGGAAAGGGCCGACACTCGACGCTGTGCGCGCGCTGGGGCGCTCGCGAGGTCTTGGCCATCGACCTCGGGTCGGCGGTCGAGGTCGCCTACCGTAACTGCCTGCACCTGCCGAACGTTCACATTATTCAAGCGGATCTCTTTCACCTACCCGTTTGTCGTCGGTCGGTCGACGTCGCGTTTTCGGTCGGCGTTCTGCACCATACGCCCAATCCCGGGCACTGCTTCGAAGAACTCGTCAAGACGGTGAGACCGGGGGGACGAGTCATCGCGTGGGTTTACGGCCGTGAGAACAACGGTTGGATCATATACGGCGTCAATCCGCTACGCATGGCGATCACCTCCAAGCTCCCCCACCGCTGGGTTCGGGAGCTCGCGAGGGTGCCGGCCGCGATGATCATGGCCGTCGGCCGAGGTCTTTATCAGCCGCTGAATCGCCCCCCCTTCGCGTCGGTCGGCCGCAACTTGTTCTACGCTCCGTACATCACGCACATCTCGAAGTTTCCGTATGACGAGATCCACTCGATCGTGCACGACCACCTCACCCCGCCGATCGCGCACTACATTCCGCGCGAAGAATTCGAGAGCTGGTTCGAGGCTCTGCGTCTCGAAGAGGTGACCATCGGTTGGCACAACGAGAACTCCTGGCGGGGGACGGGGATCGTGCCCGAGCCGTTCCGCGGAACGGCCTGAGGTGGAGCCGTCGATCGTGGCGGCGGTTGCGGTCACCGTCGCAATCGTCAGCCTGGCGCTCGGGGCCCGCCGAATCGCGACCGGTTGGGCGGCGTCATGGCGCCTGGCGCCGTTCGGCGAGTCGACGCTCGCGTTCGCACTGGCGTTCGGCGGCTTTTTGGTACCCTGCGCGGTCGCCGCCCGTGCGGTCGAAAGCTTCGACGCCGGTTTGGTCGCCGCCGCAGCGACCGGTATCGGCCTGATGGCCTTCGGCCGGCGATGCCCGAACGGTCGCGCTCCGCTCGCGCCGGCGACGACCCGAGCGGTGGTGTGGCTTGTGCAATTCGTCCTGCTCGCGCTGTACGCGTACGTGTCGTGGCGCTACCAAATGCACGACGAGCACGGGCTGTTCAGTCACAAGTCGATGATCGAGCAGCTCCGTCGGAACGAATATCCACTGTACTATCCGTCGTTGCCGGGCGGGGAGGCTCGCTATCACTATGGCTTCGATCTGCTCGCCGGTGGGCTCGCGCGAGCGTACGGGCTGACCAGCGACCTCGCCATCGACCTCGTAGGGCTGGGGCTGGTGTGGTTCATGGGTTGGGCGGCGGCCGCGGTGGTGGCGGATGAAGGGGCCGAGCGGTCAGCGCCCCTGGCGGCGGTCGCCGTCCACCTTGGCGCGGGCCTCGCGTTCGTACTGTTGGCCGGAGAACCGGACCGCCACCCGCGTTGTCTGGCGCAGTATCACGAGCCGTCGTGCGGGGTGGAGTTGTTCCCGACGCAGTTCCTCAACGTTTTTCAGCACCCGGTCGCGGTGGGGGTGCCGATGTTCCTGGCCTTCGTATTGGTCGTGCCCCGGCTCATCGGTTCGCCGACGCGATGGATGGCCGGTGCCTCGTCGATGGACATCGAGGCCCGGCCTCGATCGCTGGTGGTGCTCGCGGGCCTCGGTACGGTGGTGCTCGGCGGTCTCGCGGTCGGGCAGTTCGTTTACTTTGCGCTGGGTTGCCTGGCCGCGCTGGCCTTTTTTGCAATGAGACAGGCCGTCGACTTTGCCCTCGGGCGTTTGGCGGCCGCGGCCGACTCGGCGGTCAGCGGTCGGCTGGCGGGGTGGGTCAAGGCGGGTGGGGGCCAAGCAGCGAAAGCGGTCGGCCCCTCGCCGCGCGCCTCCGGATGGTCGGGGTGGCGAGGCGCTTTGGTGCTGACCGGGGTGCTCGCTCTCGGATTTGGGCTCGCGATCCTCGAAGGCGGCATGCTCGCGAACGACCCGAGTATCGCTCCGAATCTGGTCCGTCTCCGAACGGTGGTGGGGTTTCCCCAAAGCGAGTCCTGGGCTAGAATCCTGTGGCACCACGTCGTGAATCTTGGGATCGGCTTCCTTCTGTTGCCGATCTTCGTCGGTGCGTCGGTGAGCCGGCGCCGGCCGCAAGTAGCGTTGCTGACCGTATTTGCGATCGGGGGCATTGTGGTCGCCCATCTCTTCGACTACACGCGGTCGTGGGATATCGTGAAATTCCCGTCGGCGGCTTCGTTCGCCCTTAGTCTGCTCTACGTCGCGGTGGCCGATGACTGGCTCCGAAGAACGTCCGGCTCGGAGACCAGCGCCGGCGTGGTTGCGCGCTGGGGGCGTCGCTTCGGAGCTGCATTGTTGATGGGCACCGGCGCCACTGCGGCTCTGTACGTGGCCGTTCCGTTGCCGCATCCGTACGCGCTGTACAGTTTAGGGAATCGACAGCCGGACCCGCTGGTGAAGCAGACCATCGACTGGTGGCGAAGCCACGGCTATCGGAGCGAAGACGTGATCTACGCGCAGTCGAACATCGCCCAGGACCTCTCGATCTTCGGAGGCCTGTCGGTCGTCGCGCAGGACGCCGACCTCTACTACATGGGCGTCGACACGTCGGTACTCCAGCGCCAATCACGGCTGGCTCGTCGGGTGCGGGCCACGCTCGACCGCAGAGCGCTCGAAGGGCTCGGAGTTCGGTGGCTGATGTTCTCGAACGAGGAGGTCCGTAACCTCGGACCGAGAGCCCGGGCGGTGTTGGCGTCGCCGCCGCCGTGGCTGCGCGAAGTCCAAGTGTTCGAAGGTCGCGGCCCCGACAAGGACCGTCGTATCTGGCGCATCGACCTCCGACCGAACGCTGCGGCCGAACCTCGATAGCGGTCGAGCTCGGCTGACCACCGCCGTCGCTTGGTCGTTGCCTACAGCTCGACCCGCAAGCGGGGATACAGCTTGGTCCAGCGCTTATCTTGCAGTCGTGCTTGCACGAGATCGCGAAGGTCGTCGGACACCGGTCGAACGATGCCATCGAATAGGTCAGTCAATCCGTACGGCGCGATCACGGTCAGCCGGTCGCGGTGGTCTACGGCGACCGCAACCGCGCTCGCCGTCTCCGGGCCGCGGCGAACGGCGGTCTCGATGCTGTCGACGGGCGGCGACCAGCGCGCGACGTTGACGACCGACCAGTTCTTCTTGGGGCTTCGGAACGCCAGCTCGCGGCCAAGGTTGCGATCGACCGCTTCGTCGGTGCGGTCGGCGTCGAAGTAAATGACGTCGATATTGTTGAGCGGGGTCATCGGTCGCTCGTGTAGATGGTCCCAAACCATGTTGCGAACGAAGCCCCCGGTCACGAAGCCGTTGGGAAGGTCGAGATCGCAGACCAGGCGAAGAACACCCATGCGCCAACGGTCGTCCGCGATGAGATGGCCGAGCACCTCGTGATCATCCATGTAGCTGTCTCAATAATACGCGCGGGTTGGGTTGACGATGGGGGTGTGGACACCGGCGTCGGGACCGGTGGATCACTTCGGTGCGGGTCGCTTCTCGGCCCTTGCTTCATCGGGAACCTCAATCGTAGTTCACCGACTCGGTGATGACGTCCACGTCCGGTTTGCCGGCGCGCTCCCTGAGCCCGTTGCAGTCTTCCGGGGATGATCTGCAGTTACCAGAGGACACGACCCCCGAACCCGTGCCTCGTTCCGCCGTCGCCGTCGACATCGTTATTTTCACCATCGTCGATGCAGATTTGAAGGTATTGCTGACAAAACGGGAAAAGCCTCCGTTCAAGGACAACTGGGCTCTCCCCGGAAGCTTCGTCATGGTGGAGGAGGCACCCGACCAAGGCGAAGACCTCGAGGAGGTCGCGGCGCGCCGCCTGTCCCAAGAGACCCGGCTGCCCCGAGGCTCGGTTTTTTTCGAGCAGCTCTACACGTTCGGGCGCGCCGGTCGCGACCCCCGCACGCGAGTGATCAGCGTTGCCCACTACGCACTGGTGCGGCCTAATCTTGCGCCGTTTGTGGCGGCCATCGACGACGGGCCGGACGCGGTCTGGAAGTCGGTGAGCGAAGTGCAGAATCTTTCCCTCGCCTTCGACCACAGCGACATGCTCGGTGTCGCCCTCGAACGCATTCGGGGCAAGGTCGACTACTCGCCGATCGCTTTCGAGCTCGTCCCTGATACATTTTCGATCCCCGAGCTTCGGGCGGTGTACGAGGTCATCAAAGGCACTACGTACGATCCCGGCAACTTTCGGCGCCGATTCAACCGCATGGTGACCGACGGCATTATCGAGCGGGCGCCCGGCAAGCGGATCACGGCCTCGAAGCCCGCTCAGGTCTTCAGGTTCGTCCGCAACCGCTGATTGCTCCCCGCGGTCGCATGGGCTAGGCCGACCACTATGGCCCGCCTGATTGAAGGTCCTACGGTGGTCGAGGCTGCCGGCAACAAGCCCAAGATCATCAAAGAGTTCGTCGGACGGGTGAACACGTCGACTGACGGCGTAAGTATCGCGCACATGCAGTCGCCGCCGGGGTGGGTCGAGCCGGGCCAGCGCCCGGAGTTCGACGAGTACACCCTCGTCTTGCAGGGGACCTTGCGCGTTGAGTTCGAAGGTGGCTTCCACGACGTGCGGGGCGGCCAAGCCGTGTTCGCTCCCAAGGGCGAATGGGTCCGGTACTCCACCATGAATGAAGGCGCCACATACGTGGCGGTTTGCATGCCGGCTTTCTCACCCGACACCGTGCACCGTGATGACTCCTGACCCTGCTTCCCCTCTGGACCTGCTCGACTTCTCGGGTCGGACCGTCCTGGTGACAGGGGCGAGTCGAGGCATTGGCCAGGGGATTGCGCTTCGGTTCGCCCAGGCGCGGGCGCAGGTCGTCGTCGGCTATCGAGCCGACGCCGATGGGGCAGAGTCGACGGTCAAGTCGATCGTCGGTGCAGGCGGCCGTGCATGCGTGGTTCAAGTCGACGTATGCGACCGCGACGCGTTTTCGGCCGCTGTCGACCTAGCTGAGACCCGCTTTGGCGGCATCGATGTGCTCGTCAACAATGCCGGCGCCTACCCTTTGACCGCGTTCGCGGAGATGACCGACGACGCCTGGGAAGAGAACCTCGACGTCAACCTGCGCTCCGTCTTCACAGGCACCCAGCTGGCGGCTCGTCGCATGGGTCCAGGGGGTGCGATCGTGAACATCGCGTCGATCGAAGCCTTGCATCCCTCGCCGGGTCATAGCCACTACGCAACGGCAAAGGCCGCCGTGCTCATGCATACCCGAGCAGCCGCGCTCGAACTGGGGCCCCGAGGCATTCGGGTCAACGCGGTGTCGCCGGGACTGATCGACTACCCGGAGCTCCGATCCCTCTGGCCGGAGGGCGTTCAGCGCTATGCGGAGGCGGCGCCCCTGGGCCGAATTGGGGTCCGCGAGGAGGTCGCCGACGCCGTTTTGTTCTTGGCGTCGCCGGGCGCGCGGTACATCACGGGGGCCAACCTCGTGGTCGACGGTGGGGTCTGCGCGTCCCCCATCTTTTGACGTTTGATTGGTATATGTCATCGGAAGAGCGTCCGGTTGGCGGCGGGCTGCCGGCCGGCGGGCTGGCGGCGGGCGGACTGGCGGCGGACTGGCGGCGGACTGGCGGCGGACTGGCGGCGGACTGGCGGCTGCCGGCCGGCGGGCTGGCGGCGGACTGGGCGCTGTACGCCCGCCGATGTGCTGGCGCCGAGACCTACGCACCTTCTGCGAGCGAGAGCGAGCTCCTGGAGGGGCGGCGTCGTCCAGCCGGATGGGCTCATCCGAACGTATGCTTGCGACCGCGATCTCTCGGGTGGGGTGACATCGCCGGCTGCCCTATGACGCGGCGTGTGGTCGACATCTGAAGCGAAGCCGAGCACTATTGGAGGCTGCGCGGATGAGCCGGCGCGGATGGTCAAGAAGAATCGGGAACCATGAATCTTCGATGGCGCGCCCCATGGGCCCGGACCGGCGAAATTCACCGAAGGAGTACACTGTGACGGACGTTTATGAAGTACCGCCCGAGATCGCTCAACAGGCCCACGTCAACGAAGCCCGATACCAAGAGATGTATAAGCAGTCTCTCGACGATCCGGAGGGCTTCTGGCGGTCGCAAATCTCTCGGCTGACGTGGTTCAAAGAGCCGACCAAGATCAAGGACACTTCTTACGAAGGCGAGATTCGCATTCGATGGTTCGAGGACGGTGAGCTCAACGTCTGCTACAACTGCGTCGACCGGCACCTCGACCAGCGGGGAGACCAGGTCGCTATCGTGTTCGAAGGCGACAGCCCCGACGTCGACGCGCACATCACCTATCGAGAAGTGCACGAGCAGGTGTGTCGACTCGCCAACGTTCTGCGTGATCGCGGCGTCCAAAAAGGCGACCGGGTCATGATCTACATGCCGATGATTCCCGAGGCCACTTACGCGATGTTGGCCTGCGCTCGGGTCGGCGCGGTTCACTCGGTGGTGTTCGGCGGCTTTTCGCCCGATGCGCTTGCCGACCGAGTCAAGGATGCTCAAGCGAAGCTCATCATCACCAGCGACGGCGGGCTACGCGGTGGCAAGGCGATCCCGTTGAAGGCGAACGTCGACGCGTCTCGAAAGAAGGTGGACTGGCCCGTCGAGGCTCTCGTTTTCCGTCATACGGGTATCGACGTCGACGTGGATGACCAGGTCGACTTTGACGCGCGAAAGCTGATGGCGGCCTCCTCTACGGAGTGCGAGCCCGAGCGAATGAACGCCGAAGACCCGCTCTTCATTTTGTACACCTCGGGCTCGACCGGCAAGCCGAAAGGCGTCCTGCACACGACGGGTGGTTATCTGCTTTACGCCGCGTTCACGCACGAGATCGTGTTCGACTACCACGACGGCGACATCTACTGGTGCACTGCCGACGTCGGCTGGGTCACCGGGCACAGCTATATCGTGTATGGGCCGTTGGCCAACGGCGCAACGACGCTCGTCTTCGAGGGGGTCCCGACATATCCGACGCCGGCCCGCTTCTGGAACGTGGTCGACAAGCACAAGGTCAACATCTTCTATACCGCGCCGACGGCCATTCGCGCGCTCATGCGAGCCGGGGATGAAGTCGTCAAGAGCACGTCCCGCGCTTCGCTTCGCGTACTCGGCTCCGTCGGGGAGCCGATCAACCCGGAGGCATGGCGGTGGTACCATAGCGTCGTGGGTGACGGGCGCTGCCCGAGCGTCGTCTCGTTGTGGCAGACCGAGACCGGCGGATTCCTGATCTCTCCACTACCCGGCGCGACGCGCCTGAAGCCCGGTTCGGCGACCCACCCGCTGTTCGGGGTGAAGCCCGAGCTGGTCGATTCGAATGGAGCGGTGCTGTCCGGGGCGACCGAAGGCAACCTGGTCATCACCGACAGCTGGCCCGGGCAGATGCGGACCATCTTTGGTGACCACGAGCGTTTCAAGCAGACGTATTTCTCGACCTACCCAGGCAAGTACTTCACCGGCGACGGCGCTCGGCGCGACGCCGATGGGTTCTACTGGATCACGGGCCGAGTCGACGATGTCATCAACGTGTCGGGTCACCGAATGGGCACCGCGGAAGTCGAGAGCTCGCTGGTGGCCCATCCCGCGGTCGCCGAGGCGGCGGTCGTCGGTTTTCCGCACGACATCAAGGGCCAAGGCATCTACTGCTACGTGACCGTCAAAGACGGTATCGAGCCAAGTGAGCCGCTCCGGCAAGAGCTGGTCAACCACGTCCGCAAAGAGATCGGGGCGATCGCCAAACCCGATTTCATCCAGTGGGCACCGGGCCTTCCCAAGACCCGATCCGGGAAAATCATGCGACGAATCCTCCGGAAGATCGCGGCCAACGAGCATGGGGCTCTCGGCGACACGTCGACCTTGGCTGACCCGGCGGTGGTCGACGACCTGATCCGGCACCGCAAAGACAGTGGCCAGTAGTCACCCGGCTCCGAGGTTTTGGCCTGAGCGCCGCTGAGTCACTCGTCTTCGTCGGCTTCGTCAAGGCGGCCGGGGCGTTGGAAGGGCGCCCCGCGTCGCCGAGATGCGGGGCGCCCGGGCGAGACGACCGTGGGTCCGCCCCGTCGGACGGGATGCGGGCGTTGAGGCGCAGCCGAGCCCGGCGGCGGCGCTGAGCTTCCCGGAGCCGGGTTGGCCTCCGAGAAGGCGCCTTCCTCCCGGGCCTTGGCGCGCGCTCGCGCCTCTAGGGCCGCTTTCTTGAGGGCGGCGACGCGTTCGGCTTTGGATAACGTGCGCGCCGGTTCGCTTTTTTTGGGGGCCGGCTCGGTGGTGCCCGTTCGACGAGTCCGGGTCGGTCTTGCTGCGGATGGTACGCCGTCCTTGCTCAGGTCGAATCGAACATCCTCATCTACCGGCTTCGCTCGAACGACCGGGCGGCGAGCGGCGGGGCGAGCGGGCGACGGCGCCGGCGCGGTCTTCGGGGCCCGCCGCTCGACGGTGATCGCCCCCGTGGGCTGGTTGGTCGGTGCGGGGCGGGGACTGGAGGCAGCGGGTCGGCGCGACCTCGGGGCTGGAGCCGGCGGAGCCTCTTCGGTGAGTTTCTGCGCGAGATCGGCCGCCTCCGCCGGCGACCGGGAGCAGTCGGCCGGGCGTCGATGTGGGTCGGTCAGGTCGAGGCGCTCCCCGGCCAGGAGCATCATGAGCGTCTGAGGGCCGTGCTGCAGAGCGTACTCGGCTTCGGCCGCGTACACCGGGAGCAGCCACACCAAGTCGATGCCCTCGTCGTCGTTCAAGCCGATGCGGTGAAACGACGGCACCAAAGTGAACGGAGGGACGAACAAGATGGCATCCATTCGGCAGAATGCCGCGAGCTCATCGCGGGCCCGAACGACATCGCCCAATCGAACCGCCTCGTCGTTGGCCTCGGGGAACAGGGCGAATGAAGCGAGCAGCCGGCGGATGGGCTCCATATGAGCATCCGGCGGCTCTCGCTGGAGGATAACGAGGGCTTCGACGCGGCGCCCGTCGTTCATACGGAATTGTGATGCGCCGCAGGTCGCGAAGACGACCGGCGCTTCGGGGCCGCCGGGGGCGAAGTACGCCAGGTTCAGCGCGGCGATCGGGGAGCCCGGCAACGGACTGCCCGACACCTCGTACACGTCTTGCGGCGGCCCGAGGTGTTCGACCAGGTGCTTGCGCACGAGCAGGACCGTCGGGTTGTTGTCCAGGTCCACCGGAGCCGACGAAAGCACGGCGCTCGTGCTTTTTCAAAGGAGGAGGGGGGAGCTCGACCGGCCGGTGCTGGAGAGGTCGGGGATCACAGACACTCCGGGGTGTATCGAACGGTGATCTCGGCGCCCGGCTCGGGCGTTGCGAACGGGGTGAAGTTGATGCTGTTGGCCGAGGACTCGTACCGCCAGTTTGACGTGCCTCCCTGGCTGGTCGCCGGAATGGTGACCCCGTCGACCACGACTTCGACCGTCTGCCTGAGCGGCTGGTTCGACAAGAAGAAGCGCGACTTGAACCCGAAGGCGGTCGTCGAGAGTTCCTCGAGGGTACGGCTCCAGTCGCTGATGCAGATCTCCTGCCACACGCCGCCCGTACGCTGGGCCATCTCGACGTATCTTTCGCCCCCCTGGGTAGGGTCCAGGCTGCAGTTGGGCGGGGGCGGATCGCTGATCGGACCGCTGATCGCTGATGCCGAGAATAGGTTCTCGTCCGGCTTCAGCGAAAGAAAGAAGCTCCGGTAGAAGTCGATGCTGCGCGGCGACTGCTCCGCGGCGTCCGAAACGAAGATGATCGAAAGCACTGCTTCTGGGCGGAGGAAGCCCAAGTTGTCACTGAAGATGGTCGGCGGGCTCAAGGCCAAGTAAGCGGCTTCGAACCCCGACTCGTCGGCGGCGCCCCCGCCGGCCAGACTGCGGCACGAAACGTTGTTGGCAAAGACGGTCACGGGGTCCGGGGTTGTGTCCGGGGTGACGATCCGGGCCTGCTGCGGACCGTTTTCGGGGCACAGTCGTCCTTCCTCGTCGTCGATATCGGTCGTGGTCACCCCGAGCTGGTAATCGAGGGCTTGGGCCTGTGCGAACCGGATGAAGTCCTCGAAGTTCGAAGCGATGGCCGCCTGTTCATCCCCCATCGAGCCGGTGTGGTCGATGACGAACAGGATGTCGACCTGTGGCCGACCGAGTTGGGAGAACTCATCCACCTGACGAGCGGCGACCTCACCCGACCCATCGAGGGAAACGATGTAGGTGTCGCTCGCGCCTTGGAACGTGGCGTCGATGACCACCGCACCGATGAAGTCCGACTCGGCATCGGCGCGGAAGCTCACGTCGAATTCGATCGTGCGGTTGACCCCCAGGGTAAGCGGGAACGTTGGGGCGCGAGTGATCTGAAAAGCGGTTTGCCCATCCGGTTGGTCGAGGCTGACGCCGTTGATCGTGGCCGGGGTCGAGCCCGTGTTGTCGATTCGGATGGTTCGGCTTCGGGACGAACACCCGACCTCGATGACCCCGAAATCGAGCTCCCTCGGAACGACCTGCAGGGTCTGTTCGGCCCCGACACCGAACAGAGGGACGCGGTTGAAGGGCGACTGGTCGCTCGAGATCGAGAACGCGATCGCGCCGTCGAATGACACCGAACTGTCCGGCGTGAACGCGACGGTGACGGCGTAGGCCGTGTTCGGCGGGATGATCTCCGATTCGACGTCGCCGTCGACCAGGATGAACTGGGGGTCGGAGTCACGCTCGACGCGGACCGAGGTCAACAGGCAGTCCTCGGCGCCGACGTTCTGGATGGCGAACGAGCGGCGGAGGCTTCGGTCGCGCTGAACGACTCCGAACGACAAGGTTTCGGGCGACAACCGAAACTGGCACGGTGGCAGGTCGATGCCTTCACCGACCAGACGAACCTCCGTTTCTCGTTCATCGGCGTCGTTGGAGGTGATGACCAGGGTCGACTCCACCGGTCCTTCGACGTCGGGCTCGAACTGGAGGGTGACCTCGATGGCTTGACCGGGGTTGATCGGGTCGACGAGTTGAACGCCATCGGGGAGGGTGTACGAGAAGGCCCCGGTGTCCGCGGCATCGGGCTCGATGGTGAGCAGCTGGAGGGGCGACAGGCCGACGTTGGAGACCAGCAAGGTTCGGCGTGACGGGGCTACGGTCGCGGTGAGGCCAAAGTTGACGATCTGCGGGACCACCTCGATGTTCGGACCGCCCCCGGTGCCAAACAGCGGCACGTTGACTCGAGGGGTCGACGGGCTGTTGGTTTCGATGATCAGGGTGCCGCGGTCTTGGCCCAGGTCGTCGGGCCGGTAAGTCACAGTGACGTCGACCTGCTCGCCTTCATTGACCACCAAAATGCGAGGCGTCTCGAACTCGTAAGCGGCGGAGGACTCTTCGGACAGGCGCCAGTTGGTGACCGTGACCAACTCGTTGGCAATGTTCTCGCAGCTCACAGACCGCTCCGCAGACGACTGGGGCGTGACCGCGCCGAAGTCGAGGTCGGTCGGCGAGCAGCGGAAGCCGCTGTCGACGCCGCGGCCCTCCACGCGAACCTGAACGTTACACAGGTCGTTGTTGCAGGCTCGGAGCACGAACGACCCCCGTTCGGTGCGCTCTGCGACTTCCGGACGAAACTGAACGAGCATGGTCGTCTGCGCGCGCGCGGCGAGGTCGAACCGACCGTCTACGATGGCGTCGTCGGCCAGCTGAATGCAAAAGGGGGCGGGAGCGGTACGGTCGCTGCACAGTCGAACGTCGATCGGACCTTCACCAAGGCTGACCGTCGCATCGACATCACTGTCGTTTTGGATCTTCACTTGGACGGTCTTCGTGGTGCCGACCACCGTATTGCCAAAGTCTATCTCGTCGGGATCGACGACCAGCGGTGTGGCGACCCCGTTCGCGCGAACCTCGAGCCGCAGAACCGCTCCCGGGTCCGAATTGCTGGTGATGATCAACGTTCCGGTCGCTTCACCGAGGACCTCGGGTTCGAAGGAAACGGTGAACGGGCGGGAGTTGTTGGGCGGGATGGCGGAGTCGTCGTTCGCGTCGGCGCCCAACTCGAAGTTTTCATCGAAGCCGCTTCCCGCCTCCGGCGCGATCTGGGTGATGACCAGGTTGGCTTCCCCATTGTTCTGCAGCAGGACGACTTGCTCCTCGCGCGTTCCCAGCTGGACGTTACCGAAATTGACGACAGCCGGGTCGAGCTCCAGCACGGGTGTCTGGACGTCGACGGTTGCACCTTCACCACAAGCCGACAGGGCGACGGTACCGAACACGAGGGCCACAAGAGCGCGGTTCTTGGTGGTCGATGGGAGCCTCAGCTGCATTTCGTTCTTTCCCCTTGCTGGCGCGAGGATTGGACGCGTGAGGCCGAACACTACACAAAACGAACACTTTTGAAACGCGTCGGCCATGAGGCCCGCCAAAATCCCCGTTGCAGCTAGACTCGGCAAGGGTTATTGCTGACACACTCGCAACCTCTTTGCCGCCCCCGGCTCATCCGACCCTGTCCGATTCAGGGCCTTCTCATCCTCTCGGGATGAAGTAACGGATTCTCGGAGAGTCTCGGAGAGTCTCGGGATGAAGTAACGGATTCTTGGAGAGTCTCCGAGAGTCTCGGAGATTCTCGGGATGGAGTGACGGAGGTCGGCCTCAGCAGGTCTCGGCGATCTGGGCGAGGGTCGTCACTCTGCGCGCGTCGGCCATCCTCCGGAACAGCGACTGAAAGGCCTCCCGCTTGTGCCGGTACGGTACCCGGAGGTCGGGCTGAGCGGCCGAGAGGTCGGGGGGAATGTCGGCGTCGGTCGCGTCGAGCAGATCGATCGCGTGCATTTCGAAGTTGAAGACGGGGAGGAGGCGTAGGGCCTGGGAGAGCAAGCGGTCCCGCAACCAGGGGGGCAGCATGACCCAGCTGGTGCCGATCAGCGGGAGTCGACTCCACGGCGTCACGGCCATCGGAATCTCCACCAAGCCGCGGTCGGTCGGGCGCCACGCGGCCGCGGGTTGGAAGCGGTACGGGCGCAGGGGGCCCGCGAACTGCAGAGGATGCCCAACGATCGATGCGGAGGGTCTTCCGAGCCAGGCGTAGCGGCCGATGGCGCCGGCGCGAGCCGCCCAGTATGCCGGCGCAGGCAACAGGGAAGAATCGTACGTGTACCCTCGTCGCACCAGCACGTTGAGGAGCGCCGGCGACACGTTGTACCCGGGCGCTCGAAAGCCGACTACGCGCTCGGCCTCCCGTTCGTCCCGCGGGCCTCCGAGGAGGGGCGAGAGGGCGTCTTCCGCGCGAGCCAAATCCGCTTCGATCGTCGCCTCGTCGTAAGTGCTCAGCCGATAGTCGTGGGCGTGCGAGTGGTTCGCGATCTCGCAGCCCTCTGCACCCCGGAAGGCCTCAGGGTAGCGCGCCGCGTCCTTTCCGATGAGAAACAGGGTGGCGGGGACGCCGACCTCGTCGAGCAGTTCAAAGAATCGAGGCAGAGCGGTGTGGTAGATGGGTTCCCGCGCCGCAAGGTCGCCGGATGGGTTGACGCCGGTCGACCTCAACCCGTGGATCGCCCGGTAGAAGTGGAGCGAATCGACATCGATCGTGATGGCGGCGAGATCGTTCACCGGTTTTGGATGCGGATGACGTACACGAGCTGCGCGATGTTCTGAAGCACCCGGGGAACTCGCTTGGCGAGCCGAACCGAGGGTTCGCGCTTTTCCACGAGGTTCAACGGGATCTCGACCAGCCGCAGGCCCGTGCGCTCCGCTCGAATGACCAACTCGCTGGCGAACATGTCACGGTCGACCACACACTGTCGAACGACGGGCAGCAGCGCGGCGCGACGAAACGCTTTGAGCCCGTGGGTGTCGGTACCCCGAAATCCGAGGGTCAGCCGGAGCATTCCGTTGATGATCCGAGTGGCGGCGCGACGGCCGAATGGCCGGCGGTCGCGGGCGCCGGGCATGACTTTGCTTCCGACGACGAGGTCGAAGCCCCCGTCATCACCGACCAGAAGCTCAAGCGCGCGCCGATGAAAGTCGACGTCGCAGATGTCGATCTCGTCGCAGCACACGTACTGGCCGCGGGCGGCTTCGATCCCTGCCCGCAGGGCCGCGCCGTAGTTGGGTTCAGGCGACCGAAGCAGCCGAACGTTGGCGAACGTGTCGCAGAGCTCTTCCGCGAGCGCGACCGTCTCGTCGGTCGAGCCGTTTTCGGCGATGATGATCTCGAAGCTGCGGCCGACCTTTTGGAATCGGGCACGGAGCTCGCGGATGGAGCCCTCGATGATCGGGCCTTCGTTATGCACGGGGATGATGATCGAGACGTCGGGAACCCCCAGGGACGCCGTCGCCGGGGCGGATCCATCGGTGGCTGTCGGGTGCGCGCGCATAACGAATCGAACCGTAAGGCTTGCAGCTTTTTGTGGTCAGCTCCAGCGAACTCTGGCCGGTGAGCCTCGGATGATGATCATCACGGAAGGTCGATGGCAGCTCGAATGACTTCGGCGTCGGGCGCGCTCGGCGCGAGGCGCAGGTATTCGCGAAGGTGACGAAGGGCCGCCGGATCCCCCATGAGCGCGAGCACCGACCCCAGATCGCGGTGGCAGCCCGGCAATGGGGTGATCTCGAGGCACATCCGGAGCAATCGGACGGACCCGTCGAGGTCTTTGCGACGAAGGTATTCGTGCGCGGCTCGCCGCATCTCGTTGGCCTCGGCCATACGTTGCCGCGACGGGGGTTCGGTCCCGTCGACCAAATGGGTTCTCGGGCGGAGATCCGGCGGGTTCTCGGGAGCGCTGAGGGTCGGATCAACGGTGAGGGTCGGATCGACGGTGAGGGTCGGATCAACGGTGAGGGTCGGATCGACGGTGAGGGTCGGATCCACCAGATTAGGGAGCACCATGATCGCGGGCGGTTCGGGGGCCCGGGAGCTGCTTAGGCTCCCGACGATGATCCCGACCGCGAGGGTCGCCACCAGCGCGACCGCACGCCGGACCGAGGGCAACGAGCGGCGCTGCAATCTTCGCAGCTCAGCGATCTCATCGCGGAGCCGGCGGTTCGTGCGGGTCAGGCGGAGCACTTCGTTCTGGGCGGCGTCTTCATGCGGTCCGGGAAGACCAGGCAGTGGCGTAGCGGGGGCCTTGGGTCGCTGCGCGGAGGGACCCGGGTTGGTCTCGCCGGCTTCGGGGGGCGCCTCGTCCGCGAACGGGGGCATCGACGGCGGCGCGCCTGAAGAGGAGGGGGGCAACTGCGGCGCTCGGATTCGGACGTTTCGGCGAGCGACGAGCACGTTCAAGGGCACCCCATCGACCGGATTCACGTACTTTTGGCCCTGGCCGGGCAGCCGCAGTAAACCCCGGGCGGCGTCCGGCTGCGCGTTCCACACGGCATCTTCCGGGGAATTCCCCACAGCGTTCCCCGCTGCGGGCTGCGGGTCGATCTCGCTCAAGTACTCGGCGGGAAGGGGGACCGCAGGCTCGTCGGACTCGGTGGCCGCCGCGATGTCGAGCAGCTGCAGGTGGTCGCCGAGCGTGTCGCTGTCGAGGGGATCGTCGCGGCGGAGCTGGGTAAGCGCTACAGCGACCGCTTCGGCGTCTGGATACCGGTCTCGGGGATCGGTCTCCATCATTCGCTCGAGGACAGGACGCAAGCGAGGCCACGGCTCTTCTTTGGGGAACCGTTGCCAGTCGACTTGCGAAGCCGTGGTGAGAATCTCGAGCAGGGGGCGATTCTTGAGGAGGCGGGGGGCTTCGCCGCGGGCGCCGAGCTCGAACAGGAGCCGCCCCAGGCCGTACTGGTCGGAAGCCGGGGTCGTTGGGTGGCCCTCGATCACTTCGGGCGCCATGAATCCTGGACTGCCCAGCAGGTCACCTTGCCGCGTGATGTCGCTGTCTTCATTCAGGCCGCTGATGCCGAAATCGGTGATGACCGGCTGACCGTGGCTGCGAAGCAAAATATTGGCGGGTTTGATGTCGCGATGGATGACCCCGGCCGCATGCAAGTGAGCCAGCGCTTCGGTGACCTGCACCCCCAGCTGGATGAGGGGCTGAAAACTCAGCGGCCCCTGTCGGCGCACTGCCAGCAGGCTGACGCCGTCGACCCGCTCCATCGCGAGGTAAAGCACGTCGCCGTCCCGACCTGAGTCGATCAGCCGCACGATACCCGGATGATCGAGCTGCTCGAGGATGCGCGCCTCGCGGGCAAAACGGGCGGCCACCTGGTCGGCGCGGTTGGGATCCTCGCCTCGCGCGCGGGCCGGTCGGATCGTCTTGAGCGCGACCCGTTGGCCGGCCGGATCTTCGGCATCGAAAACGATGCCCATGCTGCCCTGGCCGATGATCCCGCGCAGGACGAACGGTCCGATCCGGTCGGGGGCGCCGGCACCGGCGGCACCGGCGAAATCGGGTGGACCGTCGGACGTCGCTGACATCGCGCAGTTCGTATCTTCTCGTCTCCGGGAGGTCGCACGCAAGGTCGTGCGGTGGGCCTGTCTTGGGTCGACATAGTCTATGTGGTAGCGATCACTTGCAGTTGAGCGCCGCGTTCGGGCGTGCTACCGCCGGCTCAAATGCAGATGGGCTCTGTCGCCGTGTTCCTAACGGCATTGGCGGTTGCGCTTACACCCGGGCTAACCTCCGCACAAACATCTTCCTCGCAAGACGCGACATCCTCCTCGCAAGACGCGACATCCTCCTCGCAAAATGCGACCATGACGATGACGCCTGCCGACGTCGCCCGATTGAAGGACGAGCTTCGCGAAGAAGTGAAGGCTGAGTTGCGCGAGGAGCTCCTCCAGGAGTTGAAAGACGACCTTGGCTCCCAGGCCACGGGGCAAGGCCAGAGTGATCCGAGCGCCGAAAACTGGGAGAGCGCGACCTCCGGCGATTCGTGGGCCGAAGAAGAATGGAAGTGGGAAGAATCGGCGACCCCCGAGTTGAACTTCCTCGAGTTCGACGGATACTTCCGGTTCCGCTACGACATGTTCAACAACCTCGACCTGGGGACGTATTACCGCAACACCAACAATACCGAGGACCCGAGCGACGATATCCAGTACGGACCGTTCGCTCCGGGGTTCGCGCCGGTCACCCCGCTGTGCAACACCGATATCGGGCAGCGGCCGACCGGCGACCCCGACGATGGAGACTTCGTCCCGGGCACCGATAGCTGCGCGAACAACGTCAATACCGGCCGCACGATCGGCGGCGCCAACATGCGGTTGCGCCTGGAGCCGACCCTCAACGTCTACGAAGACATCCAGATCAAGGCCCAGGTCGATATTCTTGATAATCTCGTCCTCGGCACGACGCCCGATACGCTCCTGTCGAATCCCAACGCGCCGCTGTCGGTCTTGTCGAATGGACAAGTGGCCCCGGTCGACGGCTTCAATTCGGTCTGGACGGACTCGATCCGGGTCAAGCGAGTCTGGGCCGAAGTCATGACCCCCCTCGGCCAGCTCCGGGTGGGTCGAATGCCCAACCACTTCGGCATGGGCATTACCAACAACGACGGCCGGGGCCTCGACACCGACTTCGGCGACACCGTCGACCGGATCTTGTTCGCGACCAAGATCGGCGACTTCTACGTGATTCCGTCGTTCGACTGGGCGGTCACCGGTCCCACGAGCGCCATTCGGGCCCAGCCCTTCGGCCAGCCGTTCGACCGCGACCAGCGCGATGATGCCGACCAGTACATGCTGACGATCGTCCGCCGCGATACCGACGACGAAATCAAGCGCAAGCTCGAGAACGACGACTACGTCTTGAACTACGGTGCGCGGGTGGCGGGGCGCTTTCAGGCGTTGGACGCGGCGACGTTCTTCACCGGCAGCGACGTCGAAGACCAGGCGACGACCACGCAGATCCTCGAGCGCGACGCGCAGCTGCTCCTTTACTCGGTGTGGTTTAGGTTCATCCGGCGCAACTTGACGATCGAGGCCGAGCAC
This sequence comes from uncultured Myxococcales bacterium, assembly GCA_964519665.1. GTDB lineage: Bacteria > Myxococcota > Kuafuiibacteriia > Kuafuiibacteriales > Kuafuiibacteriaceae > JANQQN01. Next base: position 49,856 of record CAZFIV010000024.1, read on the forward strand.
GCGGGCGTATGGGGGTCGATCGGCAACTCGGCCACCAGCGGCGACTTTTCGACGACCGCCCAAGACATCGAGGTCGCCCAGTTCGGGGGCAGCGTCCGGCTCGAGTACCGGCTCCTCAGCAACGCCCTCAAGCTCGAGCTCCTGGTATTGGCCGCCTCCGGCGATTCGGCCCCCGGTTGGGGTCTGCAGCCGCTCGGCAACCCGGAGAACGTGAGTCGGCCGGGCGTATGGGACGGCAGTCAAATCCAGGGCACCGACAACCGCCTCACCAACTTCGCCTTCGACCCCGACTACTTCATCGACCTCATTTTCTGGCGGCAACTGGTGGGTTCGGTCACCGACGCGCTCGTGTTCCGGCCATCGATCCAATACAATTTTACGGAAGCGTTGGGTGCCCGGCTCGACATCATCTACTCCCGCGCCATGACCGCGGAGTCGACCCCCTCGGGGGCCTTCAATCGGGACGACGGTACGCTGAGCCCCCTGGGCACCGCCGACCAGAATCTGGCGGTCGAAGGCGACGTGAAGCTTTTCTACGATTCGAAGGACGGCCTGCACGCCTGGCTCCAGTACGGCATGCTCATTCCGCTGGGGGGGCTCGATACCGAGGTCCAGGTGGAAGATGGCTCCGACATCGCCGAAGATATCGTCGACGGCCGATCGTTCGCCCGGCGCGACGCGAGCCTCGCCCACACCATTCAGGTGATGCTCGCGATTTCGTTCTGATCAGCCGGGCGATTTTTTCCGGCCCCGCCTCAATCCTTCGCACTCGCGTCCGAAGTATCCCTTCGGAGCAAATCGGTGCGTCACGGTCGTAGCACGGTATTCGTGGGAATGGTTTGGCTAGTCGCGTGCGGGGGGGCTCAGGACGAGGTCTCGCCGCGAGGTTCCGAAGTGGAGCCATCTCTTTCGGCCCTTCCCACGGTCGTGCGCTCGGCCGTGGCGCCCCGACCTCCGCATTTGGGCTGCTCGCCGCCCCAACGAGGCTTGGTGGCTGACCGCCTGCGAGACATCGGATTTGCGACGACGCCCGTGGGCGTCGAGGCCAAACCATGGACGCTCGATGCGCTGCCGCGCCTGTTGGTCAGTCCGACCGCGGGTGGTTGTGAAGCGCTGGGCATTCGGCAGACCCTCGCGCACGGAGGTGAGCCCGCCGTCGCCGAGAGCATTCGCGCGGCCGCGGCCTGGCTCGGACAGCCGGCCCCGTTCGTGGATACTTTTGCACCGGTGTCGCTGGCCGAGGTCGGTGCGCTGTTCTGCGGCATCGGCGGATGTCCTGAGCAGGGCCGCTTGCCGCCGGACCTCGCGAACGGGGTCGCCGCGGTGTTGTTTCGCATCTACCGAGTCATCGAGGCGGAGGAAGAGGTCCGCGGGATTCGCGGGGTCCGGACCGTCGACGAGTGGGCCACCCGCGGCGGCGACGGCCTGCTGGCGTCGAGATCCGGAGCGGGCTTCGATCCCTCGTTTCCGGATGACCGAGCGTACCTGACCGCCTCCCGGGCCGAAGTCTTCGAGACCGCCGCCGCTCTGGCGGAGGCGATCGCGGCCGTGAATTGGTCGTCCTTCCGAGGCCAGCGGGGCGTCGAATGGCGGCTGGAGACGCCGTGGGGCCCGGCGTGGGTCGTCGATGGCGCGCCGCAGGCCCATCGATTCGATGAGGCCCCGATGCTGCTGGTCGACCTCGGCGGAGATGATACGTACCGAGGCCGTGCCGGGAGCACGAGCGCCGCCCGCCCGGTGGCGGTGGTGGTCGACGTCGGGGGCGCCGATCATCACGCGTATCCGGAGTGGTCGCCGACCAGCACGACGTCTGCGCTGCCCGCCGACGCCGATGGTCGGTTCACCGGTGACCGGTTCGTCGGGGCGAGCCTATCGACGGTCAGTCAGCAGGGCGCGGCGCGGACGGGGGTCGCGCTGTGGTTCGATCTTGGCGGCGACGACGACGTGTACATCGCCCTTCGGGCAAGTCAGGGCTATGCCCACTACGGCGTGGGTGTGCTGTACGATGACGGGGGCAACGATCAATATCGGCTCGAGGCTGCCGGGCAGGGGGCGGCCCAATTCGGGATCGGCCTGTTGATGGATCTCGGCGCGGGAAACGACCTCTACCACGCCGAACACACCGCGCAGGGGCTCGGCTACGCGGCCGGCGCCGGCGTGCTCTACGACGACGGCGGAGATGATGCGTACGAATGCCCGGCGTCGGGGCTGCGGTATCCGGCCCCTCAGCGCGAAGGCGCCCAGGCCAGCCTCTGTCAGGGGGCCGGCTTTGGGTATCGCGACAGCGATCCGATGCTCGCGTTACCCGGGGGTTTGGGAGTGTTGGTGGACCGCGCCGGCGACGACCGTTACCGGGCCGGCGTTTTCGGCCAAGGGGTTGGCCTCGCCGAAGGGTTGGGGGTCCTGGTCGACGACCGAGGCCGCGATGCGTACGACGTGCTGTGGCACGGACAGGGGGCGGGCGTGCACGCCGGGGTCGGCGTCCTGGTCGACGGCGGCGCGGACGGCGACCGGTACGGTGCCGGCGCCATCGGCGAGAATGTGATGATGGGGGCGGGGCACGACCGTGGGGTTGGTCTCTTCTTCGACCGGGGCGGAGATGACGAGTACGCGCTGACCTCACTCAGCGGCGGCGCGGCTACCTGCGGGGGGGTGGGCTTGTTCGTCGACGAAGCGGGGAACGATACCTACCTCGGCTCGGGCCGATTGGCCCTCGGCCGGTACGAGTCGGCGGGATGCACACTAACAGGGTACGGCCTGATGGTTGATGCGGGCGGGATCGAAGCTTACCCGGCCGGGAGCGCGGCGCTCGAGATGGAAGCCTGGAGCGATGGTCTTGGGGGGTTCGGCCTCGATGCCGACGGCGATTCGGGCCTCGTATCGGGTCGAGTCGAAACGCCGTAGCGCCAGGTCGGGTCCGGGCCCGGTTCGAGGCGTACCTGAAGTAGACTGTCGCCATGTCCGTGCTGGCGGCCCGTCATGTGGTCCTCGGAGCCGCGGCGCCTCGCGCCATTCGACCTGCGGTCATTCATCTCGACGGTCCACGGATCGCGAAGGTCGAGGTTCTCGCGCCGGAATCCTACGCTGAGCGGGTGGCCGAGCTTCCAGAGGTGCTCGACCTCGGTGACCGGCTCCTGAGCCCCGCGTTCATCAACGCCCACACCCACATCGCGCTGGGGTTCGTGCGGGGGCTGGCTGCCCGTTCGGCCGCGCAAGGCAATCTGGTCGAGGATCTCTTCTTTCGGCTCGAGTCGAATCTGACCGGGGAGGACGCGGCGGCGTTCGCTCGGATGGGCGCTTACGAGTGTCTGTTGCACGGTCAGGCCGTCGTTTGGGATCACTACTATCATGCCGAGGCGGTCGCCGAGGCGGCGGCCGAAACCGGGCTTTCGGTCGTGATGGCGCCGACGCTTCAGGACCTTGATGGACCCGGAAAGGCCGACTGGGCGATGGCCCTCGAGGCGACCGAACGCCTCGCCGACCGGGGCGGCGCCGGAGGCATCTGGGCCGCGGTCGGTCCCCACGCGACGGATACGGTGAGCGCGTCGCTGTGGCGGCGAGCGACCGAGCTCGCGGCGCAACGTCACCTGCCGATGCACGCCCACGTCGCGCAGTCGATCGATGAGGTCCGCCGGGTCGACGACGCGTACGGGTGCTCGCCGGTCGGCTGGCTCGACAGGCTCGGGGTGCTGGACCGAACGCCGTCCGCGATCTGGGCGCACTGCCTGTACGCGGGCACGGACGACCTGAAGCGGCTCGATCCCGACCGCCACGCGTTGGCGTACTGCCCGTACTCTCAGCTCGTATTTGGCTTCGAGGCGCGGGTCGACGTTTGGCAGCAGGCCGGTCTTCCGGTCGTGGTGGGCACCGACACTTCGGCCAGCAACGACAGCATGAATGTGCAGAAGGAGCTGCGCGCCTTGGGGGCGTCGCCGACTCGCGGCGTCTCCTTCTCCGAAGCCTACCAGCGGTTCCTCGCTACGGGGACCCGAACGGCGGCCGAGGTCGTCGACCAGGCCCGCAACCGGGATTTCGCCGAGGGGGCCGCGTTCGGGTTTGCCGACCGGGTCCTGGACGCCGTGTGGACGGCGCCGGGGCGACGGCATCCGGGTTTCGTGGCGGGAACGATCGAAGTCGGTGCGCTTGGCCACCTGGCGGTCTGGAATTTGGACCATCCGGCCTTCTGGCCCGCCCACGACCCGCTGGCGGGACTCGCGTTCGGCGATACGAGCGCGGCTTTGCACGGCCTGTGGGTGAGCGGTCGAGCGATCGGAACGCTCGGCGAGGGCCCCCAAAGTCTCACCGCGACCGAAGCCTATCGAGCGGCGCGCTCGGAGGCCGACGCCCGCTGCCGGCGGCTGGTCGCGGTTGGACGGGTCTCTTGACCGGGTCGGTGAGGAGCGCAACAAGCGACCATGGCCGTAGACAAGCCGTGGGGCGGACGCTTTTCCCAGCCGACGGACCGCATCGTCGAGCGGTTCACGAGCTCGATCGAAGGCGACAAGAACATCGCGCTCGACGACGTCGACGGCAGCATCGCCCACGCGACGATGCTGGGTGAAGCGGGGCTGATCGACGTCGACGAGGCGCGGCGGATCGTCGATGGCCTGCGCCAAGTCCGCTCCGAGCTCGAGGCGGGCAGCTTTCCGTGGGACGAGGCCCTCGAAGACGTACACATGAACGTCGAGAGCCGGCTCGGCCATTTCGTGGGGGCGGCGGTGGCCGGCAAGCTTCACACCGCTCGCTCGCGAAACGACCAGGTCGCCCTCGATGCGCGCCTTTATCTGCGGCGCCGGTTGAACGAGGTCCGAGGCCATCTGGTCGATCTCGAGCGGGCCCTGGTCGAGCAGGCGAGGGCGCACGTCGACACGGTCATGCCCGGCTATACGCACCTGCAGCGGGGTCAGCCAGTGCGGCTGGCCCATCACCTGTTGGCCTATCGAGAAATGTTCAAGCGCGACCGAGGGCGGGTCGATGACACGTTGAAGCGGGCTATGGTCTCCCCGTTGGGGTCGGGAGCGCTCGCCGGATCGCCTCACGCCATTCGTCGGCAGAGAGTGGCCGAGCTGCTGGGGCTGAGCGGGGTGACGCCCAATTCGATGGACGCGGTGACCGACCGGGACGCGTTCCTGGAGGCGATGAGCGCGGCGTCGATCTCGATGGTGCACCTGTCGCGGCTCGCCGAGGAGTTGGTGTTGTGGAGCTCGGCGGAGTTTGGGTTCGTCGAGATCGAGGACGCCTTCACGACCGGCTCGTCGATGATGCCCCAGAAGAAGAACCCTGATGTGGCCGAGCTCGTTCGAGGCAAATGCGGTCGGGTGGTGGGGAACCTGGTGGCTCTCTTGACGACGATGAAGGGGCTTCCGATGACCTACAACCGCGACCAGCAGGAAGACAAGCCGCCATTGTACGACAGCCTCGACACCTGGTCGAACAGCCTCGAGGTGACCGCGCGAATGATTCCCGCCGTGCACTTTCGACAGGACAGGTTGCGGGCGGCGCTCCGCGATGGCTTCGTGACCGCGACCGAGCTCGCCGACCATCTGGTGACCCGAGGCGTTCCATTTCGGGCCGCCCACGACGTGGTAGGGCGGATCGTCGCCGATTGCATCTCGAGCGGGCGCACGCTCGAGATGCTCAGCCTGGACGACCTTCGGGGCTTTCATCCCGATTTCGGCGAGGACGCCCGCGATTGGCTCGACGTCGAGCGGGCCATCGAGCGGCGAGATCTGCCGGGCGCCCCGGCTCGGTCGAGGGTCATGACCGCGCTCGACACGGCTGACGCCGAGCTTCGCACAATAACGTCATCTACGGCCGGCCCCGAATGACCGCCTTCGGTGGCCAAGCTCGACCGGGTTCGGTACAAGCGCGCTCCGATGTTCCACTTTGCCTATGCGGATGACGGTCGGCTTGCGGCGGAGTCTGTCGACCTGACGGCGCTAGCCGACGCGGTCGGCACGCCGACCTACGTCTATTCGCAGGCGACCTTGACCAGGCACATTCGGGTGTTCGACGAGGCCTTTACCGGTCATCCGCACCTGATCTGCTACTCGGTCAAGGCGAACTCCAATGGCGCGATTCTGCGGCTGTTTCGCTCGTTCGGAGTCGGCGCCGACATCGTGTCGGGGGGCGAGCTCGCCCGGGCGCTGGCGGCCGGCATTCGGCCCGAACACATCGTGTTCTCCGGCGTCGGTAAGACGGAGTCCGAGATGGCGGAGGCTCTGCGCGCCGGCATTTTGGCGTTCAACGTAGAGTCCGAGCCCGAGCTCGATCAGCTCGACCGCGTCGCGCGGTCGATGGGGCTCGTCGCGCCCGTAAGCCTGCGAGTCAACCCCGACATCGACGCCCTGACGCACCCCTATATCGCAACCGGGCTTTCAGAGAGCAAGTTTGGCGTCCCGATCGCCGACGCGCCGCGCATCGCGGCCGAAATGGTGGCTCGGTCGGGCGTCGCGCTGGCCGGGATCGACTGTCATATCGGCTCTCAGCTGACCTCGATGACCCCGCTCCTCGACGCGCTCGACTCGCTGCTGAGGCTGGTCGATGCGCTGCGGGCGGAAGGTCATCGCATCGAGCACATCGACCTTGGTGGGGGCCTGGGGATTCCTTATCGCGCCGAGACGCCCCCTCACCCGCGAGAGTTCGGGGCGGCGGTGGTCGATCGGCTTCGCGGGCGGTCCGAGACCCTGATCCTCGAGCCGGGACGAGTGATCGTCGGCAATGCGGGCATCCTCATGACGCGGGTGCTCTACGTGAAGAAGACGCCGCAGCGCACGTTCGTGATCGTCGACGCCGCGATGAATGATCTTCTGCGTCCGTCGCTGTACCAGGCGCACCACGAGATCTGGCCGGTGCATCGCAGCGTCGGGGCACCGCAGATCGCGGTCGATGTCGTCGGTCCGGTGTGCGAAACCGCCGATGCCTTCGCCCGCAATCGACTTCTGCAGAACGTCGAGTCCGGCGACCTGCTGGCGATCATGAGCGCCGGCGCGTACGGGTTCGTGATGGCTTCGACGTACAACTCACGTCTGCGGCCGGCCGAGGTGCTCGTGGATCAAGACCGGTTTCACGTAGTGCGAGCCCGAGACCAACGCGCGGTCTTGACCGCTGGGGAGTCGGTGCCGGATTGGCTCTCCGACGTGACTCGAGAGGAATAAGACATGTCAGTCATCGAAAGGCTAAATGGCGCCCTCACGGCCCTGATCACGCCGTTCACCGCCGACGGGGCGGTGGACTTCGACCGTTTTCGGACGCTGGTCAAAGCGCAGATCGAGCGGGGTATCGATGGTCTGGTGCCCTGCGGGACCACCGGCGAGACGCCGACCCTGTCGAGCGACGAACAGGAGCGGGTCGTTCGGACGGCGGTGGAGGTCGCGGCGGGCCGAGTGCCGGTGATCGCCGGGACCGGCCACTTCGACACCGCGACGACCATCAAGCAGACCGCCACCGCGATGACCTGGGGAATCGACGCCGCTTTGGTCGTTACCCCGTACTACAACAAGCCCAATCAACGAGGTTTGTTTCAGCACTACAAGGCGGTCTACGAAGCCACCGGGGCGCCTATCGTGGTTTATAACGTGCCGGGACGAACCGCTTCCGACATCCAGCCTGACACCCTCGCTGGGCTGGTCGAGATCGGGGCGGCGATCGGGGTCAAGGACGCGACCGCGAACATGACCCGAACCGCGGAGACGCTCGCCGCCATCGGCCGCGCTACGCCGTTCGCGATGCTCTCCGGAGACGACTTTACGATCCTGCCCTTCGTCGCGTGCGGCGGCAAAGGCGTCATCTCGGTCGTGAGCAACGTCTTGCCGGGTGACACCAGCCGCCTCGTCAAGCTCACCGCGCAGGGGGCGCTGGCGGAAGCGAATCCTCTGAACGACCGGATCATCGCGCTGTCGAGGGCTCTATTTTCGGATTCCAACCCGATCCCGGTGAAGGAGGCGATGGCGATGGCCGGGTGGTGCGAGCCGATCGTGCGCTTGCCGCTGGTTTCGGCCACGGACGAGGTCCGCGCGACCGTTCGTCGAGCCGTCAACGTCTATCGCGACCAGCCCGAGGACCGCTCGCTCGAAGGATTCATGTCGTGATTCGAACCGTCGTGTCAGGGGCGGCCGGCCGGCTCGGAGGACGGATCGTCGCGCACGCGATGGAAGCCGAAGATGTCGCCCTAGAGGGGGCGCTCGTTCGCGCCGGGTCCAACATCGATGGCCGACCGCTCCCGGGCGACCCCGACCGGTCGTCGCCGGCTCTGACCTACACTAGCGATGTGGCGGTCATTGCGGCCGGAACGGTGTTGGTCGAGGTGGCGCCCCGAGCCGCGGCGCTCGAGCATGGGGCTCGGGCCGCCGACGTCGGAGCGCCCGTGGTGTTGGCGACGACCGGGTTCGACGCCGCGGAGCTCGAGCAGTGGCGGCGGTGGGCGAATCAGACGGCCGTTCTCATCGCTCCCAATCTGTCGATGGGCATCGCCGTGCTGATCGACCTCGTCGGCCGAGCGTCACGGGCGTTGGCGAAGTACGACGTCGAGGTCCTGGAGCTTCACCACCGCAACAAACGCGACGCGCCGAGCGGGACCGCATGGGCCCTCGGCAGGGCCGCGGCGACCGCTCGTGGTCAGGATGTCGAGCGCGACGCGATCTGTGCCCGTGCCGGAGAGATCGGGCCCCGCGGGCAGGCCGAGATCGGGCTGCAGTCGATTCGGGGGGGCGATATCATTGGTGAGCACACGGTTTACTTCGCCGGACCCACCGAGCGCCTCGAACTCACCCACCGCGCGGCGAACCGCGATGCGTTCGCCGCGGGGGCCATCGAGGCCATTCGGTTCATGGGAGCCGAGGACCGCGCGCCTGGCACCTACACGATGCGGCACGTTTTGGGCCTGGATCCTCTACCGGCCGGTGCCGACCATGCCGGCTAAGCCGGTCAGGCCCCCTCCCTGCGCGACGGCAGGGTCGATGACGCTCTGTTCGGGCGGTGGCACCGGAACCCGGGCCGAGTCGGCCCAGAGACGGTCGAGGTCGTAGTAGGCGCGGGCGTCTTCTTGAAAGACATGAAGGACCACGTCACCGTAGTCGACCAGGATCCAGGTACCATCACCTTCGCGGGAAAACGGCCGTTCTTGGTGGTGCCGCTTGAGGTCGTCGATGACCGAGTCCGCGATCGCGTTGGTCATGCGCTCGCTGTAGGCGGTCACGATCACCAGATAATCGGTGTATGACGACTCGCCCTGAACCTCGATGATGGTCGTGTTTTGCCCTTTTCGGTCTTGCGCGGCGACGGCCACGGCAAGGGCCTTGTCTCTGGATTCGATAGTCTTTTCCCCCAAGAATGTCGTCGGGCGTACCGGCCGTTTGGCCGCATAGGCCGATCCGGTCCCCGCTGCTCGAAAGTTAGGGCACCGAAGGGCAAGCGTCCAGCGCGTCAAGGAGATTCTTGGGGTGACCAGGCTCGACGGACCGCCTCTGCCACTCGCTCGTGAACGGTCCGGTCGAGCATGTCGGGCAAAAGGTCGTCGCCGGCTGCATCCGCGAGGGCCTGAGCAGCAGCTTCTTTCATCTTAGGCGTGATGCGGGTCGCCCGCGCATCGAGCGCCCCGCGGAAGATACCGGGGTAGGCGAGGGCGTTGTTCATTCCGCGCCCGTCGACCGCCACCGCGGCGCCGGCTCCCAGGGCATCCGTGACGCTGATCTCGCTGACGGGGTTGGCGAGGGCGAACACGATCGGGTCTTTGGCCATCTGCCTAACCATTTCCGGGCTCACGAGATGGGGACGGCTCACCCCGACGAAGAGGTTCTTACCGACCATCGTCTCGGCGAGAGACCCCTGGACGTTGCGCTTGTTCGTGATCTCGGCCAGGGCCTGTTTTTCGTCGTTCATCCGGTGAGTGCGCCCTCGGTAGAGCGCGCCCGCCCCGTCGCAGACGACGATGTCTGCGACACCGAGGTCGACCAGGAATCGACTGATCGCAGACCCGGCGGCGCCGGCGCCGAGCACGATGGCCTCGACCTCCTCCATTTTTCGATGGGTCCGTCGCAGGGCGCTGAACAGACCCGCGATGCACACGGTCGCCGTTCCGTGCTGGTCGTCATGAAAGACCGGCTTCGCCAGGCGCTCCTGCAAGGTGCGCTCGATGACGAAACAAGCGGGGGCCGCGATGTCCTCGAGTTGGATCGCCCCGTATCCGTCGGCGATCCGCTCGATGACCCGGATGACTTCGTCGCAGTCGGTCGTGTTGATGAGGATCGGTTCGGCCGAGACACCGGCGAATCGGTCGAGAATGGCCGCCTTGCCCTCCATCACCGGGAGTCCGGCCAGCGGTCCGATGTCGCCGAGGCCGAGGACGGCCGACCCATCGGTCACGATCGCAATCTTGTTGCCCAGCGCGGTGTAGTCCCAAGCTCGCTCCGGTGCCTCGGCGATGGCGTTGCACACGGCGGCGACGCCTGGCGTGTACACCATGCGGAGGTCCATCAAGGTCTCGAGCGGGACTCGGGCCTTGGTGTGAATCGTTCCCCCTCGATGGATCTCGAGGACCGCGTCGACCGACCGCAAGACTTCGATGTCGTCGACGGTTTCGAGGGCCGACATGGCTGCGTTGCGTTGATCTCGGTCGACGAAGAAGACCTGGAGATCCCGGATTTTGTGGGTGGAGTCGGCGCCGACCAGCTCGATGTCTCCGAGCTGAGCGTCGTGGGATGCGAGCACATTCAATACGGATGCGAGCGCTCCGGGGTTATCCCGGACTCGGACCCGGATCGTCTCTATCGCGCCGGCCTTGTATCGTTCGTACCAATTCGTGGGATCTTTCAATGGGGCCTCGTGGGCTCGTAGCTACTAAAGCTGTAGCCGATGGTGCAAACGTCCGACGAACGACCCGGCCCGATGCAACCATTTTCCGAACCCGTCGAGCGAGCCCGGCATCCGCACGGACAACACCGCCCGGAGCGTCGTTTGCGCGAACTCCGACATCCTCAGCAGCAACCGGATTCGCCGGACGTCGTAGGGCGTAGGGTCTCCCTTTGACTGACGGAACTCCACCTCATCGACCGCGGCTTCCAGGGCGAGCCGGGCTCGCTCGATGAGCATCCACTCCCGGCTTCGAATCACGTCGGTGATCGTCGGCCATACGTCGAGGCACGCCTCGATGGGGGCGCTTCGGTGGCTGTCGGTCGCCCGAACGAGGCCGTAGGCGGTGAGCTCGGACACGGCTAGACTCACGAGGGATCGGCTCACCCCCAGCGTTTCGGCGATTTCGGTCTGGGCGAGAGGCGTCGCCCTCATGGCCAACAGCGCCCAAACGCGGCCGTGGATGGACCGAAAGCCCCAAGCTTCGATGTACGCGCCGACCGCATCGCAGACGGCGAGAATCCGCTGGGTCAGCCGATCGCTGACGACCGGGCGATGACGTTCGTCGGCGCTGGCGCGCCGCGGTTTTCGCTTCTGCTCCTCCATGGTGCTCCCACCTGTTGTTCAATAACACTTGGACAAAAAAGGATATTGCGGGTACGAGCTCTTATCTCCACTAAGAGCGTACAAAAGAACAGTCGAAAAGATGGAAGGTCTTCTGTTCAATAATCGTTGAACTTGGAGAAGGGTCGCTCAGCTTGGCGACGAGCGTGACTAACTATGGCTGATAGCGTAATGCCGCTCCCTGCAGACAGCACCCCCTCAGACGTCAGTCCCAGCGTCCTGAACCGCTTGCAGGCGGTCTGCGCCGACAACGACGCGCCCGACCTCGGTGAAGCGCTTCGTGCGCTATCCGCGTTCATGCTCGAAGACTTGATGGGGGTCGAAGCGGATATCGAGCGGATTCCTCGGCGCGACGAAGTCGTGGGGCGAAGCGCCAGCCATCTGCTGGCCCTGAAAGGAAAGCGCCTGCGGCCGATGTGTGTCGCCCTCGCCGCGAAGATCGGCGACGGTTTCGATGCCTCCGCGAGAGCGCTGGCGGCGGCGGTGGAGCTGGTGCACAGCGCGACGCTGCTCCACGACGACGTCGTCGACCACGGCGACCTGCGGCGCGGCCAGCCGACCGCTCGCGTCCTGTATGGCAACGCGGCCAGCGTCTTCGCCGGCGATTGGCTCCTTATCGAGGCGCTGCGGCGGGTTCGGCAGGCCAACGTTCCTCGGGTTCTCGACGACCTGCTGAACATCATCGACGAAATGATCCAGGCGGAAGCGATCCAACTCGAGAACCGCGGCCGTCTCGTGGTCGACCGAAAAACCTACTTCGCGATCATCGAAGGCAAGACGGCGTCGCTGTTTCGGTGGGGCCTGCGCTCCGGCGCGCGAGCTGGGCACTTGTCCGACGAGCACGCCGAGGCGCTCGCCGAGTACGGTCAAAATCTCGGGATCGCGTTCCAGATCGTCGACGACGCCCTCGACTTGATGGGTGACGCGACGGAGACCGGAAAGAACCTGTTTGCCGACCTGAGGGAAGGCAAGGTGACTTACCCGTTGATCGTCGGGATGGAACGCTCGCCGGAGCTCGAGGTGATGCTGGCGGAGGCGCTGTCCGCCGAAGGCGGCATGCCGTCGGACGAAGGCCGGCGGGTCCTCGAGGCCTTGCGCCAAACCGACGCGATCCAAGCGTCCATGTCGCTCGCCCAGGACTACAGCCGAGCGGCGGTCAACGCCATCGTTCACCTACCCAGCGGACCAGCGAAGACGGCGCTGACGCTGGTCGCCGAGGCCTCGGCGCGCCGAAGGGCGTAAAGGAGTCCTGACCATGATTGTCACTGTGGCGAACAAGGCGGACGCTCGTGCGGTCCGCGACGGGTTGATCGGGCTCGGGCTGTGGGTTCAACGGTACGAGTTTGATCATGGGGTTCAATTCATCGTCGAGCCGCACTCCGCCGGTGCGACCGCCGAGGAGATTCGAGAGATCGCCGGGGTCACGTCGGTCGCCGAGCAAGAACGAGCGCATCCACGGTTGGACGCCATGCCCCGGGTCGTACAGGTCGGTCCGCATCGGGTCGGGACTCAAATGCCCCAAGTCGTGATGGCAGGGCCGTGCAGCGTCGAGTCCGAGGACCACGTTCGACGGATCGCCAGCGCCCTCGCGGAGCACGGCGTGCAGTTCTTGCGGGGGGGCGCCTTCAAACCACGGACGTCGCCCTACAGTTTTCAGGGTCACGGCGAAGTCGCCCTCGGATGGCTGAAGAAAGCCGCCGTGGAGCAAGGCATGGCGCTGGTCACCGAGTGTATGGGCGAGGCCGAGTGCGACCTCGTCGCGGAGCACGCCGACCTCGTCCAGATCGGCTCCCGCAACATGCACAACTACTCCTTGCTCAAGAGTGTGGCCTCCACCGGCCGACCGATCTTCCTGAAGCGAGGGATGGCGGCGACGGTCACCGAATGGATGCTGGCTGCCGAGTATTGTCTCGTGCACGGCGCGCCGGGCGTTGTCTTCTGCGAGCGCGGGGTACGTGGTTTCGACACCTCGACCCGCTTCCTGCTCGACCTGGGCGCGGTTGCCCTACTCAGCCACGTTCACCAGCTTCCGGTCGTCGTCGACCCGAGCCACGGTACCGGGCGGCGGGATCTCGTTCCGCCGCTCGTGAGGGCAGCGCTGGCAACGGGGGCGCACGGCGTGATGGTCGAGACGCACACCGATCCGGGTCGTGCGCTGTCCGACGGTCCGCAAGCGCTGTTGCCCGAAACGCTCTTCGCCCTGCTCGACGAGCTCGGCCTGTCGCACTCCGCGCGGCGAAGGAACGCATCATGAGTCATGTTTCACTATCCGAAGGCGTCGACGGTTCCGGCCGGATGTTCGACGGCATTGCCCGTCGATATGACCTGCTGAACCGGGTCAATTCGCTCGGTCTCGACCAGGGCTGGCGCCGTCGTCTCGTCGATGCGCTGGAGCTTCGGGCGGGGCACGAGGTGCTCGACCTAGCGACAGGCACCGCCGACCTGCCGCTCGCGTTCGTCGAGCGACAGCCGGACTTACGGGTCGTCGGTCTGGATCCGTCGGTCGGTATGCTCGAGGTCGGTCGTCAGAAGGTGGGCGCGCGCGAGCTCGACGAGCGAATCGAGTTGGTCGAAGGCGACGCACAGGCGCTCCCGTTCGACGATGCGAGCTTCGACCGGGTTTCGATGTCGTTCGGGATTCGCAACGTGCCCGACCGCGACCGGGCTCTCCGAGAGATCGCCCGGGTGCTCAAGCCCGGCGGGCGGGTCGCTATCCTCGAGCTCGCCCGGCCTGGGGGAGGCCTGATGGGCGCGATGGCCCGGCTCCACATGCAGTATTTCGTTCCGGCGATGGGCGCCCTTTTGTCGGGCGCCCGGGAGTATAAGTACCTTCGGGTATCCATCGAGGCTTTTCCGGAACCCGAGGCATTCGCCGAGCGACTGGCGGCGGCCGGCCTGAAGGTCCGGGAGGTTCGATCTCTGACGTTCGGAGCGTGTACGCTGTACGTGGCCGACGCGCCCGCCGAGGAGTAATGAGCGCCCACGCGCAGACCATCGCGGAACTTCATCAGGGCGTTGCCCAATACCGGGGCAACCGAGAGCATATGGTTGCGTTCACGGTGCCCGCGCCCGTCCGCGATCCTCTTCGTCTGCTGGCCGCGGCCACATCATCTTCATCGCCGGTGGGGCGGGATGTGCCGGCATTGTTCTGGGACGAGGCGAGCAGTCCAACCTGGGTTGGGCTCGGAACGGCCTTTTCGCGCTCCGTGACGAGCAACCGGGGCGTCCTTCACCTTCAGGCGGAGTTTGTCGACCGGATGCGGGCCGTGCAGACGGTTCATCTCGGAGCTCGGCTCCCCTGGCCGGTGCGGGCGTTCGGTGGCCTCGCGTTCGAACACGAGGTTCCCGAGGCATCCGACTGGGCGGCCTTCGGGGCCGGTTACTTTACGATTCCGCGCTGGAGCTACGTTCGGGGGCTCGACGAGGCCTGGCTGATGGTTGTTCTACAGGGCACCGGAGGTCCGCTGGCGGAGCAGACGGAAGCGGTTCGCCGCGAAGCCGAAGTCTGGCTGGAGGCCCTCGACACCCCTTGGACGCCGCAACCGCCGGTTCACGTGCAAGCGGAGAGGCCCGGCCGTCAGCGGTGGTCCGAGAGCGTCGACACGATACGGGAACGAGTGCACCAAGACCTCGTGGGGAAAGCGGTTTTGACGCGCGATACGTTCGTGCGGGCTCGAGGGCCGAATGCTCGCTTCGACGTGGCATCGAGCCTGTCTCGATTGGCCCACGAGCCGACAGGGTCGGCTCGCTTTGCGTTCGCGCCGCTGGGGCGAGGCGGGCCTGCGTTCATCGGACTTACGCCCGAGCGTCTCGTCCATCTCTTCGAGCACGAGCTGGTTACCGAAGCGCTCGCCGGTACCGCCCCTGATCGTCCCGACGATGCCGATCCGGGCGAACTCATGGCGTCGGTCAAGGATCGCGAGGAGCATTTGCATGTGGTCCGGTTCATCATGGACCGGCTCGGTCCGCTATGTGCGCAGCTCGAACACGGCCCGCCTCGGATTCGGAGTCTCCGTCACGTGACACATCTCAAGACGCCGATCACCGGGCGTCTTTCCGCGCTGTTGCACGTGCTCGATGTCGTGAAGGCTCTTCACCCGACGCCCGCGACCGGGGGCGTGCCGCTCGGAGCAGCGCGGGCGCTCATCAAGAAGCTCGAGGGCCGCCCTCGCGGCTGGTACACCGGTCCCGTGGGCTGGTTCGATACCGAGGGCAACGGCGATTTTTGGGTCGCTTTGCGTTCCGGCTTGCTTTTGGATGATCAGGCGCGCGTGTTCGTCGGCGCGGGCATCGTTCGCGACTCCGACGCCGAGGTCGAGTGGCAGGAGACCCTGCTCAAGGAGCGCGCGCTGATGTCGGGCTTGGGAGTGATCGATTGAGTGAATCGACGGAATGGGCCCGTTCGCTCGTAGCGGCCTTGGCGAAGGCGGGGATCCAAGATGTCGTGATCAGCCCCGGCTCTCGGTCGACCCCGTTGGTGTTCGCAGCGGCGGGGCAAGGCGCGCTGCGACTGCACTCGGTGATCGATGAGCGGGCGGCCGCGTTCTTCGCCGTCGGGCAGGCGCGGGTCACCGGTCTGCCGACCGCGCTGATCTGCACTTCGGGCACCGCGGGCGCTCACTACTATCCCGCGGTGATCGAAGCCTCCCTCGCCTACGTGCCGCTGGTGGTCATCACCGCCGACCGGCCGCCGGAGCTTCAGGCCTCGGCTGCGGCCCAGACGATCGATCAGCAGCGCCTGTTCGGCACCTATGTGCGCGCTTATCACGATCTGGGGCTTCCGAACGCGGCACCGATCGCGTTTGCGGCGGTCCGTCGAAAAGTCGTGCAGGCCGTGTTTCGGGCGACCAACCCCACGCCCGGACCCGTGCATGTCAACGTGCCGGCGCGAAAGCCGTTGGAACCCGCGCCGAGCGAAACAGCGTCGAAACCGGTGCCTCCGTCGAGCATCCCGATGGTGATTCGCTCTCGGCCGAAGGTCGACCCTGACGATCTCGACGAGATCGGTCAGCGTCTGGTCGACGCCGAGCGGCCGGTGTTCGTGGTCGGGCCGGGCGGACTTCCGCAAGCTGATCTGCGGGAAGTCCTCGCGGACCTCGCTCGCAAAGCGGATGCGGCCGTCTACGCCGAGGCCACCAGTCAGCTCCGGTTCGGCAACGCCCAGCCCGGCGACGCGCTTGGGGTGTTGCTGGGGGCCGAGACCTTCGCTGCCCAGTTCCAGCCCGACCTCGTGCTTCAGCTCGGCGCCCCGGTCACTTCGAGCGCTTGGCACCGGTGGCGGGGCGGCCGGTCGAAGGCCTCGCACATCGCGATTTCGTCCCACGATTGGCCTGACCCCTCGCAACGAGCCGACACGTGGGTCGCCGCCTCACCCGCCGAAGTCATCCCCCTGCTGCGCGACGCGTGGACGGAGCCGAGGGGACACGAGCGGTGGCGGGCGCAGATGGCCGACTACGACCGGCGGGCATGGGCGGTCGTGGATGACACGCTGCCGGCCCAGTCCGAGGGCGAAGCGGTCCGCGTGATTCGGGCTCACCTGCCGCCCGACAGCCTCCTCATGTTGGGTAATTCGCTCGCCGTCCGCCACTTCGATACGTTCTGTCGATCGGGCGGAGAGGCCGTGGGCGTGCTGAGCCAGCGGGGCGCCAACGGGATTGACGGGCTGGTGGCCGGCGCGGTCGGGGCCACCTCGGTGGCTCGGCGACCGGTGACCTTGGTGCTCGGCGACGTCAGCCTCGCTCATGACGTGGGCGCGCTGGCATTGGCTCAGTCGGTGAGCCGACCGCTGGTGATCGTGGTCCTCGACAACGGCGGCGGTCGCATCTTCGAGCTGCTGCCAGCCGGCCGACGCTATGGACAGCAGCCGGTCTTTCGGCATTTCGTCACGCCGCCGAAGATGGACGCCGAGACGCTGGCCGCGGCGTTCGGGCTGTGCCACGTGCGCCTGGAAGGCACGGCCGAGCTTGCCGCGGCGTTGACCTCAGCGTATCGCATGGGCGCCGCTACGGTGGTGCAGGTGAAGTTGCCTGACCACGGCGCGCGAGCGGTCGCCGACGCGATCGACGCCGCCCTCAACGGAAATTGACACGCATGGCGACCGACACTGCGAAGCCCTATCCGGGCCTGGTCGGCGCGTGGGTGCAGGCCTGCCGACCGGCGACGCTGACCGCGGCCGCCGCTCCGGTCTTCGTGGGTTCGGCCGTGGCGCACGCGGTCGGCGGTTTTGATCTCGGGCCGGCGCTGGCCGCGTTATTGGGAGCGTTGGCCATCCAGGTCGGAACCAATCTTGCGAACGATGTTTTCGACTTCAAGAAAGGCGCCGACACGCCCGAGCGACTGGGCCCTACCCGAGCCGTGCAGGCGGGCTGGCTGTCGGAGCGGGCGGTCACGCTCGGAATGGTCGCGGCGTTCGCGCTCGCAACCCTGGCGGGGGTCTATCTCGTGGCGGTCGGGGGGTGGCCGATCGTGTTGATCGGCGTGCTCTCGATCCTGTCCGGGATCGGTTACACCGCTGGTCCGGCGCCGCTCGCGTACATCGGCGCCGCGGATGTCTTCGTGCTGGTCTTCTTTGGTCTGGTGGCGGTCGCCGGTACCACTTACGTGCAAACCGGCACCTGGGAAGGGCTCGCCTTGGTGTGCGGAGGAGCCGTGGGGGCGCTCGCTACGGCTGTGTTGGTGGTCAATAATCTTCGGGATCACGTGCAGGACGCGAAGGCGAACAAGCGTACGTTGGTCGTTCGATTCGGTCCGTCGTTCGGGCGGTGGGAGTACCGCCTTCTGCTGGCCGTCGCGTATCTGTTGCCAGGCTATCTCTTCATCGACGCCCTGGCCGGCAACGCACCTACGGTCCGCTGGGGAATCTTGCTGCCCTTGGTGAGCCTTCCGCTGGCGGTCGCACAGCTGGGGCAGGTGGCCCGCCGGCGCGGGGCCGAGCTCAATGCCAACCTCGCAGGGACTGCGCGGCTGCTACTGGTCTACTCGGTGCTCCTCGGCGTGGGGCTGTTGATTTGAGGATCGTCGACGTGCGGGTGGAGGCGCGCTCCTGGCGGATTCACGCCGAAAACGCTCACCATCGCTGGACTGAACGAGTGGGCCGGATCGTCAGATTGACGGACGAACGGGGGACGGAAGGGGTCGGGGAGGCGAGCCCGCTGCCCGGGTACACGGACGAGACGGTCGCCGAGGTCGATGCCGCGCTCGTGGGGCTGAGCGAACGGCTCCGGCGAACCATCGACGATGCGACCGACCCGGAGGATGGACTTTCGTCGCTGCTGGTCGGTACCGGGTCTCCTTCCCTCCGATTCGCGGTCGAGACGGCGTTCTGGGACCTTTGGAGTCGACGAAAGGCGCTACCGCTGGCCGTACTGTGGGGGGCGTCGGTCGGGGCCGAGGTGCTCACGGCCCGCCTGGTCGACCTGCTGGTCCCGCAGGCGTGGCCTGATGAAGCGCCCGCGACCATCAAGGTCAAGGTCGGGCGTCCTGGTGCGTGGACCCAAGAACGCGCGGCGCTCGAGGCGATGCGAGCGCGCTATCCCCGGACGCCGGTGCGGGTCGATGTCAACCAGTCTTTCACCAACGCGGAGGTCGCCGATCGGCTCGACGAGCTGACGGCGACTTTCGGGTCGACGGAAGCCATCGACTTCGTCGAAGAGCCGAGCCCCGGGGTGTGGCCCGAGAACCGGTCGGTCCGGCTCGCGCGGGACGAGTCTCTGCGTAGGCCCGGCGCCGCGTTGGCGCCGGCGGAAGTCGCGGTCGTCAAACCGACCGTCCTCGGTGGCATCTCGGCGGCGGAGCGCTGGCGAACGGACGCCCCGACCGTGGTGATCAGCCATGCATTCGAGGGGCCGGTCGCCCATGCGGCGGCGGCGGCGTGGGCAGTGGCTCGGGCGCCTCAAGTGGTGGCGGGGCTGGGGCCGCATGCAGGCATTCTGGCTTGGCACGATGTGGAGGTCGGGCACGTCGACGGCGACGTGCTGCGTGTACCCGACCGCCCGGGGTTGGGGATGGTCGGTGCGGGGGCGGGGCGCGCCCCGCGGAGGACCCCGTGACAAGGTGGTCGATCACGGCGGCGGCGCACGAGGCGCCCGACCGCATCGCGTTGATCGCCGAGGACCAAGCGTTCACCTACCGTGCACTCGCGGCCCGGGTGCGAGGGGCGACGTCTGCGCTCGCCCAGGTCGGGGTTCCGTTTCCAACCGCGGGGCGGACCACCGCAGAGGCCCGGGAAGCTTCCACCCGCGACGGAGAGCCAGGGCGAGTGATGATGGTCGCGCCGAACACCGTGGACACCGTGTGCGCGGTGCTGGCGCTGATCGAGCAAGGCACACCGGTGATGCTGATCCATCCTCGCAGCACCGGCGCCGAGCGGGCCGCGCTGCGAGCGCTGTATCCCCCGGCGATCCACCTTGACGCTCCGCCCGAGAGCACGCCCGTCGAAAGCGCCGAGGCACCATCGGTTCCGCCCGACGTTCCGGCCGAGCGCGATCTCGCCGTTTTCTTCACGTCGGGGACCACCGGTCGGCCGAAGGCCGTCCGACTGTCCCGGCGAGCGTTCGAGGCGGCGGCGGTCGCGAGCGCCGAAAACCTTGGCTGGGTCCCCGATGATCGCTGGCTGCTCACTATTCCGGTGGCTCACGTCGGTGGCTTCTCGATTCTGACGCGATGTCTCCTCGCGCGGCGCACGGTGGTGCTCCTCGATGGCCCCACCGACCCGGGTTGGTCGCGGCGCCGTTCCGAGCGGGACCGGGTCACCTTGATGTCTTTGGTGCCGACGCAGCTGAAGCGGTGGCTGCCCGAGCCGCCCGGGGCGTCGGTGCGGGCGGTGCTGCTGGGCGGGGCGCCCGCACCGGTCGCGCTGCGGGCCGCCGCCCGGGCGGCGGGCTGGCCGATCCTCGCGACATATGGGCTGACCGAGGCGTGCTCCCAAGTCACCGTGCAACCGTACGCGTCTTTGGGCGACGAAGGGCCCACGGGCGGCGACGAGGATTCCGGGCTGGCTCTCCCCGGAACCGAACTCACGATTCGGAACGGACACATCTGGATGCGGAGTCCTACCCTGCTGACCGGATATGTCGAGCCGAGCGACGAGGTTCGGCCTATCGAGCCTTTCGACCCCGATGGCTGGTTCGACACCGGCGATATCGGACATCTCGACGAGCGCGGGCGACTCACGGTGTACGCCCGACGCTCGGACCTCATCCTATCGGGTGGTGAAAACGTGTATCCCAAGGAGGTCGAGGCCGCCCTCCTGAGGGTCCCCGGCGTCAGCGACGCCGTCGTCTTCGGGGTCGATGATCCCGAATGGGGACAGATGGTCGCGGCGGCGCTGGAAGCGGGGGAAGGGCTCGACCGCTCGGCCCTCGACCTGGCCGTAAGGGAAACCTTGGCTGGCCCGAAGCGACCTCGCCGGTGGGCGGTTCTGTCTCGGTTCCCGTTGACTCCCTCAGGCAAAATCGACCGCCGGAGGGTCGTCGAGATCGCCCGACCCCGCCTAGCCCACGCCCCTTAACATCGGTCCCCAGTCCGCCGATAGCTTCGTGACCGGTCAGGATGGCGTCAAACTTGTCATTGAGCGGGGTGTCGACCCATGAATCATTGGATTTTCAGGGGGGGCGCACTAACAAGGTCGTCATGGTGAGCTCGGTCCGCGAAGCCAACGTACTGCGAATGGTTTCACCCAACGCCGTGGAGGCCCCTCCACTCGGCGTGCTGTTGGTCAACCTCGGAACGCCCGATTCGACCTCCACCGGCGATGTTCGGCGCTACCTGCGCGAATTCCTGAGCGACCCACGGGTTATCGATATCAATCCCCTGGCGCGGTGGTTGCTGCTGAACCTGATCATTCTGCCTTTCCGACCCGCCAAGTCGGCGGAAGCTTACAAGGAGATCTGGACGGAGCGGGGCTCACCCCTTCTGTTCCACGGTCTCGATCTGGCCGAGCAAGTGGGCAAGCGAATGGGCAGTGGGTACCGAGTGGCCCTCGCGATGCGCTACGGTAATCCGTCGATCCCCGACGTGATCGACAGATTGGTGGCCGATGGCGTCGAGCGGATCGTCGTCCTGCCTCTCTTTCCTCAGTACTCTTCCGCGGCCACCGGGTCAGCGCTCGACCGCGTGTACCAGGTGGCCGGCGAGGCGTGGAACGTTCCCGCGATCGAGGCTGTGCCTGCGTTCTACGACCACGAGTCGTTCATCGGCGCTTTCGCCGCGGTTGCTCGGCCTCACCTCGAGGCGTTTAATCCGGACTTCGTTCTGTTCAGTTATCACGGTGTACCGGAGAGGCACGTTCAAAAGAGCGACCCGAGCGGTCAGCATTGTCTTCGCAAGCCAGACTGCTGCGCCGCCATCGGCCCGGCGAACCGGTACTGCTATCGAGCGCAGTGCTTCGCGTCGACCCGAGCGCTCGTGAACGCGCTGGCGCTCGAAGACGGCGCGTATGAAACCAGCTTCCAGTCACGGCTTGGAAAGACGCCATGGATCAAGCCGTACACCGACGAGCTCCTGCCCGAGCTGGTCAACCGGGGCGTCAAGCGGCTGGCGGTGATGTGCCCAGCATTCGTCGCTGACTGCCTGGAGACGATCGAAGAGATCGGGATGCGCGCCAAGGAAGACTGGGTGGAGGCAGGGGGCGAAGACCTGCTGCTGGTGCCTTCGTTGAACTCCGAGGGCGTTTGGGCCGATGCGGTCGTTCGTTTGGTCAAAGAGTCGATGCGCTGACGCTCTCGCCTATCAGGTCAGCATGTTTTGGAGCGTTCGGCGGACCCGGATGAGTTCGGCCTGAAGGGGCTCGAGCAGCTCCTGAGCGCTGTGGAGCGACTCGGCCTTGCCTAGATTCTCCATGTCGCGCGCGATATTGGTGAGGTGGACCGCACCCATATTGGCGCTGGAGCCTTTGAGTTTGTGGGCCGTCCGACTTACGGCATCCGTCTCCCCGCTGGAGAAGGCGGCCTTGAGCTCTTCGACGCGTTGCTCGGCGTCCGTCAAAAAGATGTCCACCAGCTCTTCCAAAAACTCCCGGTCGCCTCCGGTCGCGTCTTCGATTCGCTCGTAGTCGATCGGACTGTCCATCTTCATCAACGGGGGGCCTCCGGCATAAACCATCGACCGCATGCGCGGGCGGCTTGAGGGCTATCTACAGCATAGCGTTCTTTTTTCGGGTCGGATTACTCGAATCGGGCCTCTCCCGAGTAATCCACAAAGGGCGTCTGATCGGGCCGACCATCGGCGTGGGTGAACGCCATCTCGCCCGAACGACCCATGCGAATAATCGTGGACGACCGAGTTCCGTAATTTTCTGCGGGTACGCTGACCAGGACGCCTTCAAACCCGTCGGGTTGCTCTAACGAAAGCAGCCGAACCCATTCTTGGTCGCTGGGCGGGGCCGAAGACCACCCCTCGATCGTGGCCCGAATCAGGCCTTCGCGACGGGTGGCGCCGGCGTCGAAGCTGCGTTCGGTGACCACGTGCCATCCCGGCGCCAGCGACTCCCCCTCCATCGTATCGGTTTGGCATACGACGGCGTGGGCGGTGTCTCGGTCAGCTAGAACGAGATGGAAGCCATTGAACTGACGCGGGTCCATTCGGAGCGTGGCGTTGAACGCCTCATCGGCCGAAGTCGCGGTCAGGGCAGACAGGACCACCTCGCCCCGAGATCTGCGGGTCGGGTCGGGCGGGGGCCCGAACCGGTTGGTGATCGCCACGAAGACCCGATGCTCGTTGACGCCAAGCCACGTACCGCCCGCCCTGGCGTCCCGTGGGGCCAACAACCTCACACCCTCGTGTTGGCGCACGCTCGGTGGTTCCGCCGGACGATCGAGTCGCTCGTCCCGGTTCGCCCCGACGACCAGCGGAAGCTCGGGCCAAAGGCCGGTCCCGACGATCAAGGTACACACCCCCGGAAGTCTAACAGGTCGGGGGCTCGCTCAGAAGACGGAGAACCTGCTGATGGACGACCCGGATCAAGGTCCCCGCGGTCGCCTCGGACGTCTCGGGAGGCGCGTTCACGACGATGAAGCGAGGATCCAAGGTGGGCGGCCCCCAGCAGACGGGCGACATCCACGTGAAAATGGCGACAGTGGGTCTCTTGGAAAGAAACGCGATATGCATCGGCGCGGTGTCGTTGGTGATCACGACGTCGGCTCGATGAACCAGGGCGACGAGGGTTGCGAGGTCTTTGCCGGTGAACGTGGCCGCTCGCGGGCCGATTCTCGTCGCGAGGTCGCGGACCAAGGCCGCTTCGTCGGGCGCGCCGGTCACCACGAACCGGGCGTCGAGCTCTCGCCCGAGGCGCTGCCCGATCTCGGCGAATCGCTCGGGAGGCCACCGTTTCTCCGTGGCTCGCGATCCGGGCACGAGCAAGATCCGGGGGCCGGGGCCGCCGGCGTAAAGATCGGCCGCCTTCTCGGTCGCCCGGTCGCGGATCGACCACGGCACGTCGAAGCTGGGCTCGTCCACGCCGAGACTTCGGAGCAACACGGTTTGGTAGCGCGACCAGTGGCGCTCCGCTTGGTAACGAACGTCGACCGCGCCCCCCGTGAAGTTCGCATCCGGGGGCCGCTCACCTTGCATGAGCCAACCGAGACGATGGGCGGCCTGAGTGGCGTGAACCCACCGACGGCTCTCGACGTCGGCTCGCGCGGTCAGGTCGACCGCGACCTCGTACTTGCCGGCTACCAGCGCTGCGCTGAACGCGTCGGCTGCGGCGACGACTTCGGGGTCTGCCCACGCTTCGGCGTGGCCCGCGGCCTCCGCGGGTAGGTCGAGCGCGTCCGGTAGCACGTGAAGCTTCACACTCAGGTCGACGAGCTTGAAGACGCGAGCCGGTCCCGCCTTGACGACGACGCCGACCCTCCGGGCGCCGCCATCCAGGAGCGCCTTGACGACCGGCGTCAACAGCAGTCCGTCTCCGAGATTCGGGAACAGGTACACGAGCAGCACCCGGCGGCCCGCCAGCGGTACTCGCGGACCGAGCTCGTCGTCGGCAGGCAAACGAAACTGTCCTCGGGCACGACGAATCGCGTCAAGAAGCCGGCTCACCGTACCGTCGTTTGGCGATTCCCAGACGAAGTCAAGGTTGGTGCGCCGTTCGACTCGACGTACGCTCCGACCGATGACGAAACTCGAAGTCTATTGGGACGTTGCCAGCCCGTACACCTACCTGGCGTTGACCCAGATTCCTGGCCTTGTCGAACGAACGGGGGCCGAGGTGGTCTACCGCCCGTTCCTGTTGGGCGGTGTCTTCAAAGCAACCGGAAACACGATGCCCGGCGCGGTGGCCGCCAAGGGGGCGTACATGATGGAAGACCTGAAGCGGTGGGCGACCGAGTACGGCGTGACGATGAAGCTGCCGGGCGAGGTTCCGTTTCCGATCAACTCCGTGGGGCCGATGCGCCTGGCCGTGGCGGCCGGCCGCAGAGGGCAGGGGCCCGCGATCGCCCAGGCGCTGATCCGAGCCTATTGGGTCGACGGAAAGGATGTTTCCCAGCCTGACGTGCTCTCATCCGTCGCCGAGTCCATCGGCCTCGACCCGGCGGCGATGGCCGCCGACTTACAGGATCAATCGGTGAAGGATGAATTGCGGTCAAGCACCGAAGAGGCCGTAGCTCGAGGAGCATTCGGGTCGCCGACCATGTTCGTGAACGGCACCATGTTCTGGGGCAACGATCGCTTGCCGCACGTCGAGGCCGCACTTCGCTCCGGCTGATCGTACGTCGCCCAGGGCAAAGATACCCGGGGTTGTGATGACTGGCCGGTTCGCCGTCTTAGCTCGGTGAGAAGACGATGGTCGAGTCGCGCCGCTCGAGTTTCGCCCGGCCGGCGTGCACCAGCGCTTCGAGGCGGCCGGCAACCTCGGCGGCGGCGGACCCGAAGCGACGGTCGAGACCCGTGGGCGAAACCAGCCCGGCGTACATTTCGAGCGTTAAGTCCCACGCCGACGTCGGGCCTTTCGCGACCAGCCGACCCGCCACGAGCTCACAGCGGATCCGATGATAACGACGGACCCGCTCGACCGGGCGCGCGGTGCCGAGAAAGGCCGACCCGTGCCCCGGCAGCACCGTCATCGAGTCGAAGCCGGCATCGAAGCGGTGCATGGACGTGAGATAATCGGCGACGCTCGGGGCCCAGTGGAGTCCGTCGCGTTCGCGTGCTCGGTGTTCGGTTTGATCGAGCGGACCGAGATGGACGGCCGGAAACACGTTGGCGAGCAAGTGGTCACCCGACAAAACCATCCCGTCGCCGACCAGCATCACGTGACCGGGACTATGTCCGGCCACCAGGTGGACGTGCCAGTCGCGGCCACCGGCTCGCAGCTGGGTGCCGTCGCGCAGCGATCGGATCCGGTGCGGAGCGACGGGGGCATGGATAGGCTTGCTTCGGACGGCCCGCCGCACTTCATCCGGCGGCGCGCCCAGACTGCGCCACGCGGCAACGACCGTCGCCGTCGGATAACGTCGGCCTGCCAAGCGCTCGACTTCCGATACGCCGATGGCCACCGTCGCGTCGGCGAGTTCGGCGAGCTCCGCGGCTGCGCCGCAGTGGTCCGGGTGGGTGTGCGTAATGAGGATCGTTTCGATGTCGCCAATCGTGCGACCGTAGGGCGTCAGCGCGACGCCGATGCGCTCGACGGCCAGGGCGGCATCGGAGCCCGGATCGACACAGAATACGTCTTCATCGCCGATCACCAGCCAACAGTTCGTGGAGCCCATCATGTAGGGCGTTGGGATTTCGCACAGCACGATACCGTCATCGAAGCGATCGACGGTCGACTCGGGAGGTATGGGAGCGGCCGGCGCCTGCCCGCTCAGCGGCGCGGCATCGTAGGTTGGGACTCGATCGGCCACCTCGCCATCTTTGCAGAGACCGAGGCTGACCAACAGGGTCGCTCTCAGTCACGACACGGTCGACATCTTCGATGACGTCCGGGCGTTGGCCGGCCGGAATCCGCCAGAGTTAACCCACCCACTCATAGCCGTCGCGCAGGCTTCGCACTCGGCGGGCGCTCCACCAGTCGATGACCAAGTGCCAAGGCCCAACTATGAAGTAAATCCACCCTGACGGCCCAAGATGGCCGGTGATCGCCAACAGCAGTAACGACAGAATGCCGACGCACATCGTTCCCGTCTGCCGCAGCAGGGACGCGATCGTCAGGTGGCGTTCGAGACGGTCGAGCTCCAGTTCGTCGCGCTTGCCCCACGCGCGCCATAGCAGAAGGGCGATCACCCCAAACAGGCCGATGACCCCCGCCCCATAAAAGATCATCATCGCGACGGCCTGAAGGTTGGGGTCGGCGAGCCAGTGCCCGTCTTGGGCGGCCTCGGGAGGCAATTCAAACAGCGGACGGAGAGGCAAGCCGATGACGATGTGCCAAAGGTAGTCCGCCATGAACTTGAGCGGAAACGCGAAGAATAGAACGAGGAACAGCAACGCTGCATTGAGAGCTATCGTGCCGGTATCCTGTAGACCGTACCGCCGAAAAAACAGGTAATGATAGTACCAAGCTTGTTTAAGGAGTACAAAAGTCATGAGGAAGGCGGGTAGGTCACGGACCAATAGCCAAAGTCCCCAGAATGTCGTCGGCGGGGAATTCGCGGCCACCAAGAGGGTCAGCGTCACGGCGAACACGCCATCCGAGATGCCTTCG
This sequence comes from uncultured Myxococcales bacterium, assembly GCA_964519665.1. GTDB lineage: Bacteria > Myxococcota > Kuafuiibacteriia > Kuafuiibacteriales > Kuafuiibacteriaceae > JANQQN01. The sequence continues at coordinate 76,968 of CAZFIV010000024.1, forward strand.
ATTCGAGAGACGTCGCCCCCTCGCCAGCGGAACAGCGGGTCGGTTGCGGCACGCTTGTCAAACAAATGCTCACGTATCACACGACAAGTATACACCTTGGCCGACGACCTTGATCGCCGGTACCCAGAACCGCGCCAACGTGTCGACGACGATCAGCAGTCACTCGCCCTCCCAGACGCGCGCCTTTGGATTCATGCATCGTCGATACGCCGAGGGCGTCTCTCCGACGCTGCGCGTGAAGACGGTCCGAAAGCTCGAAGATGGCGAAAGTCACGTCGTCAAAGGCGCCCCTGAGGTTACCTGACCTGAAACTCGGTCATGTTTCAGCCTCATTGATCGGGATGAGCATAAGTC
>CAZFIV010000025.1:0-76733 GCA_964519665.1 uncultured Myxococcales bacterium
GACGAGCAGCTGGTATGAGCGCGGAAAATTCCGCAGTCTGCGCGGCGGGTCTTGGGACGGCATCCCGAGGGACGTGCGCGCGTCCGATCGGATTAGGGACACGCCTTCCAGTCAGAACAACCTCGTTGGTTTTCGCTGCGTCCAGTTCGACTAGTTCTGTGTGCTGGTTCCTTGCGTTCTGGTTTCTGGTCGGCCCTCGCTCAACTTCGCGGGGGCACAGACTGCCGTTTCTTCGCGTTTGCGCGTTTCAAACCCCCGACCGCAACACTCCGCTCACGATGCGACGTTATTCGAAGAGTGCGCAGGACGGCTTGCCGGCGTGCGCACTGTTCGAATCGCCTTCTTTCCTAGATTCTATTGTAGCGACGCCGCTCGTGCGGTCGAAATTGACCTTCGGTCACCGCTTCAGCGGGGTCCGAAGGTCAACGGCGATGGAGTTCATGCAATGAGGATTGAGATAGCGCTAGGCGGCGTCGGGGGCTGCGCGAACCATCAGCTTGTCGCGGTTCTTGCCGGGGTGGACTCCGACGACGGCGAAGGGGTGTTCTCTAGGCCGTCGACGATGTCCTCGATGACGTTCAGCTTGCCTTGCTGCATCCACTTCGCGAGGTCGGAGGCGGCTTCGGGGTGCGGGAGAAGTAGTCGAGCACCACGAAGCCTCCATGCGAAGACGCTTGATGATGATGAGTCCGGGCCGGTTTGGGTAGGATCCGACACTCCGGGGCGACTACGTGGGGTTCCGCTGTGCAGAGTGAGCCGTTCGACTTTGTGGAGGCGCAATCCGTCTTCGTGGCGTTGGGCGAGGCGCTGGGTATTGGCGTTGGCGGTGCTTCTGAGGGACCGGGGCCTTCTGTGAAGTCCGGGCTGGGCCTGTTGGAACTTGGCCTCTCGATATCGTCGGCGAGGTGATGTTTTTGATGGTTGGCTGCTCCCACTACGCGCGGGTCCATCTACTAGACCGAAGGGAAGGTTGTTGTTTCGAGGTGCGAGGACCGCATTCGGGGCGCTCCACGTTCTTCGGTTTTCTCGTTGCAACCTCGATTTCTCTGTATCCGGCATTGAGAAAATGCTTGAGAATACGGCAATGCCGAAATCCTACTTTGGGCGCCGGTTTCGGGCGGTGCGGCCCTGAACGGCCATCGGCGTTGTGCGTTGCGCATTCGCACCTGTTCAAACTAAGAGGTTGGTGGGGCTAGCATTGCGGCCGTGGCTGTGGAACTTTGCTTTCCACGTCAACTGGAATTGATGATTAGAGAGTACTCCTTCCGAGACCATTCTGTCGGCTGAGGGCTGTAGCCAGTCATCGCGAAGCTCAGCTTGCGAGGTTGGTCGCGAAGGTCATAGCTCGATTGATGGGATCGGTCTGCGTTGCGGCCCGTGTCAGGCCGGGCATGTAGGGCCGAAGTTCGCTTTGCTCCGTGTGGTGGGTTTGCCGCGGATTCGCTTGTGCTTTCGCTTAAATGGATAATATCGCGTTGCGTCGTCGTCGGCGACATATCGTCCCGAACCGCGAAATCCTTCTTATCACGGACGACTCATTGCAAAGTCTATTTCCCGGAACGCTAAGTATTCACAATTTTTTCGTAAGAGTGGTACAGTGGCCGACAGGTGTTAATCCAAGCACCCAATCGGTTCTTCGAGGATGGGATGAAAAGAATCTTTAGCGTCTACGTAGTAGCAGCGGTCGCTGTTGGCGGCGCAGCCCTCGCCTATGGGCAGTCGGCGCCGCTCGAAGTTGCGGCTGATTCACAGATAAACAAGGTCGGTGAGAGCGGGCCGCGGGTCGGGCCCGACGGTAGGCTGCCCGTTAAGTCGAGTGTCTATATCGTCGAGCTTATCGACAAACCCGTCGCGACTTATGCTGGTGGGATTCCCGGTCTTCAGGCGACGAGCCCGGTCGTGACCGGCGCTCATCACCTCGACGTCAATGCGCAAGCTAGCCGTCAGTACGAAGTCTATCTGCAGCAGCGCCAGGAAGAGTTCGCTCGTCAGTGCGATCACGCCCTCGGTCGCTCCGTGACCCCTCGGTACGTCTACCGCAAGGCGTTCAACGGTATGGCCATCGAGATTACCGAAGCCGAAGCAGAGGCGCTGCGCGCGATTCCGGGCGTCGCGAGGGTTGAGCACGAAGTCGTGCGTTATCCGATGACCGACAATGGTCCGCTTCATATCGGGGCTCCGAAGATCTGGAACGGCCGGGGCGGCGGCTCTCAGTCGAAGGGCGAAGGCACCGTCGTTGCGATTCTCGATAGTGGAATCAACCACGACCACCCATCGTTCGCCGACATCGGGGGCGACGGCTACGACCACACCAACCCGCTGGGGTCGGGCAACTACATTCCGGGAAGCTACTGCGACACGGTCGACGCTACCTTCTGTAACGACAAGCTGATCGGCGCTTGGGACATGGTGCAGTCAGCGGATGACCCGGGGGCGCCGGAAGACTCCGATGGTCACGGCAGCCATACGGCGTCCACCGTGGCCGGCAACGTCGTCGATAACGCAACGGTCTTGGCGCCCACCGCCGAATACACCGCTGACGTAACCGGTGTTGCGCCTCACGCGAACATCATCGCCTACGATGTCTGTATCGTCGGCTGCCCGGGTTCGGCCCTCCTTGCGGCGGTCGACCAGGTCGTGATCGACGCGTCGGCGCTTCCAAATGGCATTCAAGCCCTCAACTACTCCATCTCGGGCGGCAATGATCCATACAACGACGCCGTGGAGCTCGCCTTCCTGAACGCGACCGCCGCCGGCGTGTACGTGTCGTGCTCGGCCGGCAACTCGGGCCCCGGCCCTGAGACCACCGGTCACAATTCGCCGTGGGTGGCCACGGTCGCGGCGATGACCCACAAGCGGGCTCTCATCAATACGATCACCGGTCTGAGCAGCGATGGCTCGGCGCTTCCCGACATCGCGGGCTGGGGCCTCACTGCAGGTTATGGTCCCGCGCCCATCGTTCATGCCGGAGACTTCCCGACCGCCAATGGGACGCAAAATGACACCAATCCTGCGCAGTGCCTCGACCCGTTCCCGCCCGGTCACTTTAGCGGACAGATCGTGGTGTGCGACCGCGGCGGGATCGCCCGCGTGGCGAAGGGTGAGAACGTCTTCGCAGGCGGCGCCGGCGGGTTTGTGCTCGCGAACGTCGCTGCCAACGGCGAAGGTATTTCGGCCGATTCGCACGTGCTGCCCGGTACGCACATCGGCTTCTCTGACGCCGAAGTCCTGCGCGACTGGCTCGCCAACAACACCAACACGATGGCGTCGCTCAGTGGCTACGTCGCATCCGTCTCGCAGGCGAACGCGGACGTCACGGCGAGCTTCAGCTCGCGGGGCCCGAACTCGGCGATCGACGTCATCAAGCCCGACCTCGGTGCGCCGGGCGTCTCCGTCATGGCCGCGATCGCCACCACGGACCCGACCGCCCCACCGGAGTTCGGCTTGCTGAGCGGCACGTCGATGTCCAGCCCCCACAATGCGGGTGCCGGAGCGCTGGTTTCGGCCATCACCGACTGGAATCCGTACGAGATTCGGTCGGCCCTCATGATGACGTCGAAGCGTACCGACAGGAGCTTCAAGGACGACGGCGTGACGCCGGCCGATCCCTTCGACGTCGGTGCGGGCCGCATCAACCTCCGACGGGTTGAAAGCGCGGGTCTCGTGCTCAGTGAAACGCCAGAGAACTTCGCCGCCGCCAACCCTGCGCTCGGCGGTAGCCCAAAAGACCTGAACCTCGCGAGTATGGCCGACAGCCGGTGCGTTGGCGAGTGCTCCTGGGTCCGGACCGTTCGCAACGTGACCGGCGAACCGGCGAGCTGGAAGCTGCGAGTCAAGGGTCCTCCGGGCGCCAAGATGGCGGTGAGCCCGCAGGGGTTCTTCCTCAACCCAAATGAGACTCAGGAGATCACGGTCTACGCGGACTCCACGTCCGCGGCTCGGGGCTGGAACTTCGGCGAGCTGCTACTCACCCCAAAGGAATTCGGGCCGCGACTCCATATGCCGATCGCCTTCCAGGCCGTCAACACCAGCTTGCCAGGGGTCCTGTCGAACACGGTGAGCAGCGCGACCGGAGTCAACGGCGATAACGTGACCTATACGGTTCAGATATCGAACGGCAGACTGGCGGGACCGATCGGGCTCGAATCGAGCTTGGGCACCAACCTGGCGCTGAACGTAGAGTCGCTCAACGCGACGGTCACCAACGGCACCACGACTGAGCCCTTCAGCTTTGACGTGTCGACCAACTCAATCAGCTGGGAAGGAACCCTAGATGTGGGTGGAATCGGCGTCGCCGCGTCACCTGCGCCGTTCGGCTTCTTTCCGCTCGCCAGCCTCGGGATCTCGCCCTTCGGCTGCCCCAGCAACTGCGACGACGGCTCGGTGACCTTGAACGTTCCCTCCTTTGACTACAACGGTGAGACGTACAGCCAGGTCATCTGGTCGGTGAACGGCACGCTGGAAGTCGGCTCCGCGAGCGGACAGGCGACGTCGTTCGCGAACCAGAATCTGCCCAACCCTACCCCGCCCAACAACATCCTGGCCCCGTTCTGGACCGATCTGAACATGGGCGTCGATGGAGACGGAAGTGAGTGGTACGTGGCGGTTCTGACGGCCGGCCCCCGCCAATTCACCGTCTATGAGTGGAACAACATTCCGCTGTTCGGTACCAGTACGGCGCAGACCAACTACTCGTTCCAGATCTGGGTCGAAAACGGCACCGACAACATCTGGTTCGTTTACGGCGGCCTGAATGGTCCGGTGTCCGTGGCTACGGTCGGCGCGGAGAACTTTGACGGCACCGTCGGTTCGTCCTACTACTTCGAAGGCATCGGTACTGAGCCGGCGGTCGGCACCGACCTGCAGGTCGTCGCGACCCCGGGCGGCGTTGCCACGCTCACCTACGAGGCCGAGTTGAAGAACTGCCGCCGCGGCGGCACCACCATCGCGAACGAAGCCGTCGTCACCAACGCCGGCAACACCGAGTCAGCCCTCGCGGTGGTTGAGTGCACCAAGAACTGATTCCCCTCAGCGTCCCATGGCTCTGAAGAGCCTTCGCGTTTCGGCGGGGTGGCCTGATGACGGCCACCCCGCCGAATCGGCGCGATGACCCTCCCGCGGCCCCAATCAGCGGGCGCCGATCGACGACTTACCAAGCCGATATAGTAGGACTTCGGACGTGGTCCGCGCGTAGTGGTCCACCACGGCAGTGGTGGGTTGCGGTGGGTGTTAAGCCGGGTCGGGGGCTGCGCGGACCATCAGCTTGCCGCGGTTCTTGCCGGCGTAGAGGCCGACGAGGGCGGAGGGGGTGTTCTCTAGGCCGTCGACGATGTCCTCGATGACGTTCAGCTTGCCTTGCTGCATCCACTTCACGAGGTCGGAGGCGGCTTCGGGGGTGCGGGAGAAGTAGTCGAGCACCACGAAGCCCTCCATGCGAAGGCGCTTGATGACGATGAGTCCGGGCAGGCCCTTGGGGCTATCGACCGTGTCGGTGTCATACTGCGAGAGCGCCCCGCAGCAGACGATGCGGCCTCGATTGCGCATCTGGAAGAGGCACGCTTCGAGGATGTCGCCGCCGACGTTGTCGAAGTAGATGTCGATGCCCTTCGGGCAGGCGGCCTTCAGCTGGGCGGGTACGCCGCCCGCTTTGTAGTCGACGGCCGCGTCGTAGCCGAGCTGGTCGGTCAGCCAGGCGCACTTTTCGGGGCCGCCGGCAATGCCGACGGTGCGACAGCCTTGAATCTTGGCGATCTGGCCGACCAGGCTTCCGACCGAGCCCGCGGCCGCCGACACCACCACCGTGTCGCCTTCTTTGGGCTTGCCGATGTCCATGAAGCCCCAGTAGGCGGTGAGCCCGGCGATGCCGAGCACCGAGATCAGGTGCGACAGCGGCCGGTACGGCGGGGCCTTGCGGGCGGCCCTCGCGTTCATCACTCCGTACGTCGACCAGGTGCCTTCGCCGAGCACCAGGTCGCCCGGCGCGAAGCCGTCGGCCTTGCTCTCGACGACCTCGGCCAGCACGTAGGCGGGCATGATGTCGCCGGGCATGACCTGCGGGCGGTAGGTCGGCCCGCGCATCCAGGCCCGCATGGCGGCGTCGAGCGAGATCAGGATGGTTCGGACCAAGAGCTGGCCGTCTTCGATCGTGGGCATTTCGCCGACCCGCTGCTCGAAGTGGCTCTCGGACAGCGTGCCGGTGGGGGCTTCCTTCAGGAGGATATCGACATTCTGGGTCATCGGTTCTCTTTCTCGGGTGGCGGGCCCAGCGCTTGGCCGCGGCGACGCTACCGCGTTCGATGAAGCTCACAACAATTGCGCCGGGACGTCGAGCCCCGGAGGCCGGAAGGCCCCGTCGATGGCGCCCAAGGTAGGCCCGCAAGGGGCGGCCGCGGCAAAGACGTTCAAGGCACCGTATGCTCACGGGCGGAGGTCTTCGACGAAGCTCGTCGGGACCGCACGACGCGTCGACGTGCTAAGACATGCCCTTGACCATGATCGAGGAGAGCATGGTGCCGCCGGCGTCGCGGTGCTTCGCGATGGCCTGATACGCATCGGACGTCGCCCAGGCGAGCGCGCTTTCTTTCGATGGAAACTCGAGCAGGACGGAGCGGGTCGCCGTCCACTCGCCCAGGAGCACCTTGGGGCTCTCGTCGACGCTGAGGACGCGGCCGTCGAACTGCTTGAAGACGTCCATGAATTGCGAGTCGTAAACGCTGTACTCCTCGCGGTCGTGAATCTTGATCTGGGCAATGATGTAGACGGTCATGAGGACTCCTGGTCGCGCGACCTGGGCATTCGCGCGTTTCGTGGTGGTTTAGATGTACGCGAGACCCGGGCGCGCTTCTCGAAACCCTTCGAACGTGAGCGGGTGCGGAGGCTCGCCCTCGTCAGCGATGGAATCGTAGTCCGATTCGACGTAGATCTGCTGAGTTTTCAACGACTTCGTTGTCAGCCATCCAGTCCGCGTAGACCAGTCGGGGCTCATCGGCCGCGGGAGTTGTCTGCAGGGCCTTCAACAGGGACCGACCGAGATCGGAGCGAGGTGTGGGCATCGCCCAACCATCCTACGCGAAACCGGCGGGTTCGGAACCCGTGACGCCGTCAATCCCGCTGAGAGAGGCCGCGGCGGGCTACTCATCGTCGGCGCCGTCTTCGGCTCGGGCCCGTCGCTCTCGGACGTTCTGCCAATATCGTCGCATCCGCTCTCGGGCTGCCCCGACCGCTTCCTCGCTCCCAGCGGGGGTCGACGGAAGGCCAAAGCAGGTCGGCGGGATGGTGGGTGCCCCGCTGGGTCGATATTCCGGAGTCGCTTCGACCCGGATGGTGTCGAAGTGGTCGCCGAGCTGAACCGTGAACTTGGTGTCGTGCAAGAGGAGTATATCGTTGACGACTTCGTTCAGCACGGAGAGGACGGCAGCTTGTTCCACCGTGTCATCCAAGCGCACGCGGACGGTCGCCGTCGAGGAGCGGGTCTTGAGGTCGACGGGGCCCCCGACGTCCTGGCGTAGAGCGACGACGAGCTCCGTTTGAAAAACGTAGTGGTCCTCGGCGGGCAGGGGCGGCGCCACCCTGATGACCAGATCGACCACCGTCTGCTGCTTACTCGCAACCGGCCGGAGTGTCTACTTGTCGTCGGGCGTCCTGGGAGCAGGCCTCGCTCGGGTTCAACAGCCGGCCCGCGTCCGCCCAGAGCGGGTCGGTGGGGAAGCGCTGCTGCCATTCTTCGATCTTCGTGCGGTCGGGTGCCCGCTGAAGGTCGACGTAGGGCGCCAGGCCGGGTCGGCTCACCTGTTCGCCGATCTGTTCGACCAACTTCCTCCATTGGTCGGGACGGGTCTCGATGCCCTCCGTCAGGTCGATCGGCGGCGAGCGGAGCAAGGGCTCCGGGACTTCGGCGGGTCGAAGAAGGACGTTGATCAGAATGCCGCGCTTGTCGGCCGTCGACGCTTCGCGCCCAACCGATGGGGATTCGAGGGCGCCGGGCGACCAACCGACGACAATGCATCTTGTCGCTCGCAGCATTCGGGCCAGCTCGGCGTCGAAGCTCAGGCCGGTCAGGAGTTCCGAGTCGAACCAGACCGACAGTTTGAGTTCATCGAGTCGGCGCGCCAGCTTGATGGCCTCCGGCCGCGCGTCGGCCGCGGAAGAGATGAACACGTCGAAGTCGCCGGCGGCATCGGAGGACCAGGCCCGATTCTCGGAACCTCGTGGCCCGGGGGCATCGTCGTCCGGTCGGAGGTGCGTTTGCGAGAACCCGGCGGCCGCCCCGGCGGCGGTCACCAGGCCAGCAAGGACGGCGAAGCCATAGGTGACGTACTGGCCGCCGGACAGCCTAAGGTAGCGAGACGGAAAGACCTCCACCCAGCAGGCGTTCTCAACCAGGAAGTATGTCACGCCGCTCGCGACGAGAACCAAGGCTGCGGCGAAGGCGAGCTTGACGAGACTCGCTACCCCGGAGCGCCACCGTCGCAGTTGGCTAAAGAGCGCCCAGCTGGCCAGGCCATAGAGGCCACACAGCCAGAGCCCCCGCAGGATGGCTGGCGTGAACCGGGTCAGGCCGGACGACGAGCTCGCGGCCAGCTCAGGGTCTAACCAGGTGTTCAGATGCGCCGCATCCGCCAGGTCGGGGAGTAGACGCGCGAGTTCGCCATCCACCGGCGAATCTGAGCAGTCCGGTCGGAAATTGGCGAGATGATATCGATGCGGTCGCCTTGCGGTCTTCATCGCCCGGACCGTTTTGGGGTGAAAGTCCGGTCTCATTGTCGGTAGAAGGGGGTGTGGAGTCGGAGGTTCATGTTTTCGCGCCGGCAACGGTGGCCAACGTTGCGGCAGGGTTCGACGTGCTGGGTTTTTCGCTTCATCGACCCGGCGACGAGATCATCGCGCGCTTTTCGAGCGGTTCTGACCTCCGCATCACCCGCATCACCGGGTGTGGAGAGGTTCCGATCGAGGTCGAGCGCAATACTGGGGGCATCGCGGCGCGGGCGCTCATGAAGCATCTCGGCGTCGATCGGGGGATCGACCTCGAGATTCACAAAGGCATCCCCGTCGGCAGCGGCATCGGCTCCAGCGCCTGCAGCGCCGTGGCCGCCGTCGTCGCGGTCAACGAGCTTCTCGGCCGCCGACTATCGCGCGAGGCCCTTCTGCCGTTCGCCCTCGAAGGGGAGGCGGCCGCCAGCGGGGGCGCCATTCACGCCGACAACGTCGGGCCGTGTCTGCTCGGCGGAATGATCTTGGTGCGCAGCAACGTCGACCTCGACACCATCCGCCTGCCGACGCCCGCCGGGCTGTACGCGGCGGTCGTTCTGCCCGACATGCAGATCCTGACGACGGCGGCGCGCGAAGTCCTGCGGTCGGAGATCCCCATGAAAGACGCGATCGCGCAGTGGGGCAATCTCGGCGGCTTGGTGGCGGGGCTGACGGCGGGCGATTTCGCGCTGATCGGCCGCGCCCTAAAAGACGTGGTGGCCGAGCCCTATCGCGCCCCGCTGATCCCCGGGTTTAACGCGGTCCGTGACGCCGCGATGGGCGAAGGAGCCCTCGGCTGCTCGATCTCGGGCGCGGGGCCGGCCCTGTTTGCGCTGTGCGAGGGCGACCAGTGCGCGTTTCGAGTGGCCATCGCGATGCAAGAGACCTTTCGGCGCCACGGCCTCGAGTCGGAGCGTTTCGTTTCATCGATCAACCCGCTCGGCGCCCAGCGCCTCAAGTGACGGCTATGCGCTTCAACAGCACTCGAAATCGCACTTCGACGGTCGACCTGCCCACCGCCGTGCTCACCGGTCTAGCGCCCGACGGGGGCCTATATTTGCCGGAGCGGTTGCCGTCGCTGCCCCATGCTTTTTGGGATCAGCTCCCGAACCTCGATTTCATCGAGGTCGCGACCGATTTTCTCGCCGCCCTGGTCGGGAACGCGCTCGCGAAGGATGAGCTGCGGGCGACGATCGAGGGCGCCTTTACTTTCGATGCACCCCTGGTGCCGGTGACCGACCGGATCTCGGTACTCGAGCTCTTCCATGGCCCCACACTGGCTTTCAAAGACTTCGGCGCTCGGTTCATGGCTCGGTTGATGCTCAAGCTTCGCGGTACGCGAAAGCTCACCGTGCTCGTGGCGACGTCCGGAGATACCGGAGCGGCCGTCGCGGCCGGCTTTCACCGAGTGCCGGGCATCGACGTGTACGTGTTGTATCCCAGTCAGCGAGTGAGTCCTCTGCAGGAAAAGCAGCTCACGACCTGGGGCGACAACATCACCGCGTTGGAGATCGAGGGTACCTTCGACGACTGTCAGCGGATGGTGAAGGCGGCCTTTCTCGATCCCGGCTTGAGCGACCTCGGGCTGACCAGCGCGAACTCGATCAACATCGCTCGCCTGCTTCCTCAGTGCACCTACTACCTGCGGGCGATGCAGCAGCTTCGTCGCGCTGAACCGGTGGTCTTCTCGGTCCCGAGCGGCAACCTGGGCAACGTCTGCGCGGGCATCATGGCCCATCTGGTGGGGCTCCCGGTGGAGCGATTCGTGGTGGCCCAGAACGCCAACGACGCCTTCGAACAGTATCTTCAGACGGGCGTCGTCCCCGAGCGCCGGGCGACCCGGACCTTGTCGAACGCGATGGACGTCTCGGTGCCCAGCAACCTCGAGCGCCTCACCGGGCTGCTTAGTCTCGAGCAGCTCCGGCATCTGACGATGTCGTCGACTCTGGACGATCAGGGAACCCTCGCCGTGATGGCGCGGGTCGACCGCGCCCATGGCGTGGTGCTCGACCCGCATACCGCCGTGGGTTGGCACGGCGCGGAGCAGGCGTTGGATCAGCTCGGGCCGGGCGTTCAAGCGATCGTGCTGGCCACTGCGCACCCCGCCAAGTTTCCCGAGGTCGTCGAGGAGGCGATGGGTCGTCGGTCCGACACCCCAGAGCGGCTTCGTTCGATGGTCGACCGCCGCAAGGTGGCTTACCGGCTTCCCCCCGACCATCAGGCGCTCGAAGACGCGCTGCGGGGTCGGTTGTCGGCGCTTTCGGCAGACTGAGATATCGGCGCGACCGGCCGCCGCTCACGGGGACCGGCGCCAGGCGTCCATCCGCTGATTGAAGCGATCGGCGACGGTCTTGTTCACCTCGAGTCGCGAGTCACCCCAGAAGCCTTGGTCGTACGGAGGTCCCCACAAGACTTGGCGGTCCCAGTTGACGTTGATGTAGGCCACGGCCCGAATCACGTCGGCGTTGGCGTCGATGTAGTCGAAATAGGGGACGTACCAGGTCGCCCAGATCTCGTCGGCGGTGAGGCGCCGGACATTCTGAGCGGGCGGGCCGTCCCACACGGGGCCGATGTTGGCCCGAGATCCCACTTTGAGGTCGAAACCCTGCGGCGAGGATTCGGCGATCATGACCGGCTTGCTCTTTGCGCGGGCCCAGGCGACCACATCGTCGGCCAATGCTCGCTGTGTGCGAGGTTGGTAGCCTTTCGCCGGACGGTGTTCGTCCGCCGGCAGAAACCAGGACATCCCCACCCAGTCGACATAGTCGTCACCCGGCCACCAAGCGGAGATATCGCTGTCGCCTCCGTCGAGGAGATTGTCGATCGGCGAAGCGCAGGCCTGCCACACGAAAGCGATGTTGTCTGCACCCGCGGCGCGCAGACGGTCGACGATATGCCGCCATGCCTGCTTGAAGGTCTCGGGGTCGGCATAGGCGGGGTTCCATGGGCCGTCGAACTCATACCCGATGCGCAGGAAGACCTGTCCGTCGACCCGGTCCGCGAAGTCGGCCAGCCGATCGATCTGGGGGTCAGCGGCGCCCGAAAGAACCCGTTGGAGGCCGTCAGATTCGCTGGCGGCGATCGAAAGGCCGATGGCCACGTGGGGGACACCGAAATCTCGAGCGGTTTGCAGGGCGCCGACCGGCCCCCCGCCCCAGCCGGTATCATCCTGGAGCTCCTGACCTTCGAGGTCGTAACCCAGCCCGCCGAAGACGGGCGGCGTCGACAGATCGTAGAGGCCGAGATAGGCCGTGGCGCCGTCTGGCTTGAGACAGCAGTCACTGTCGAAATAACCTCGGAGTGCCGACAGGTCTTGGCCAATGATGAATATGCGGTGGTCAGCGGTCACATGAGTCCCCTGAGCAGCAGCGGGGCGTTGGCCACGGGAAGGCATGCTGACGCATCCCCCGTAAATGACGCCGAGGGCCATCAGGGCCTTCATCCTGGAAATCCGCACGGCGCTAGCCGTACCACATCGATGGGGGCATTCGAACGACGCCGTTCGACCAACCAGGCGTTGGCGTCGTTTGCATCGTCAGGTATCTCATCGACTATGCGCGCCTGGAGCCTCTCGCGGGTTGGGGTCGTCTCGTTTCTGTCGCTGTTGGCCGCCGTTCCGGCCGCCGCCGAGCCGGGCCAAGACGTGGTGGCGGTCTTCCCGGTCGAGCTTACGGGGCTGGAGCTTTCCGACGACCTGCGGACGTCGATCACCGCTTATGTCTCGAGCGTCATCGCAGAACAGGGCTATCGAGTGATTCCCCAACGCCAGTTGGAAGAGAAGCTGGCCGCTCTGATCAAGTCTGGCCACCGCGAACGGTACGATCCCAGTACCCAGGTTCAGGTTGGCGAGGCGGTCGCGGCTTCGCAGACGGCGACGACGCAGGTCATCAAGATCGCCGACATCTGCCGGGTGTCGGTGACCTTCTTCGACCTTCAACGCAGCGTCTCGTCCTTTTCTCGGGGGGAGGACGGCGAGTGTGATGCGCGGGGACTTCGAAGGTCGGTGCAGTCCGTCGTGGCCAGCCTTCCGGTGCCCGGCGGTTCGTCTCCGCTTGCTTCGAGGGTACGTCGCAAAGCGTCCAAGCCCGGCCGCCTGACCGTAGGGGTCCCCACCTGGGGGGGCTACGCGGGGGGAATCTACTTCAACGGCGGGGTCGACCCGTCCTCGCGGTCGCGGTTCAAGCGCGACTACCAGCTGTCCGTTCAATTCAAGCGTCTCGACAGCATCGACGCGTCGGTCCGAGCGTGGAACGCCGGCGAGGTCGACGTCATGTGGATCACCGTCGACGACCTCCCGACGGAATATCGTCGCATCGCGCGCCAACGACCCCGTTTGTTCCTGCAGACGGCGTGGTCGCGGGGCGAAGAGGTCCTCGTGGTGCGAGAGTCGATCCGCGACCTCAACGATCTGCAGGGCCGACGCATCGCGCTCGAGAAGAATACGACCGCCCACAGTTTTCTTTTGATCTCCCTCGACCTCGCCGGACTGGCTTACGACGACGTCGAGGTCATCGCGGCCCGGAACAATCGGGATGCCGCCGACCTGTTCATTCGGGGCCGGGCCGACGCGGCCATCGTGTGGGTCGACGAAGACGAGCGGATCCTCGATCAGGTGCCCGGCGCGTACCGGCTCGAGACCAGCGAGGACGCGAGTTATCTGATCGCGGAGTGTTTGGTGGTCAAACGCTTGACCCAACGCGACCAACCCGACGCCGTCGCCGCGCTCGCTGAAGGATGGTTGCGCGCCAACGCCGAGCTGGCCGACCCCGACAATCGGGGGGCGCGGTCCGAGGCGATTCGCCTCCTGGTCAACGACCTCGGGGTGTCTCGTCACGTCGCCGAACGCGAGATGGAGCTCGTCCGGTTCGCGACCCTCGGCGACAACATCAACTTCTTCGGCGACAACCCCGGTTACCGGGGCGAAAAGGGCGAAGACCTATACGACTACTTCTGGCCCCGCTACCGCGCGATCGACCGCACGATTCCTCGCCAGCCACGGTGGCGCAACCTCGCCGACGACTCGATCGTTCGAGACATCACGCTTTCCGGCCGACAACACGAGGCCGAGCCCCTTCACGACTTCGAGTATTGCCTCGAGTCGAGCCATCAACGCCAGCTGTCGAAGAAGGGGTTGTCGGTCACCTTCCCGTCCGGTCGCTCGACCCTCAGTCGAGATGCCGAACGGTTCATCGACGCGGAATTCGGTCACCTGGCCGAGATCTACTTCAACGATTGTATTCGAATCGAAGGCAACACGGACAGCACCGGCCCTGACCACCTACACCAGCCGCTGTCCAAGCGGCGCGCCGAGGCGGTCAAGCGGCACTTGGTCGATCGCTACGGCTTCGACCCTCGCCGAATCATCACCGTCGGCAACGGTCACTCACGGCCGGTCGCTTCGAACGGTACCGCCGAAGGACGAGCCAAGAACCGCCGGACCGACTTCGAACTGCTGCACTGAGCCTTCGATCGCTTCTCGCCCGAGCCTCGGAGGATCTTCCACGCAAACGAAACCGAGATTGCGACCCTTGCCGAGCACCGCGCCGACCGGCGGGCCCAGGACCCCATCCTGCAAATGGGGGAAAACATGGCGCGGCTGGACAGTGCAACGAGCGGCTTCGGATGTGGTAACGTCTCCACGTGCCGCGCTCCAGAGTCTCTGCCCCTTCATCCTCGCGCCGAGCGTCGCGCTCGAGCTCTGCCCCGAAGTCTCGTCAGGGGCCGAAGGGCGTATTCGGCTCTTTGGGCCGATGGCGGTTTATCGATGGGGTCGTAGCCGATATGGCCTCGGTTCGCCGGCCGGCGTCGCTGGGCGTTCAGGCCAAGCTCAAGATCGGTCCGGTCGACGACCCGCTCGAGCGTGAAGCCGACCGCGTGGCCGACCAAGTCCTCCGAAGCCCGTCGGCGCCCGGGGTCCAGCTCGCCGGCGCAGATGAGCTGCAGCGCCAAATGCCGGAAGAGGAAGAAGAAGAGCTGCAGATGATGCCGAAAGAAGAAGAAGAAGAGCTGCAGATGATGGCCGACGGTTCGGGCAGCCGGCAGCCGTCCCCGACGCTGAGCAGTCGCGTGCAGCAGCTCCGAAGCGGAGGCGAACCGATGTCACCGTCGGTGCGCTCGTACTTCGAGCCTCGATTCGGCGTCGACTTTTCCGGCGTTCGAATACACCGCGATTCTCAGGCGGCGACCACCGCCCACATGCTCCGCGCCAAGGCCTTCACCGCGGGGCGTCACATCACCTTTGGTGAGCAGCAGTACCGTCCCGAAACATCCTCCGGCCGTCGGTTGATCGCGCACGAGCTCACCCACGTCATTCAGCAGGGCAAGGCCGGACGAGGCGGAAACCGACGCTCGTAGGCCGTTACGCCTCCACTTGGGGTCGATGGCACGTTGACCCGTTATTTCGCTTGGGGTGTTCCCAGCGAACGCAGAAACCCCCCGGGACGGTCTTGCAGCCGGCTCCGAGCGAAGCGCACGTTCAATTGACATAAGATCGGGATGCGGCGCGTGATGGCGGCCAAGCTATGGGTCCCCTCATCATTTCCCGACGCCGGGTTGCCGTCGGGTTGTCCCTCGTCGCGGGGCTGGTCGTCGCTCTGGGCAGCTCGGCTTGCCAGGACGCGGGCTCGGGCCGCGGGCGGGGCCGCCGGGCGGCTCCGGTGGCCGTCGCCGAGGTGGCGCGCGGTCGAATCGTGCTTCGGCGGGTGTATAGCGGTACGCTCGAGGCGCCGGCCCGTTTCGTCGTGGCCCCCAAGATCCGCGGTCGGATCGAGCACCTGGCGGTCGATATTGGCGATCCCGTCGAACGGAACCAGGTGGTGGCCGAGCTGGACGACGACGAGTTGACGCAGGCGGTCGCTCAAGCCGAGGCCGAGCTTGCGGTCACGAAGGCGAATCTAAAGGCGGCTCGGAGCGCGCTGGCGATCGCCGCTCGCGACCTCGAGCGGGTTCAAACCCTGCGCCGGCGCGGGGTGAGCTCGGAGTCGCAGCTGGATACGGCCCGGGCAACCCGGCTTGCTCGGCAAGCCGAGCTCGACGTAGCGACCGCGGAGGTGACTCGGGCTGAAGCGGCGGTCGACGCGACCCGGGTGCGGCTGGCGTACACCGAAGTGCGCGCGGTATGGAGCGGTGGAGAGTCCAGCCGGGTGGTCGCCGAGCGGTTCGTCGCCGAAGGGGCCCTCGTGGCCGAAAATGCGCCCCTGCTGTCGATCGTCGAGCTGAATCCTCTCCGCAGCATCATCTTTGTGGCCGAGAAGGACTACGGGCGCCTCGAAGTTGGGCTTCGGGCCGACCTCGCCACTGACGCGTATCCGGGTGAGCGCTTCGTGGCGCGGGTCGCTCGGATCGCGCCGGTGTTCGAGCCCGGATCTCGACAAGCTCGGGTGGAGCTGGTGGTCGACAACCCGGACGGTCGACTAAAGCCCGGCATGTTCGTTCGGGCCACCGTGGCGCTCGAAACGGTCGACGACGCGGTCATCGTGCCCTTCGCCGCGGTGACGTCCCGAGACGACGAAGAAGGCGTGTTCATCACCGACGACGCCGGCGACCAGGTCCGCTGGGTCGCGGTCGAGCTAGGCATTCGGGAAGGCAACCGGGTCCAGATCCGCGCGCCGGCTTTGAAGGGGCGAGTGGTGACGCTCGGGCAGCAGCTCATCGACGACGGCTCGAAGATCAGCATACCCGGGTCGGCCGCCCAACCCGTCGACCCGGAAGGAACGCTCGATAATCCGCAGCAGGTTGCGCCGTGAGTCTGCCCGGATTTAGCGTTCGACGTCCCGTGCTGACGACGATGGTGACGTCGATCGTCATCCTGTTGGGCGTGATCTCGGTGAGCCGGATCCAGATCGACCTGCTCCCCGCCATCGAGCTGCCGACGGTCACCATTCAGACCGAATACGAAGGTGCGAGCCCGGAGGTCGTCGAGCGGTTGGTCACCCAGATCGTCGAGGAGATCATCGCGACGGTGCCCGGGGTCATCGAGCTTCGGTCGGAATCCGCTCTCGGGTCCAGCGTGGTCCAGGTGACCTTCGGGTTCGGTCGCGACATCGACACGGCGGCGCTCGACGTCCAGTCGCGCCTCGAAGACGAGCTCGACGAGCTGCCAGAAGAGATATCGCGGCCGAGGGTGCGCAAGTTCGACATCGCGAGCTTTCCGGTGGTTCTCCTCGGCATCGGCAGCAAGCTCGATCCGATCGAGGTCACCGAGATCATCGAGAACCAGATCCGGCCCCGACTCTCCAGGATTCCGAACATCGCCCAGGTCGACATCTGGGGCGGCTACCCCCGAGAGGTCCGCGTCGAGCTCGACCCAGAGAAGGTGAAGGCCCTTCAGCTGCCCCTGGATCAGGTTCTGGACGCCCTGCGTGACGCGAACCTCGACCTGCCGGCCGGGCAGATCGAAGAAGGGCGTTTTCAGGTTACTTTGCGCGCGCCCGCCGAGTTTCGTTCTCTCGAGGATATTCGCCGGACCGTCGTCGTGAACCGCAACGGCGCGCCGGTGACCGTCAACCAGATCGCTCGGGTCGTGGACACCCACGAGAAGCTCACCCGATTGGTCCGGGTCAACGGAGAGCGCGGCATTCGGCTGGCCATCCGCAAGCAGGCCGACGCCAACACCGTCGAGGTGGCGAGCCGGATCCTGGCCGAAGTCGACGCGCTCAACGCCGAGTTTCCTCAACTCGAGATCGTCCCGATTCTCAACCAAGGCAACTTCATCGAGCGGTCGATCGCCAACGTCGCGCTGTCCGTGTTGTACGGCGGTGTCTTTTCGGTCGCGATTCTCCTGTTCTTCCTGCTCAGCGTTCGAAGCACCGCGGTCATCGCGGTGGCCATCCCGATCTCGATCGTGGCGACCTTTGCGATGATCTACTTCGGTGGCTTGACGGTGAATCTCACCACCCTCGGGGGTCTGGCGCTCGGCGTCGGAATGATGGTCGACAGCTCGATCGTCGTGCTCGAGAACATCTTTCGGCGCCGAGATGAAGAGGGTGAAGAGCTCGAAATCGCCTGTGTCGAAGGTGCTCGCGAGGTCGGTCCGGCGATCGTGGCCAGTACGCTGACCACCTTGGTGGTCTTCCTGCCGCTGGCGTTCGTTCGCGGGGTGTCGGGCATCCTGTTCCGCGAGCTCGCCTACGTCATCGTCTTTTCGCTGGCGTGCTCGTTGGTGGTGTCGCTGAGCGTGCTTCCGATGCTCGCGTCCCGCTTTCTCACGGATGGAGGCCGCCCACGGCCGCCGCGTTCGAACCCGCCGGGTCGGGCGGAACGTTTCGCCGCCTCCGCGCGGCTGCTGCTCGACCGGCTCACGCAGGGATACCGGCGGCTTCTCGAAGGTGCGCTTCATCGCCCGACGTTGACGGTGTTGACCTCGGGAGCCCTACTGGCGGCCAGCCTCCTGCTGCTCCCGTTCATCGGTACCGAGTTCTTGCCGCCGAGCGACGAGGGGGAAGTGCGGGTACAGGGCGAGATGGAAGTCGGCACCCGCTTGTCCATCCTCGACGAGCACATTCGCAAGATGGAAGCGATCGTCTACCCGGCGGTGCCGGAAGTGGTCGCGGCCCAGGCGAGCGTCGGAGCGTCGGGACGTCGACCCTCGGGGGCCTCCCGGGGTGAGATCTATCTCGCGCTCGGGCCGGCGACCGCCCGCACTCGCTCGAACGTCGAGGTCGCAGATGACCTTCGGCGCCGGCTGACCGGACAGATCCCAGGTACTCAGGTCCGGGTACGGGCACCGCAAGGGAGCTTCATTCTTCAACGGTTGTTGCGCACCGAGGAGGGATTGACGGCGGAGATTCGTGGCTTCGATCTGGCGACGCTCGACCGGATCGCCGAGCAGGCGGCGGCGCTGATGCAGCAGGTTCCGGGGGTGACCGACGTGGAGCTGAGTCGTCAGGCTGGCGTTCCTCAACAGGAGATCCGGATCGACCGGCAGAAGGTCGCCGACTTGGGTCTGACCCTCCGCGACGTGACCCGCGCGGTCCAGGTCGCGGTGGCCGGCGCTCAGGCCGGCGAGTTTCGTCAGCGGGGCAATTCGTACCGGATTCTGGTTCAGCTGGCCGACGTCGAGAACGTTCCCCTCGACGAAATCTTGGGCCTCACCCTGACGACCGAGTCCGGGCAGCAAGTTACGCTGCGCAATGTGGTGAACACCCAGACGAGCCTCGGGCCCTTGATCATCACCCGAGAAGACCAGCAGCGGCAGGTGACGGTCACCGCCAACGTCTCCGGCCGCGACCTGGGTTCGGTAGCCAAAGACGTGCAAGATAGATTTCGTGAAATCCTGCTCCCGGTCGGCTACGAAGTGCGGCTGGCGGGCGCTTTCGAAGAGCAGCGAGAAGCGTTCGCCGAGTTGCTGGTCTCTCTGCTGCTCGCCGTGCTTCTCGTCTATATGGTGCTCGCCTCGCAGTACGAGTCGTTTTCGAGTCCGCTGGTGGTCATGCTGTCGGTGCCGGTGGCGGCGGTCGGGGTCCTGACGACCCTGTTTTTGACGAACACGACCCTCAATGTTCAGTCCTATATCGGCTGCATCATGTTGGGCGGCATCGTGGTCAACAACGCCATCTTGCTCGTCGATCAGGCCAGCCACCTCGAAGCGGGCGGGCTGACCGGCCGGCAGGCGGTTATCGAGGCGGGACGACGCCGATTGAGGCCGATTCTCATGACCACGCTGACGACCGTCCTCGGCCTGGTGCCCCTCGCCTTGGGCATCGGCGAGGGTGCGGATGCTCAAGCGCCTTTGGCGCGGGCGGTGATCGGCGGTCTGTTGGGGTCCACGCCGATCACGCTCCTGCTCATTCCGGTGGTCTTCGTGCTGTTCCGGCGGGGGCGCCGCGGCAAGACGGTCACCGGGCCCCAGCCGGATGAGGCGGTATGACTCGTCGATCGTGGTGGGGGCTCGGCGTCATCGTCACCATCGCCTGTGCGGCGCCGGAGGTGGTACCCCCCCAGTTCAAAACCGGGCCCGCGCAGGCCCCCCCCATTGCGGCCGAAGCTTTGATGCCCCCGGCCGAAGGCGTGGTTGCGGCCGAGATCGAGGGGGCGATCGCCGCATCGGCCGGCCGGTCATCCGACGCGCCGCTGGCGTTGAGCGTCGAGGAAGCGACCTTGCTGGCCCTTCAGAACAACCGCGACCTGCGGGTGCAGTCGTTCGGCCCGGTGGTGGCGGGCACGTTCGCACGAATAGAGCAGGGCGTTTTCGATCCGGAGTTGTTCTTGGACGCCCAGTATCGGCGCGAGCGCGCGTCGCAGACCGCGCGGGCGACCGGCGAGCGATTTGACGTCGAAGGCAGCAGCACCGACGTCAGTTTGGGCATCCGACAGCGATTCTCGACCGGTACCGACGTCGAGGCGGTGTTCGGACATCAACTCGACGAATCGGACCTGACGCCGACGCTTCAGCAGGCTCGGGTCGGTCTCACGGTTACGCAGGCACTCCTGAGAGGCCTGGGGCCGGCGGTGAACTTGGCCGCCGTCCGCCAGGCCGAGCTCGAGGCCGAGGCCAGCGAGTATCAGCTCACGGCCTTTACCCAGTCGTTGGTGGCCGACACCGAGACCGCGTATTGGACTTACGCGCTCGCAGAGCAAGAGATCGCGATCTTCGAGCGTTCGTTGGAGGTCGCTCGCAAGGAAGCGAGCGACATCGAAGACCGCATCGACGTGGGGCTCTTGCCAGAGCTCGAAGTCGCCGCGGCCAAGGCCGAAGTCGCCCGCCGCGAGCAGGCGCTCATCGATGCGAACAGTCGGCTGGAAGAGGCGAGGCTTCGACTCAACCGGTTGGTCAATTCGGACCCTACCGGGAGTCTGGGGGTTCTTTTCGAGGTCACCAGCCCGCCCCGCCCCGAACCCGATGAGATCCCACTTACCGACGTTCCTTCTCGGCTCGAGCTCGCCGACCGGTATCGGCCCGACCTGGCCGAGGCGCGTCTTCGACGGCGCCAGAATCGCCTTCAGACCGTCGTCACCCGCAACGGGGTCTTGCCGCGGCTCGACTTCTTCGTGGCGCTCGGCAAATCGGGCTTCGCAGAGGCGTTCGGGGCCTCGTTCGACAACCTGGGCGAACCGACGTACGACGTGACCGCGGGGGTGAGCCTCAGCCAGTTCCTCGGCAATCGGGCGGCGGTCGGCCGCGACCTCGCCGCGCATGCCAACCTGCGGCAGGCCGACGCGGCGGTCGAGAACCTCCGGCAGTTCGCGTTCTTCGAGGTTCGTCTCGCGCTCAACGAGCTCGACCGGGCTCGGGCGCAGGTCAACGCCACCGCGACCACCCGGGCCCTTCAGGAGCGGGCGGTGGTGGCCGAGAAAGAGCGCTTCGAGGTCGGAACCGGTACCGCGCTGGCCGTCGCCCAAGCGCAGCGCGACTTGCTGGCGAGCCAGATCGATGAAGTGCGGGCGGTCGTCGACTATCGCCGGGCGCTCATTCGCCTGTACGAAGCGGAAGGTACGCTCCTGCTCCGACGCGGGATCACCGTCGCCCGCTGATCGTCGCGGGTTTGAATACGTCCGGTGGATGAAACAGGGGCCAAAGGGTGCTACATCGCGCCCATGCAGCCGCCCAACCAGCCCTATCAACCGCCTCGGGCAAACCCGTATCAGGCTCACTCACCGTATGCCCAGCCGCCCCCGGAGCCGCCCAAAACGTCGGGGATGGCCGTCGCGGCGCTGATCTCGACGTTCCTCTGTATGCCGGTGGGCCTGGTTCTCTCGATCATCGCCCTGTCCCAGATCAACGGGTCCCAAGGTCGACTGAAGGGGCAGGGGCTGGCGATCGCCGCGTTGGTGCTCTCGTTGGTGTTCGGGCCGGTCATGGTGCTGGCGGCGATCGCCATCCCCAACTTCGTTCGGTACCAGCTGAAGGCGAAACAGTCGGAGGCGCGCACCAATCTCGGCGGGATTCGAACCGCTATGCACTCGTTCTACGCGACCGAAGACGGGTTTTTGACGATCGGCGCCACCCCCGATACGTTGCCGGGCACGGTCAAAGCACCCTTCGCGATCAACCCGTGCCCATCGTCTTGCAGCCGCGCCAACCTTCGGGCCTGTAACACTTTTGAGTGTATCGGCTTCCGGCCCGCCGGCGACGTCCAGTATAGCTATGCATGCGAGGCGAGCGCCGACGGCAACCACTTCACTTGCGCCGCGCTCGGCGACCTCGATGGTGACGGCAACGCGAGTCTGTTCGTGTACGGAACCGGCGAAGGGAGCTCGATCGTCGCGCCCATTCCGGATTTCGGGGGCTACGCGCCGCCGTGCGGGTATGTGTTTCCGAACGAAGTCGTCGACTGCACGCCGGGCGTCTACTGAACCTCACGAGAATCGCGCATAATGCTCCGAACGGGTCCGCCGCCACCGGGGAGGGTCGGCGGTCACCGAAGAAGGAGCAGACTCCATGTACAACCTCCAGCTGCAGGAAAGCCTGTTTCCTGCCCAATTCGACCAAGACCTCATCGAAGAGACCGTGGCTGACGCTCTGCGTCGAGTGACCGGTGCCCGACCCGACGGGCCGGCGCTGGTCGAGGTGACGCTCGAGGGGGAGACCGCCCGTCGGTGGACGTACAGCGGGCTGTTGGCCGACGTCGAGCGGCTCGCGGAGGCCTTGGCCACCCGGTTTGCGAAGGGCGAGCGGGTTGCCGTGTGGTCGCCGAACTCGCCGGAGTGGGTCATGATGGAGTTCGCCTGTGCGATGGCGGGCCTGACTTTGGTGACCGTCAATCCCGGTTTCCAGGCGCGGGAGCTCAAGTACGTACTCGAGCAATCGTACTCGGCCGGCCTATTCCTGGTCGATGAGTTTCGCGGGAATCCGATGGGGCGCACCGGCCGCGAGGTCGCCGCCGAGCTGCCCGGCATTCGCGAGGTGTGCTTCATGGAGGAGCACGAGCAGCTGTTTGCCACCGGGCCGCGAACCCACGGGATCCCCGAGGTGAGTCCGCATGACCCGTTCATGATTCAGTACACCTCCGGTACGACCGGCTTTCCGAAGGGCGCGGTGCTGAGCCACTACAGCGTCATCAACAACGCGCTGCTGTTCAAGAACCGAACCGGGGCTCTCGACGGTAGCCGGTGGGTGAACTTCATGCCGCAGTTTCACACCGGGGGCTCGGGGTGCACCACGCTGGGCTGCCTCCAGTCGTTTGGGTGTCAGTACATCTGCCGGCTGTTCGCGCCGGTTCCCATTCTGCAGTTGCTGTCGCGCGAACAGGGCCATTCGGTCACCGGGGTGCCGACCATGTTGCTGGCGCTGTGCGAAGTGCAGGATCAACTGCAGCTCGACATGTCGTCGGTGCGGATGGCGGTGTCGGGCGGGGCGATGGTGGCACCGGAGTTGGTGCGGCGCGTCCGCGAGACGTTCGGATGCGACTTCCAGATCATCTACGGCCAGACCGAAACGTCTCCGGTGCTGACTCAGTCTCAGCTCGGCGATTCGCTCGAAGATATCGCCTACACGGTCGGACAGCCTCTGCCGCATACCGCGATCTCGATTCGCGATCCCCAGACCCATCAGGTCGTCCCTTGTGGCACGGTCGGGGAGATCTGTGCCAAAGGCTACTGTCAAATGATTAGTTACCACGATAACCCCGAGGCGACGGCGGCGACCGTCGATGCGCAAGGTTGGTTGCACACGGGCGACCTCGGCACCATGGACCGCCGGGGCTTCGTGGCGGTGACCGGGCGGGTGAAAGAGATGATCATCCGGGGCGGCGAGAATCTGTTTCCGGCCGAGATCGAAAACACGCTCATCGAGCATCCTTCGGTGGCCGAAGTCGCCGTGGTGGGTCTTCCCGACGAGCGGTGGGGCGAAATCGTGGGCTGTTTCGTGCGCCTACGAGCGGATGCCAAGCTCGACATCGATGAGCTCAACGCTTTCTGTCGAGAGCGGCTGGCGGCACAAAAAGCACCGACAGTATGGGTTCAAGTCGAAGACTTCCCCCTGACCGGTTCGGGCAAGGTTCAGAAGTTCCTCATTCGCGACAGATTCGAAAAAGGCGAATACGCTCCGGAGAGTTGATTCATCGACGCCGGGTGCCTCGGTCAGATTCGCTTTGCCAGATGGTGAGCAGGTCGGGCTCGAGCAGGCCGAACTCGATGAGATTGCGGAACCACACCACGTTGTCGCGCCCGGGGCGAAGCAGCGATAAGAAGCGCTCGTCGAAGATCGCCGTCGAGCCGACGACGATCAGCCGGGCGTGCGGCGGCGACATGATGGCCTGATTCCCGTTGGTCCGGGTCTTCGGCTCCTTTTGAAAGTGGCTCTCGAACGGCCCCGTTACGGCGAGCGCAAGGACTTGAGGCGCCGTCTTCGCCGCCGGGGGCTCGAAACCTGCCCCCGGTGAGGCTTCGAAGTCGGGACCGGTAGGGACGCCCGGCTTGCTCCAAGACCCGCGACTGGAGCGAAGCAGCACCACCGTGCGATCCACGATTTCAGGCTTCACGGTGACCGAAACGGCCCACGGAACGACGACCTGCTGGAGGCCGTCGGTGATCGGGGCGCTCCCCCCAAGTCCTGGTCCTCGGACGTCGATGAAGTACGGATACGGCAGCAGCCTCAGCTCCGGCACCGGCACCCCCCCAACTTCCCGGGAGACGGTGGCGGCCACCGGCCGGTTTTGCGTATCCATGACCAGCCTGTCGCCCGGCGTGACCCCATACGTGCTCAGAAGCGCGGCCAGGCGGTTCTGAGCGGCCGACAACCGGAACGCTTGGTCGGGGCCGGGATCGAATCGGGCGGTCGACGTCAAGACGATCAGCGTTCGGCCCTGCATCAGGTGATCGTCGATCGTGCGCAGGTGCGGCTCGCGCAAGTCGTCGCCGTCGATGACCACCAAGACCCCCAGGCCGTCCGGGACGTCGTCCTTGGCGCGGATGCTCTGGAGGGGCCTGCCTTGGGGCAAGCCCCGTATCTCGGTCACGAGTCGGTCGGGCGCCGGCCCGGTGGTGGTGAGTCCGCCGGCCTGCGTGGTCGTGATCGTGGACCCCGGATTGAGGACGCCGACCACCTTGGTGGTGCCCGGGGTGAGGGTGGACATCATATCGATGATGGCGTTGCGCAAGGTCTCGTCGGACCGTCCGTAGACGTCGCCGAGAAGGCCACAGCGGTCTCCGACTCGGATGGCGAGGCTCAGGTACGCCTTCCGATCGGAGGCTGTCAGGGCGGGAATCGGCCGAATATTTAGTTCGGACATCAACGCAAGGTAGGTTTCGGCGGTGCTCGAAGTATTCGGGTCGATCCGTCGAAGGGTGACCCTTCCATTCGATTCTTTGTCGAGTTGCAGAGCGAGGGATTCGATCTGCTGGGCGGCGGTCGAAAGGGGCGGCGCCAGTTCGTTTCGAGACGAGAAGAGCACGAGCTCCGCCGGTTCGTTCAGGTTGGCGACGACGTCGGCCCAGGTTCGGTGTCGGGTAACGTTCTTGATCGCGCGTGCGAGCGCGAACTCTACGCCCCTCAGACGGGCCTGCAGCCGGTTCGGCCCGTCGGCTCTCAGCTCGAGAAGGTCGTTGTGGTCGATCGTTTCGTGGCGAGTGCCGTGGCGAACGAGCACGCTGAAATAGGCACTGACCACGGCTGGTTGGCCGGGGCGTTGGCGGTTCTCGAACAAAACCGGCTTGATGCCATATTTTTGCTCGGCTTCCACGAGCACCGACGGATCGACCGATCTTGGTTCGACCGCCTCGACGATGATCTTCCCTTCGCCCAGGTTTTCGTACTGCCGGAGGTCGTCGATGAGCTCAGGGATGATCGCCTCGAGCAGGGGATGAGATCGTACTGAGATGTACGCTCGGATCGTGACCCGCCGATCGAGGTTGGCCAGAAGCTTTAACGTACCTTCGGAAAGACCGCTCGTTCGCGGGCTTCGAGGTGGTGATATGGGGGCCGGTTCTTCCTGGGCGGAGGTCGGGCGGGGTTCGCGCGGAGGCTGCTTCAGCAACGCCCAAGCGGAAAAGCCGACCGCGAGGGCGAAGCCGACGACCAGCGCGAAGAGCCACGACACCCGCCTCCGCACTCGGGTCGGAGGCGGCGGTAGCGGGGTTGTCAGCGGCGGGGCGACGGGCGGCGCCGCGGCGATCGGAGGGCCCGCGGCTATCGGGGGGCCCGCGGCGATCGGGGGGCCCGCGGCGATCGGGGGGCCCGCGGCGATCGGGGGGCCCGCGGTGATCGGGGGGCCCGCGGCCGGCGGTTGGGTCATCCCTCCGGATGGTGCGCCGGGCGGGGTCGTTTGCGTGTCGGCCAGCGGCGATGGGTCGGATTCGGGAGGTCTGAGCCGTTCTACGATCGCCTGCACGGCGTGATGAGGGTGGCCGGGGACCCAATCGGAAACGTCTTCGACCCACGAATCGGCAAAGCCGGTCGGCGGGCCGTTGACCCCTCCCGCCCGCACTTGAATCAATGCGCCGCGGTTTCGGGCGAGCTCGGCCTCCTGAAGGACGGAGGGTGAGTTGACGGAGTGGGGTGACCAGATCACGAGGACCCAGTCGGCGGCGACCTGGGCCGTCGTCGGCAGGGGATCGGCCGCGTCCGCTTCGGGGGAGCTCGTCCAGGCGACCGAAAATCCCTTCTCCTCGAGATGACCCGCCAGCCGGCTCGCCAGGGCGGCATCGGCGCGTTCGTAGCTGATGAGGACGTCGACCATCGGCGCGGGATGCTAGCACCGATCGACCTGGCACTCACCTCGGCGGACGGTTGCCGGCGGCACGGATGGTCGGCCTCTCGCCAACGACCGACGGTTTCACGACCGACGGTTTCAACGACCGACGGTTTCACGACCGACGGTTTTACGACCGACGGTTTCACGACCGACAGTTTGGCGCTTGCGACTAGCTATTCGGCGAGGCGACGGAACTACTCCTTGGCGATAGACGCCGGCAGGCTGGGAGACGCTTTGGCTGATATCTTCATCTCGTAGAGCCCGTGGATGCGCGACCGGCGGGCAAAGGACCGTTCGGCACGGAGCAACAGGCCGGTAACGTCCGGGAGTGGGTGTGCGGCAGACTCGACATGCAGGCCTATACCAAGGCGCCTCGCGGAGATGATCCGAGCGTCACTATAACCGACCCTTTGGTCGGATGCGACTCTACCGATGGCGCGGCGTACCGTGTTTACCGCGGGGGCTCGTTCAACGATTCGGCCGAGAAACTACGCTCGGCGAATCGGTTTTGGATCAGGATCATGTGGTGGACCAATGCGTGGTGGCTCGCCCGTTCCATCGATACGCCCGGGCGCGAATGGCGCCGGTCAGCGGGCGGCACCGAGGCTCTCGTTCAAATAGCCTCGGGTTCAG
The DNA here is from genome assembly GCA_964519665.1 of uncultured Myxococcales bacterium. Classification (GTDB taxonomy): domain Bacteria; phylum Myxococcota; class Kuafuiibacteriia; order Kuafuiibacteriales; family Kuafuiibacteriaceae; genus JANQQN01. The sequence goes on from CAZFIV010000025.1 coordinate 27,012, forward strand.
AAGACGAGGAGGATGAGTCTTCGCTACGGACGGAGTGCTCATGAAGTATTTTTCGTCATTCTTCTTCGGACAAGGCCTGGGCGCGGCGATCGGTGGGTTGGTCGTCGAGCAACTCGCCTTGTCGGCGCCGGGATGGTTCGCCGCGGGGACCCTGGTTGCGGGATCGCTGCTCGCGTATTGGGCGACACCCGACCTTCGAGCATCGTCGTCGGCTCCGGAGGCCGGACGTTGCAGAAGGTGAACGCCCATCGACGGGTCGTGGTTTTCGCGATACGCACGAATACATGAAGGGCTTGATATTCACTCTGATCGGACCGGACCGCCCCGGCATCGTCGACATGGTCGCGCAATGCATCGCTCGCCACGACGGAAGCTGGGAAGAGAGCCAACTCGTCCGCCTCAATGGGCAGTTTGCGGGCATCGTGCACGCGGTGGTGCCGGACGCCCGCCGGGATGCCCTGGCGGGGGCGCTCGCCGACCTGCCCGACCTGCAGACCGTGGTCACCGATGCCGTCGACGAAGATGATGGGAGTGAGACCGTTCACCTCGACCTCATCGGCGCGGACCGGCCCGGGATTATTCACCAGATCGGTCGAGTGCTGGCTGAGCGGGGCGTCAACCTCGTTCAGATGGATACATCGACCGAGCGGGCGGCGATGAGCGGGGAGCCGATGTTCCGGGTCCGCGCGCAGCTGGCGGTGCCCGAGGGGCTGTCGATCCAGGATCTTCGGGCCCCTTTGGAGGCGATCGCCAACGAGCTCATGGTCGAGTTGACCCTCGAGGAGCCTTCCGCGGAATAGGCGCGATGCCGCCCGCCGAGGCGGGCGGCGTGGGTCAGCGGCTCATCTCTCTGGCGGATCATTCGCACCGGCCGTCATTGGTGCAGGTCGGAAACGGTTCGGCGCAGTCGGCATCGCTTTGGCAGAACCACTCGCAGAACTCCTGGGTGCAGGCGCTGCCCGGGGGCACACAGACGCCGCAGGAAGGATTGCAGCAGGTGAGCCCATCGCCGCAGGTCGTGCGGCCGCATCGCTCGCCCGGTACGCAGGTGCCGATCGCGCTGCAGATCCAACCCGGTGCGCACTCGCCGTCCGCGCCACAGGCCCTCCCGCAAGCGGGCTCGATACACGCGCCGCCGGTCGGCGCGCAGATTCCGCAGGAAGGGTTGCAGCAGAATTCGTCCGCTCCGCACCGCCGGATGCCGCCGCAGTCCTCGCCGGGGGGCGTCTGACAGACTCCATCGTCACAGATCCCGGTCGACCCACAGTCAGCGTCGGTCTCGCATTCTCCCGGACAAGTACGGATCTGCCACCCGCACCTGCCCGCGGCGTCGGCTTCGCAGACCGGGCCGGAGACCGAACCATCGGAGCATAGATAGCTGGGCAACAAAGGGGCGGGTCCGCAGTCTTCGTCGGTGCAGTCGACCCGACACTGACCGTCGCGGCAGTTTCCGGTGGCGCAGGTGATGTGCTGGCACGCGTCGCTCGCTCGGCCCACCTGCACGGTGGCCATGGACTGAAGTGAGAAGCGCATCAGCCGGTTGGGCGCGTCGATGGTAAGGCCGGTGGGAAGCACGACATCGGTGGAGCCATCGGCCAGGCGAACGTAGATCCGGGCCCGATTGCGGTCGACGGAACCGCTATAGGGCAGGGTGATCTGTGCGGGGGCGCTCAGCACTGCGCCGGCCGGTCCGAAAGTGATCGCGGGCCCGACCGCGGTGCCCGTCGCGTCGATGATGCTGTCGGGGCCGAGGTCGATGACCATCTTGGTGTCGGCGGCCAGGGCGCCCGCCGGTATGTCGATGCGGGCACCCGCGTAGGGGGCGTAGTCGCTCGCGGTAACCTCGAGGCCTCCGCCGTCGTTGGCGACGATGGTGGCCGATTTAACGTGCGTCGACCCGACTTCGGTCGGCGCCTCGGACGAACAGCCCGCCGCCGCCAGGGCGAGGACGGACCAAAGAGCAGCGTGTCGATAGGGATGCGAATCCATAGTCAATATCTCCCGTTTGGGGTTCATTGATGAATGGCGCGACGCCGCTTCCGCCTTCACGACTATTCGAGTCTTTCGAGCGCGCGGCGGGCCGGGGCGCGAAAGCGCCCGTTCGGAAACTCGGCGAGGTACCGACCGTAGGCGGCCCGGGCCGCTGGCCGGTCCTCTTCGATCCCCAGGCACCAGGCTTCGAAGAACCGGGCCGGGTCGACGTAGGGCGAGCGACCAACGCGGCGATAGTCTGTGCGCGCACCGCGACAGTCTCCGCTCCGTCGCCGCAGGTCGCCTCGCATCAAGAACAGCTCGGCGGCTCGCGCCGACTCGGGGCGGGCGGCTAGGTACCGGTCGAGCGCAGCGCCCGCGTCGGCGGGGCGGCGGCGACGAACCGCGAGGTCGATCCGCATCAGCCAGGCCTCCGGAGCGTAGTCACCGGAAGGGAACGCGGCGTCTTGGCGGTCCAGTCGACGCTCGGCGTCATTGAGCGCCCCTTGGGCCATTCGGCGCCGTATACTTTGAAGTCCGGCCATCTCGGCCCAAGCGCCGCCGTAGGCGAACACGCGGTCGAACAACACCACCGCTCGATCCGGGTCGGATTCGGCGCGGGCCCGCCGGTACAACGTGCCGGGGTCGTCCGGTTCGGCGGATGAAATGGCCGGTGCGGACGCGCGACGCGTGGGCGACGGGCTCGGCGCGTCGGCAGGGTCGGGTGGGGCGATGGGTGCAGGTTCGGTCGCTCGACCGGTGTGCGAAGGGTCCGGGGCGGCGTCCGGTGGAGGCGGACCTCTTTCTTGGCTCGGTGCGGCGTCGCGGTCGGTGGATTCATCGGGCCGGGCGGGGCGGCCGAGCAAGAGCGATTCTCCCTCGTTCACCCACTGTTGCTGCCCCGCCGCGGAGACCCGAACCCGGCCGACGACCACTTCGACCCGAGGACCGCGCCGGTCGAGTGACCATGTCGATCCGGCCGCGCCTTCGACCCGCCAGCGTCCGGCGACCACTGCGAGTCTTGGGGCGGCGACCGCCCACAATCGCCCTTGGCGAAGCTCCAGGTGCGGCGGGTCTTCAACGCGCCAAACTTCGGTGCTCGGAGCCAGAACGAGGGTGGCCAGTGCCGGTTCTTCGATCCGAGCCCGCCGGTGGGGCTCGCTCGACCACCGAACCCCCTCCGCGGTTTCGATTCGGGTTGCGGGTTCCGGGCGTCGGGCTGCGACCAGCGGCCCGGCCACCCACACCGTGAGGCCGACGACGGTCGCGGTCGCGGCGGCCATCAGGAGCGGGAGGCGGCGGCGCCGCGGTCGATGCGCTGCGGCGTGCAAGCGGGCCCAGACGCGTTCCTGGGCCCCGGCAGGCGCAGCAGGCGTGGGAAGCCGGGTCAGCCGGTCCGCGAGCCGAGCGCCGACCGGTTCCTTCGGGGGACCGTCTTTCCACGGGCGCGGAGGACTCATGGTGCGTCCTCCAGGCCGCCGAGCTTACGTGCGATGCGCACGAATTCCCTCCGCGCGTGATGGAGCCGAGTCCACACCGTATTGACCGGGATGCCCACGAGCTCGGCGATCTCTTCGCCCGAGCGGCCCTCGAGCTCGAACAGGGCGAACACCTCGCGCTTCTTGGGGCTCATCCGGGCGAGCACCCGATTCACCATCTCGGCGTCGGACCGTTGCGACGCGTGTTCCTCCGGTGTCGCGACCCGTTGCCCGAACAACCAAGTCTTCACCAGGGTTAAGGATGCGCGGATTCGGCGGCGGCGGTGTCGGTCCGACACCACGTTGGCGGTGATGCGGTAAAGCCAGGTCCGCAGGCGGCCTTGCGAGAACTGGTCGAGGCGCCGGTGCGCGATGACGAAGACGTCGTGGGTCACGTCTTCGGCCTCTGTCGGGTCCACTCCGAGGCGGCGAGCGACCCGGTACACGAAGTCGAAGTGCGCATCGTACAGCTCACGCCAGGCGGACTGATCGCCGGCCCGGCACCGTGCCGCCAGATCAGCGTCGCCGTCTTCGGGCGGAAGGTCCGAGACCATGAGCGCAACCGTCATGCGACCCCACCGTCCTCGATAATGGATGGAACAGCCGACCGGCGGCCTTCAAAAAAAGTTAAAAAAGGCGGCCATGCCGAAACGCAGGGCGACCGGACCGTCTTCGTAGCGGGCGCCGCCCTCCACGACGAAGACCGGGGCATTGGGTCGCCACAGAGCCTCGACGAAGATCTGACCGTCGAACGGGGTGTTGTGCGGCCGATAACGGGCGCCGAAGGCGCCGACGAATCTCGCCTGCTGGCTGTCGCGGAGTCGAAAGAGGGTGTCGCCTTCGGCGGACGCCCAACTGACCTCTACGCCCGCCTGAACGAGGCCGCAGGCCCGGCCGATCCTTAGGTCGAAGCAAACCTCGGGGCCGGCGCTCCCGATCGCGGAGCCCACCGAGAGGGTGCCTCTCTGAACCGAGTCGGTCTCGATCTCGATCGAGGCGGGGGCGACCACCACGGTCGTCAATACGCCCGCATAGCGACCTCGGCCGACCGCCACTTCGAGACCGCCTCCCCACCGGGGACGCTCGGCGCCGACGGTTTCGACGACCCCGGTCACGCCGACCCGGAGCGACCACGGCGGACGCTCGGTCAGGCCTTCCGCTGGGCTGGTCGTGGTGCTCGTGGTCGAACGGTGGGCCGACCCGCTCGCCGACGCGACCGCAGATGTCTCGGCCGGAGCCTTTTCGCTCGTTGCCGATGCCGCGGCGGTAGCGGTTTCGGTCGGACCCGCCACCGTTCGACGTACGGGACGCGTCCAACCCCTTAAGGCTTCCGTCGATATCGGCGGCGTTTGGGGAGGTGGGTCGGCAACCTGATAACCGAGCGCGGAGAGCTCTCGCTCGATCACGAGGGCGACCCCATCGGCGCGCGCTTCGCACGGCGGCGTCGCGGGCAGCGTCCGGGACGAGGCGGCGCCGTGCGCATCGCGAAACTCGATGTGCAGCGTGTCACGGGCCGCTACGATGCGGACCGAGACGGGGTGAGGGGAGGAGTCCGTCGAACGAGGCAGTCGGTCGATGCTCGTTCGCAGGACGCGCTCCCACGCGCAGGGCGGATCCGGGTCGGTGACCGTGATTTCGACGCCGCCGGGAATCGCCGCGACGATCAGCCAGACAAGCACGGCCGGGATGATACATCGCCGCCCGCTCACGTGGTCTCGGCGCCGCGAGCCCGAGCCGATCGGTCGGTCGTCCCAATCAGGCGGCGCGTTCTCGGCAGATGGAAAAGGCTTCGTCGAGGCTCGCGGCCTCGAAGGTCTCAAATCCGAAACGATTGCCGGTCGACTGCCACCGGCGCGCGCCCAGCTTGGTGACCGCGCTCTGGGGAACGATGGTGATCAGCGCCCGGAGCTTGGCTTTCTCATAGGCAGGAAACACGTGCGTGCCGAACCACTCTTGGTCATCGTTGTTCGGGAGGCCTTTGGCGGCGGACACGTCCACGACCACGAACCGGGCACCGGAGCGGACGGCCTGAATCTGCGTCTCGATGCACGGCCGCAGATGACCGTGACCCGAAAAGGTCTCCCAGCGACAAACGACGGCATTGATGTCGGTGTTGAGCTTGGTCTCGACGATGCCGTCGATGGAGTAGAGATCCTTCACGCCCCGTCTATCGGCTCTCACCGCTCGCCCTTGAGCCCGCCGGCGCATGACCGGCCAACGTCTGCGCGCGGACCGCGCGATTCTTCTCGAGCGACTCTTTTCGCTCCGTCGCGGCGTCGTGCAAACGTTGGCCCTCGTTCTGCTCGAAGAGCTTCCGGCGCCGGCCTCGGATCGCGGCCATCACCACCAAGCCCAGGGCCGAGACGATGACCGCGAGGCCGAACAGGTCGCCGAATCGAGCGTAGATTGTCGGACCGTCCCCTGGGGTGACGGTGACGAGCCCCTCGCCCTCGACGCTGGGCACGTCGAGGCGCACTCGTCCCCGCGCGTCGCTGACCGTCAGGCGGCCGTTGCGTGCCGCCCGGACGATCGTGAAACCACTCTCGACGCCTCTCAGGTGGGCCATCTTCGCGTGAAGGGGACCGTCCAGTTTAAAGTCCCACGCGGGAACGTACAGAATCTGCACGCCCGCGCGGGCGTACGCCCGGCTCAGCGCCGGAAAGTCGAGGTCTTTACAGATCGCGACGCCCTGATCGGCTCGATATAACAAGGAACGACCCGGGCGCACGTCGGCCTCGAAACCAGGGACGAGGTGGTGCTTGTGGTAGGTGCCGATCGATCGCCCCTCGGCGTCGAACCACCGCGCTTCGTTCAGTCGCGGGTCGTCGCTACGATTGTCGATGCCGACGACCAGCGAGACCGAGTGGGCCGCTGCGACCTCTCGAAAGGCCGTCTCGACCGCGGCTTCGGATTCGGCGGAGACGGTCACCACTTCTTCGGGGGCCACGATCACGTCGGCGCCGCGGGCGGCCAAAGCCGCGATCCGGCGCGCGTAGGCGGCGGTGGTGGTGGCCACGTCGACCGGTTTGGCGGCGCGAAAGCCGGGTGCGTCGTCGACGGCCACCACGCCGACCGTGATGGGGGCGCCCAACGCGGGAGCTCCGAGTCGGGCGGCTCCGAACGCGAGCGTGGCGGCGCCGACCAGCGCCGGCCCCAGCGCGACCCCGAGCGTTCGCCGAGACCAGGCCACCGCGAGCGCTGAGGGCACCCAGACCACCAAGAAGACCAGCCCCGGCCAGCCGGTCACCGATGTGATTTGGGTCAGCACGGGCGTCGAGGCCTGGCTGTAAGCGAGGCTACCGGCCGTCCCGTGGGGCGACAGCCAGCTGTTGACCAACTCGAGGCTGGTCCAGGCCGCCGGCAGCACCAGCGCGGCCCCTGACGCGGGGATTCGGTCAGTAGACCATCGCCAGATGGTGACCGATACGGCCCACAGGATGGCCGGACCGATGACGATCCCCGCCAGGACGGGAAGGGGCATGACCTCGCGGTAGACCCGAAACTGGTCGACCCCGCCCAGCGCATAGGCGGTCAACCCGAGGATGAAGATCTTCGGAAGACTCTTCGAGCCGAGAGCGACGACGAGCAGCGGTACCGGGGTGAACCACAGAGCCCAACCGGCGCTTCCCGCGGCGGTACCGAAGTACCAGCCTCCGGCGGCCACCAAGACCGCGACGAACGACCGCATCGGCCCTCCCGTACCGCGCCGCCGACCGCCGGTCATCCGGCGTGACCGCGGCCTCCATTCGAGGTTGGACCGAGCGCCGCCGGCGCTTACACTCCTCGAATGAGCGGCGACTTGCCGGCCCCGGCAGAAGTTCGTCTTCGACGCAAGGTGAGCGATCGGGCGCGGTGGACGGGATACGGAATCCTCGGATTGTACGCGGTCGTCACCATCGGGTTGATCTTCCTGTTCAGAGCGCGGCTGTTCATCTTTTTCTTTACCGGCGCGGGGCTTGCCGCAGGCTTTCGGTACCTGCGCGCGGCGCGGTACCTCGAGGAAGCTTCCGAGCCGATCACCGACCCGCGCACTCGGCGTCTGGTCGGTCGGCTCGAGCAGAAGATCCGTCGAGAGCGCCAGCGCGACGTCGCCGGTGGCGCTGTGAGCATCGCCGCCGAGGCGGGCACCGGCGCCGTCTCAATCGCCGAGGCGAAGCGAGGGCAGCTCGGCTATTCCAGCCCCCGTGAGTCGGATGACCCCGAAGCCTCGTCTTCTTGAAGTTGCTCGACTCGGATTCGGCACAACCGAAATCCGAACGTGGGCGAGCCCGCTGCCGACCACTCGCCGGTCCGCCACGAGCCTCCGGGCCGGCTCATCCGAGCCGACACCCTCACCATGTAGGCGCAGTCGGCCCAAGAGCCGCCTCGCAAGCTCCGCTCCGGAAATGTGGCCGGGCGCAAGATCGAGGGGTCGGTGGCGGCGCGATACGCCAGCGCCCAGTACGGGTCGGCCGTCCACTCCCAGACGCCCCCGCACATGCCGAAGAGGCCATATCCGTTCGGTGGAAACGACCGCGGGTCGTTGATCTTGAAGACCCCGAAGTGGTCGAAGTCGCAGCGGTCGGGGGTGGGGCGGGCGTCGCCCCAGGGATAACTCGCCTGAATGCGCCCCCCTCGCGCCGCCTTCTCCCACTGCGCCTCGGTGGGTAGCGCGTAGCGGATCGTCTCGGAGGACAGCCGGTCGGCGAGCTCCTCGGCCTCCTCGGGGGAGACGGCGACCATCGGCTTACGGTCGTACTCCCAGGGCCGCCCCGGTCGGCGCCCGGCCGGGGTACCGAAGAGGGCCCGCGTCACCTGCAGATGCGGCGCGTGCGCGTGCCAATCGGCGGCCTCTTCGGTCAAAGTCTCGCAGTACTGAAGCCGGATCTTGTTGCGCTCCTTCAGGTGAAAGAGCGCTTGCCGATTCGGCGAGGGGAGGCCGTGCACGTCTTCCGAGGAGTCGACCCTGCCTTCCGGGGGCGGCGACCAGTCCATGAGCTGGCAGTACGCGGACCATGTGACCGGGATCTCCGCCATATGAAAGGATGGAAGCCGCACGGCGTGAACCGGCCGCTCGTCAGGGTCGCCGGTGGAGGACCCCATCAGGAAGGTGCCGGCCGGCACGTAGCGAAAGTTAAGACCGTGCTCTTCGATCGTGAGCTCATCGAGGATCGCGGCTCGCTGCGCGGCGACCGTCTCGTCATCGGGATTCAAGCCGTAGGCGCGGTCGAGCGCGGCGGCCGCCATCTCCGGGTCACCTCGTTCGAGAAACCAATCGGCGGCGACCACCGCCTCGCCCGGGTCTCCTTCGGGTCCGAACGCGGTCAGGATCTTTTCAGGGTCGAACATCACGATATCACGTGCAGGTTGGTCGACGGGTGGCGGCCCCGCCGGGCCAACCAGGCATCGTGCCAAGGGTCCGCGGCGTCGAGGTGGCCGTTGAGCGTCTGCGCCCGCGCCCGACACCCGCCGGCGAACGCGCCGCAGCCCTGACGGCCGAGCGCGCGCATGGCCGTGAAGCCCCGGCTTTGGTGCCAGATCGTCGCGAAGGACTGCTGTCGTAGCGAGCCGGCGTTGCTCGCCGGGCCGAGGAAGCTGCACGGGTTGACGTCGCCGCTCGCGGACACCGACGCCACGAGCTGGGCCGCCCCACATCCGGCGCCGACGTAGCTCTTCGCCTGGATGGTCTCCCGAATCTGGGGGCTGAACGGATCGATGGCGTGAAGATCGCCATCCTGGGGGCTCAGACCGCGGGCCAGCAAGTCGAGGGCGTCTGCGTAGGCGTCGTAGGTGGGCATCAGCGCCAGGTGCGCCGCCGCGGTGCCCACCGGGTACAGCGGTCGGAACACGGCCGTGTGGGCCTTCAGCGCGCGGGCGAGGGCGGCACACGCTTCGACCTCGGCGACGAGCGGCGACGTGATGGTGAACGCCAGCGTGAACCGGGCGTGCTCCGACAGCAGCCGAATCTTTTCGATGGTGCGGTCGAAAGTGCCCCGGCCGCGGATCCGGTCGTGGGTTTCGGCCGTCGCTCCGTCGAGGCTCACATTCAGCCAGATGAGCTCGCGCCTGCCGAGCTCGCGGGCCCAGCGCTCGTCGATCCGGAGTCCGTTCGTGGTGAGGCAGGGGTGAAGCCCGTGGCCCGTCGCCACATCGAGGATGTCGAGCAAGTCGGGCCGCAGGAGCGGCTCGCCGCCGGTCAGGCCGAGGCGGAAGCTGCCCATGCTCGCGAGGTCGCCGCACAGCCGATCGATCTCTTCGACGGTCAATGTGCCCTTCCGGGGCAGCTCGCCGGCAAAACAGTGCACGCAGCGCAGGTTGCACGCAGCGATGACCTCGAGGTGCACGGCGAGGGGCCCGAGCAGGTGGTCGGCCGGCGGCTCCGCATCGATCACCGCGGCGTCGAAGCGACCGTCGAGCGTCGAGAAGCCTCGGCTCTCGAGCGCACCGAAGACCTCCGGGCCGCCGGGAAGCCGGTGCATCGGAGTGTGGGTCGCGGCGCGGAGCAAAGCGGTGAGCTCACGGTCGAAAGGCATGTAACGTGAGCTTCGCCGGTCGAAGACGAAGCTCCCGAAGTGCTGCGGTACGAGAACCAGCGGTGGTCGTCTCATGGTGCCTCCACGGTGAAGGTCCCGCGCACCGCCGCGATCGTGCCGTCGAGGCGAAGCACATCCGCCCCGAGGCTGCTCAGTTCACGAAAGCGGCCGAATTCGTACTCGGTATCCAGCTCGATCGGCAGCACGAGATCATCTCCGGCCCGGGCCAGCGCCCAGTCGCGGTCGTCGAAGTCAAACGCGGTCCAGCCGTCGGGGGGGGCGTCGTGCACCCGCCACGCGAGCCCCCGCGACGACGCCATCAACCCGCGCCCCCCCGCGACGGGCTCCTCGCCGGGGCTGATCGCCACCGCGAAGGGCGCGGGCCCGGTGAGGTCGCGAACCTCCGCCGCCAGCACGTGCCGACCCGGCGCGAGCGTCACCCAGCTGTTGATCACCTCGTGACCATCGAGCCAGACCCGCGCTCGCCCCAACGACGCGATTCGAAGGATGCCCGGGCGCCCGGCGGCCGGGTCACGCCAGCGGAGCACGACCCCGCCACAACCCGCGGGCACCTCGCAGCTGTCGTGCTCCTCGAGAATGGCTCGCGAGGAGTGTTTGGTGAGCGCATACCGAGTGTTGATGCGCAGGTCGTCGTCGCTGGCCATGCCGCCTGGTCCCTCCGAAGTGCCTGGTCACCCCCGTTATACCTGGACCCACGCGGCCGCGCGAGCCGTCGCCGCCCGGGCCCGCCAAACGGCGTGATGCGGCTCGCTTCTGGGGAGCGCTCGAACCAGGTGGAGGCATGAACCAAGCCAGCACCGGACGGTGCCGGGGACCGACGCCCTGAGGCTAAACGCGAACGATGCGCGCCGGCTCGATACCCGGCGCGGGCACGATCTCCCCGCTCGCGTTGACCGACACCAAAGCCGGCACCGCGTTGGTCGGCGACGGAACGCCGAGCATCGCGGCCAATGTAGCGATCTCGTGGTTCAAGCTCAGCGTCGACTGCACCCCATCGACCGGCGCTCCGTACCCCCAAGTCCCTGGGTAGGGATCGAATCCACTGTCGTCAGGCGGAGTCGAATAAACGTTGCCGATGACGTGGGGGCCCCGAATGCGGCCGCTGTAATACGACGACACCTTGCCCGGCCACCCGTGGTCGGAGCCTTCGCCCTCGGGCAGCGCCGATCGACTGAATTCGCCGGCGACCTCGATGACCGTGTCGTCGAAGATATTGGCCGCGGTGAGCTGATCGATCAGCTCCAGCAGGCACGCCGACAGGGCGGCGTAGTACTTGGCGTTCAGGAGGACCGAGACCATCACTCCGGTGCCGTGCTCATCGAAGATCTGCTCGTCGTACGGGTTGCCCTCTCCGCCGAGGCTGGATAGCGGTGGTGCGCCGATCGCCAACGAGCGCGAGAGGTCTTCTCTCAGGAGGTACTCGGTGATCACGAACTGCTCGGCGAGGCCGTACGCGTTCGTCTCGGCGACGAAAATGTCCCGCAGGTCGCGGGTCGAGATCGGCTCCCCTTCGGCGCCCGCACCGAGGCTGTAGGTTGCGTCTCGGCCGCCCGTCGAACCGATCGGCAGATCGGTGAAGCCGGGCATCGGCAAGTGCATGGACAGCGACCGCCGAATGAGGTCGCGGTACACGGCGACCCGCTGCTGAAAGACCGACTCGAGATCCCCGAACCCGCGCTGGAACAGGGTGAATGCGGCCGCTTGGCTGGCCTGGGTTTCGCTCGCGGTCGGGGCCCAACGGGTCGCATCGGCGTCGAGAGCCGACTCGGCGCGTTGCAAAGCCGCCTGCAAGCTGGGGCTCGCGGTGGGCAACGTCGCCAAAAACGGCTGCAGCAGGGTCGATAACGGGTTCTCTTCCAGCTCGGCCAGCGGGATGTACGACTTGTCGCGCGTCGATTGAAACGCGTAGGTGGCCGTCTGCACGCTGACCGCGGGCAGAGGGTTGTCGCTGTTGTCGGCGGCCATCGCCGAGCGAGACTGCTGACCGGCCACCGGTTGCCAGTGAAGGCGCTGGCATGTTTCGTGCCCATCCACCGACGTGTTCACGCCCTGAAGCGACAGAAGGTGGTCGAGCAGCCCCGAGACCGGTCGGAGGCCCCCCCCGGCCCTCGGTACCTGGAGCTGCCAAAACGGCGGTGCGTTGAGCCCCTTGACCGATACCGTCGAAAACTCGGGAGCCGTGTAGCGGCCGTTGGTGGACGCATAGTTCGTCGCGATCGTGAGGTTGCGGTCGACATCGAGACCTTCCCGCCCGTACGCGGCCGGAAAGAAGTCGTACATCCAGCGCGGCGGCGCGCCGGGGAGCTGAACGGAGACGAAACGACGGCTGGCCGTCGACTGCGCCCAACCGATCCCCGGCCGCAAAGCGGCCTGCATCATACCGACGCCCAGCGTTGCCAGGCTACCTTGCAAAAAGTGTCGACGCTTCATGGGGAGACTCCAAAGTCGCTTTCGCGGTATTCGGGGGAGCGCAAGATGGCTTCGATGAGGGCCCGCAGGTCGCCGCTGGTCCGGAGCTGGCGGCCCAGCTCGATGACCCGATCGCGGTAGAACGCGTCCGGGCTGTCGGGGCTGGCGGGAAAATTCGCGGGGTCGCCGATAAAGGCGTCGATACCCGTAAAGTATCGGTAGTACCGCTGCGCCAGGCAGACGTACGGACCGTCGAGTTCGGCCAGCCGCGCGCCCAGCTCGGCCGGACCCTGGACCGGGAGGTCGATGAGCTGGCCGGTGTGATCGCGGAAGTACAGCGTGCCGCGAGGCGGGCGAACGTCGTACGTCGGGTCTTCGACGGCCGGCCACCCGGACTCCGGCGCTTCGGTCGCCGAGTCGAAGCGAGCGAACATCCCGCCGTGCGAGAAGCCGAAGGTCTCGTCATAGCCGTACAGCTCATTGTATTTGAAGCCGCGGATGGTGGCGGCCATGCGGTCGATCGACGCGTGACACTGACTGCAGAGGGCCTGTCGGCGGAAGGGGACCTGGCTATCCGCGACCACGAAGGGGATGGCGTCTTCGACGCGGACGACCGGTAGGTCGCGGCACAGCGCGTCGTGCAGGACGGCCTTAGCCCACTTCCGGGGCATCTTGCGCCCGCCATTGGCCCGGAAGTCCGGCGTCTCGTTGATGGTCGTCAGCAGATACGCGGGGGCGCCCATGAAGCCGCCCCCGGCGTGGGCACCGATTTCCAAGGTGCCCTGACGGCGCTCCTCGTCGTCTCCGCCCGTATCGTACCGGCGGGCGAGGGGGCCGGGCCGTTCGATGCCGAGGACCGACCCCACCGCTAGGATCGGTGGATCTTCGAAGACGAACTGCTCGGCAGGAATCTCGAAGACCGAGTAGAACTCGGGTTCCCGTAGGACCCGAAGGTGCTCTTGGGCGGTCCAGATCGAGGACACCGGGACCGCCGGGTTGAACAGGGCCCGGGTGATGTAGGCGGCCGGCTCGCCGGCTTCGTAGAAGGTCTCGGTGCCCAGGGAAATGTCGTCGTTGCTGGGAAACAATCGGTTGAGGAACCAGGTGCTATGCAGCGCCTGAAAATTGGCCACGATGCCGTCGGTGAGCTCGTAGGACTCGGCGGGGCGCTCCTGATTCCCCTGGACGACGAACGCAGCCTCGTCGAAGACGGCCAGGCACGCGTCGATGGCCGTCGTTTGACCACGCCGGACCTCGTCGAGACGGTCGTCGTCGACGTAGTCCGGAAACTGGCCGGTGATGCGTACGTAGCACCGGTGATACAGCGCCACCTCCGACAAAGGTTCAGCGTTGGCGGTCGAACCGGCGAGCAGAATCGTGAGCGAGGTGAGATACGTGAAAGCGCGCATCAGATGGCCTCCAGAACCGTCGGACGGCAAAACAGCTGCAGAACGGTGGGCCAGGCCGGTGCCGGGGCGGCCGCGGCGACGCCCACCACTTCGGTAACCGTGGCGTCGCGGATGGGGCGGCCCGGCGCGAAGAGGTCCCACACCGCTCGTACATTGGTCGGATTGACCGGATCGGTCGGTGACAGGTTGACCTTCGCCAAGACCGCGCGGTCCATGTTGTCGATCGCCAGTAAGTCGAGGCAGGTGCGGACCAGCAGGCCCGCTCGCACCGGAGAAGTAGCCGGGTTCTGGCTCGCGCTGATCTCGGTCGTGTTACATTCGTCGTATCGGTTGCAGTGGCCGCCGAAGAAGCTGGCCTGCTCGTCGACGTACCGCTCGACGAGGTCGACCACCTCCTCGCCTGCTACGCCGGCGCCGTCCACGCCTCGGAAGATGCTGAAGAGACGGCTGCTGACCTCCGACCGCGTGAGCAGCAACGGTTTGACCAACGGGCTTCGGCCGTCGGGGGCGGCCGGAGTCGACGGATCGGCGAGCGCGACCACCAGGGCTCGGATCTCGTCGTCGGTGAGCTCGATCGAGCGCATCGGGACGACCTGAGAGGTCGGCCCCGCCGCGGCGCGGATCCGTTCGAAGTTCGCGTTGCGTTTTTCCGAAGTGGCCAACGGGCCATGGCAGGTCACGCAGCCCTTGGAGACGTACAGAGCAGCGCCGTCGAGGGAGGTCGAGGCGCCGTCCAGCGTCGTCGAGCCGCCGTCCAGCGTCGTCGAGCCGCCGTCCAGCGACCCACCGCCCGCTTCCCCGACCTGACCCTTGGAAAGGCAGCCGGTCAAGGCGAGCCCCGCGATGCTCAGCATCGCCCCGAGCACCGGGCCGAGGGCGCGACTGAAAGCTGTGAAACACCGGACGCCCCGCGGTTCCGATGAGTGACAGGGAAATACCGGGCCTCGGATCGGCGCGGGATTTCGTCCGAAGACGTCGGGTGGGTGAGGACGCGGGCGTCGTGTGCACGTCATGTCATGGCAGAGCGAAAGAGCTCCGACAGCTGTCAACGTGGCCGCTCAGTTTTTGCCGAGCCGGGTTCCGTCCGGATTCGAACCCCTGGCCCAGAGTATCAATGCCGCTTGCACTTGCGGCGGAATTTGGCCTTCAGAGGGACACCAGCCGGGCATCGACCGCGGTCGAGCTTGGCGGCGGCCAGGTCCCGCATGTCGACGATGCCGTCGCCGTTGACGTCTTCGGCACCGCCGGTCTGACCGAAAGCGCGTCGGATGCGCCGGAAGTCGAACCGATTCACCCGACCGTTCCCGGTGATGTCGGCGGGGCACGGCAGAGTGTGGCCTGCGATCAGGTACGCTCGCCCGTTGTCGGTGCCGGCGAAGCTCAAGCCGACGGCGGTCACGAGGTAGTCGGGGATGCAATCGCCGTTCACGTCGCCTAAGGACAGGGCGTCGACGCCGAAGTTGTCGCCGGCCAGAGTCGCGGTGATGGTCCGCAGCAGGGCGCCACTGCGACCGGAGAAGAGGTACGTGGCGCCGGCCTGGGTTGCGCCATCACTGTTGAGGTAAGCGGCCACGATAACGTCGTTGTGGCCGTCGCCGTTCACATCGGGGATGCCTCGGCCCGGCCCCATGCCGTCGCCGGGATTGAAGCCCGTAAAGACATTCACCAGGTCGCCGGTCTTGCCCGAGAAGATGTACGATCGGCCGGTACCTTCCCGCTCTCCGGTCCCCTCGAAATAGTCTCCGACGAAGACGTCCGGTACGTGGTCACCGTCGACGTCGCCCGCGCCCGAGGCAAAGAATCGTCCGAAGACGACCGCTTCGGCGGGGTCGATGGGCTCGAGCTGGTGAATCGTCGCGCCGTCGAGACCGCTGACGACGAAGGCGAGTCCCGCACCGAATGCACCGATCGACAGATCGTCCGTGCCATCGCCGTTGACGTCCCCCACGAGGCCCAGGGCCGAGCCGAAGCGGTCCCCGTCGGCCGCTCCGTCGCGTCGCCACAGGAGGCTGCCGTCCCGTCCGGAGAAGACCACCACGCGCCCCGAGCCCTCGAAGGCCACGCCGACCGCGACGTCATCGTAACCGTCATGGTCGACATCACCAGCCGCGCTGACCGAGGCTCCGAAGCCGCTGACCGAGGTCAGGTCGTACAGGAGGCTGTGATCGCGCCCGGAAAAGACCTGAACCGGCAAGCCGCCGACGATATAGTCGCCGGTGCCGTCTTTATTGACGTCGCCGGCTGCGGCGACGCTGTAGCCCAACAGAGATGTTCCCCCCCCGATCTCATTGAGGACGTCGCCGGTTCGTCCCGAGTAGACGGTGACCCGGCCGGTTCCGCCGTCTTGGCTGATGGCCGGGATGATCAGATCCCGGACGCCGTCGCCGTCGAGATCGGGGATGTCCGCCGCGACCCAGCCGAAGATGTCACCGATCTGGTCACCCTCGAACAAGCGGATGACCTTGACGTCGGGCTCTACGAATTGCGCCGACGCCCACGCCGGGGCGCCGACGGCGCCCGCCACCAACAAACTCAAGAGCCCGCGGGCACTCGCTCGAATCGTATGCATGATGCTCCTCCTGGCCGGCCGGATAGACGATTTGCGCCGTTGCGCAGTTCGGGCCGGCTACGAGGAGGACGTGTGTCACGATGACCGAAGCGCGCGCTGTCGGATTCTTGCTCGTTTGCCGGCAGGCCCGAGCAGCCGCTCGCGGACCGCCGACGGCGGCTCGCCGAATGAGCGCCGAAACCGCTCGCTGAAGTGGCTATGGCTGGCGAAGCCCAGGTCGATGGCCACGTCGATGAGGTCGACGTTCCGGTCGCTGATGCGTTCGAGGGCTTCTCGCAACCGCAGCTCATTGACGTAGCGGTGGATGGTGGTGCCGGTGTGGGCCCGAAAGACCCGGCTGAGGTGATAGGGCGAGGTGTGCAGCGATCTCGCCAGCTCGGGCAGCGTGAGGAGCTCACGGTATCTCCGACCCAAAAGGTCGCGGGCGGCTTCCGCCAACTCGGCCCGCGCCGCCGCCGCCCGGGGCGCGGCGGTGACGGGCTCCCGTTGATGGCGGTATACTTCTCTGACGAGCCGGTCGAAGATGGCGAGCACCGTCTCTTCGATGTGCAGGCTGTCCTTCGCTGGGGCTCGGTTCAGCGTTTCGGTCAACTGGCGCTGCGTCAGGTAGACCTCGGGAGTGCACGGCCCCCAAACGAACCGAAATGGGCGTCCGGGGCGGTCATAGACGGGAGGGTCGTAGGCCGCGACCGCCTCGGCGACCAATGGTTCGGGCAGCGCAAACCACTCGCACTTGTCGCCGTCGGCGCTGACCGGGTCGCGGCGATACGTCTGGGACCGGTTGTAAAACATCACGGTGTTGACGTCGGCGACGACCGGCGAGGCGCCGTCGTGGGTGATGCGCACGCTTCGGCGCGGAAAGACGAACAGGCACTGAGCGATGGGGCCGGAGTCGTTGAACCGGGGATGGTCGGGATGCACGCGAAAGGCGCCGATCTCGATCAGTGGACCCGCGTAGAGGGAATGGCTGAGAGGCGCGTCCGTCGGCGGTCGTCGTGCTGCCCGGGCCACCTGACGATTATACAACGCGCGGCCGTCCATTGCTCGCCGGAAGGCGCCTCCGACGCTGTCGGTGCCGCTACCGGACCGCGAAGATGAAATACTTGGCCTTTGGGTCGTACCGAAAGCGGACGGGGTTCCGGACTCTCAGCGATGGGTCGGTCACCTGAAACATGTAGGTGCCCTCGTCCGGCCCGGCGGTCGGGTTCATGTCAGCAATGTGTTTAAATGTTTTTTGCATGTTCAACCGCTCGCTGTTTCGAACAAACTCCGCACAGTACTTTTCGGCTTGTTTCTCGTCGGCCTGCAGCAACTTCACAGTCGGATGGTCGAGGTAGTTCCCGAAGAACTGCCGGGCCACTTTGGGGTCTTTCGTTTCTAACATGGCGGCCATATCTCGGATCTGAAGCATCAGCGCGTCGGTCGAGTTGGCCGTTACGCATCGGCCTCGGCCGTCGTTGATGTCGCGGCAGACCTCGGTTTCCGAGCACTGCCGGTCGGAGGCGCATCCGGTCGGAATCAAAGCCCAGACGACGACCGTGACGACCGCGACGGCGGCGACGGCGGCGACGGCGGCCGAAATCGCGGCTACCTAAGCCCAAACCCGCATATTTCATCTTCTTGGCCGCGAACGTCACGTTGACGGTCGCGCTCTTATCGGGCTGTTCGTCCGGGTTGTCGGACTCCTGTGGGGTATACACCACAGCCAAGCGCTGTGACCTGAAGGGCCCCTGCGCCGGGACGGGTCCGACCATCTCTGACGGCTATGGATCGTCTTTCTGCTGCGGATTGCCTTACTGCTGCGGATTGCCTTACTGCTGCGGATTGCCTTACTGTTGCGGATTGGGCCGGACGGGCCCGGGGACCGGTCGTGGAATCGGTCGTTTAGCTGGGCCGGGGATCGGTCGTGGAATCGGCTCCAGCCTTCTCAGACAGCGGCGGACCTTCTGGCCGTCGCCCGTGACCACCGAGATGCATCGACCGAGCGGCCCGCAGTCGCGGTTCGTGCGGCATTGGTCCTGAGGCGTGCACTGGATCTTCCCATCTTGGACGCTGCACTTCATGTTGGGCGGGCAGGAGTCTTTCTCGCATCTGACATCACCGGGCCCGCAACAGGTGGCGATGGTTGCCGAGGCTATCCCAACGAGCAATATCGCGGCGACGATCCACGCCCAGACCGGTATCGATATTCTGCCCGACGAAAGCTGAACGTTCACCACCCCGCTCGTGCTGGCTTCGCCCTCCGGCTCGTCCTTGTTGCTCACGGCGAGCTGAAAGGGGTGCGAGGCCTCGCGTTCGGCCTTCGGTAGGTCGTCCGGGGGGGTGAGGCGAACGGTGACTTGCTTTGTCTCCTTGGGGCCGAACGCAACGGTCTTCTCGCTGACCACTGCGGCCCAGGAAGGGACTGTAGAGCCGCCGGGGCTGGTGATCCGAGGTACGCCGTCGATCGAATCATCGGCGAGATTGACGACCGTGAAGATGACCTCGAGCTTATCTCCTGGCTTTACGTTGAGAGCGGTTTGGCTGGTGGTGATGTCAAAGCTGGCCATGGTACGTGGGTGCGGCGCTTCGAGTGACGAAGGTCGACAACTTCTCTTGCAACAGCGCACGCTTTTTTGCAACCCGCGTGGGGCGGGTGGGGCCTTCGGTGTGATCTCGGAGCCTCGCGCGGGCGGTCGACCACAGCCCTACGGAGTGACGGTCGGCGGATGGAGCGCGACGCGGAGCGTTGACGTTGAGCGAACCCGTCAGTCGCCGGAGGCGGGCTCGATCTCGATGGCCGGTTCGGTCATCAGCTTGTGAACGAAGTAGGCGTATTCGAGCGCTGTTCGCATGGCAAGTTGGTTCTGATTGGCCGTGCCTCCGTGACCCCCTTCGATGTTTTCGTAGTAGTATGTGGGATAGCCGAGCTCGATCAGCTTCGCGACGGCCTTGCGAGCGTGGCCCGGGTGAACACGGTCGTCCTTGGTCGACGTGTAGAAGAGCGCCTGTGGGTAGGACGGGCCGGCCTTAAGGTTCTGATACGGCGAGTACTTCCCGATGAAGTCCCAGTCTTCGGGTTTGTCGGGGTCGCCGTACTCGCCCATCCAGCTGGCACCCGCCAGGAGCTTCGAGTAGCGGCGCATGTCGAACAGCGGAACGCCGCAGTCGATCGCCGCGTACAGGTCGGGCCGTTGGGTGAGGGCGACGCCCATCAGAAGACCTCCGTTCGAACGGCCGATCGCACCGAGCAGCTCCGGCTTGGTGACGCCGCGGCGAATGAGGTCTTCGCTGACCGCGAAGAAGTCATCGAACGCCCGCTGTCGATTCTCGCGCAGAGCAGATGAATGCCAGCGGGGTCCGTATTCGCCGCCCCCCCGAATATTCGTTAGGACCAGCACGCCGCCTCGGCGGACCCAGAGCTTGCCCGCCAGGGCACCGTGTTGGGGGCGGGATGGATCCGAGTAGTAGACCGGCCGGATCGGAATCAGAAACCCGCCGTATCCGTACTGAACCGTGGGTGCGGGGCCTTTCCCAAGGACATCGCGGCGTCCCATGACGAAGTACGGAACCTTGGTGCCGTCGCTGCTCGTCGCGAAGTGCTGCTCGACCCGCACATCGGTCGCATCATAGTGGGCGGGCAGTGACTGCACGCGGCGCAGCCGGTTGGTCCTCGAGACCGAGTACATGGTCGGCGGTTGGGTGAGGCTCTCGTATAGGATGAACGCTTCGTCCATCGAGCCGCTGGCCCCGGCGATGCGGACCGCGCCGTTGTCCGGAAGCTTGAGGTCGGTGCCGACCCAACCGTTCTTGCTCGGGCGATACCGCTTCGCCTTGCCTTTGACGTCTTCCATCATCGACACGACGATCGAGGTCTTGGCCACCCGCACCTCGGCGAACGCTTGGCGGTCGGTCGGAATCGCGATGACCCGGGCGGCCTTCGAAGCGAGGTCGAACGTCATCAGCGTGCCGGGCTCGTACGACGCGCCCTGGTAAGACCAGGGCTGGTTGATCCGAAATACGAGAGCGTTTCCGAAGAGGCCGGACAGCGAGATTCGGGTGGGTAGAGGCAGTCGCTCGGGGCGCTGATTCCCATCCAGCGAATAGAACTCTTGGTCCCAGAACGACTTGCCCCGCTGGATCAGCGGGACGACGTGCTGACCGTGTCGCAGAACGATGGGGTTGGCCGCGACGTCGGTCGGCTCGGCTTCGAAGATTTTTTCGGCCTCCGCGAACGGAGTGCCGCGCCGCCACCGGCGAACCTCGCGGGGGTAGCCGGATGCGGTCATCCCGCCGCCCCAGTCCGCCGCGACCAGGAGGTTGTCCTGGTCGAGCCAGGCCCGCCCGTACTTACCTTCCGGCAGAACGAAGCCTTCGGGGTCGAACTTACGCTGCGAGACCACGTACTCTCGGCTGACGGCCGCGTCGGTACCGCCTCGCGAGAGGTTGACCATGCACCGGTCGTACTTCGGGGGCAGGCAGGTCGCCGCTTGGTAGACCCAGTTCTCTTGTTCGGCCTTCGCGAGCTCGTCGACGTCGAGCACGACCTTCCATCTCGGCTTGCCTCGACGATACGACCGCAGCGACGCCCGGCGCCACACGCCACGCACGTTCTTGTTGTCTTGCCAGAAGTTATCGACGGTCTTGCCGCTGATGCCCACCAGTGGAATGCGGGCGTTCGAAGTCAGGATGGTGAGCGCGTCGCGGTAGAGCTCATCGTAGGCGGGCGTCGATTTCAGCTTGGCGAGCGTTCGGCGGTTCTGGGCGCGCACCCATTCGAGCTGCCGCTCGCCGTCGATGGTCTCCAACCATTGGTGCGGATCGACCTCGGGCTTGGCGACGGTCGAAGTCTCGGCCGCCGTCGAGTCCGACCGACTCTCCGGCGGACGCTCGAGCTGCGCTTCGGGGGTCGATGTCACGCAGGCGGCGGAAAGGACGAACGCGAAGGGGAGCGCGAGCCGTGGGGTTTCAGAGCGTCGTGGCATCGGGAGAATCTAGACATGTCCCGCATCAAATTGCAGCCCCGCTGGGCGCGGGCGCAGGCTCGACTAGAGTCCGATGTCGAATCGGAATCGGATGCCGCCTTCGCGCCGAAGGTGGTCGTACGGATCGGGCTCGACCTTGTACTGCGCTGGAACCTTGTCCCAGTTGTCGTAGTACACGCCTTCGATCATGATCTTGGGCTTCTTCTTCGCTTCCGGCCGGCGCACCGTCAGCCAGTCGTACGATTCGGTCGGGGGCTCGCTGCCGGCCTTCTTACCCGCCAAAATGAGCTCGGGTTGCCCGTCTCCGTCCATGTCGGTTCGGATCCAGCCGACTTCGAGGATCTCGTGAAACGAGCCGTCGACCATCATCTCGGAGATCTCGCGGTTGAAACGGGCGATGATCTGCTCGGCGCGCGGATGGTCTCGGCGCACCGCGAAGTGTAGCGGTCGAATGACGAGGGGATGGCGCCCGATGGTCAGTAGCCGCTTTGACTCCTTCGGATAGTCGTTGGTCAGGTGTTTGGCGATGACGTCGTCGACCAGCATGTAGTCGATGTCGCCCGACAAAAGAGCGGTCAGATTCTTCTGGTCGCTCGCGCCTCGGATGAACACCGGCCCATCATCCCGCTCGACCGACTCGCCGTACTCGTACGCTCTGACGATCGCGACCCGCTTGCCCTTGAGGGCTGAAAGCTCGGTGGCTGATACGTCCGTGCCTTTGCGGCCGATCAAGATCAATCGATTCTCCAGGAACGGCTCGGAATACAGCATGTACTCCTCGCGTTGCGGGCTCCGCCACAGCGCGGCCGTGCCGTCGAACGGGCCTTCCTCGAGCGCCGCCGTAAGGGCTCCGGGCGCGACGATCTTGACGGTGGTCTTGATACCGCTGCGCTCGAGCGCTCGGGTCACGAGGTCGATGGCGATGCGCGGCTCGCCGACTGCCGCCGTGAACGGCGGCCAGGCGTCCGATACGAGCCGGAGAGGGCGGCCTTGCGCGGCGGCCGACTGAGCCGAGCACGCGGCGAGTGCAAAAAGCGAGGCCCAGCCGAGGCGACCAACGATGCGAACCATACCCGATGATAGGCCAAGGACGCTGCGCAGGGCAATCGATGCGATCACCGGTCGGCTCAGGTGGCGGCGGTCGGGCTGACGAAACTTCAGCGTTGCAGGCTTGATTGACTCCGGTGCACCGAGCGCCAGCCGGTACCGGCGGTGGCCTGGATCCTACCCGCTACGACCTCCCCACACGAGGCGTACGCCCACCGGCGACCGCCGCCGCCACGGATGAACCCGGCCGCACTACAGTCGCCGACGGCGGGCGTCGCGGCACGGAGCTCGAGGTCGGTTCGCCCGTTTGTTTCGATGCGACGAAACAACAGCCGGACCTTTCGCCCCGTTCGGCGCTCGGGCACCGGGTTGAACCTCCACGACCGGACTTCGGTCAGCGCGGCGGCTTCGAACCGACCCTTGGGCGACGCATAGAGCGGCAGCGCGCTCTCGACCCGCCCCCGAGCGTCGAGGTCGAACCCGACGACGACGATACCGTCCGCGCCCCAAGCGTCGCTCCGCTCGGAGGGCTGAACCTCGAGCCCCGGTAACAAGGTACTGCGGTAAGCTTCGCTCGGCATCACGATTCGGCTGGGGGCTTCGCCGTGCAAACACGCGGTGGCCGATACGCAGACCACCATGAGGTAACGCGGCCCCCGAAGGCCGCCCCAGGCCGGCTCCGGCGTGGCAGGGGCGTTGGAACGGCGCCCGACGGGGTCAACCGGGTCAACGGGGTCAGCCGGGTCAACGGAGTCAGCCGGTTCAACGGGGTCAACGGGGTCAGCCGGGTCAACGGGGTCAGCCGGGTCAACGGGGGCAGCCGGGTTAACCGCGTCTGATAGATCCACTTGCAAAAGCTTAGGGCGCCGGGTCGACCCGATCAATGCCGGCGTGGCGATGACCGTGAATCGCTCAAAGCGCGACCGATGCCTGGGCGTCGTCGTCGGCGTTATCACTCGCCCCGTGCACGGTCATCATACGGCCGGAGATGTCGCCGGCCATGGTTGCCCACTCCGACCTCCAGGCGAACGCTTCGGGGGTCGAGCAGGCGATCGAGCGCCCAGTACCGACCGTCCGCAGCGGCGTTCGGCCCGCCGCGCGGCCGACGAAAGTTTCTTCGAACAGGCTTCGCATCCAATAGAGCTCGGGGGTGGTCGGCGGATCTTCCGAGAAGCGCTCGGCCCGGTGGGCCCACTGCCCCGGCTGAAGTTGGCGCTCGGCGAAAGCACGCAGCTCATCGACCCACGCGTAGCCTACGCCGTCCGAGAATTGTTCCTTTTGGCGCCACAGAATGTCGTCGGGCAGCCAGGGGTCGCTCGGGTCGTCGAACGCTCGGCGCAACCAGGCCTTCTCGATGGGTCGTTCGGATCCGACCGCCGTCGATCGAGGCCCGGGCTGGCGGGCGGCCGGATCGGTTGACAACGCGAGCTCGACGAACGCCTGGTCGAGGAACGGGAACCTCAGCTCGAGGCCGTGCGCCATCGGCGCCTTGTTGGCCCTCATCACGTCGAACTGATGAAGTCGAAAGGTCTTTCGGATCGTTTCGCGGTGAAACTCGGCCGGCGAGGGTGCGTGGTGAAAGTACAGGTACCCCCCCAACAGCTCGTCGGCGCCTTCCCCTGACAGCACCATCTTGAAGCCGAGGTCGCGGATTCGCTTGGCGAGGAGGTACGTTGGGACCGCCGTTCGGATCTGCTGGTAGCTCTCCAGATGCCTCACCACCGCGGGCACGGCAGCGAGGGCTTCTGCGATCGTAAACGTGAACTCGTGGTGTTGGGTCCCTAGACAGGTCGCCAGCCGTCTTGCCGGGGCCAAGTCGGGCCCGTCGGCGAGTCCGATGGCGAAGGAGTGGATCGGCCCATCGTACTCGACCTGTCGAGCGCGAACCAGTCGTGTCGCGGCGGCCGCGACCAACCCCGAGTCCAGCCCGCCCGACAGCAGCACCCCGAAGGGCACATCGGCCATGAAGCGTTTGGCGACGGCGTCCACCAGGGTTCGACGGATGGTGGCGGGCTCAGGACGACCGATCGGAACGTGGTCCATCCACGGTCGCTTGAACCATCGCCAGGTCGTGATACTGCGGCCGTCGTAGGCCCACGCTTCGCCGGGCCCCACGAGCTCGATTCGGGCGCAGTGGTCGACCAGCGCCTTCATTTCGGAAGCAAACCAGATGGTGCCGTCGTCGTGGTGTCCGACGTACAGGGGGCAGATACCGACCGGATCCCGTGCGACGAGCCAGTGGCCGGTTTGATCATCGACCACCGCCAAGGCGAACTGGCCATCGAGATGTTCGGGCAGTCGGTCGCCGAAGCGGCGCCACGCAGGGCCGATGGCGCCGCAATCGGCCGCGCCGGCAGCCAGCTCGAGGTGGTTGTAGATTTCGCCGTTGGCGACCCAGGCCACCGTTTCGGCGACGAACGGTTGTCGGCCGCCTTCGGGATCGACGACCGCCAGTCGGCGGTGGCCCAGGAGCGCCCTGCGGCCGCTCCACAAGCCCTCGCCGTCGGGCCCACGGTGCTCGAGCGATGCGAGGCCGCTCCGGACCGCATCCAGATGTCGGCGGGCTGACCCGCCTTTTTCTCCATCAAAAACCGCGATGATTCCGCACATCGGTAAAGCCTCCAAAGAGGCCAACCAAGCGTTTCGAGCGGGGGACGAGGGAAATTTTCCCGAGGTCACCTCGCCCGCAGGCGAGGTTGGCGCTCGGTCGATTCAGGTCAGACCAATAACGCTCCCCGCCCCGGTGGCGTGGGATTATTATTGGTATTGCGGCAAGCCGCGCTGACGACGGTGATCGTCACGCCGCCACTAGGCCGAATCGACCCCTCGCCTGTCAATGTGCCTTACCCATTTTTTTGACCGTCTCGAGACGATCGCCGGCCGGTTCGCGTACCGGGAGCCAGGGCTTTCCGGGAGACCAAGCCTGGCGATTCAACCGCGGTCATCATGGGCGACTTCAACGCCGCGCCCGACAATCCCCCCATGGGACGCGGCGGTCATCCGGCGCATGCCAAAGGAGGTGGTGAGCAGGTTCGACTTCGGCCCGCATTCCGAACCGCTTACCCCGATGGGCCCGTACGGGGCACCATGCATCGCTTCACGGGAAGACGAGATGGACCGATGATCGACCACGTCCTGGTGACCGTGAGCATCGACGTCATCGATGCAGCGGTGGTCGTGCTCGGGCCGGGTGAACGCTGCCCATCCGACCATTTCCCTATCCTGGCCGACCTGCGGTTCTCCGAAGACGATCGCCGCATTTCAACTTCAATCCCGAACCATCCGCGCTAAACTCGAGCGGAGGAGGATAACCATGACCACCCAAGTGCAAAGCGAGTCCGCTGCGTCGTCTACGCCCGATGATGACGCCGCCTTTCGAGCCGAAGTTCGGGCGTTTCTCGACCGTGTGTTGCCCCCTGAGAAACGCTTTCAAGAGCATACGATCGAGCGGCAGACCAAAGAGGGGGTCCGGTGGTGGCACGAGACCCTGGCCGCCCAAGGTTGGGGAGCCCCGGCGTGGCCGAAGCAGTACGGCGGCGCAGGTTGGACGGTTCGCCAGCAGGCTATCTTTTCAGACGAATGCGCGCGAGCCGGGGCGCCGCTGATCTCGCCGTTCGGCCTCGTGATGGTCGGCCCCGTGATCTACACCTTCGGCGATGAAGAGCAAAAGGCCCGGCATTTGCCGCCGATCCTCGACGCGTCGATCTTTTGGTGTCAGGGCTACAGCGAGCCGGGGTCGGGCTCCGATTTGGCGTCGCTATCGACTCAGGCGGTTCGGGACGGCGACCACTACGTCGTCAACGGGCAGAAGATCTGGACGACCCAAGCCCAGTGGGCCGACTGGATGTTTTGCTTGGTGCGGACGAACAACGAAGGTCGGCCTCAGGCCGGCATTTCGTTCTTGCTGATCGACATGGAGAGCCCGGGCCTGGAAGTGCGGCCGATCTACACGATCGACGGCATGCACCACCTCAACGAGGTTTTCTTCACCGACGTGCGGGTTCCGGTCGAGAATCTGGTCGGCGAAGAGAACAAGGGCTGGACGTATGCGAAGTTTCTGCTGGGCCACGAGCGAGCCGGTATCGCGGCCGTCGCCCCGTCGCGCGCCGAGCTCAAGCGCTTGCGGGCGTTGGCCAGCTCCGAAGAGCACTTCGCAGACCCGCCGGGGCGGGATCCGTACTTCATCGAGCGCTTCAACGACCTCGAGAACCGCCTCGAAGCCCTCGCGGCCCTCGAGATCCGCGCCCTGTCCGCTCCCGAGACCTCTATGGAGGGCATGCTCCTGGCGTCGCCGCTCAAGATCCTGGGCTCGCACATCATGCAAGATCTCGCGGAGCTCGCCATCGACGTGATGGGCCCCGCCGCGTTGCCGCAGGTCGGGGCGGGCTCGATGTACGGCGAGCTCGGTGCCGACTACATGACCTCGCACCTCTTCGGTCGCGCCCACTCGATCTACGGCGGGACGTCCGAAGTGCAGAAGAACGTCATCGCCAAGCTGTTGGCCGGAATGGGGTGAGCCATGCTGCAGTTCACTGAAGAGCAGTCGATGCTTCGCGACAGCGCGCTTCGCTTCGCGAAAGAGCACTACGACTTCGACACTCGGCGCAAGCGTGCTCAAGCGCCCGAAGAGAACAGCCTATGGCCGATGATGGCCGAGCTCGGCTGGTTGCTCATCCCCTTCGCGGAGGACGACGGCGGCCTGGGCGGCGGCCTCGCCGAATTGGTGGGTCTCTACGAGGCGTTCGGTCGCGGACTGGTGCTCGAGCCCTTCTTCAGCACCGTCACGCTGGGTGGGGGCTTCGTGCGACACGCGACGGACGCCGGTCGGCGCCAGGAGATCCTGGACGGAGTCATGGCCGGCCAGCGCCACGTGGCGGCGGCATTGTATGAACCGAAGCGACGCTTCGATCTCATGGCCGTCGACACGGTCGCACAGCGCAGCGGCGGGGGCTTCGTGCTCCGCGGCGGCAAGTCCCTGGTGCTCGGCGGCGGCTTGGCGGAGGATCTGGTCGTGTTGGCGCGGACGGCGGGGCAGCCCGGGGACGCCGACGGTCGAACGCTGTTCTTGGTGCCCGCCGACCTCGCCGGCGTCCAGCGCCACGCTTACCGTTTGCGCGATGACCACCCGGCTTGCGACATCAACCTCGATGGTGTCCAGATCGGACCGGAAGCGGTCATCGGCGAGGTCGACCAGGCGAGCGTGGTGCTCGACGACGTCCTGTCGGCCGCCCGTGTCTGCTTGGCCGCCGAAGCGCTCGGAATCTGCACCGCAGCGACCGAAGCCACCAAGGCCTATCTCTCGACGCGAACGCAGTTCGGTCGACCGATCGGAACCTTCCAGGTCTTGAGCCACCGTCTCACCGACATGTACGTCAAGAGCGAAGAGGTTCGGTCGTTGGTCTACCGGGCCGCGTCCGCCGACGGCACCGATGAGCTGTCGTGGTTGTCGATCCAGGCCAAGCTGCGCGCGAACACGGCCGGGCTCGACGTGACCAAGGAAGCGATTCAGTTGCACGGGGGCATCGGGGTGACCGAAGAGCTGGTGATCGGTCACTACTTCCGGCGAATGACGACCCTCGCGATGTTGTTCGGCGACACCGCCGCGCTACGCGTCAAAGCCGCCACGTGACCCGGGCCCGCCGCCCGAGGCCGCCCGAGGGCGCCCGAGGCGTAAGGCGGCTGCCCGGCGCCCGAGGCCGCCCAAGGCGTAAGGCGGCTGCCCGCCGCCCGAGGGCGCCCGAGGCGTACGGCGGCTGCCCGGCGCCCGAGGCCGCCCGAGGGCGCCCGAGGCGTACGGCGGCTGCCCGCCGCCCGAGGCGTACGGCGGCTGCCCGGCGCCCGAGGCCGCCCGAGGCGTACGGCGGCTGCCCGCCGCCCGAGGCGTACGGCGGCTGCCCGCCGCCAAGGCCGGGCCCGGGGGCGGGGCCGGGCGGCGGCGGGGGCGTGCGGGGCCGAGATGGCTTCCAGAGCCAGATCAGGATGAAGCCCACCAACGCGCCGCCAAGGTGCGCGAAGTGCGCGATGTTGTCCCACGAGAAGTTCTGAACCCCCAAGAAGAGCTCCACGGCCATCAACAGCGGCATGAAGTACTTGGCCTTGATGGGCACGGGGAAGAACACGAGGATCAACTTCACATCCGGGAAGTACATGGCGTACGCCAGCAGGAGCCCGTAGATGGCGCCGGAGGCGCCGACCGACGGGATGTTGTAGATCGCGTTCAGGCGACCGATGTCGGCGGACGACCAGTTGCGCCCGGATTCGAAGAGCGAACGCCCCTCGTTGTTCAAGCAGTTGATCACGTCGGCCTGACTCTCGAGGACCCCGCACAGCTCGACCGAGACGGGGTACGTCAGGCCGTCGAAGATCATCGTGGCTTCGATATGGGCGACGCCGAGGTGAAGGCCGGCCGCGCCTAGGCCAGTGAGCAGATAGAACACGATGAATCGCCACGGTCCCCACACCTCTTCCAGCACGCTTCCGAAGTTCAGGAGTGCGTACATGTTGAAGAAGATGTGCCCGATGCCCGCGTGCATGAACATGTACGTGATGAACTGATAGGGTTGAAACGCGCTGCTACCGGGATAGTGCAGACCGAAGCGAACGGAGTTCATCTGTTCCGACGAGAACAACAGAAATACGGCGATATTGAGGACGAGCAGGATTCCGACGACCGACTTGAGGCTCTTCATGACTGGATTCACCAGGGATAACGGAAGGTCGGCCGTGCGAGCGGCAGGTGAGGTTGGCGATGTATCGCCACGACCAGGGTCCGCTTCGGCGACCTCCGAGCCAGCACCATGGCACACGCTCGGCGCACTGTCGACGCAACGCGTGAGGCAATGCGCGAACGGTCGCTTACGCCGGGAATGGCGCCCGAGCCGCCCGCTGTCTTCGGTCGGCCGCGAGCGCTCGGAGCGCCGAACGGGTGGTCGGCTATACCGGGCTTGGCCGTCTTGGAAGGGCAGAGGCGCGGGCTAAGGCTTGATGACCCCGAGGGTCGCGCCGAGAGGGTCTCGAAGGATCGCGAAGCGGCCGACGCCCGGGACGTCTTGGGCCGGGGCCATGATCTTGCCGCCCTGGCGTTCGGCTCGGGCGACCGCGGCGTCGCAGTCATCGACCATCACGTACTGCAGCCAGTGAGCCGGGCTTTCGTCGAGGGCCTTCGTGACGCCGCCCCGCATCGCATCGCCGTTCTTGAGCACGAAATAGGCGCCTGTGGGCATCTCGGTCGTTTCGTGGGTGTAGCCGAAGGCTTGCTGGTAGAAGCTCACGGCGGCTTCGGGGTCTTCGGTTGACAGTTCGTTCCAGTGGAAACTACCGGCGCCGGTCGGTGATTCTCCGTCGCCCTTGGCGTTGCGGAACAAGAAGAAGGCTGCGCCGGACGGATCGGCCATGGATTGCATGCGCCCGACCGTCGGAACATCCGACGCTTCCATCAAGCTGCGTCCGCCGAGTCGTTCGACGGTCTTGGCGGCCGCGTCGACATCTCCGACGGACAGGTAGCTTACCCAGTGGGGCGACGCGTCCGGCTTCGGGAGCGCCGCGAAGCCCCCCACCGCTCCGCCCGAGGCCATGATCATGGGGTACTCGTGGCCATCGGCCATCGGCATGGACTGCACAGTCCACCCGATCACTTCAGCGTAAAATTTCGATGCCCGCTCGATATCGGAGGTGAGGAGCTCAAACCAAACAAATCGGCCATAGTCGTAGGTCACTTTCTATCTCCTTTTTCTGAGCAGCCGCGCCTGGCCTTCGTGACCACGGGCGCGTCGCTGGGCTGCGTCATCTCTTGGACGAACGGCAGACCCCGAAATCGACGCCGACCGGCAAAAAGTCTCCTCAAAAAAAAGTGCGGTTCCACCTGTCGATTCGAACGGCGGTCGTTCGACAATACCGGGACTGCTATGCGTTATCTTCTCCTCATCTACGAAAACGAAGCCCGCTTCCCGACCGACCCCTCGGAGCTCGACCAGGCCGAGTTGGGCGAGTACCTGGCCTTGACCGAACGCACCCAGGCTGCCGGCCAGTACGTGGCCGGCGAGGCCTTGCAGCCGACGTCGACCGCGACGACGGTGCGGGTTCGGGATGGGCAGATGATCACGACCGACGGCCCGTTTGCGGAGACCAAAGAGCAGCTCGGGGGCTTCTATATGATCGAGGCCCAAGACCTCGATGAGGCCGTCGAGCTGGCCCGGCAGATCCCCGCCGCTCGGACCGGATGCGTCGAGGTTCGGCCCATCATGCCGCTGGATTTGTAGTGTCCCGTAGACGAGGTACGATCGCCCTCCCAGGTTGAGGGGCGGCCATGAAGACTCGGATCGAAATCCAGCGGGTGGTACGGGCGCACTCGGGGTGGGTGCTCGCGCGCCTGGTCCGCACCGTCCGCGACCTCGATATCGCCGAGGATGCCCTCCAGGAAGCCCTCGTCGCGGCCCTCAAGACCTGGCCCAAGGACGGCGTGCCGGCCCAGCCCCGGGCCTGGTTGGTGTCGTCGGCCCGAAACAAGGCGATCGATGAGCTCCGGCGACGGACGATGCAGGCCCGAAAGGCCGAGGAGCTCGAGTGGCTGGCGTCGTTGCGGCAAGAGGTCGCGGCGCCCGACCTCGAAGGTCCGATTCGAGACGATATGCTGCGGCTGGTGTTCACGTGCTGCCATCCCACGCTGGCTCCCGAGGCGAGGGTCGCTTTGACCCTTCGAGCGGTGGCCGGGCTTCAAACCGAGGAGATCGCCCGCGCTTTTTTGGTGCCCGTCCCCACCATGGCCCAGCGGTTGGTGCGGGCGAAGCGCAAGATTCGCGACGCGAAGGTCCCCTATCGGATTCCTGGTCAGGAGGCGCTGCAGGAACGGACTTCGGCCGTGCTCGCAGTGGTGTATCTCATCTTCAACGAAGGCTACGCCGCCACCCACGGCGAGCAGCTCGTTCGAAGAGATCTCTGCAAAGTCGCGGTCCACCTGGGCCGGTCGCTATCGCAGTTGCTGCCGAACCACGCCGAGGTCTTCGGGCTGCTGGGCCTGATGCTCCTTCACGACGCCCGGTCCGCGGCCCGGTCGACCCCCGAAGGTGACTTGGTCCTGCTCGAAGACCAGGATCGTCGTGCCTGGGACCGGGGCCAGATCGAAGAAGGGCGGCGCGCCACCGAGTTTGCCTTGGCGTTGGGGTCGGCGGGTCCGTATACGCTGCAGGCGGCCATCGCCGCGGTGCACGCGGACGCGCCGACCGGGCAAGACACCGATTGGCGTCAGATCGCCGGTTTATACGCGCGCCTTTACGCTCGGTCGCCGACGCCGGTCGTGGCCCTCAATCACGCGGTGGCGGTCGCGATGTGCGACGGGCCGGAGGTGGGTCTGGCCGAGCTCGACCGCCTGTCCGACGCATTGGCGGATTATCACATGTACCACGCGGCCCAGGCCGACCTGCTGCGGAGAGCTCGCCGGTGGCTCGAAGCCGCCGGGGCCTATCGACGGGCGTTGGCGCTGTCGTGCAACGACGTCGAGCGCCGGTATCTGGAGGACCGCCTCGCGGAAGTTGAAAGAGCCAGCTCGGTTGGTTCAAGTCCCTGACCGGTCGGCCGAATTAGCGGAGAGTGGGCGGGAGAATAAGCGATCCTCGAAGCCTCATCGTGCTCGGGGCGCCCCGGCCGCCGCCGATCGATGCGCACGGGGTCCGGAACCGGTTGCTGGAGACCTTCAGCAGTCCTCGGTACCGGCCACCGACGCTGCCCGCGGTCGCCGTCGACGTGCTCAACCTCTTTCATCGGCCCGATGTTGCGGTAGGCACCCTGACCAAGGTGTTGGAGCAGGATCCGCTCATCACCGCCCAGGTGCTGCGATTGGCGCAATCGCCGGTCCATGCCGGTCGCTACAAGATCGCCTCGATTCAGCAAGCCATGGTGAGGCTGGGGCTCCGGACCGTCCGGGACCTGGTGGTGCAGGTCGCGCTCGACGCCAAGGTGTTCAGGTGCAAGCCGTACGCAAAGGTGATGGAGCGCTTGCAGCGGCACTCGGTCGCCGTGGCCCACCTTTGTCGGATCATCGGACGCTACACGTCTTTCGAGACGGAATTTGCGTTTCTGTGCGGCCTGCTGCACGACATCGGAATCTCGGGCGCCCTGATCGCGCTGGCGGAGCGCGCGCGCGGCGCCCCTGCGCTGCCGGTGGCCGAGGTGTGGCCGGCTGTCCTGTCCGTCCATGAGCAGGCCTCCTCGCTGATGCTTCGAACCTGGGATCTGCCGCCCGAGCTGTCTTTGGTCATGGCGGTCCACCACCAGCGACCGACCGATCAACCATCGCCGCCCCTGGCCGGGATGGTGGCTCTGGCAAACGATGTCGCGACGGGCCTCGGTTATGGGTTGAACGTCGATGGAAAGCATGGAACCCCGCTGACCCCGGAACCGAGGCTCGAACCTGCGGAACGGGAGAAGCTGCTCACTAAACTGGGGCTGACGAACGAGCACTTGGATCGGATCGCTGCCGACGCCGACGCCGTTTCGGGGCTCTTGGCCGGCAGCTGAGCGCGCCGCGACCCGGCCGCCGCCTCGCGCGAGCAGAGGCGCTATCGGCTCATTCCGAGGCGGGCGAGACCCCGTTGGACGGCCAGGTCGTCGCCCCGACGATTCGCTCGGCGCGCTCGAGCTTTGTACGCAGGGCAAGGTACATTGAGTAGCCTTTACGAACGCCAGGCCTGAAGCGCCAGCGCCGCGATGCTTTGACCACGGTCGTCGGTCCAGCCCGGAAAGAAGTCGCCGAACGGATTTAGTTCGAGCACGTACACCCCGCCGCCCTCGGCGTCGAACAGGACGTCGACGCCGACGACGTGGGCACCGGTCGACTCGGCGGCGGCGCGGGCGAGGTCGAGGGCGTCGAGATATCGGCGCTGTCCGACCGCTTGGCGGCTCGACGCGAGGTCGGCCCGCCGTCCGCCCAAGAATAGGTTGGTGATCGGGTGGCGACTCTGCCGAAAGATCGGAATGGCGGGGCCGTTTCGAATCACTACCACCCGGAGGTCCAGTCGCAAACCGTCGACGCGAGCCAACTCGATGGCCGGCTCGAGGACCGCTCCTTGCTCGGCGAGCCAGGTGACCGTCGCTTCGACTTCACCTCGGTTGTTGAGTGGCCGAAGACGCCCGATGTCGACGTATCGACCTTCGCGAATGCCCACCGATGTCAGTCCCCGGATGTCGTCGGGGGTGTCGGTCAACCGAGCGATTCCGGATCCGCACGATCCGAACCGAAGCTTGACGAACCACTTACGCCAACCTCGGAGATACCGAATCATGTCGATCTCTTCGGCCGATGTGACGTCGAGCCCGTCCGGGGTCGGAATGCCGAGATCTTGCAGCT
Organism: uncultured Myxococcales bacterium; assembly: GCA_964519665.1. GTDB lineage: Bacteria > Myxococcota > Kuafuiibacteriia > Kuafuiibacteriales > Kuafuiibacteriaceae > JANQQN01. Next base: position 60,733 of record CAZFIV010000025.1, read on the forward strand.
CGAGCCGGGTCGCTTGCTTGTCGAGCATGGTGGCGATGGCTTTCGGCGGCGTCCACGGGTTCAGATCGGGCCGAGCATCCAGCGCCGTCGACAGGACCTCGGTCAGCCACCGGAGTCCGGCGTGCAGCTGCGCGTGGGGGCGAATCTCGGACGGAAGATAGTCGGCCTCCGCCGCGGAAACGTCGAATGGGTTGGGATCCAGTTCTGCGGCGAGGCGGAGCAAGGCCCGACCCACGCTATCGTCGCCACCGGGAGATCCGAACCGAACGGCAGCTGGCGCCTCGAAGACCGAGAGGGCTTCGAGACGGCCCCGGGCATCGATGATGTCGGCCCAGGCGACTTCGACGATGTCGATTCGGTCGCGCCCCTCGACGGTGTTCACCTCGTCGTGAAAGCACTTCGCGCGCTTCGAGCCGGGATTCGTGACGTTGATGAGTCGCAAGGAGGCTACTCGATGTCTCCATGCCACAGATATTCGGGAAGGCCGTCGTCCTCGAGGTCGGAGAACTGCTCTTGAGCCGACAGTTCGGGCAATTCGAGCGCTTCGAGCGCGGTTATGCCTTCCGCGGTCAGTTGGTTGTAGTCGAGGACGAGTCGGCGCAATGTTCGCGCGGCCGGCGTCGCCGCAAGCTGTTTTGCGCCGTGGTCGGTGATCTCGCCGTATGTGAGGTCGAGGACTTCCAGGCGTTCGAGGAGGTCCGACCGGCAGATCGCCTCGATGCCGGCGTCGCCCATCGAGCAGATCCGAAACTCCAGGCGACGAAGGTTGGGCAACTGGGTGGAGGCCGCGATCGCCTCGATATGTTCGAGCCGAAGGTACGCCTCGTCGTCGTCGGGTTCCAGTGCGTGGGGAAAGAAGCTGATGGCCTCCAGATTCTTCAAAGACGGGTTCGCCGCCAATCGTTCGACCGGGAACGAATAACCGTGGTGGGCGTACAGGCTCTTGAGGTGAGGCAAGTCTCGGCTGAACAGGTCTTCGGTGTCGATCCGGTGCGCGTAAAAGTGCAGGTGCTCGATCCGAGGCATGGCGCTGACCGCCTCCATGACCGTTTCACCCGAGGTGTGGCACTGGTCGTCGTCATCGCCGAGCTGAAAGAACCGAAGGTTGCGAAGCGGAGCCTTCCCGAGCCCGGTGAGCACCTCTTCTTCCTCGTACCCGACATAAAGTAGGCGCAGGCGGGTCAGGTCTGGGGTCTCTGGAGAGGTCACCAACGCTTCGATGAATTCGGCTTCGAGTTCATGGGCATCGATCGAGTAAAGGTAGCCGTTCTTGAACTGGTGAAGGTAGCCCGAGTGGTATCGGTGTTTGGGTTGATGGTCGAACAGGAACGGCGCGAGGGGCCCGACCCAGGCTCGCCCGTGCGTATCGATCAACGCTTCCCGTTCGTGGGTGAGCTGAGCGCGATCTTCTGGGGAGCGCGACGGGTCCTCGAGCGCCAGCTCGAATTGAATGAGCTCGCCTCGAGGGTCGCCCTGTTGAAGCAAGACGTCGGCATACACGGCCAGCGCTTCCCGGTCGTCGGGGTGGTCGAAGATCCTCTGCTTCAGCCCATGGTCATCCATGGCTGGACGTTAAGGACAGTGCGGCGGCGAAGGAAGTCCTCCCTCGGCCAAATGAGTCGTATACCGGCTAGCCTCGTCCTCGAGTCAGACCTGCCGAGCCCAACTCAGGCAGTAGCCCCCGGGCTGCACCGGTCCGCTGAAGAGCCGGCAGTTCCCGCACGGTTGACCGGATCGACGGACGTACTGAAGGCAGACCCGGCAGTTTTTGCCGCCATGGGGGGACTCTTCGACGTACTGCAGAATGGTTCGGAGGCGAACCGACGTGCGGTCGACGGGCTCACCACAGCTGTAGACCGTGGGCGGGGGCGGAGGCGCCTCGTACGCCGCCGGCGGGTCTTCGTAGGTGGGGGCCGGCTCATCGTAGGTGTACGGTCTATCGTCGCTCAGCCGGGTTCCGGGCTCTACCCGGCGCTCGGTATCTTCGGCGGCCGTCCACAAGGCCCAAAGGCCGCCTCCGGCGACGACAGCGCCGGCGGCTCCGCTCGCGACGACGATCAGCGTTCTCCGGGAAGACCGGGGCTCGGCGGCCTCCGTAACCGGACCGTATGGGGGCTGCCCGAGTCCCGCAGGTGCTTGAAAGCCGCCTGCCGACGGCGCTCCGGAGGGGCGCGGCCCGCTCGCGCTCGGCGCCTCGGAGGCCCCCGGCGGGGCCGGAAAGCCGGCCGTCGACGTCGCGGCGGCGGGCGAAGGGAAGCCGGGCTCTGAAACCGGGTACGGATGGTACGGATGGATGGGCGGAGCGAACCCACCATCACCCCGGGCGACCGGTTCGAACAGGGCGGTGTGCGGGGGAGGGGGCGGCTGGCCGCGGCCGGTCCTTCGAGCGACCAGCCACTGTTCGAAGCGGGCCTGCAGGTCGGCGAGCCGTTGCTCGAACGCTGCTTCACGCTCCCCCTGCTGCAGGCGGAAGGCGGCCCGGGTGGTTTCGACCTGTCGGTCGAAGGCCGTTCGGTCGGCGGTGTCATCGATCGGGGCGGCCGGGGGCGCCGATACGAAGGCGCCGCTCCGGCTCGCGAAGGATGGTGGAGCCGCGGGCGCCTGAGCCGAGCCGGGGCTTTGGTTTCGCGCCCTCGACGTTAGGTCCGGCCGCCCTAGGCGCGTTTGGAGTTGCTCGAGCAGCGGGATGAAGCCGGGATGGTCGTAGGCGCCCGTCCAATCCCTGAGGTCGACGGGCGGGACGGCCAGGAGCGCTTCGGGAACCGACGCCGGTTCGAGCATGACCGCGACCAGCACCTGCCGCTCCCATCCGACGGTGGCTTCGGCGTGTACCAAGGGGTCCTTGACCGCGGCCGGGGTCCAGCAAACCAGGACGGCTTTGGCGGCGTTCAGCTTCTCGCGTCCGAGGTCGTCGAGGCTGGTCTTGAGCGAAGAGCGGCCCTCGAACCGGACATCCAGGTCGAACGACGCCAAAGTGCGAGCCAGAGGCTCGACTCGGGACCGTTCTCGGGCGGCGTAGGTCATGAATATATCGGTCACGCTGGACTCACCTTGGGCAAACTCAGGGTCTCGCGGTGGACCGGGTGCGTCCCCGGCTTTGACTGGAACGTAGCGCACGGCCGTGCTCCGCACAAACCGCGGCCTTCGGGGCAGGGGTGGACGAGGCTGGTGAATAAGGGATTAGCGCAAAGGTTGGGCGACCGCCCGCATGGTGTCTCGGTCGGCCTGGAGGCCGTCGAAACGCCCGTCGCTGAGCAACGGACGGGCCTCCAGTGCCGATGCATCCTCGATGGACCCTCCGGCCAGGCCCGCTTCGCCGGCGAGGCGAATGGTCTCGGCCGCGTCTTCGGGCCGGGGGCCAAAGCCGTTTTCGAGGTCAGCGGACACCGGCACCTCGACCGCGTCGACGATGGCGCGGGCGTGCCCGAGGGTCTCGTCCCGGGTGACTCGGTCATCGGGACGGCCGAGGGTCAACGCGAACCCGGCGCTCTAGGAATCCGGCCGCTTCGAGGATGCGGGCCGACCCCGAATCCCAGGGATTGGGCATGACCAGCGGCGCGCCCGCGCGGTGCAAAGAGCGAAAAGAATCATGGGATGCGGTCACGACCTTCGAAAGAAGACGGTCCAGGCGAGTTGCACCCATGCCCAACCTTCGATCCTGTCCGGTGTTCGTGGCTGCGCCGCGGCTGCGGCGCCGTAGCGCCAGGACGCGGCGACGGCGCGGTTATGACGACGGCTGCCTTATGTCCTCTCTCGCGTGCGCGTCGAGCTGGTTGGCGACCTGGCTCAAGCCTTCGCTCAGGTTGACGCGCCCGATGCCATGGGCCAGGGTCGCGAGAATCCGGATCTGTCGGATAACCGAGTCGAACTGCAATGCAGTTTTCGAGATTCGATTGGTCACCTGGACATACCGCCCGACGATGTCATCGGGGTCGAGGTCATTGCCGAACATCGACGCGGCGAGGTAGGCATTCGCGACGTCGACGGCCTCCCAAAAATCAAAGGTCTCGGCGTACCGGTGGCCGGCCCGAGTGGCGACGTCTTTCGCGAGCCGAGCCCGAGGGTTGTTGGGCGCGATCGTCGGCAAGACCAGCAGGGCCTCCAACTGCAACCAGTTGATCATTTGATACGGGCGGAAGTCCTTCTCTTGAGGGTCGCCGCTCGCCTCCTGATAGAGGTCCCGGGCCTTCTTGAGGTCTTCTCGCGCCGCTTCGACGGCCGCCAACCGCTCCGGCGAGCCCGCCCCACTCGGACGGGAGGAGCGCGTCGGCGCTGCCGGTTCGGCGGGCGAATCGTCGGGATCCGTCACTCGGTCCAGCAGCCGCAATCGAATGACCGCCCGCCGCTTGTAGGCGCTGGCGAGGACCGCAAGCCGTTCGGGATTGGTGCGCGTAGCGTCCACCGACGAGATTGACCGGGTTGCCTCGAGCAGGTGGACCAGGCGGTTGATCGCGGTGTTCACGAGCGCCAGCGGCTCGACCTTTTCGTGGGCACCGGCCTCACCTTCACTCAACGTCTCCGCGGATCGTGCCTCCAGGTTGGCCAGCTTTTCGATGACGAGCAGCTTAGCCGAGTCCCTTTCGTCCCCGGCCTGCAGGGCTTCCGTCAGGAATTTCTGCGCCTCCTCAAACCCGGGCAAGCCTCGGTCGGCGTAGACCTGCCCGATCGCGACGAGGACATCGGGGTGCTCGAACCAATCCGACGGTGCCGATTCGCGGGCGGCGGCGATGAACTGGCGGGCGTACTCCAGCGGACGGTCGGTGCGGGACCGACGTCCGAGCTCGTCGCGAAGACGGTCGAGCTCGGCGACCAGCTCTTCGCGAGCGACGAACGGTCCGGGGGCCGGTTGCCCGAGGTCGAGGCGTGGTTCGAGGATGAAGTCGGGGTCGCCGTAGGCTTGATAGGCGCCCCACGTATTGGATCCCGGATGCCGATGATAGGTCCGTACCCGGGCCCGCCGGACCGACTCGGCGAAGGTCGCGCCCCGCATGAGGCTCTGGAAGAAGGTGACCGCAAAGGTCTGGGCGGCGCGGTCCTCGACCGCCCAGCCAGCCGCGATGACGCATCGAACCCCCGACGCGATCAACTCGCGACTGACGCTGGCTGCGAAGTGGTGAGGGCGGTCCAATCGCGTCCGCGGCTGGCCACCGGCTTGGTCCGCCGGCGCCTTACGTTCGGGATCGCCGGTATTGGCCTCGCTGTTGTCAAACGTCGCGTCCATTCGGCCTAGGTGACAGCAGTTGAGGAACACCAGCTCGGGCATCTCTTCGAGATCGGCGAGCTCGTTCGCGGTCAGCACGACGCCGTCGGATAGCAGGATCCCGGTCTTCAAGTCGCCGTTCCGGTCCGGCTGCTCGAACACCCCGTGCGCGGCGATGGCCAAGATGCGATGCCCGCGGTACAGGTCGCGAAACACTTCTTTGAAGGTGCTGTGGGGCGGTGCGTAGTCGACCTGATAGAGTAGGCCGCTCGACTTGGCTTCGCTCCTCAGTATCTCGGCGATCATCTTGCCTTCGACTTCGGCACCCGGCAGCGGGGTGGGCGTGAAGTCGTCGAACACCTTTTGATGGCCGTCGATGGACGGGGCGGCGACCACGAACGCGCTCCGACCCACGGCGAGCGGCAGGTTCGGCCGGTCGTAGTTCGAGATGAGTTGGCGAACGATATTGGTGCGCAGCGCGGTGGGCTCGTCGTCCGCCTGCATGAGCTCCCACGGGAGGTCGGCCGCGAAATCATCGACGGCGATCACGACCCGGGGTAGGTTTCGAGCCACGGGCTTGAAGTCGCGTGGAATGAGCAGGTCGAACAGGCTTCGGCAGAGCTGGGCGTCGTACTTGGGCTGATGGACGGCGTCATTGACCAGCGCCTTGACGACCCGCATTTGACGCGGCTTGTACCGTTCATCGGCGCGCGCCCGCTGAGACAGGTACAGGAACCGAATCACATCGTCATCCGTCGCGTCCCGCTGAACGACGATCCGGGGCCAGTACTCGAGCCGGGCTTCGGTTCGAAGACGACGTCTTGCGCTCGGTCGTCGATAAAAAGGAGTCTCGACGTTAAAACGAACATCCTCGTAGACGTCGCTGCTAGCCAGGCGATCCGGAAGCGCTCGTACGGCGTGCGCGGCCGAGACCGCCGAGTCGATGAAGACTTCGACGAACGAGAGGCTCTCGACTCTCCGCTTGCCGTTCATGTTGCGGTACTCACGGTTGGCCTGGCACACACCGGTCACGATCGCGGTGACCGAGTCATCGATCGAGATACGGGCGGTGGAATTGAAGCCGAGTAGCAGGCTCGCGATGTGGATCGAAGCCGAGCGCGACGCGGGCCCGTCGAGCGCGTCGTCGTCCATTTCGAGGCGGAACAGATAGTCCAACACGCCGGTACGGACGGCCAGCGTGACGTCGGGTGCGCTGAGGTCGCCCATGGTTCCGAGGCCGACCACGATGGCGCCGCGGCCGGTCAAGTTAGCTTTGTCTTGAGCGGTGCGCGGCATGAGCACGACCTCGGAGGTGCCGAGCCGTCCTGGATACTGCCCGACCCGAGATCGGCGCCGCAATGCACCCTGCAGCAGATAGGTGTCGATCCGCGACTCGACGCCGCTGATCGGGTCGCCTTGGTAGTGTCCGACGAGCAAGGGGATCGCGGCGTCGAGGACGTCCATCGCCCGGACCTGTACTTTTAAGGTGTAACGCGAACTCGACCGGCGTTTACGCTCCCGGCCCATGATGCTGCTCTCGAGTTGTTCTTTGGTCGGGAATGGTTCGGGCGGCGGCAGATACCGAAACGTCGTGGCCTCCGCGCCGCGCACCGCGGGCAGGCGAGGCAGGCTCGACGAGCGGCCGTGCCGCATGAGCTCGGCGATGCCCGCGAAGTACTCGGGCGTTCGAGTCAGATCACCGTGGGAGACGGGAAGATACCAGTACCGCTCCTCCGGAAGCCACGACATCCGGCCCGATGCCCAGGTGACTGTCCCGTCGCCCATATAGGTGCCGACCATGACGAGTTGGTCGTCGTGTCGTTCGATGCCGCAGGGCGTCTTGTAGGACTGCCCAAAGATGTACGACACCCGCTCGAAGGGCTCGATCTCCTTGGGCTTGGAAGGGCCCTCGTGAAGGGTGGCCCAGAGCTCGCGAGCCTGCGACAATGAAGCTTCGGTCGGTCGAGCTGCGGTCCGATCGAACGGGCTCCAGGCGTCGGTGTTGTACTCGGCCAGCGCTTGCCAGGCGTTTTCGTGGTGGTACCCGTCGCCGTAGGTCGGACCGGCATCCTTGAAGCCGGGACGGGGCAGCAGCTGCAGAAGACCCGGATAGGCGCCCACGATGTCGAGGATCGCCTGCATGTCGTGGGCGAGGTCGAGCCGTGCGATCTTGCGAATGGTGCTTCCCTTTCCGAGCAGGGTTTCGACCGCGAGGTGAGAACCGTGATTCGGAGTGCCGAGCATCGTCAACCGCGTGTCGTGATCGCGCACGAGGTGGTTCCAAACCGTTGGATGCCTCGCAATGAGCGTCCGTGCGACTAGGCCTCCCATGCTATGGGCGAGCAGATAGATCTTTCGTCCGTGGTTCTTCGCGATGAGCTCGTCGGTCAGGGTCCGCTTCAACTTATCGGCCGACTCTTCGATGGGGCGTCGCCAGTCGTACGGAAACGTGTGGACCTCGTAGTCCTCGGATAGGAACGCGATGAAGTCCCCGTAATAATCATCGAGGACGGCCTCCGGATAGATGTTGGGGCTGTCGACGGTGATGTTGCTCAGCCCGCCCCTCATCAGATCGAGGTAGTCCAGCCAAACCCGGTCTCCATCGCCGGGTGGGAGTACGGGGTGGTCTTTGACCTCCAGGTGGCTGCCCATGAGGCCTGGCAGAAAGACCACGATCGGGCGGTGGTCGAACGGGTCTCGGGTGGCCCCACGACGAATCGGAGTGCGCTCGACCGGCGGCGGTCGGATCGGCTCGACCTCGCTCTTGGGCAACTCGGGTTGCGTCAACCACCTGACGATGGGCACCGCGGTCGTGGGGTTGGCGAAGTACGTGAAGTGGTCGACGTCCTTGTTTTGGTCGATGACGTGCCAGGCGGGCGCCTGTTGAGCGAGGCCGGCCAACATGGACTCGGTGTCGACGACCAGATCATTGTCCAGGTTCTCGAAGAAGGCCCAATCCGTGAATGCGAGGATGATGCGTTTGAAGATCGAACCGCCTTCGGTATCGCCGGCGACGACCAGCAGGTCGACGTTCGGTTGTCGACGAGCCTGGGCCAGTAAATGGCTCAACGCAGACTGGACGGTCATCGCTTCGAGGCCGGGGATGAGGGTCGGGTCGAGGCGCTTGCTCACGATTTCGAGCACGACCCGCTCGAGCACGCCCACGACCAGGTCGAGCGCGAAAGAACCGACGAATGAGAGCGTCTTGCGCATCAGCGACAGGAGGTTGGATACGAAGACATCCAGATTGCTCGACAACAGCCGCGTACCTTGAGCGGGGCAGGCGACGCGAACGTACCGCTGAACGACGATCTGCTTCTCTTTCTTGAGCGCTTGAAGGCGCCCCAGTTTCTGCCGTTCTTCTTCGAGGTAGGCGGTCTTCAGTACGTCTTTAGCCACCTGCGTACCGGGATCATCATCGTCGATGTCGATCGTGATCCGGCGCAGGTCGATGTAGCGGTCGATGAGCTCGTCCGTGATCTCGTGGACCGAAAGAAGGTCTCCGACCAGGCCTCCCCGCGAGTATGTCACCAGGTTGACGAGAGCGCCGACCGGTAGCGTCTCCAGAAGGTCGACCGCGTTGTCGACCGGGCTCTGTGACAGCGTGGGATGCTCGTACGCGTAGATGTGGCGGCCAAAACGGTCGACGAGAGTCTGCCAGTGGGCCTCGTCTGCCGGTCCGGTGACCGCGCCAAAGCTGCCGAGCGTGTTCGACGCGGTACCGTGGATGAAGATCAACAGGGGGGTCTGCTCGCGCGCCAGGTCGGCCAGCTCGACGGCGGGCACGGGTTCGGCGTCGAGCTCGGCGACCGTCGGGTCCGGCCACGCATAGAGGCCGGGGCGCCGGATCAATCGGTCCTCGAACACCCGCATGAGCGCCCGGGCGCCGTAGACCGACGCCGAGAATCCGCTCACCTTCTCCAGTTGATCGATCGCCGTCTCGGTCAACCGGCCTGCCAACTCACCTTGCAGCGTGTCGTAGGCGAGGCTCGAGAGCGAATCCTCCTTCATCGACAGCTCGACCCAGGACGACCAGGCGGTTGCACCTCGGCCGCCCCGGGTGGGGCCCTCCGGGAACAGGAAGGTGGTGATGTCGATATCGTCGCGGTCGTCGGGCGCAGCCGGGTGGAGGCGCCGCACCGTCGCGGCGAAGGCGTCGCCCCGCATCCAGACGGTCACCCCCTCTTCGGCCTCCAAACCGACGATCGTCTGCTCATCGACCTGAGTCGAAACCGTGGTCTGCAGTTCGCCGCGCGTGCTGGGACTGAGGGCGACGAACCGTTTGACTTGGAGGAGGTCCGGTCCGATGAGGGAAAGGGATCGGCCGAGCGCCTCGTCAGTCGAACGTTGGCGCGATCCGAGAACCTGGGAAATCGTCATCCCCGGTACTTCGGTGCCCGGGACCGAGAGCTTGATCGGTGCAGTCATCGCTGGCGTCGTCGTAATCGAAACGCCGACGGAATTCAGCCCACGAAGACGAGTTCTCATGGGGGCCTCAGGCTGGTCGCTCGCGCCCGATTTTCCGCGGTATCGTAGGCTCAGGCTGTAGGATCAGGCACGACAAACCGCGACATCGGCGGCCAAAAGGGGGCCGGCGACCCGCCTGGGCATGGCGGTCATTCGAGCCGCAGGCGGGTATGGCCCACCCCCATGGCGATGATTTCGGCATCGGAGAGGTCGGGCATGCTCGTCCGATACCGCTCCAAGATCGCGTTTTGAAGGGCTTCGACTGTTCGAAGGTGCGGGAACGAGTCTCTCAAGTGGTCATCGGTGAGATCGTCGTAAGACAAGTGCTCGCCGGCTTCGATGCATCGGGCCCGGCGGCAGTCCGTGAAATCGAGCAACGGAAGTTGCTCATCTCCGTTGGCGCGCAGGTATCCCGAACGAACGATCTTGGGCAGCAAGTACAAGCGGCCCACTCGGTGCCCGCTCCGTTGCAGGTTGAAGTGACTGAGGACTCGCTGGTGGGCGGGCAGTCGTGCGTGGTCCGACGCATGGATTCGAATCACTCCGTCGGCGCGGTGTCGGGCGAGCAAAGCGGTGGCGTCCACGTACTTTTCTTCCCCTCCGTCCAGGACGAAGACGCGGTTGCGGTCACGGCTTCGCGGACGAAAGGACGCCGGCTGTTGGCGGACGGTGGACGTCGACGAACGGCTGATTGGTCGCTCGGGCGTCCGGTCTGGCGGTTCAGGGGTGGGGGGAAGCAGCGTCGAGGGGCCGGTGGTCGGCCTGGGAGCTCGCGGTTGATTCACGGCCGCATGGTACGGGATACCTGCGGCCTACCGGCGATCGACCGTCTTGATTACCCCGAACATTGCGGCGAGGGCGTGGTTTGTGCGGCTTCGATACGCGAGGTCATGCGAAAAGTTCTGCCCCCGTCCGGCGGTTGGTGCGATGAAACTTGGGGAGCTTTCCGGCGTAGGAGCGAAGTGAAATGAAGCGGTTGATGAAGTTTCTGCATGAGATGGCCACCGTCGCCTTCATGGGCGCTCTGGCGGTCCAGCTCATCATGGCCCTGACGATCGACGATCTGTCGCCGGACGCCTACGTCACCGTTAGGCTCAGCATCCTCGCGGTGTCCGAGTGGCTGCTGTTGCCCTCCCTGGTCGTCGTGCTGGGGAGTGGGATTCTGGCGCTCGTTATTCACCGGCCCTATCACAACGCGCCGTGGGCTTGGATGAAGGCAGCGATGACCACATTGGTGTTGGAGGGCACCCTGATGTCGGTTCAGGGCCCGGCCCAGGCTGCCGCCCGACTCTCCGCGGAAGTGGCGGCCGGGAACCACGAAGTCGCGCAGGAGCTCAACGGCCTGCTCGAGAAGGAGCAGAACGGCGTATGGATCATCCTGGGTGTATGTGTTCTCAACATTGCGTTGGCGATTTGGCGCCCCCGTTTTCGGTGGTTGACCCCCAAATGATCCTTTCGGACGTAGGTCTAAGTCGAAGCTAGGAGTTCTCGGAGCCGAGCCGCCAGCTTTCGATAGGTGGGGCGGCGGACCTCCCAGGTGGATTCGGCGAGCGCGTCGAGAGGCATCCACTTCGCGTCGGCGAACTCCGGCGCGTAGTAGCCGGGCTCCGGGTCGAAGCGAATCTCGGCTCCGGGCCGGATGCGGACGAAGTACCATTTCTGGGCCTGCCCGCGTCCGACCCGCGGCGAACGCTTGTCGGGCGGGAGTTCGTAGACCAGCCAATCGGGATGTTCGCCGAGGAACTCGAAATCGGCCTCTCCGAGGCCCGTCTCTTCGTGAAGCTCTCGCCGCCAGGCCTCGCCGGGTTCCTCACCTTCGTCGATCCCGCCCTGCGGCATCTGCCACCTGCCCGAGCCTTTCGGCCACCGCTCGAGCGCGAGGGCCTCACCGCGGTCGTTGACCACGACGATGCCGACATTGGCGCGAAACGTTTGAGCCTTCTTCTCTGCCATGGTTTCGACCCCTGTCGTTACCCTGCCCGGCTGGGGGCCGCCAATCGAGAACCGAGAAGGCATCCAGGAGTTGACGGCCCCTCCGTCGCGAAGCTACGTGCGCCGGATGTACGTACGTTTGCGCCCTTGCCCGACCCAGCCGGTGTGGTTCTTTCTCGCGACCGGCTTGGTCGCCTGCGCTGGGCCGAGGACGGCCGAGTTGGGCGGTGCGACTTCGGCCCCGGACACCGTCGCCACCGCCCCTTCGGCGCCGATCATCGTCCGCGACCCTCACTCCGCGGCTCGACCCGAAGAGGCGAGGGTGACCCATGTCGACTTGGACTTGGAAGCGGATTTCGAGGCACAACGACTGTCGGGCACGGCGACCCTCCACGTTACCGCCGTCCCGGGCGCGAAGTCACTGATCCTCGATACGTACGGGCTCGATATCGAGAAGGTCGAGGACCAGGACCTCACGGAGGTTCCTTATCGCCTCGGTCAGCCCGACCCCCGGCTCGGGACGCCCCTCATCGTGCCCCTCCGCCCGGGCGTGCGGCGGTTCATCGTGACCTACTCGACCGGCCGCCGGGCGCGGGCGTTGCAGTGGCTCGCTCCCCAGCTCACGGCCGGGCGACAACATCCCTTCATGTTTACCCAGGGGCAATCGATCCTGACGCGCTCGTGGATACCCACGCAGGACAGTCCCGGGATTCGTCAGACCTATTCGGCCCGCATCACCGTGCCTCGGCCTCTGACGGCCGTCATGAGCGCCAAGATGCTGACGCCGAAGGGGGAGGCGACCGGCGATGGCCGCCGGGCGTTTCGCTTTCGAATGGAACAGCCCATCCCCCCGTATCTGATCGCGCTCGGCATCGGTGATCTCGCTTTTCGCCCCCTCGGCCCGCGGACGGGGGTCTATGCCGAACCGGTCCTGCTCGACCTGGCCGCGTCGGAGCTCGCGGATACCGAGGCCATGATCGTCGCTGCGGAGCGCCTGTACGGCCCGTACCGATGGGAGCGCTATGACATGCTGGTCCTGCCGCCATCGTTCCCGTTCGGCGGCATGGAGAATCCGCGCCTGACCTTTCTCACGCCGACTATGCTCGCGGGCGACCGGTCGCTGGTCTCGCTCATCGCGCACGAGCTGGCCCACAGCTGGTCCGGCAACCTCGTCACCAACGCGACCTGGGACGACATCTGGGTGAACGAAGGCTTCACCACCTACATCGAGAACCGGATCATGGAAGCGATCTACGGCGCGGCGCGGGCCGATATGCTCGCCCGTTTGGGCTGGAGCGACCTACAAAAAGAACTCGAAGCGTTGGGCCCGGACTCTCCCGATACTCGATTGAAGCTCGACCTCACGGGTCGCGACCCTGACGACGGGCTATCCCAGATCGCGTACGAGAAAGGCGCGCACTTTCTTCGTACCGTTGAAGCGGAGGTGGGACGGGAGCGCTTCGACGCGTGGATCAAGGGCTATTTCGATCGATTCGCGTTCCGGCCGATGACCACCGAGCGAGTGGCCGAAGACCTGCGCGAGCATCTCTTCAAAGGAGATGTGGCTCTCGAAGACAAGCTGCAGCTACAGGCCTGGCTCTATCAGGTGGGCGTACCTTCGAACGTCGAAGTTCGCCAGTCCGACGCCTTCGCGAAGGTCGAACAGGCCGCGGCTCGATTCATGACTTCGGGCAAGGCCTCCGACGTGCCCTTCGAGTCGTGGTCGACCCAAGAGCAGCTGCACTTCTTGGCTACGCTTCCGCGAAGCATGCCCCGAGCGCGTCTGGAAGCCCTCGACCAGGCGTTCGGCCTCACGACTCGGGGCAACAGCGAAGTCTTGTTCGCTTGGCTCCAGCTGGCGCTCGCGAACCGCTACCCGGAGGCGGTCAATGCCGCCGAGGGTTTCTTGACCCGAATGGGGCGACGAAAGTTCGTCGTGCCCATCCTCGAGACCCTTATGAATGAAGGCGACTGGGGCCGCGCCCACGCCCAGCGCATCTTGAAGAAGGCGGCCCCCAACTATCACCCCATCACCTTCAACTCAGCTCGCGAAACCGTCTATCCGCCCCCGGGACACTAGTGTCCCGGTTGGGAAGTACGGGTCAGAATTCGTCGAGTCATCTTCGGCGACGTTCGTTGCGCTCCGCAGGGCGCAGGGTCGCCCCCTGAAACCGAGGAGCCCCTTGAGGGCGGCCGAAGGCCGCGCGACGAACGTCGGCGGAGAGGGCCGGCGAAAATGACCCGTCTATCCGCCCCCGGGACACTAGGTCGCCAGCCTCACGGGTCAAGGCGCCGACGCCTGCATAAGCAACGCGCAAACCCAGGCTCCGTAGGTTCCCAACACATAGCCAAGCACCGCCAACAGTACCCCGACCGGGGCTAGCGAAGGGTGAAAGGCGGCCGCAAGAACCGGAGCGGACGCGGCCCCCCCGATATTGGCCTTACTGCCCACGGCCACGAAGAAGTACGGCGCTCGGATCAGAAACGCGGCGAAGAATAGGGTGGCGATGTGGATCGACATCCAGATCGCGCCGACCACGAACAGGCCCGGGTATCTGAAAATGGCGAGGATGTTCATCTTCATCCCGATCGTGGCGACCAAGATGAAGATAAACACGCTTCCGACCTTCGAAGCGCCGGCCCCCTCGAGTCGTTTGAGCGGAGAGAACGAGAGCCCGACCCCGAGGGTCGTCGCGATGACCACCAACCAAAAGAACTCTTTGGTCAGGCTGAATCGCTCCAGGTAAGGCGCATGCGCTTTGATGAACGGGGCCAGCGCGTCCGCGCTCGCGTGCGACACCGCGGTGGCTCCGAAGGCGACGCCGGCGATCACCATCAGGTCGGTCGTCGTGGGAACGCGGCGAATGCTGATGCTGAAGGCCTCCATCTTATCGCGAAGCTGGTCGACCGAGCTGGCGTCGGCCTTCAACCAACGGTTGATGAGGTGGCGCTGGCCGATGCCGAGTAACAGAAAAGCCATCCAGATCTCGGCGACGATCACGTCGATGGTGATCATCACGGAGTAGAGCGCGTTGCTGGGCGAAAAGATTTCGAACATCGCGGCCTGGTTCGCTCCTCCCCCGATCCAGCTCCCGGCGATGGTCGCCATGCCCTTCCAGACCGCTTCGGGGCCGGTGCCCCCCACCAACTCGGGGTTGACGAGGGCCGTGATGAGGATGGCCAACGGGCCTCCGATGATGACCCCGGTCGTGCCCGCCAAGAACATGACCACCGGCTTGTAGCCGAGTCGGGCGATTTCTCGGAGGTCGACGCTGAGCGTCAACAAAACCAAAGAAGCGGGCAGAAGGTAGCGTGACGCCACGAAGTAGAGGTTCGAGTGTTCGCCGTCGACGACCCCGAAGGTCGTGAGCAACGACGGCACGAAATAACACAGCAGCAACATCGGGACGACGCGGTAGAAGCGCTGCAGGGCTGGATGTCGGCTGCTCGAGGTCCAGAAGATGACCGCCAAGATGACGAGCAGCAGCCCCAACACGACCGCGTCGTTGGTGATCAGGGCCGAGGGCGCTTCCGAGTGGACGGAGCCCACGGTGCCGCCAGAGCTCGTCGTGGTCGTGTCGGATTTGAGGGGGTCGGCCATGTCGGTCGGTCTCGTGGGCACGTCGGACGGTGGTCGGCGCGCGCGTATCGCCACCGGTGACACGGACGGGGTTGGATGTCGACTGATCCGAAGGCGGCCTACGATAGGTTCTCGTCCGACGTGGGCGACCTTCGCCCGCACCGGTGCGCAGTTCTACGGAGCATTGGCTTGTTGCCCTGAACGATTCGCCGTATCGTCGCTGACGATGTCTCTTCGGGCCGCAAGCCTAATTTCGATAGTCCTGATCGTTCTGATGACGTCGTCGGTCGCCTGTTCGGACCGCGAGCAGCGGGCCGCAAGCTGGCACAGCCCGGTTGCTTTTACCGTCGCCGGGCAAGCCTTCTCGATCGATCTGCCCATCGGAGCCGAGAATCGGCCTCCCCCCGCGAGCGATGCGGTGGCCCGGCTGCAGCTGGCGCCCGGTCGGCGTAGCAGCCCGACGATCTCCATCTACAACGGGGCCGATGGACTCCCGTCGTTTCCCTACGACCGAGAGGTCGGCGTTCCAGCCGGAAAGCTGATGTTTGGAACCAGCCGGGTTTCGGGGGGCAGCGGGGGGCCCGAAGCGGTCCTCGACGGGGTCCTCGAAACACCAGCGGGTCGCTATCGGGTATCGTGTTGGATTCAAGGGGAGTGGCCGGGAGAACCCAACCGCGGCGACGCCGGATGGTGCCTGCCCTACCTGAAGACGCTACGGTTGCGAGCGGACGGAGCCGAAACCTGCCCGTCATGACGATCTCATAACGATTAGCGAGGCTGCGCCTCAAACGCTCGAGTTCATTCGCGATTCCGTGCTGGCGC